>NZ_CP082348.1:0-181041 GCF_019890955.1 Pantoea dispersa
AGGAGGGAAATGGCAGAAGCACAGCAGCAGGAGCAAAGAGAGCAGGACAGCCCGATGTCTGTCTCACATGAGTAAGCGCACGCGACGGAAGAAAGCCGGTGCGTCAGCACAGGGTTTTTTACCGGCTTAGCCGTGGGGTTTATCCCTGCGCGCGCGTCCTGATGCGGTACAGCGAAACCGCCACGATGGCCGCACCCATTATCATGGCCAAAAGCGGCAGCAGCAGCCCGTGGGATGCAGAGTACAGCATGTCAGCGCCTGCCGGTCCGCCCGCCGCCGGGTCAGCCAGCAGGTTCATTGCGCCCCACACGCACAGAAACACGCCGCCCACCGGAACGGTCAGCGCAAGGAGTTTAATCACTGCCCAGTCACCTGCGGGCTGTGGGTGCTTTGAGGCCAGCAGGCGCGCCAGCACGAAGCACATCGCGTAGCCGCACCAGTATGTCTGGCTTATATCGCCCGGCACCACGAACCGGAAGGCCAGCGCATAACTCAGGCTCAGCAGGGAACCCAGCATCAAAAAACTCATCATCGTCTCCTCGCGCGCTGCGCGGTCAGGCATCATTGAAATTAAAATGTTCTGCAGGTGTTTTGCCACTTAAAGATGGCCAGTGCTATAGTTTTCATCGGGAACACCGGAAGTTCCCCCAAAGTCAGCTGTAAAACCGCCCGGCACTGCCGTAGCGGGCGGTGGAATCAGGCAGGGGGGTCTCCTCCCCTGCCTTTTTTCGTTCTAGTCTGTGACCTTCCGGTTATAGACCACCTTCCAGTCATGGTACGCCGCGCAGTCGCGCAGCGATTCAATGCGCACCACGTTCTCCGCCACGCCGTTCATCATCAGCACGCGCTCGATGCCCGTAAACCAGTCCTCCGCCGGGTTGAGCGGGAACCACAGGTTGCTGTTAATGCCGCTCAGCAGCGGATCGTTGCCGATGTGGATACCCCTCCCGTATCGGGTTTCGCTGCCGGTCACAATCAGCTCGCCGCGCAGCTCGCGCGTGACGGCGCAGCGCGCCAGTTCTGTGACCACGTCATCCCAGCACCACTCTTTGTCCTCCGGCACCGGCAGCTCGACGCAGCGCAGATGCTTGTTGCCCGCCCGGGCGGTGCGCTGTGCGAGCCCCAGCACCGACGGTTCGTTACTCTCGCCATCCGCACCGGTGAGCCAGAATCCGTTGTAATAAAAGGCTTCGTCGCCGTTGTCCAGGCGGATAAAGCAGAAATCGCCCAGCGCACGCGTGATGTCGGCCTGCGTCACTTTTTGCTGCGCCGCGTCCGGGGACAGTGTGTTTTGCACGCTCATGACTGTACCTCCAGCTGCTGACGCACGGCGCGCATGAAGTGCGGCCAGCTGCTGAACGTCATTTTCGGGACGCGCACGCCGCGACCGCTGTTAAAGCTTTTTACAAACGCCTGCGCCTGTGCGACGATTTGCGGGTCAAAATTCATATAACTCTCCTGAGTCAGGGTTTTGATGAGGTCGCCAGTTGCGTCTGGCGACCGTTGAGAAGGCAGGGGCAACCCTGCCTTTTTTACGTCTGTGTGTCGTCGGGCTCCATGCGGAGGCTGATATCCGTCAGGCGTGCCGCCAGTGCGCCGCTCGCCCGCCCCCAGATCACCTCGCCCCGGCTGCCGAACTGCGCGTGCACGATATGGCTCGCCACAATCCACGCGCGAAACGAGGACAGCGGCAGTGCGCTGTCCTGCACGGTATCGGCAATCTGCTGCGCCATGTCGTGTAGCGTGAGCCGCAGGTGCTCGTGCTCCTCGCGGGCGCTGAGGCGGTGCTTTCCCAGCTCCGTCAGGGTCGCCAGACTTTCTGCCAGGCCCGGCGTCAGGCCCGGGATTTCTGACTGCGTGGCCGCCAGCGCGGCGGCGGTATACGGTTCTTTCATCGTGTCGCTCCTTTAGTCAGTTTCCGGTGTGTCATTGCCGGTTTCAGTGCACGTTTGCCACGTGCATCGCATGGCCGTTCCCCCATGTTTTGGGAGATTCTGGCGTGGCGGTTTTGACGTTGACGTTGTGTGTGTTCATGGCATTTTTCCTGCTCAGGTGGGTTGTCATGTTTCGGTCGATCCAGTCGCGGCGAAGGGCAAAGGAGCAACGACGAAGAGAGGGCATAAAGGGGCGACGACGAAAAGTTTTTGCGGCACCAGGCAAAAAGTTTTTGGCGGCGTGCACTTCACCCCTTTCTGCCTGAACCGGCGGTGCTACGAACGGCCCTCCGCGCCTGGACTGACCGGAGCAGGTCCGCCGCGCGCGAAAACGGCAAGAACACACCCCGGACGGCTTTGCCGGTCCGGTCCTCAGCGGCCACGGCTTTATATGGCCAGTGAACGCGACGGCGCAGCCGTCTGCAGCCGTTGACCCTGGACATCAGCCCGAAACCGCTCGCGGCCGAAACCCGCAGGGGTTCGGTGGCGCTTGGCGGCTTTGCCGCTTAGCGACATAGGGCTGGACGACCCGGCTTGCCGGGAAGCCGAAGGTGGCCCCGGCTTTTGCTGTTGCTTTTGCTGTTGCTGTTGCTGTTGCTGTTGCTGTTGCTGTTGACTGACAGCGAACTGATTTCATCGATTAAAATCAGTCACATGTGAAAGATCTGTCTGTCATTTCATATCAAGCTGACCAGTAATGGCGGCGGAGCGGTCGCCGCAGGCGGCCAGGGGGGTTTACGCGCGCTCAGCCGGGTCCGCTGCCGGACGCGGGCCCCCCTTTCGGCCCCCCGCTGCGCTCACTGCTCAGCACATTCATGGCCTGTCACGTTTATCTGGCCAGTACTGTCATAACCGTTTTCATTGCCTCGTTTTCGACCGGCCAGTGACGGGACCGGCACCAGGCCCGGCCTGAGCATCTTTTAACCGCATAAAATCTTCTGCCACACTCAGCACCGCCGCCAGCGCGCCGGCAGGCACGCTTACTTCGCGCATTTCCTCCCGTTCTTCTTCACGCAGGTTATTCAGCATGTCCCTTACCGCCTCCCGGCCGATACCGTACCGGCGGTGATCACCTTCGTCGGCAATAAACGACAGTACCCGGCCGGCCTCTCTTTCCGTGATATCCATACACTCCGCTGCGTTCATCACGTCATCCATCCTCCAGATCAATACTGAAAGCGGGTTTTCTTCATCAAACAACTCAGTCAGGCGCGTGCTGATCTCTTTTACAGTGCCGTGCATCATGTCTTTTATCCTCAGCGGGCGGCAAAGCCGCCCGCGTAGTTAATCAGTCCAGCGCGCGGAAAATGGCGTCAGCTTCGTGATGCTCACCGGCGTAGTTCATCAGCTGCCGGTGGCGCTCGCAGTAGTGCGCACAGAGTTCTTCCTCATCGTGGCGGTCATACATCCAGCTCCGGTAATTGAGAACCAGCGCGGTGATGATGATCCCCGCCGCCTCCGCGCTTACGTCCAGCTCGCTGTAATTGCCCGGATTTGAAAAGTGCCAGCGCGCCTCCCCTTCCGGCTTCATAAAGCCGCCGCCGCCGGGCAGCTGCGCGAACTCCCATACGCCGCCGTCATAGTCGCTGAGAAAACGATCGGCATACTGGTATATATTGAGTTCGGCGCGCATGAAATCGCCGGCAAAAAGCATCGGCAGAAAGCGCATTTTCACGTAACCGTCCAGGATTTGCGCCGGCTGGGGCGCGTACAGTGCTGTGTTCATCAGAAACCTCCGCAGTCAGAGTGGATAACCGTTCCGGCCTGTGCCGTGACTGAATGACAGCCCGGCGAAAAGCGGAGTGTTCAGGAGCGACGCCGCAGGCCGCAGCGCAAGCGAGCGGGAGGCGGGATAACGGACGGCGGCGACGCGAAGCATGAGCGGAGGCGCGACGGGAGTGAGCCCGCCGGAGCGAGTGCGAACGGGCGAGGACGGCGAGCGAAGCGATCTCTTGAACACGCAGCGGCCGGGCTAAAGTGAAGTCACGGCACCGGCCGCAGACCGCACGTTTTTCCTCCCCCGCCGCAGGCGGCATGAAAGCGGCGCGCAGTAACATCCTTTTCCTCTCAGTCCTGTCCACAGCCGGCGTGCATATCAGCGCCGGAACCCTGTGGATAAAACTGGCCCTGCCGTACGCCGGCAGGGCTTTTGTATTTTGGTTATTTATTAACCACCCTAGCGATAGTGTTTCCGGATCTGCGCCGCGCGCCGGTAGAGTTCCACCAGGTCGTTGTCGATTCCCTCAGTGAGTAAGCCGGTCATGCGCTGCTCCAGGCTGGCACCGTGCCAGAGGTGGCGCGCTGTCATGTCGCGCAGCCGCAGATGAAACTCATACAGCGATTCTTCCAGGTCTGCCACGTCGTCGGCCAGCGCGTTTTCAGGGGTTTGTGTACTCATGTTTTTCTTCTCCGTAATGGTCAGGCGGCGCGCGCGCTGCGCCGGGCGTAAAGGCGTCGCAGGCCGGCGGCGTGGTACTGCTTCAGCAGCTCAATACCGATCCAGCGGCGCCCACATTCCTCGGCGGCCACGTAGGTCGAACCGCTGCCGGCGAACGGATCCAGCACAATGGCGCCCGGCTGCGTAAAGGTTTCGCTCAGCTGGTGCAGGGCGCTGAGCGGCTTTCTGTCGGGTGTCGGCGGTAACCTGTACGCTGTCGCCGTGCATAAATCGAGACATAGTAATGTCTCCTGAGTATGAAGGGGCATCGGTAGTGGTGCCGTGACCTCCACACAGACGGGCGACCAGCGGAGCAAACAAGGGCAGACGCGCAAGCCGTACGCGCCGCCGGAGCGGACTGAATGTCCCGCGCGCGGCGGGGAACGGGTGTGCAGTTGTGTTTAACGCCAAGATATTTCACTATGAACAGTGAATAAACGCACCGTAGGGGAAGTATTTTTCCTTCGCCTGATGGACAAATCAGGATACGTTCAGGGATGAAAAGCTGCACTGGCTTTTGATGTAAGGCTGAATGTCTATGAATATATCTGAAGTAAATAGACGCTATTTCTGCCCATTCAACAGCAGATATGAAGAAAACTAAGCTTGGTGCATCGACGCACGATAACACTTCTGGTCAGTTAATTAGCCTTCAGCAGTATTACCATGCACTGAAAATCCGCCCATGTTAATCACGCATAAGTTCGCTTTCATTACTGAGCTGGGCGTTACTCCGAAAGCCTTACGGAATGCATGACTGAAATGAGTCAAATCAGAGAAACCGTGGTCAAGGGCTATCTCTGAAACACTCCGTGCACCGCCCTGACCAAGGGCGTTTCTGCAGGCGACCAGACGTTCCTGCCATATAACAGCAGCCGGGGTTTTCTGATGGCGGGCAAAAGCTCGCGTTACAGTGCGGACGGACACATGATGTGCTTTCGCAATGCTTTCCAGACTGAGTTCAGGGTTCTTCAGATTACGACTGATATAGTTACGTACTCTCGCGTACAAATCGCGTTCAGAAGCGACTTTGTCTGTGCTCTGAAGTTCAAGACTCAACGTCAGCAGGTCCAGTATCGTCTGCGAAAAGCGCCCAGCCATTTCCGGGTTACACGACAGAAAGGAATTATTCGCGGCCAGGCAGACTATTTCCCGGAGTGGGGTTACACCGGGGCGGTTTTTATCAAGGATTGTGGCGGTCATCAGCTCCATGGCTGAAGCCTGCCCTTTGAGAAGGTGACGCGGAATACGGATCAGATGATTATGGTTTCCGCCAATGCTGAACCGAAAGGTCTGAGCCGCATCATAAAGCACCAGGTCTCCTGCTGACAGACTCGTCCTGCGACCGCCCTGTTCAAGCTGACCATACCCCCCCTGAATATAGCCCAGCCACAGGTCATCCTCCGGCCCCGAGCGCACATGATGTGCCTTTCTTTCCCAGTGGTGCAGGGTTGAACTAAGGGTGCACACATCTACCAGCCCTATTTCACGCACCGCGAGCTCACCACTGAATCTGCCATCAGCCTGAGGCTTGCCATCTGAAGGAATACAGTGACGAAGAATAACGTCATGCCAGTAATCAAAGCGCTGATGGACTGCAACCTCTCCGGTTGAATACCGAATTTCTCCATGGAGTGCGGAGTGATTGTTCACAGCGACACCTCATATAAACAGGCGGATAATTAATGGTTGTTCCTGAGTGTAAGCAATTTCCGCGCCATGCTTTCACCCCAGACTACAGGCATTAACCGACGCTGTCAGAAGTGTGTCAGCCTCCCCGGTGCACTTATTCAGGGCACACCCGCACCCATTCTGTTCAGATTTAATCCGCAGTAACGCAATCGCCGGCGTGTCCGCAACAACCAGCTGATTGTCCTGCTCAGCCAGGTAGACAGAAAAAATCTCCTTAGTATCGGTGTTGGGAATATTCATCACTGAAAAAACTTACCGGAGAGTTTTATGGAATCAGCCATCGACAAGCACCTTAAATGCCCCCGCACGCTGTCCCGCCGGGTTCATGATGATTACGAACCTCCTTTTCCGATGTTTGTCGGCCGGGCCGATAAAGAGCTGACTCAGGTCGTCATGGCCTATCTGGGGGTGCAGTTTCATGAAAAGCATCGGCAGAAAGCGGTATCAGCCATGCAGCACATGGCCGACAGCTTCAGTCTGGATTACGGTCCGGAGCACCATGACATAACCTTTCATGTCGATAACCAGGGATTCGGGAACTTCATTGTGGTGGGCTACTGGCGGGATCCGTCAGCTTATTGCCGCTGGCTGCGCCTGCCAGAGATCGAAAACTGGTGGTCATCAGACGAACGTCTGAGTGATGAGCTTGGCTATTTCCGGGAAATCATCGCACCGCGCGCCGAGCAGTTCGAAACCCTGTATGCCTTCAAAGAAGACCTACCGGGCGTCGGGGCCCTTATGGACAACCTCAGCGGTGAGATTCAGGAACACGGCTACTGGGGATCGGTGCGCGACCGGATCCCGGCCTCACAGAATGACTGGCTGCGGCCTGACGGCGAGTTGCGCATCATGGCAGGCGATCCCGCAGCCGGAGGTCGGGTGGTCGTGCAGGGTCACGACAACATTACGCTTATCCGCTCCGGCCAGGACTGGGCAGAGGCCGATGAACAGGAGCGCCAGCTTTACTTCAATGAGATGCTGCCGCCGCTGCAGGCAGGCATGGATTTTCTGCGTGACGAGGGACACGCTCTCGGCTGCTACAGCAACCGCTTTGTGCGCAACGTTGACCGTGACGGAAACCTGCTGGATATTGCCTACGATATTGGCTTCTGGCGCTCTCTGGACCGGCTTGAGCACTGGGCCGAATCCCACCCCACCCATCTGCGTATCTTCACTACCTTCTTCCGCGTCGTAACCGGCCTGCAGAAGCTGCGGCTTTACCATGAGGTTTCCGTTTCAGACGCCCGTTTTCAGACCTTTGAATACATCAACTGCCATCCTGGAACCGGGATGATGCGGGACGCTAAGCGCTGAGAAAAAATAATCAACAACGTCAACACTCTGGGGGGTTTTATGCACGCATTACGTTTCAGCGCGCCAGCGCTCATGCTCGCGTCTTTGCCTGCTTTCGCGGTGGAAGTAGCGCCCGGTGATTACAGCCAGTTTCCTGACGGCACGACCGTAGGACTGCTTTACTACCAGCACGCATCAACCGGCTCGGCCCACTCGCGCGGTAACAAAGTCAGCTCTGATTACAACCTGACCTCTGATATCGGCATGCTGCGTCTGCTGCACACCGTACAGATTAGTGAATCGGCAACGCTGGACCCGCAGTTCCTTTTGCCGTTTGGGCGAATTTCAGGCGGTGGGGAGGCTGCTTCGCTTGGCTCAGTCAGCGGCACAGGAGACCTGATACTGACCGTTCCTCTGAAGGTCAGGCTCAGCGACGGTGGCGACATCTTTGGTTTTTCACCTTATCTGTACGTGCCCTCGGGTAGTTACGACCATAACGATCCCCTGAATCTGGGCGAAAACCGCTGGAAAGTGGATCTGCAGGCCGCATGGGTGAAGTTCTTTACAGAACACTGGGCGCTGGACGTGGTGGGCGATGGCATCTGGTACGGGAACAACAGTGACTATGGCCCCGGTTCATCACGACTTGAACAGGATAACGCCTGGGCCGCACAGATTATGGGGCGGTATATGCCCGATCAGACGCTCTCCTTTGGGCTGGGATTCGGCCAGACCTGGGGGGGCGAAACCACCGTTGATGGTGTGAAGCAGGATAACCCGACTCAGACCACGAATATCCGCCTGACTACCACGAAATTTGTCACCCCACGCGATCAGTTCCAGATTCAGCTGGGGCGGGATCTGCGCGTGGAGAATGGCGCAGAAGAAAACTTCCGTCTGAACCTGCGCTACGCCCGCGTTTTCTGAACGTGTCTTTCCTGACCAGCTGAATGTCCTTCTCAGCCAGGTTATGGGGAGTCGACCGCGTTATGTTCAGAGCAGGAAATCAGTCTTTTAATATCTTACATGAGGAACAGAGAATGGCCATTGAACGCCCAGATGCCAGCCAGCTACAGCAACTTGCACGCCAGCTTCATCTGACTCTTTCTGAGAGTGAAGCCGCTGAATATCTTTCCCTGATGCAGCCTAACCTTGATGCCTATGACCTGATAGAGGGTTTAACGGATGAAATTCCACCGGTTGAGTATCCGCGCGGAAAAGGCCATAGCCCCGCAGGAACTGAGAATCCACTAAACGCCTGGTATTACAAAAGTGAGGTAGCGGGAGCACCCGATGGCAGGCTGAAGGGAAAAACCGTGGCGCTGAAGGACAACATCGCCCTGGCTGGCGTCCCGATGATGAACGGGGCCACCTCGCTTGAGGGGCATATGCCCGCCTTCGATGCGACCGTGGTAAGCCGCCTGCTGGACGCCGGCGCAACCATTCTGGGTAAGGCCACCTGTGAACATTTCTGCCTTTCCGGCGGCAGTCATACCTCCGATCCGGCGCCCGTCCACAACCCCTGGCGTCAGGGACACAGTGCCGGAGGATCCTCTTCGGGCAGCGCCGCGCTGGTTGCTGCGGGTGAGGTTGATATGGCAGTGGGCTGCGACCAGGGCGGTTCTATCCGTATTCCCTCCGCATTCTGCGGCACCTACGGAATGAAACCCACCCACGGGCTGGTCCCCTATACCGGTATTATGCCCATTGAGGCCACTATCGACCATGCCGGACCCATTACCGCCAGTGTGCGTGACAACGCTCTGATGCTGGAAGTCATGGCGGGTCCTGACGGTTTGGACCCGCGGCAGTACAGCCCGCGCAGCGGTAACTATACCGCCGCGCTGGAGAAAGGAGTCAGTGGACTAAAAATAGGGATTGTGACGGAGGGGTTTGGGCTACCTAACCTTCAGCCAGCGGTCGCGGAGAAAGTCCGGGCGGCGATAGATCGCCTGAAAAGCCTCGGCGCACAGGCAGGCGAGGTCTCGGTGCCGGGGCATACGCTTGCCGCCGCGCTGTGGTCACCCATCGGCTGCGAGGGCCTGACGATGCAGATGATGCATGGCAACGGCATGGGGTTTAACTGGGAGGGCCTCTATGATGTTGCCTTGCTTGATAAACATGCCGGATGGCGTGCGAACGCAGACTCGCTCTCCCCCTCTCTCAAAATCTGTATGCTCATCGGCCAGTATGGCCTCTCGCGCTACAACGGCCGTTACTACGCTAAAGCCCAGAATCTGGCCCGTCGTGCACGCGCCGATTACGACCGCGCCCTGAGTGACTTCGACCTGCTGGTCATGCCTACCGTGCCGGTTACGGCTCCGCCCCTGCCATCATCTGACTGTTCGGTAACGGAATATATCTCCAGGGCGTTTGAGATGATTGGCAATACTGCGGCCCTTGACGTGACCGGTCATCCGGCCATGTCTGTGCCCTGCGGGCTGGCAGGGGGACTGCCCGTTGGCATGATGCTGGTAGGCCGTCACTATGCTGAAAGCACGATTTATCAGGCTGCCGCCGCGTTTGAGGCCAGCGGCGACTGGAAGCAGATGTAATAACCGGGCCGCAATGTCCGACACCGTTTAATAACACCCGGAGAAGAACGATGGCACATGACCATGACCATGAGCACGACCACACCGAGCCCCCGGCAGAGATTGCGCTACGGGTGAAAGCGCTGGAGTCATTACTGACGGAGAAAGGGCTGGTTGACCCTGTTGCGCTGGATGAACTCATCGACACCTACGAACACCGCATCGGGCCGCGAAACGGCGCCCGCGTGGTGGCGAGGGCCTGGACCGATCCTGACTATAAGGCCCGTCTGCTTGAACACGGTACCGAGGCTATTGCCGAGCTGGGTTTTTCCGGCGTACAGGGCGAGGACATGATGGTGGTTGAGAACACGTCAGACGTTCATAACGTGACCGTCTGTACGCTGTGTTCCTGCTACCCCTGGCCGACGCTGGGCCTGCCGCCGGCCTGGTACAAGTCCGCGCCTTACCGCTCGCGTATCGTTATTGAGCCGCGAAGCGTCCTGACTGAGTTTGGCCTGAACATCAGCGAGGAAAAGGAAATAAGGGTATGGGACAGCAGCGCCGAACTGCGCTATCTCGTGCTGCCAGAGAGACCAACCGGCACCGCAGGCTGGAGTGAAGAGCAGCTCGCTAAGCTGGTGACGCGCGATGCCATGATAGGCACCGGTGTTGCCCTGCAACCCGACGCTCTGAAAGACATTACGGAGGATGTGTGATGAACGGAATACACGACCTGGGCGGAATGCACGGCATGGGTGCCGTCATTACTGAAGAAAATGAACCGCCTTTTCATCACGAATGGGAGCGACGCACCTTTTCATTATTTGCCTCCCTGTTTGTCGGCGGCCACTTTAACGTAGATATGTTCCGACATGCCATTGAGCGCATGAACCCGGCGCACTATCTTGAAGAAAGCTATTACGAACACTGGATGCACGCTTTCGAAACGTTGCTGCTTGAAAAGGGGGTAATAACCCCGGAAGAGCTGGCTGGCATCCAGCAGCCGGGAGAAGTGTCTGCTGATATCCCCGTATTACGCCAGGAAATGGTGCAGGCCGTCATCATGACGGGAGCATCAGCCCGGGTTGAGACAGACATTCCCGCGAGCTTCAGGGCGGGCGACCGCGTAAGGGCAAAAAACATCAATCCAGCCGGCCACACCCGCCTCCCGCGCTATGTACGCGGAAAAACCGGCACGATTGTCATTGACCACGGCGTATTTATTACCCCGGACACCGTGGCACACGGCCTTGGCGATCATCCGCAGCACGTCTACAGCGTCAGCTTCGACGCCACAGAGTTGTGGGGCAAAAACGCGCCGGCAAAGGACACTGTGCGCATTGACCTGTGGGACGATTATCTGGAGGCGTTATGAGTACCTTAACATCGGTAAGGATGAGTGAACCTGGAGCAGGCAGCGCACCGTTTGAGCACCCTTGGCAGGCGCAGGTCTTTTCCCTGGTCGTCTGCATGCATAAGGCAGGGCTGTTCAGCTGGAAGGCCTGGGTCGATGTTTTCAGTGCAGAAATTAAAGCGCACCCGGCGCTGGCGCATGAAAGTGTCAATGATGCCTATTACCGCCAGTGGGTGGCCGCAACGGAAAAGATGCTGATGTCCCTGCAGATGACCGGCGAGGCAGAGATAAGCAGCCGGACAGAGGAATGGCGTCAGGCATATCTTAACACTCCCCATGGCATGCCGGTGACGCTTACCAGCGCAAGCTGTCCGCCTGAGCATATTCACCACCACCCGGTGCAGCGTGTCCCCGTGGCAGTCAGCCCGGGTACTGTACGAACTGATTCCTGAAGATTTTGCATCCAGATGAGGACAAATTATGGAACACATTGTTGAGAATATTCATTCAGAGCACTCCCCTATTCCGCTCAGCGCAATCCTGCCCTGGAGCGCATTTATCACCCTGATGGTGCTACTGTCGGTCTATTTTATCGGTGCTGAGCAGGGGGCAACTGCCGTCTTCTCCGGCAATCAGATCCATGAGTATTTCCACGATGCCCGGCATCTGCTGGGATTTCCCTGCCACTGAGGACAGACACATGACCGGAAAGCTGTTGTTGAACGGAATGTTCGCCGGAATGCTGGCGGGTATCGTTGCCTTTGGTTTTGCCCATTTTCTGGGGGAGCCGCAGGTTGACAAAGCCATAGCCTTCGAAGAAACGCTCAGCGCAAAGCATGCCAGCAGTGATAGTGAACATCATCATAATCATGATGACGGGGGCGAGGTTTTCACCCGCGATACACAGTCCGGCGCGGGCCTGCTGAGCGGGATGATATTGTTCAGCGCCGCAATGGGTGGAGCACTGGCGCTGGTATGGTCGCTATGCTGGCAGCGTACCGGTCCATCCAGCGCAAGAGCGCTTGCGCTGATACTGTCGCTGGGGGGATTTCTGTTTATGAGCCTGATGCCGGGGCTGAAATATCCGCCCAATCCGCCGGCGGTGGGTGATGCAGCTACGATTGGTTACAGGACGATGCTTTACTTCATCATGCTGCTGGTTTCAGCCGCGATTGTTTTTACGGCAGCCTGGAGTGCGCATCAGCTCCGGACACATATGGGCAACTGGAATGCAGCGCTCTGGGGTTTCCTGGCTGGCCTCACGATGCTGATTGTGGCCTGTCTGCTGATGCCGGCGGTAAATGAAATACCTGAAGGCTTCTCTGCAGACGTTCTCTGGCGCTTCCGGTTAAGTGCTTTCGGCACGCAACTGGTCATGTGGTGTACAACCGGACTTTTGTTTGGCTGGATGACAGAAAAGAGCCTGAATAAAGTCAGGCTTCGTTTTGCGCCTGCAGGCGACTGAAGCGTGAACGCGGTGATGCACCTTATCTGCCAGGGCGAAACCCTGGCAAACCGCTACACGCGTTTTCCGGCGAATGACGAGCTCAGTGAGACAGCAAGTGCAGCCCTGAACAAGATGAAGGTAAATATCAGAGCCGGGAGTAAAATATGGCTCGCTCCGGAGATTGCAGCCCGACAGACTGCCGCCGCATTAGGGCTAAGGGGAGAGGTTGTTGCTCATCTGGCGGAGCCTGACTATGGTCACTGGGCGGGCCTGCCTGTAAAGCAGATTATGAAGGATAACAGTGCAGCATTTCATCGCTGGCTGTCGTGTGACGCACCGCCGGGTGGCGAGAGTATCGCTGCGATTATATCCCGCACAAGTGAATGGCTTTCACGAAATGCGGGTGTGCAGGGGGACCACTGCGCGATTGCATCGGCAGCGGTTATTCGCGCAATCATAACGGGTCTGCTGGATGCGCCATTGAGTGCATTCCAGCGGATCGATATTGCGCCAATGAGCAGAACAATTCTCACAAGTACCGGGAACCGCTGGAATATCTGCACATTAGGTGAAAAGTTATAGTTTCTAAATAATTTTATTTCTACTAATGAAACAATCTATGACGCATCGTGCGGCTAAGATGTCTGGCCAGGGCTCCCGGCTACAGTGCGGACAGCCCGCAGTCTCCAGCCAAAGGAGGGGGAGCGGCATAGAGGCGTAGCGCAGCGACTGACTTATTCACTCCAGCAGTAATGCACTGACTGGCCCGCTCCGTTCAGTCGCGACGTTCGTCTGAGCACCAGTTGAACATCCGGTGGCAAAGCCAACTGGAAGAGGCAGCCAAACTCCACGCCTGTTCCTGGATGGCGTTTAATTTTATATAATGGTTAATATCGAAAAGTCCTGCGCCGTATAAGTGATTAACTGAGGGCTATGTTAAAACGTAAAGTAATTCCAGCAGAATGGACACCGGCAATATAATGCCGCTCACAGGAGTCAGAACGGAAATATTTTACTGTCTGGGCAACTGGCACGCTATCGTGCTGGTATATCTGGCACACACCAGGGACACATATTCGTTTAAATTATGAATAATATTTCGGTATGAATCAGAGGCAGTGACGGGCATCTTTTCTTCAGTCAGGACTCACTTCAAAATTAAAACGAACCCCTTAAAGATATCGCTCATTATCATTTGCTGGATACCCCGCGCGATGAATACACTCCTGCCAGCTTAAGGCGCCCGAAGAGTTGTATAAGCATGATACGTTTTATGGTGAACCTGATACGGGCAGACGGGTCCTGCCAGCCTTGTGAAAGTATTTCTACGTGCATGGTCTGACACAAGAACACCTGAAGCTAACGCACCCGAAATCCGTATAACACGAAAACATAATCAGATTACTTCCATAAACAGCCGCACATCAGTCACTTATATCAAACCACAAAGGTTCATTATATTTTACCTTATTTATCTATAGGTCATGACGACAGATGGAATTTAATTAATCCCATCCCATTTGCTATAATTAAGATGTGGTCAACATCATTCTCATTATTTAAGCGAGGTGTAAACGTGTTGTACAGCGAAGACATGACCGGTCACGCAGTTATTGGTGAAGCAGCTGTCAATCTTGCCGTGCGTGAACAGGAAATAACCGTTGACTCTCTCCTGACGGAGCTTAACGTTATGCTGAGAGCTGAGGAGCTCAGCAGTCGTATTGCCCGCATCAGTGCGGCAATAGCCTGGCTGCGTGATTTCCGCACCGCGGGCGCCCGCGGCGGCGCGGCTCAGAGCTGGATGCTCTCCGATGCTGGAGACCTCAGTGGCGGCGGCGAGGCGACCATTCGCCTGCAGGCTTATGAAGACGATGAGATGAGATAACTACTCCACTAAGGCGGGCGACGGGCGCCCGCTCTGCTTTGTGCATTAAAGGCTCAGCTGGATGCTGAGTCACACAGAGTAGCCCGGTTAACGAAGCGCTTTTCTGCCTCCCCTCCTATAATGATACTGACGCCAGGCCTGCGCTGCGGATGCAGTTCACCCGGCAACACAACAAAAATCGCGTCATTCTTTCCAGCGCCGTCATCCGCTCAGGTTGAGCCGGCAGGGACCTTCACAGCATGAAAAACACAAATTCCGTAACCGTCATTCGCGACCGCCTGCAGAACTGTGGCGAGGCGCTGGCGGCAGAGCGTGGCGAGCTTGAGGCGGCCATTAAGGCGATTCTGGCCCCGGGCGGCAAGCTGACCAACAAAACGCTCATCATGCACGTCATTCGCGAGCTTGAACGCGAGCAGGACGCGCAGCGGCAGGCGGTGCTGCGCAACGTGCTGGAGCTGGTCGTGACCCACACGCCGGACGACGCCGGCGGCCAGGCTGTGTGAGGCTGGAGCCGGGTAAGGGACCCTTCAGTTCATTTTCCCCGCAAACAGCCGGATGGCCCGGTTGCAGGCCTCGCGCAGGGTAACATCGGCGCTGGACTCCTTCAGGCGCCAGAGCGTACCGATGAGCTCGTGCGGGTTCACTGACTCGCCCCTGCGCAGTATCTGCCTGATGGCCAGCCCGATGGCTTCGTGCATCAGGTCCTGTATCTCACGTTCGTTTTTCAGATGCGCTCCGCTTATTGGGGATATATACAGTGTATCGCTTTAAGCGGTGCGCATAAATACGTACGAAAAAAAACCGCCCGGAGGCGGTTAAATAAGGGGGATGGCACCCCGGTCGGGCGGGATATCTCTGTCGCCGCCCGGCACCTCGTCCTCGTGACCGGGCTCGGGTACCCCGTCCGGCAGGGGCGTGGCGTCATCAGGCATCGGGTGTTCAGACATGCAGAGCTCCCGTGGGGCTACTTCCCACCCTTCTGCTTCATGGTGTCGCTGTCCCTGGTGTCTTTTTTGTTGCCCGCGGGCAGCTTGCTGTGGTCGGCGTCTTTGCCATCCTTCACATTTTTATCGTTACGGTCAGCCATGGTTACCTCCGTCACCCGGTATCGGGTAACGTTAAGTTTAGGTCCGTGACGGTATCTGACGTGAAGAATTTTCCGTTCTGTGACTTAAGCGTAAAAACGACCCGTTACGGGGCCGGCAAAAGCGTGGAGTCCCCCGTCTCAGTCATGCTGTCGTCTACGCACAGCCGGCAGATGGAGGCCCGTACGCTCAGGCGCTGTGACGCAATCTGATACGCGTGCCGGTAACTGATGGCCGAGCCCAGAAACCGTCGCTCCGGGTGGTCTTCGAGGCATACGCACCCTTTCACGTGAAGCGGGTCCTGCTGCCCCATCCTGAGCAGATAATAAAACTGTCACATATCTCACTTCCTTCCCTGTTAAAGCAGCCACTGTATGCCTGGTTATATAACGGACGGAATTAATTTCTGTCGCGATTTAAGCAGCACGCAGGGGTGACAATAAAGCCAGTTCCCCACAACGGACGTTGACTGCCTTCAGTCCGCTGTTGTACCCACATAAATGATTTTCCGCATGCATTGCCCACCCTCCCCCGCTTTTTTCCGATTCTTACGCTGTCCGCTCCGCGCCTCGTTTACTGCCATATACTTGACTAATCAGGCGGGTATTTCACAGCCGGGGCACGCCGGTCACCCTCTTTTCCATCGCCTGTTGCAGCACACATTCAGCCAGGGACCTTCACAGCATGAGAAATACGAATTCGGTCGCACACATTCAGGCCTACCTGTCCGGTACCGGTAACCGGTTTAAGTCAGAAAAAGAGACACTGGACGACATCATCCGCACCATCCTTGCAGAGGGAGTACCGATCAGTAACAAAACCATAATCATGCAGATCATGAGACAAATTACGGATGAAACGGACGGGAGCAGGCAGGAAACGTTGCGCATACTTCTTCAGCTGGTCGTGGGATATACGCCAGACGATCCCGGCATCTGAAGGGGGACTTGCTGTCGGTCACGCACGGTCGGCAGAAGCAGCTTCCTTTCATTCAAAACAGCCACTGTATGCCTGAATACATCGCGGGGAAATGTCTGTGTCGGTTTAAGAACAGAACTATCGGAGGGTGTCGTCCCTGACAGGTTCTCCGGCCGGTACACGCCTGAGCGCGACCGCTGAGGTCATCTTCATCGTCGTCTTCCGGCCAGAGCCGGACTACGTCCTTTGGCGTCAGTTCTTCTCGTCGTTCAGGCCCGCAAGGGTCTGCAGGTACGGCACGTGCCGGACGGCCTGCTCCGGCTCGTGAAAGCTCTTCAGCCAGCTTCTGGCTTCGGATATTTCAGTGAGCCGGTTATCGCTGCCACCGGCCTCCGCCATGTGTCCGAGCTCGGTAATAAGCGATTGCACGCTTATTTCCTTTTCGCCCAGCGCCAGGCTCAGTGCCGCTTCGCCAATAATGACGTGCCCTTTCCCGTCGTGTTGAATAGACAAATTTACTACCTCCGTTTTACGTTGATGACAGCCTCACGTCACACTGTAGACCCCGCCGACGAAAGCGCCCGGAGGATATTCTGAAAAACCCTTATTCCGTAATAATTTATTTCAATAATTATGATGAGAGAGCTCCGCGCGTAAGAATTTATCGTTTCTGACGCTCCCTGACGTTCATTCAGCCTGTCACCCTGCCCGTTACCGGTGCGGTTTGAGAAAGCGCGCCGGGCTGCTAAGGTGCCCGTGACAATCTGCGGCAATACGGAGCCTCAAATGCTTACAACCATAATTTACCGGAGCCACCTCGACGATGAGGTGCCCGTCCGCATCCTGCCGGGCATGGTGGAGAAGGCCAGCCTGCTGAACGCCCGGCATCAGGTAACGGGCATCCTGCTGTTTAACGGTACGCACTTCTTCCAGATCCTGGAGGGCCCGGAGGAGGGCGTGCTGGACATCTACGCTCGCATCTGCGCCGACCGGCGCCACCACAACGTGGTTGAACTGATGCGCGACTACTCACCGTCACGTCGCTTCGGCAATCACGGCATGGAGCTCTTCGACCTGCGCCACCACGACAGCGGCAGCGTGCTGCAGGCGGTGCTTGACCGCGGCACGTCTAAATACCGCCTGACCTATGACGATCGCGGCCTGCAGTTCCTGCGAACCTTCGTGGAAGCCCGGGAGAAAGAGAACTATTTTGAGGTCCTGCCCGCCGACTACTGGGACTTTGTGCCGGACGAGAACGGGTCACCAGCCCCCGCTGCGGGCGTCACCTTCCGCCCGGTGATCGACCCACTCGGCCGTGAGGTCACGGCCCTTGAGGCCCTGCCCGGTGACGCGCCGGCGGGGCTCTCCGGCGAGGCGCTGTACGAGCACAATCTCGCGGCGGTCACCGGAGCGCTGAACAGGGCCGGCAGGTCGTGCCCGGACGACATCATGCTGTACGTCAGCATTCTGCCCATGACGCTGGTCGCGCTGCCGGACGCCGTGGGCCGGCTCGTGAGCGCCATCGACAGCGCCGGACTGGTGCCGCAGCAAATTATACTGGGCGTCAGCGAGACGGAGGTTATCTCTCAGCTGGAAGCATTTTCCGCAGCGGTGCGGCAGCTGAAGCAGGCCGGTATCAGTCTCTCAATTGATAACTTTGGTGACGGCTCAGCCGGGCTGTCGCTGCTGGCGCACGTGCAGCCGGACCGCGTACGCATCGGCGCCGGGATCGTGCGCAACATTCACCGCAGCGGCCCCCGTCAGGCGGTGGTGCACGCGGTGCTGCGCTGCTGTTCAGCGCTGGAGATCAACGTCATCGCGGCAGGCATCGAGCAGCCGGAGGAGTGGATGTGGCTGGAGGCGGCCGGGGTCACTGATTTCCAGGGCGCGCTGTTCACCGCAGAGGGCGCGGCCGTCGCCTGGCCGGAGACCCGCGAGGCCGTATGAGGCAAGGTGCAGAACAGGGGGCCCGCTGGCCCCGGATGATTAACAGGCGGCGGCCTGCTGAGGCGGATGCTGCGCGGCCATGACGGCCGCCGGCACGTCGGCCTTTTCCTGCCGCAGGGTTCTGCCGCGGTTGGCCTTTTCAAGCCAGGTGCGGAAATGCGTCATCATCGCCGCCGCGTGCTGCGCGTCCGGCGTACGGTAAATCAGCAGCCGGCTTTTGGTCTGGTTTGTGCAGTCGATGGCGTAAATCTCAATGCCGGCGTCGCGCTGCTCGCTTTCAATTGCTGTAAAATGCATCTGAGGCCAGCGGTTCACCTTCAGCATAAACTCACTTAAAATCATTTTTTTTCCTTTTATTGTTTTAAAAACGGTACTCTTTCACTGGTCCGCCCAGTGTAGAAAGGGTTGCAGACTCTGCAAGCCGTCAGCGGGATATCAAGCGTAAAGGTTTCGTAAGCCCCCTGTCTCAGCACCGGAGATAACTGCAGCATGCGCCAGCGGGAGATCTCCGGCAATCTGCCGGTGGGCTATCAGTGCAACAGGCAATAACACACAGGAGAGGCAGCCATGCTCAGCGAAGACAGGCTAAGCCACATCGCCGGTCATCCGGACAGCCATGACGCAGAGGCCGTGGCGATGGCGCAGGAGATCCTGCAGCTGCGCCGCACGCTGGGCGCGCCCTGGGCCGTGGTACAGCCGCTGGGCGCGCTGTATGTGGAGGACGGGAACGCGGCCATGATCTGGCCGGCGAGCCTGGCGGAGCACGGCGACGTCTGCCTGTACCGCCTGGAGAAGCCCTCTCCGGTGGCGGAAGCCGCGCCGCCCGCGGCAAAGCAGCGCGGCCGGAGAAAGAAAATGCCGGCGCAGGAGTAAGTTCCCCTCATAACAGCGCGACCGTGCCGCGTCCTGACGCTGTGTCGGAAAAGTTTTCTGCATGACAGAGTCCCCGTTCATGTTCGGGCCCGCTGCGCTGTGGTAAGCTCTGCGCCCGAAACCTGCTGCCGGATAACCCCATGAAAAATGACTTTGAAGAAAAAATGGCCGACATCATGATTGGCGAGGCCGTTACGGCGCTGCTGGACGAGGACGTCGCCATCAGCTGGGCCGTGCTGACGGAGCGCCTGCGCGCGGCTATTGAGCATGAAACGGATGAAGACCGCGTTCGCGCGGGGCTGCGCGCTATTGAAGAAGTCCGGCGGGAAATGCAGATTCGCACCGGTGAAAAGACCGGGGTGACCGGCGCTGACGGTCTGTCAGCGCAGAAGCTTCACTAAGGTCACCCGGGGCGCTGCGGTATCCCCGGGGTCGCCTTTCTGATATACTGTACACTTATCCACCTTACGGACGGAGGTCATATGAACGATGACACCACCGCCGAAGATATCTACGCCGTTATCGGAACGGTCGTGGCGCGCCTTCTTAAGCCGGACCAGCACCTTACCCTTCACGAAATTACCAGCGCCCTGCACGGCATGGGCGAAGCGGCCGGCGCGGCGGGCGTGCGCGAAAGCTGCGAACGCGCCGTCAGGCTGCTGGCTCAGCAGATGCACTGACCTTCGGATTACTCCCGTTCTGACGTGCACCGCGCGCGTAATGACGGTGACGTGCCACACTGAGAAGTGTGAAATCGTTTAAACCGGGAGATGCCTGTGAAAGTCTGGATTGCCGTTACCCTCGCCGCCGCCGTCAGCTGCTCCGTGTGGGCCTCAAAAGGGGGATTCGACTCCCCGGCAGCGCTGGCCGCCGCGCACGCTGTGCAGCAGAAGTAGCCTCAGAAGCCCTCGTCTTCGGGCGTTTTACCCACCACGATTTCCAGCGCGCTGCGCAGCACGTCAAGCTCGACCACGTCTGAAGTGCTCTCGAGCTCGGCGATAAGATAAAGAATGATCGCTTTGCTGGTGACCTTTTTGCCGTGAATAACGATGTCGCGGATGACGGCGTCCAGTACGGCGGTCTCGGCGGCCAGCGCGTCGCCGCCGCTGCGGAAGTGCTGGATGATGTCGGCTTCGGTGGTGGTGTGATGTTCGTTAAGCTGCATGGTGTTATCCGTCAGGCCCTGCGGGCAAAGGTGGCCAGGCTGATGCCTGAAATAAAAACGGCCACCCTCCGGTGGCCGCGTCCTGCGGGCGTCCTGCCGCTCTCCGCGGGTGCGGATATCAGTGCTTCTGAATATCTGTCACTGTCATTTCTTAACGTTGCTGACCGGGCCGCTCGGAGCATTCAGTGCCAGCACGTCTGCGTCGCGGCTCTCGCGCGACTGTGCAAATTCACTCTGCACCTTGCCCAGCGCCAGGGCGATGGCTTCACGCCTTACCGGATTCGTCTCGCCGCCGCTCATGGAGCGGAGCTGTCTCGCCACGCCGTCTGCGCTGATGTGATCTTCACTGCTCAGCAGTGCGACGACGGCTTCGCCCAGCACAACGTCGGCGAGGCGCGTTAAGGTTAGATCTGTATTCTTCATACCCGCATCTTCCGGCTCATGCCCCTCCGGGCAGGATGGCAGGACGGCCATTCCGGGCGGTCCTGAAGGCACGCAGCGGTCGGCGCTTCATTACGGCGGGGTAACTCAGCGCTCAAAGAGCATGCCAATAAGCGTCTGGTAATGACGCTCTTCTTCCAGGCTGGATGCGACTTCGAGGCGGCGCAGCAGCTTGGTGCAGATGGCCTTACGGTTAAGGTTCTTGCCTGCGCGCAGGATTTCAACGACAATCTGCCCCAGCGTTTCCTGCTGGGTCGGCGCCGATGCCTTGCTGAAGTAGTGCGCAATGTCGCTGGCGGAATCCGGGAATCTCGTATTGCTCTGACGCATGGTGAACCTCTCGGTGGTTAAAATGTAGTCGGCTCTGTCTGACCGTAAAGTTATACAACCAAATCAAACTTGTACAGCAATTGTGTTGTTGTACAGCTTATCTTTTTGTGCAAAAAGTGCTAGATGTTACTTAACAGTAACTTAGGTGAGTATCAGCGCGCGAATGATGAGCGGGTTAACGAAGGGGTTGTACAGCGGTCAGAACAGCATGGTCAGCTCAGGGGCCGGGGCACAGGAAAGAAGCCTGCCCGGTGTCACCCGGACAGGCGGAGGGGTGTCTTCAGTGCCTGAAGCCGCGGCCCGCTGCAGTGATCCATCTCAGCTCGTCCCGGTTGCCCGGTAATGACTCAAACCCGCGGAGCCAGCGTTTCGCCCCTCTTATCTGCACGCAGCGCGCAGGATTTTTCTCGGCGGCGGCCATCTCAGCCAGCTCGCGGATAAGCGAGCCAACGGTAATGTCCGCATTATTCATCGCCAGATGAACCGCCGCTTCGCCAATAATCATCTGGTTCTGGTCATGGTTATTATCAGGCATGCTCTGCTCTCCCTACGCCTTATTACGGTATTTCAGTGTAGTCGCTTAAGGGACTGAAAACCGGTTCCGTTTAAATACTTTCCGCGCATTATCCCGTCAGTCAGAATTACGCTCAGCCGCACAGCGATAAAAAAAACCCTGAATTCAGATGCCTGACAGGTTATCAGAGGTAACTGTCGGAAAATACTGAATAAACCTTATGTGTGGTCTGAAATCGTTTTCATCCTGAGGTGCAGCCTGAGCATGTCTGTGTTTCGGGATTTAATTTCAGAAGAGGATTTAACAGAGCCTGAAAACAGGGAGGATAGCCTGCAGGGTACTGACTGCTAATATGCGCCGCGTATAAGAAAAATCAGAGGATAAGTCCGGGTGGTTATTCTTCTTCAACATCAGAGATAATTAGGAAATAAAGATTCCCTAATTAAGCACGCCGGGATAAAATTTACTTCCGGCGCGCGTCCTTGTGGTTTTATTTAAACTTCAGGTTTTGGGCCCCGCCGGCTGATAAGCCCGCCTTTACGGCCGGCCTCGCGCGCGCGATCGGGGCAGTTTTTGAAGTTGCCGCCGCTGGCGGCGCCGCCCTTGCTGCCCGCCTCAGAGGCGCGTGCCGGGTCGGCCGCGAAGTTTCCGGCTCCACCGCGTCTTACTGATGTCATGATGTGTTCCTCAGATAGGAGTTGTCCTTTATATCAGACGGTTATAGTGTGGCACGTCTGTACAGGACTGCCTGTCTTCAGGACACTTTTTTTCAGGGGTATGACGGCGGACACGCATTACCGGGTGGCTGAATCTGAAATACGGGCACGCCGGACCCTCGCGCTTGCGACTTCAGCGATATGCGCCAGGCTGTGTGAGCGGAACGGCGCGTGACATCCCTCCGGGTGGAGAGTTGTTCTGCTGGCGCGCCGTGCCGCATTCGTATTACTTCTGCGCAGCGTTCAGGGGGTGCGTGCTGATGACAACCCGTCGCCGCAGGTGGCTTTCAGGCTCCGCGCCCCAGCAGAAGGCGGCCCAGTGGCCGCAGAACGCCAGCCAGCTGCGCACCGGGTGGAGGCAGCCCGACTCGCCCGTGCCGTCCCATACGTACACGTAGTGCTCCGGGTCGCGCAGCGCCCAGGCCACCATCCCCTCCCACATCACCTTTGCCGCGTTCGTCTGCGCGCTGTCGGTAATAATAATCGACCAGCGATGCAGAAAATGGCAGAAGAACCGGCGCGCAAGGCCGTGCACCGCCCCCTCGTGCTGCGGCTGGCGGGTGCGCCAGACCATGACCTGTATGCAGGCGCGCTCCGGCGAGGTGAAGTCTTCAGTTTCTTCCAGCCTCACCGCATACACGGTCTCCGGCCCGGGCTCCTGCGTGACCAGCCTGAACTGTCGCTCTGCTCTGTTCTGCCAGAGGGCGTAGCCGAACGGCGTCACAAACCCGGGCAGCGTAAACGGCTCCACGTCACGGGCAAGAAACGCGCGGGTGTCGGCCCGGTTGGTGTCTTCCGGATTCAGTACCTGACTGAAGCTGGTATCGGGCAGGGTAATGCGCATGCTGTCATCCGCCGTTACTTTTCTGTTCACTGAGCCTCCCGGATAACCTGAGCGTTAATTTATGTCGCTGAATTGTCTGCAAAAACGAATGGTGCTGTTTAAAAGACAGCGCACCGCAGGATTACTGCTGTACACGCGCCTTCACATCGGTTACTTTGCGCCCGACCTCATTCACTACGCACGGGTATTTGATGCGACAGGACGGACTACCGCCGGAAAAAGAAGCCGGATTGACCGGTTATTTCAGCCAGGTCACTCACCCCTGCCAGATTGAGCTGCTGGGCCGCATCACCGTTGAGATCCTGCGACAGGAGCGGCGGCTGACGCGAACCGCTTTATGCCTCAAGTTGATAGCGCGCCTCGATGATTCCGGCGATGAGGCTGAGGCGGAACACCTGACGGCTCTGCTCCGGATGCTGTTTAATCGCTGAGTCCGGGATGTACTGCCGGCAGGGTGCCGGTTAAGTTATGTCCGCCAAAAAAAGAGAGCGGCAAACGGAATGCCGTGCAGTCATTGCGCATAACAACGGTTCGCAGATGCCGGTTACAAATAAACCAGACCTCGTCTCGGTCATTGGAAAGAATGAAATACGCGTCAGACGTTTCCGAAGGGTTAAAGCATCCCAGCGCCCGGTAGGCCGTCGTGAGGCTGAACCCTCTCAGCAGCGGCAGCGGCAGCGGCCCGCCGGTCAGCTCTTCCACCCTGAGATACAGACCCTGTTCCATCCAGAGCATGGCCACCTCCGTAGCGCATCTTCATTCTTCAGTAAAAGTTACGGTGCCGGGTGCCTCCCGGTGATTCAGAAAGGCTACCACCTGAATCGCGCTTTTGTTCCTGCTGTACCTGTGTAGCCTGGCCCCGTCGCACAGAGGGATTCACCGTGTTCAGAGCATAGCAGCCCGTTGGATTTTATTTTCTGACTTCTAAAGAAATAGCCAGACAGGCCCATGGTTACTGCGGCAGATGTCCAGTCAGAACCATTTTTTGGCACGCTTTTCTGAACAGAGTCATGAAATTTTCGGATCATATGAACCGGGCAGGAATGGCCGTTTAAACTGTGCGGCTGCTTTACTCTGACGTCTGGGTATTTGCATTCACCTGGCTATCCGTTTGCGTTTTACCTGACCATGGCAAAAAAAATTGCCACTGATGCTGAGGTGGTACTCATGGCATTGCGTGACCGGCAGCTAAGTGCCAGTTATAGTCATTCGAACCCTGTAATACTCGCGCTACGCTTCTGACTGCTGACGCTCTACCTCTGCCGGGTTCACCGGCAGATTCAGGCGTTCTTTGTACGCGACACCGGCCGCGGCTAAATCCACGCTGATCCGATCGCGCTCTTCCCGGGGCCGGGCGGCAGGGTTATGACATGATAATCCCTCCGGACAAAAGTATACCGCCTATGCTGAATAGCAGGAGGGGCTTATGTGTGGACGATTTGCGCAGTACAGCAGCAGAGATGACTACTTTGACGCTTTGGGTATTGGCCCGGAAGAACTGACCCGGGATGCTGAACCCATTGCCCGGTACAACGTGGCGCCGGGGACTAAGGTTCTGTTGCTCAGTGAGCGTGACGGCGAGCTGAAGTTTGATCCTGTTTACTGGGGCTACGGTCCGGAGTGGTGGGATAAACCGCCGCTCATCAATGCCCGCAGCGAAACGGCTGCGACAGGGCGAAGCCCCTGTGGGAACACGGGCGGGCCATTGTGCCGGCATCGGGCTGGTTTGAGTGGAAAAAAAGCGGTGCCAGGAAACAGCCCTACTTCATTTATCACCGAAACAGAGAGCCGCTTTTTTTTGCGGCCATCGGGAAGCCGCCTTTTGACCGGGAGTACGGGCTGGAGGGTTTCGTCATCGTCACCGCAGCCAGCAATCAGGGGATGGTCGATATACACGATCGCCGTCCTCTCGTGCTGAAGGCCGACGCGGTCCGGGAGTGGCTGAGTCATGACACTTCGCCGGCGCGCGCGGCAGAAATTGTGCGTGACGGCGCGCTACCTGAGTCCGTCTTCACATGGCATCCGGTAGCGGCAAAGGTCGGCAACGTTCACAACCAGGGGCCTGACATTATCCGGAACACCGGCGATGGCTGACAGAGTGTCCGGACATCTGCTTATGCAGGGTGCCGGTACGGGCTGCAGTTTATTTACCCCCTGGTGAAGGCGGAGAATATAATCCCGTACCGGCACCGGTTAATTTAGCACGGTGGTGTCCCGTCGCAACCGGCCTGAGCGTCAGCAGCTGACCTGGCCCGCATCCAGATGGCCTGACGGGTGAGCCAGAAGCCGGGGGAATAAAATACGGTGCCCAGCTGCTCCGCCAGCGTCTGCGTCACCGGCAGGCGCCCCGCCAGGAAAGCCCAGGCGATATCGCTGTCCAGCCCGCAGCGGTCACACAGCTGCGTCACGGAGATATCGTGCTCCGTCAGAAGATAAGCGAGAAAGCGGGCGGGAGAGGTGTGGCCATCCATAGATTGCCCCGGAAGCTGATGAGGAGTTTCATCCAGATTAGAACGGTCCGTCAGGCCTGCACAACGGGTCCGGAAAAAAAACCTGCCGTTAACTGCCAGCCCGCCACGCTCGCCGCAGTCACGGCTGAGGCGTACCGCAGCAGCGCGAGGAACGAACAGTCGTGCCGAGGAAGCGTCATTTCACCGATGCCGGCATGGACTGCTTATCACCGATGCCGGCATGGACTGCTTACGCACGTTACGCTTATTCTGCATTTCAACAAAACCAGCCCGGCCACAGAGCGCCGGGCTGTTACAGTATAACCGGAAACGCCTCTCCACGTCTGCCGGCCCTGACCTGAGCATAGTGGCGCCGCTCAGTATCAGCCAGGTTGACCTTCATAAAAAATTCACCGGCGGGTCAGTCAGATGGCTTCGCTTCGGCGCCAACCCGTTTCGCTCCCTCTTGCCAGATAATTCCGCCTCAATAACACTGTACATATAAACAGTAAAATAACAGGAGGAATTTTATGCGCGATTTACTCAGCTCTTTCGCAGTCGCACTGCAGCATGGCCGGGGCAGCAGATCATGAACCCGGGTAGCTATACCGCCGGCCTGACGCTGCTCTGGCCACCCATTTTTACGCCGAGGGTCAGGGTACCGCTTTATGCCGATCCGTGCGCCGCCGGCTTCCCCTCCCCTGCACAGGATTACGTCGAGAAAGAGCTCGATCTGAATGAGCTGTGCATCCGCCGGCGCGCCTCAACTTTCTTCGTGCGCGCCAGCGGCAACAGCATGCGTGACCTGGGCCTCTGCGACGGCGACGTCATGGTTGTTGACCGGGCCGAGGAAGCCGCTCACGGCGATATCGTGATTGCCGAGGTCAACGGCGAGTTTACGGTCAAGCGTCTGCAGCTGCAGCCCAGGCTCGCGCTGCTGCCCATGAATCCGGCCTACCCGGTGATCTACCCGGAGGAGCTGCAGCTGCTCGGCGTCGTGACCTGGTTCTTTAACAGCACCCGTGCCCGCCGGAGGTGATCATGCCCATGTTTGGTCTGGCCGACGTTAACTCCTTTTACGCCAGCTGCGAGGCGCTCTTCCGCCCTGACCTGCGCGGCAGGCCGGTGGTGGTGCTGAGCAACAACGACGGCTGCGTCATCGCGCGCAGCGCCGCTGCCAAAAAACTCGGCATAAAGATGGCCGCACCGTGGTTTCAGATCAAAAATGAGGGATATCCTGAAAAGATTCATGTGTTTAGCTCAAATTATGCCCTGTAGTAAGTTAAGTGGAATGCAACATTGAGTGAGTAAACTTTGAGCAGCGATATTGCTGTCAGAGGAGAACACAATGCTGATTCCACCGGATGAACATGCTCTGTTACTGGCTGAGCGCTGGCTGAAGCTTTTATCAAATCTGGGTCGCGCGCAGGCCACGCTCACAGCCTACCGCAATGCCCTCCACCATTATTTTACGTTCTGCAGCCAGAACGGAATTGCCCCTGAAAAGGCCCGGTTTGAAGATCTGGCCGCCTACATCAGCCCTCAGCTGCCCGGCATGCCGTTACCCGTGGCCAGCGCCACGCTTCAGCTGCGCCTGTCTGCGATCCGTCTCTGGTATGACTTTCTCATGTATCTGGACCTCTGCACCGTCAATCCGCTGCCCCGCTCCGGCACGCCCGGCATGCTGAATTCCGGCAGAGGGCTGGTTCCCCGCGTCGTTAACCTGCCGCGCATTCCTGACGATACGCAGTGGCAGTCTTTTCTCTTTCATGCCGCCGCTTCCCCGCTGCGTGACCGCCTGATGCTGGCATTGACTTATTACGGCGCGCTGCGGCGGTCTGAAATTACCTCACTGAGTATCGAAGACATCGACTTTGCACACCGGCTCATCCGCATCCGGGCAGAAACCACCAAGAACCGGCGTGAGCGTATTGTCTGTTACAGCCCGGCCGTTGCACCCGTGCTGGCGGCCCACCTTATGCAGATGAAGCGGGCAGGAATCATCAGAGGTGCCCTGTTTCGTTCTGAGTCGGATCGTAATCAGGGCGCACCGCTCTCATTCTGGACCTGGAGCAAAACGGTACGGGAATGGGCACTGATTTCAGGGCTATCGGATATCTCAACCCATACCTTCCGCCACCTGCGCCTCACACATCTGGCGCGCGCAGGCTGGAAGCTGCACGAGCTGGCTACCTATGCGGGACACCGCGACCTGGCCACTACGCAGATTTATATCCACCTTTCGGGCCGCGATCTTGCTGGCAGGATGGCGGGCGCGATTGAAACGGCAGATCTCAGAATGGCGAACCTCATTTTCAGCGCGGAGAAATAGCATGAGCACTCAAAGACCGATTGAATGCAACTGGCGTCCGTTCGACATGACTGAATACCGGCCTGAAACGTCACTGAGTTCCGCTGAACAGGTGGCGCTGGCCAGCTCCCACAGCCGGTCCGGTATGTTACGCATGGATCCCGTACCAGACCTCATCAGGCCGATGACGGATATTGCCGCCGGAAGCGGAAGTGGCAGCAAAATCGCCGGGCTGGTGATAGCCAGGTTGCTGCGCGAAATGCATGTAACCGGCCTGCCCTGCTGGTGCTGGCCGCAGGAACGCTGGCTGACGCTGTGCCGGGAAGTCCGGGAGGGCCGTCCGCTAATGGCCGCTTTTGCCTGGCATCTGGCGGATTTTCATGATCCGCTCAGCCTGCCCGATATCCGAAAACCGGCACTTTATGCCTCTGCCATCTTTGGCCAGGCTTTTTATCACCATGAACTGCAACGGCTGACCGATACGCTGACGTCTCTGGGATATGCCCCGGCCAGCCAGAAAAATCATGTCTCAGGCATACTGGCCACGCTGATGATCGTGAACAGGGATCCCCGGCTTGAGTCATTTACGCCGGAACTGCTCTGCCAGGTCCAGTCCGGCATGGACGCGGGGACTTCCCGGTATGTCGGTCGCGTTTCACACGCACTCGCCGCGCTGGGTATTTTCAGCGCACCGATGAGGATGAGAAACTACACGCAATGGTATGAAAAGCCTGTCGAAGGAATCGACCCGGCCTGGGTACACTGGTGCCGCCGCTGGCGCGAAACGTCGGTTCTCAGGCCGCGCACCCGTGAAAACCAGTACAGCTTTATTCTGCGCTGCGGCCTCTGGCTGGCAAAGGGGCATCCGCAGGTGCGGGAACCGGCAGACTGGACAATGGAAACCTGCGCCAGCTTTATTGCGGCGGTAGGCCGGATGAACGTGGATGAGCTTCAGCTTGGCACGGAGAGGGGTACCAGAAAATCGGCTCGCTCCGGCGAGCCCATGATGCCGCATTCACGGGCGCATTTTATCTATTCACTGCGTCGTTTTATGATTGATTATGAAAACTGGGGCTGGGGCCGGCTTCTCTTCAGCCCTTCCCGTCATCTTTCCACGCCCGACACCCCCCTGTTCCGCCGTGGGGTCAATCCACGGGTGATCGACGATCCGGTCTGGCTTAAACTCATCTGGGCAAGCCTCAATCTGCGTCAGGAAGACCTGCTCACTGAAATACATTATCCGCTGGCCATGTTGCAGGCGATGGCCGTTATCTGGACCCATGCAGGGCTGCGGAAAAACGAATTGCTCCGTCTGACGACAGGATGCATCACGCCGCAGGCGGATGAAATTGTGAAGGAGGACGGCAGCATTATCCCGGCCGGAACGCTGTGCTACCTGCATATCCCTGCCGGGAAAACCTCAAAAGCCTTTGTTAAGCCGGTAGCAGTTGTGGTGAAAAAATACGTCGATCTCTGGCTGGATGAGCGCCCTGCAGAACAGGCGATGTTGGCCGACGATCGGACGGGTGAGAAAGTCCGGCTTCTGTTTCAGTACCGCGGTAAGCCTGCTGGCGGCACCATTCTCAATAACACAGTAATACCGATGCTGTGTGCACGAGCGGGCGTACCCTTAAAGGATAGTGGCGGAACCATAACCAGCCACCGGGGACGGGCCTCTGCGGTGACCGCGCTGGCCAGCGTGCCGCAGGGCATGTCGCTGTACGAACTGATGCAGTGGACGGGACACTCAACGCCTCAATCCACCATGCATTATCTCCGCATCCGTCCGACTCAACTGGCTGCCTCATTCGTAAAAGCAGACAGGATTGCTCACATGATAAGCGTGCTCATTGACCACGATCCGAAAGCCGCCAGCCTGACAGGCCCCGCGACGTACTATGATTTGGGTGACTCATACTGCACCAATCCCTTCTGGAGCAGCTGTCAGCACCGGATGGCCTGCATCGGCTGCGATTTCAACCTGCTTAAAGACAGCGCGCGCGGGCTGATACTGGAGAGTAAAGCATCCATCCGGCGTTACCTCGAAGAGGTTCCGCTCACTCCCGATGAGAGAGCCATACTGGAGCAGGATGCTGAAAAGGTTGGGCATGCTCTCACAAGACTGGGGCCACAATCCTGACGGATCAGATGCCTACAATGTCCGGCCTGAGGGTATCGGTGCAGAATCAGTACAGACGACCGAACGTCGTATTGATATAAATTTGATTATAGTGGGCGTTATGCCGTAACTGATGGAGCAGCAGATGAGAAAACAGAAGCGATGTATGGGGTATGTGGCTGTCGTTGTCGATGACTACGATCGTGCAATTGAGTACTACACCGATAAGCTGGGCTTTACCCTGATTGAGGACACGCCGCAGCCGGGTAAGCGCTGGGTCGTCGTGACGCCGGACCCTGACAGCGACTGTGCTATTCTTCTTGCCCGCGCGTCGAATGACCAGCAGGAAGGCTTTATCGGCAACCAGTGCGGCGGGCGGGTTTTTCTGTTTCTGCAGACCGACGACTTCTGGCGCGATTACAATGCTATGAAGGCAAAAGGCGTCCACTTCTGTCAGGAGCCGCGGGAGGAAGAATACGGAATGGTTGTCGTGTTTGAGGACCTCTATGGCAATCGCTGGGACCTTTACCAGAACAGGCAGACCTGAAACACTGTCTCGACAGTGTCCCTGATTTAGGGGAAGCATTACAGGCGTAACCCTGCCGGGTCAGGCCTGCAGAGAGCGATTCTGAACAGTATACTGAACTGTCTGACCTCAGTGCAGCGGTCGCTGCACTGAGGTCTCCCCTGGATTATAGGCCGTACGGTCCGGGTTAACCACACAGCGTCATGATATAAAATCCGGCCGCCGTCATGGCCAGCGAACCCAGCACGTGTATCAGCACCGAGGCGGCTGCCCAGGCATAGCTGCCTGACTGCAGCAGGGCAAAAACCTCAGCTGAAAATGTGGAGAATGTCGTCATTCCGCCACACAGCCCGGTGGTAATGAGCAGCCGCCAGGCCGGATCGAGGCCGGGATGGCGCAGAAAATACGCCAGCGCCGCCCCGATGATAAATCCACCCAGCAGGTTGACCAGCAGCGTCCCCGGCGGCAGGTCCGGAAAAAGCGCGTTCAGGCGTGCGCCCAGCTGCCAGCGGATTACACACCCTAAAGCACCGCCGGTGATGACGGCAAAAAGCTGATTCACGTTCACTCCTGTTTATTTTTTTATATTCAGAACATAACGGGACACGACCTGTGCGGCCTCATCCATCTGGTATACGGCCGGCACGCCGGTCGGGATATGCAACTGAGCCACGCTGTCGTGAGGCATGCCGTCCAGAAAGGCGGTCAGGGCGCACAGCGTGTTGCCGTGCGCCACAATCAGAACGGTACTTCCGCAGCGCAACTGTGGCACCACAACGTGGTGCCAGTACGGCATGACGCGACGCAGGGTCATTTCCAGGCTTTCCGTTGCAGGCAGGTCGGCCAGCGCAACGCGGCGGTAGCGCGGGTCCCGACGCAGCTGCGCCGGAGCCTCCGCGTCCGCGGGCGGAATACCGCTGAAGCTTTTGCGCCAGAGCCGCACGGTCTCTGCGTCCATCAGCCGGGCAGCCGCGTCCTTGTTCAGCCCCTGCAGCGCACCGTAGTGGCGCTCGTTCAGCCGCCAGCTTTTTTCCACGGGCGTCCAGCTGCGGTCAAGACGGTCCAGCACCCGCCAGACCGTATGAACACAGCGCGTCATCACCGAGGTGAAGACCCGGTCGGGCATCAGGCCCGCTGCCCGCAGCGCGTCACCGGCCCGGTCGGCCTCCTGCCGCCCCCGGTCCGTCAGCGGCACGTCCGTCCATCCGGTAAAAAGGTTTTCCCGGTTCCACTGGCTTTCGCCATGACGCAAAAGGATCAGCGTTGCAGGTGCCACAGGCAGTGCTCCCGTGCCGGACGGGGACCGTCCGGCGGATGCATTACGTGCGGCGCACAAACGCATGAAGCCCCGCGTAGTGCGCATCGTCACCCAGCGCCTGCTCGATGCGCATCAGCTGGTTGTACTTTTCCACGCGTTCGCCGCGGCACGGCGCGCCGGTTTTCAGGTGTCCCGCGCGCAGTGCCACCGTCAAATCTGCAAGGAACGTGTCCGTCGTTTCCCCGCTGCGGTGGGACATGAACGCGCCCCAGCCGTGCCGCTGGCAGAGCGCCACGGCGTCCAGCGTTTCGCTGAGCGAGCCTATCTGATTGAGCTTAATCAGCGCGGCGCTGGCGAGGTTTTCGTCTATGCCGCGCTGGATGTACTTCACGTTGGTGACAAAAAGGTCGTCGCCAACCAGCTCGGCCCGGCCCGCGAGCTGCTGGTGCAGATGCTTCCAGCCCGCCCAGTCGTCCTCGGCCAGGCCGTCTTCCAGCAGGATGACCGGAAACTGGTCCATCAGCTCGCCGTAGTACGCCGTCATTTCCGCCGCGCTCAGCGCGCTGCCCTCGGTGCGCAGATGATACTGACCGTCAGCGTAAAACTCACTTGAGGCGGGGTCCATGCAGATGCTGATGTCCTCTCCGGGCCGGTATCCCGCCTTCTCAATCGCCTGTACGATAAACGCCAGCGGGTCGCGGTTCGACGACACGGCGGGCGCAAAGCCGCCTTCATCGCCCACTGCCGCCGAGAGGTTTTTGTCCAGCAGGATCTGGCGCAGCGCCTGGTAGACCTCGCTGCCCTGACGTACGGCCTCGCGCAGCGTGGGCGCGCCGTGCGGGGCTATCATAAACTCCTGGAAGTCCGCGCCCTGACCGCGGGCGTGCACGCCGCCGTTGATGATGTTCATGCACGGCACGGGCAGCAGGTTCGCCTGCAGGCCCCCCAGGTAGCGCCACAGCGGCTCGTGCGAGGCCTGAGCCGCCAGCCGGGCCACCGCCAGCGACACGCCCAGAATGGCATTGGCACCCAGGCGACTCTTGTTCTCCGTGCCATCCAGCGCCAGCATGATGTTGTCCAGCTGACGCTGTTCGCGCACGTCGCTGCCGCGCACGGCCTGGCAGATTTCCGTATTAACCGCCCTGACGGCATCCAGAACGCCTTTGCCGCCAAAACGGTGTGCGTCATCGTCGCGGCGCTCTGCGGCCTCGCGCGACCCGGTGCTGGCCCCGGAAGGCACCGAGGCGCGCGCCATCATCCCGTCCGCGGTCCGGGCTTCGACTTCAACCGTGGGGTTGCCGCGCGAGTCAAGAATTTCCCGGGCGGTCACGTTATCCAGTGTAAAATGCATGGTGTTTCTCCCGGTTCAGTCAGTCAGGTGAGTGATAAGCACATCCACCGTAAGGTGGTTGATGTATTCCGCCGAGCGGGAGGTGAGCATTCCCATAAAGCGGTTGCGGTGCCCGGCAAGCACGAGGTCCACGCCCAGCTCCGCGATGCACCTCTCCACGTCCTCAAAACGGTGCATGGTGACCAGTTCCCGCGTATCGACCGCCTCAGACACTGAAGCCGCCAGCTCGCTCAGAAACGCTTTAGCCTTCACCACCTCCTCCGACACGACGTCGTCCAACAGGCTGTCGGACGCGTAGTTCATCTCCCGGTAGTCGTCGCTGATGTGCGCCAGGGTAATTTTCATGCCGAGCGGCTGCGCCAGCGCGACCGCCCGTTTCAGCAGAAGGGTGCCGTCGTCTTTATCATTCACAAGTATCAGTGCGTGGGTGTAGCAGGTCATAATGAACTCCCGTTCTGGTTAAGGCGGGACTCAAGCCACGGCAGAAGCTGTTTTTTGCGGCTGAGCATGCCCGGTACGGAGCAGGAGGCGGCGTTAACGCTTTCCCGCCCGGCGAAGTAAAGCGTTGAAAACCCGGCGCGAATGTCGGTCAGCATCAGCACCGCCAGGCCGGCACCCGACTGGTCTGCCAGATACGCCAGGGCTGCGAGCAGGTCGTCCATCACAGGGGCAACCTGTGTCGGTGAGCTGACCTCAATCTGGGCAATGCGCACGTCGGTGCCGGCAATGACGAAGGCCTTGAGGTCCCTGTCCAGCAGCTGCTGTGCGCTGAGGCCGGTGACGTCTGTTTTTGCGGTGAGGAGGTCACGGGCGAAGGCTCTGCGGTTTACACCGGACAGCACGCCCAGTTCGGTCGCCGAACGGATATCGTCTTCGGTGGTGGTCGGCGAGCGAAGATTCACGGTGTCACTCAGGAGTGCGCCCAGCAGAAGCACGGCGAGCGTCGGGGGCAGCGCGCGACGCGCCTGAGTGTCCATCAGCAGCCAGAGCAGGGTGGCGCTGCTGCCAGTCGGGCGAATGTGCACCTCCGGCGGCAGTTGTGTTATCAGCCCGCCCAGCCGGTGGTGGTCAGTGATGCCCACAACGTTGCTCCGGAGCAGGTCGTCAGGCCCCTGCGCCGGCTCTGTGAAATCGACCAGCCAGACCCGTTCATCCTGTAAAGGAATATCAAGCAGCGGCGGCAGCGTGAGTCCGGCGCCGTCAAAAATAAAACGGGTTTCGCGGTTAGCCTCGCCGAGACGCCATGCGCGGGCGTCCATGCCGCGCCCGGTCAGCCAGTGCGCGGTGACGACGGCCGTACAGATAGCGTCGCTGTCAGGATTGATGTGGCCAAAAACGTGTATCAAGGGTCTCTCCCCATAAAGGGAAGTACGCAGGCCGGGAGGAAAGTATGGACGGCCTGACGCACCTCCTGAAAATCAAGAGTCACATCAGGCGTCATCAGCTCCGGAACGGAGCGGTTGGGAAAGGTGGAACGCCATCACCCTGTACTGTGAGTATAGAACCGGACGGAAAACCTGTCAGTATTATTCTGCTGGCGCCCTCAGCCTGCCAGCGCAGCGTGGGCCTCGCGAAGCACCCGGCGAATGTTTTCCGGCACCGCCGGACTCGTGCAGAGCGACAGCGGGCTGGAGTTCGGCATCACCAGCACCGAGACGCCGGGTCGCAGGGAACTGAACGTCCAGGGGGCCTGAGCCGCTACGGCAACGGCCAGCACCACCACGCGCTGCGCGGGCAGATACGCCAAAACGTCCTTAAGTCAGACGCAGTCGACATGGATGACTGCAGCAATTTAAGTCTGAATAAGTAAGGCTCTGGATTTCAGGCCATGAGGTATAGTCGCTCATTTTTTTGTTTAAATTGCATTCCACATAAACCACTCGTTATCGAACAGGGTCATGATGGCACTGGAGGAAATGACACCGAAGGTTGAGCAGTACTCAATTGACGAGATGTTCCTCGATTTAACCGGCATCGATGGCTGCGAGGACTTTGAGCACTTCGGCCGACGCCTGCGCGCCCACGTGCTGGCCACGACCGGTCTGACCGTCGGCGTGGGCATGGGGCCGACAAAAACCCTGGCTAAGTCGGCGCAGTGGGCCAGCAAGGAGTGGCCGCAGTTCCGCGGGGTACTGGCACTGACGCCGGATAATACGAAGCGTACCGCGACGCTGCTGAACAACCAGCCCGTAGAGGAGATATGGGGCGTTGGCCGGCGCATCGGCAAGCGGCTTAACCTGATGGGCATTGAAAACGCCCTGCAGCTGGCGCGCGCGCACCCTGCCCTCATCCGAAAAAACTTCAGCGTGGTGCTTGAACGCACCGTTCGCGAGCTCAACGGGGAATCGTGCATTCCCCTCGAGGAGTTTGCGCCGGCGAAACAGCAGATCGTCTGCAGCCGCTCTTTTGGTGAGCGCATTACGACAAAAGTGGCCATGCAGGAAGCATTGTGTCAGTACGCCGCCCGTGCGGCGGAGAAGCTGAGAAATGAGCGCCAGTTCTGCCGGCGCATCAGCGTTTTATCCAGACCTCGCCGCACGCGCAGGGAGAAGTCTTCTACGGTAACAGCGCCGGCGAGAATCTCACCCTGCCCACGCAGGATACGCGCGACGTGATTGAGGTGGCCATGCGATCGCTCGACCGCATCTGGCTTGAAGGGCGACGCTACATGAAGGCCGGCATCATGCTCGATGACTTCACGCCAGACGGCGTCAGTCAGCTGAACCTGTTCGATGAGGATAAGCCGCGGGCCAACAGCGCGCAGCTGATGAAAGTACTGGACGGCATCAACCAGTCCGGGCTCGGCAGCCTGTGGTTTGCGGGTCAGGGCGTGAATACAGAATGGAAAATGAAGCGGGAGATGTTATCTCCTGCCTGGACAACGCGCTGGAGCGACATTCCCGTTGCTCGGGTGCTCTGAGATACCACGGATGTTCCGGACGTTTCAGGGTCTCGGTCGGGGAGCTGCTCTCCTTACTGGTTATAAATCCAGAATTCATCCATGAGTAAGAATGGAAGCCCCGGTTTTTTGTCCCTGAAGTAACACCCCCGGGGCAGTCTGTCGCCAGGATGCAGCTTCCGGACCCACTCGTCAAACGCGGGACGCCGCCGGCGAACGTTGCCTTTAAACATATCTGCAGACTGGGTGATTGTAGTCATTACCCTTCCCTGCCCGCGGACCTGCTTAAACAGTTCATGCATTAACATTATTGACTCTCCATCACGCTGCAATCGCTCAGCGTGATTTGTTTTGCTTCCAGCTGTCGTTGGCCATGAATGCCGCGCGCGAAACGCAGCCCCCCCACAGCAGCTGAAGGCCAATTTTGATCAGCTCGCTGGCGTGCGGCAAGAAAAAGAGCGGCACGATGAACAGGGCACTCAGGAGAAAGCCCCATTCAGCAGCGCTTTTGCTGTCTTTGCCATCGAGCTTTCTAAGCCCCATAAATCCTAAAATTAAAGTAACCAGTCTGTTCATTATGACCTTCAGATTCAGTGCCCCTGACATCTTCTCAAATGGCTTGTAACTTTATAGCCAGCAGATTAATCATGGGATCGCTTTTATTCGTTTTCTTTAAGCCAGTCATCAACAAGATGGTTGATGACGTCTGTCATAGAAGTACCTTTTCTGGCGCAAGCAGCCTTGAATCTCAGGTGCTTTTCCTCATCAAAATTGACGTTAACACGCTTAGTTTTTCCAGTCACAACTGGAGGGGTGACAACGTTTTTAAGATCTCTGTTTTCACCAAAAGTCATTTTCTTATTACTGCTGCTATGAGCCTTTTCAAGCGCCATGTAATGAATCGCCACGGATAATCTAGACACTTTCGAGCCGTTGATAATATTTGTTTTCGTATTCAGTTGGTGGCATCTGATCGCTCGAGCCATGCCGACGCTTACTGTTATAAAACATTTCGATGTAATCAAAAATATCACTGCGGGCTTCTTCCCGTGTTCCGTAGATCTTTTTCTTAATCCGTTCGCGTTTCAGTAGCTGGAAAAAGCTTTCCGCAACCGCGTTGTCGTGACAGTTACCGCGACGACTCATGCTGCCTTCCAGACCGTGTGATTTCAGGAACGATTGCCACTCATGGCTCGTGTATTGACTGCCCTGATCAGAATGAACCAGTACCTGTTTTTGAGGATTACGCCTCCACACCACCATTAATAATGCGTTCAGGACAATCTCTTTTGTCATGCGGGGTTGCATTGACCAGCCGACAACTTTCCGGGAGAACAGGTCAACCACCACGGCCAGATACAGCCAGCCTTCGTGAGTTCGGATGTAGGTTATGTCCGTCACCCAACGCTCATCTGGTGAGTCCGGATTGAACTGCCGCTGGAGCCTGTTCGGTACCACGATGCTGGCTTCGCCTTTACGTGCCCGTGGGCTACGGTACCCAACCTGAGCTTTTATACCGGCACGCTTCATCAGCCGCCAGACCCGGTTCACTCCGCACTGCTGCCCGCTATCCCGCAGGTCCAGATGGATCTTGCGATAACCATAGACGCAGCCAGACGCAAGCCAGAACTGTTTGATCTGCCCGGTCAGCATCTGGTCTGCCTGGTGACGCTGTGAATGTGGCTGCTGAAGCCAGACATAAAATCCACTCGGATGGACGTCCAGAACCCGACAGAGCAAACGAACAGGCCAGCAACGGCGGTTGTCGCGGATAAAGGCGTACCTCAGTCGGACAGTTTTGCGAAGTACGCCGCGGCTTTTTTTAGTATGTCTCTCTCGTCGGTAACCCGCTTCAGCTCTTTCTGGAGTCGGCGGATCTCGGCCTGAGCATCTGACTGTTCTTTATTAGTGGATGAGTCCGGGCCGTACTTCTTTATCCAGGCGTAAAGACTGTGGGTGGTGATATCGAGACGTGTTGCAACGCTGGAAACAGAATTACCGCGATCAACAACCTGTTTGACTGCTTCGATTTTAAACTCTTCGGGATAACGCTTACCGCTCATGGGCACCTCTCTTTAAGCCATCTTAAATGACTCCGAGGTGTCTGTTAAAGCCGTGGCGATTCATCTGCAAAAGACTCAACCTGATGGGCATTGAAAACGCTCTTCAGCTGGCGCGCACGCCCCCTGCCCTCATCCGAAAAAACTTCAGCGTGGTACTCGAGCGCACCGTGCGAGAGCTCAACGGGGAATCGTGCATTCCCCTCGAAGGGTTTGCGCCGGCGAAACAGCAGATCGTCTTCAGCCGCTCCTTAGGGGAGCGCATCACGACAAAAGTGGCCATGCAGGAAGCGCTGTGTCAGTACGCCACCCGGGCGGCGGAGAAGCTGAGAAATGAGCGCCAGTTCTGCCGGCGCATCAGCGTTTTTATCCGGACCTCGCCGCATGCGCAGGGAGAAGTCTTTTACGGCAACAGCGCCGGCGAGAACCTCACCCTACCCTCGCAGGATACGCGGGACGTGATCGGGGTGGCGATGCGATCGCTCGACCGCATCTGGCTTGAAGGGCGGCGCTATACGAAGGCCGGCATAATGCTCGATGACTTCACGCCCAACGGCGTCAGTCAGCTGAACCTGTTTGATGAGGATAAGCCGCAGGCAAACAGCGCGCAGCTGATGAAGGTGCTGGACGGCATTAATCAGTCCGGGCTGGGGCACATGTGGTTTGCCCGTCAGGGTGTCAGCAATGAGTGGCAAATGAAACGCGAGATGCTTTCGCCGGCATGGACCACGCGCTGGGATGACATTTCAGTTGCCCGCGTATTATAGCCGGGCAAGCAAACGGAATATCTCCTGTTTTCTTTTCAGAGAGGCCTGTATGGCAAATTTTCTACCGAACAGGCTCAGAAGCCGGGCATAACACCCTTGATTTGCGTTACTATCAGGGCCAGCGCTCACCGGCACTTGTCGAAAAAATGCGTCAGGCGTATTTCCGCTAACGCACCTTCCAGATATCAGCATCAGTCAGAGGGTAAAATCGACGTGCTCGCCGCCAGGCATATTAACTCCAATCGTCAGCTGACCGCCAAGGGCTTCAACATAACGTTTGAGCGTGGCAATTTTCAGATCTTCACCGCGCCCTTCAATAGCCGCTACGGAAGGCTGTGCAATACCCATGGCTTCAGCCTGCTGCTTTTGTGTTTTCGACAACGCCTCACGCAGTTTATACAGCTGAGAATCAAGTCGCATTGCCGCGACTTTTTCATGTACCTGAGTGAGTTCTTCAGGTGTCAGATCAGCCATCAGGTCATCAAGCGTTTTCATTTCCCGCTCCGTTTCAGTCGGTCCAGATGTCGGTGGTACTCATTTTCCGCTGTTTTAATCATGGTCTTGTAGAAGCGCTTTTCATCTGCGCCTTCTTTATTACCCGCACATAGGACAATGGCTTTACGCATAGGATCAAACACAAAGAACCCTCTTACGGGCCGCCCGTTGCTCTGCACCCTCAGTTCTTTCATGTTCGGGATTTTTGAGCCGTAAAGCGTATCCACATGGGGCCGACCAAGATGCGGACCTTCCTGCTTCAGAAGGTTCAGTGCGGCAAGCACATCCAGCTGCATCGCCCTGTCCTGCTCTTTGAGCCATTCCGCGAATAAATCCGTGGTTTCAACGAGCCACACATGTCCACCTTTATATATTACAGTCTATACATCATATATATCATAGTCTATTTTTTCAATACCGCCTTCTGTCTACCATAGCAAAATGGTTTATAGCCAAGCTTTCATTCCCGAGCAGGCGGCAGGCCGTATAAATGCAATACGTCGGGCATCAGGCCGACTGAATGCGCTCAGGGTAAGCGTCAGGCCCCGGCCTGCTAAACACCATGTATGTCCTGCACGCAGAACCCTCAGATTGATTCTTTGCCCTGCGGCGCGTCATTAAGTCCGTCGTGACTTTCTTCGTTAAGATAGCTGAACTCACTCTGATCAATACCGGACAGCAGATGCGCCAGCGTTTTACGGCCGCGGGGCAGGCGCGAAGCAGGTGTCAGTGACACTATCTCACCCTCGACGGTGACGTTAAACCGTATGCCAGGTGTCCAGCCGGCCCGGTCAGCCACATCATTCGGAACCATGATGAATAAAATACCGTTCTGCTGACGTAATGTCAGGTCTGACATATTTCCTCCCCTTCTCATGTAAGAAAAAGCATTCGCCGCCGGACAGGCGATATCTGACTTCAATTTGAGGTTAATAAGGTCCATTCTCAGTAGTAACAAGACACTGTTATTGTCTGAATGCCTGCCCGTTAAATTGATCTGAGGATACAGCGCAATTCTTTCCAATACCGAAAACATGCGGACTGGTTAAGTGAGTGTCTCGTTAATCATTATGGAAGGGAATTTCATGTTTACGACCCCATTCTGGCCTGCTGCTGATTCATATCACATTCATATGATGAATATTCCTCTGCCAGACTCACTTTCTCCGGCTGTGCTGGATCTTATCCATCAGGCTACTCGGCTTGCCGATGCGGCAAATCATATCCATCCAGTTGCCACGCGAACCGGCACCACATTGCTTCAGTCCGTTGAAGAAAAGCTCAGCATTATCTGTTTTAAGCTCGCCCGGGAATTTACTGACCCGGACACCCGAAAAGCATTGCAACTGCGCGCTGATGTTCTTTCAGATCCCCTTACCGCAGGCGAACTGCTCCCGCAGATAGCCGGTCTTGATGAACAGGAGCTGGTGCAGGGTATTGGTTATATGTCGACATGGGTGGGAAAATCCAGGGCACAGCATTATTCCGCATGGTTTGGATTACCCAATCACGGACTGCAGGAAGTTTCCGATGTGGTGGACGAATTTTTTTCAGATAACCTGGCCTGGCTGCAGCGCCAAATTGATGAGCGGCTGATTGCCCTGCCCGGCTGCCGTTACAAAATCGTTGACCTGTTTGCGATTGCCGGCGAAGCCAACAGCTATCCAAAACACTTTGCTTATTTCTTCCCTGAAGACGAGGGCGTCAAGTACGCGCCTCAAAAACGCACCATCGTGTTTGCAAATACGTATATCAATCTGTTCGAACGTTTCGCCCGAACCCAGGCTTCTCTACTCGGCTGGCAACAGAATGTTATTCCGGAAAGCAGCATCTGTGCCCGTCACTTGATTGCGTGGTTCAGAGGTCACGATTTGGGACATTCCATTGTCATTGAAAAAATGAGGTTCGGCAGCCTGAGCAAGCAGGACCGGTGGGGATCCATGGTCATTCAGGAGGCGCTGGCTGACGTGTTTGGCCTTCTGATGTGCCTGACTGAGGATTCCCGTCAGGCATTGCAGTTGGATGAAACGCACCAGTTGAGAGTATTTATGCTGGAGATGCTTCGGTATCTGCGTCGTGGTCCCTGCGACTATCCCGATGCCGGTGCAGCGTATATTCAGCTTAAATGGCTGACGGAACATCAGTGCCTGTACTGGAATGGAACCCATTATGAAGTAGATGTTGCCAGGGTTAAACCTGCTTTAACCGCGCTGGCCAGTGCGATGACTCACTCTGTTCTTCAGGGCGATACAGGAAAAGCCGTGGAGTTCCTTCAACGTTATTCACCGCATCATCAGCGTGAAGAAGCTGCAATGCTGGTCAATCGGCTTGGCAAAACGGTCGACATGATTGAATACGACCAGAAGATTAAAGGTTTTATATTATGATCGAATTCTCAAACGGATTTTTGCTAAGTTTATCGCTGTGTCTCGATATCGGCATTGCCAATATCGCAATGATTACCCTTGCCATGCAGCGAGGGTATTTCCATGGATTCTGGCTGGGTATGGGTACCTGCGTCGGTGACCTAGCCTATGCATTACTGGCGCTAGCAGGAATGGCAGTACTGCTTCAGTATGAAGTGGTTCGCTGGGTGCTATGGATAGGCGGTGGAGCCCTGCTGTTATGGTTCGCCGGTAAAATGCTGGTGGCTGCATACCGAAAGGCAGCAGAACTTAATGTAAACGAATCTCATCAGGCTCGCCCGCTCCTGCGGGAGTTCGGGCGGGGTGTTGTGCTAGCCATGTCCTCGCCCACAGCCATCTTGTGGTTTGCCACCGTGGGCGGTGCGCTGATTTCCCGGATGGGCCATCATAGCCTGACTGGCACATCGTGGTTTCTGAGCGGGTTCTTTATTGCAGGTATGTTCTGGACATGCGTGCTTTGCCTTGTCGGGAGCTTCGGCGGCAGAATGCTTGGTCAGCGGCTGCTTAAATATTCCTACATCGCCTCGGCCCTTATCTTCAGCTATTTTGCGCTCTATGTCATTGTGTCAGGATACCGGGAATTTATGGTAGCCTGAACAGACCTGCGAAGCATAGTGATGGGGCGTCGTCCCCATTACTTTGCGAAAGGCATTAATGAAATGACTCTGATCGTAAAAACCCAGCATTATTGCTGCATCAAGTGGATGAACGTTTCTGCGAAGTAAGTCACGAGCATGATGCAGGCGAAGCTGCATGTGGTACTGCAGGGGCGGCATACCTGTATGCCGGGTAAAAAAACGCACAAGGTGATATTTACTCAGCCCCGCCATTTGCGCAAGCCTAGCAAGCTGGGGTTTTACGCTGAGATTTTCTCTCAGGTATTCAATCACAACGTTAATTCTTTGTTCATCATTGCCCTGCAGTAATGCCGGGCTCTCCAGTAGTTCGCCGCACAGCAACATCAGCTCCTGCTCTTCATTTGCCCCTTCACCTTCGCGCGCGGAAGCTGCAAACCGGTACAGCGCATTAAACAGCCGCCTATTTTCGATAATGCCTTCTCGTAGAACTGGCGCCTGGCTGTCGCTGCATATATTGTCCTCATCAGCCAGAAGCTTCATGACGCTTTGGGGCATGTGCACGCTGATAAAATCAACGGACTGACTGTCAAAACGCGACGCCTGAATGGTCCCCGGATTATATAAAGTCACCTGCCCACTTTTAACGTATGCGGTTTTACCTGCCAGCCAGATTTCCTCCACCCCCGTCAGGTTGGCGCTGATGACATATTCATCATGAAGATGTTTTGGGAAGCCAGCATTACAGGCACTGACGCGTGAGCATTCCACGCCATTGCGGCTGAACCACTCTGCAGACTGTAGCGACAAATTTACGGGCCTTATGCAGTGAAGGTGAATGATTATTAACGTTTACTAAACCACTCCCTGCCATTTTTTTCAACTGTCCGCAACAAAGCTATTAAGATGCCTGAACTTCTCTGAAGCTGACTGTCCTCCTTTCAGAGGATAGCTGAGTCGATATTATTACTTTCAATCTTTCTATCCCTTTGCCTGTATAAAAGAGGGCAGGGCGAAGCCCTACTTTCAGTGGTGCATTTGGCAAGTGACGGGTGAATTCAAAGGCGCTATTCCAAGGCCTTCTTCTGCAGCCTGACGGCAATCACTCTCTCCTTTACTGTGTGACACCCTGATTGCCATACGATTACAGACCCTGCTGTTCAGTCAGCGGCAACAGTGGCAGAGCGGTCGCCTCAGCGAGCCCCCCTTTAAATCTGTGTCTATGGATGCGTTCACGAATCTAACACTTGCAGATTATCTTCGCTGCGATTAATCAGGCCAGTACGATGGGTCAAGTCCCAAACAGCATTCCATTTCTTGTACGAATTCTACAAGCCCGGGTATGAATACAGGAATCAGAAACCTGTTGGCGGTGAATAAACGCCAGGCTAACTTTCACTGCCCATAATGCTTGCCCGTAGTGGCCTTAAAATCGCGAGTGTCACGCATCTGACAATCGCGTTAAAATCCTGATTAAACCATGAGTAGGCAGTAAATCGGCTGGGAATTTCACATTGAAATAAATAACTAAAAATATTATAAATCAGAAAGTTAACAATGAAATCCGCATGGGAATTTCATTATTATTTCAGGCTAATTTACGTCAGATCCAAGACAGGCAAAGGGCAGGGGGCTTGCGGCATTCCACCCGCTGCATGTCACCTGAGCCCCCTGTAAAAGCGGTATAAGAGACAATAAATCCACGCAACACTCAAGTACAACTTTTTGCTAAAAACAGAAAAATATTGTACAAAACATTCATAAGTGTACACTAGCTAAAATAATTGTCAGCGGAGCGGATGATGAAAAGTAACTACGGTGGAGTAGATGAAACTGCGCGCAGAGCGAATGCTATGTTGCGCAGCATGAGTGATGACATTATCGATAAGCGGCAGGAATTCGGTCTTGATCAGTTCTATCAGACATTCACGCGTAATGCCGTAGCCAATCTGCCTAAGCTCAGCCGCCGCGCTGTTGAGCAGGCCATTGAAGAAATGGAATCAAAAGGGCATGTATTTGGCAAAAAGGATGCCGGGAATGCGAAACATTACGCGCTGACTGTTCAGGACGTTGTTGATATCTACGCTCACCGGAAAGTGCCTAAATACCGTGACATCCATAAGGGCGAAGGCCCGTTTGTGATTTTCGTCGTGAACCTCAAGGGTGGGGTGTCCAAAACGGTCAGTACGGTGACGCTTGCTCATGGGTTACGCGTTCACCCTGACTTACTGCAATATGATTTGCGCAATCTGGTTATCGATCTGGATCCTCAGGCATCCAGCACCATGTTCCTTAACCAGGCTAACAGCATCGGGTCGATTGTCGAAACCGCCGCTCAGGCCATGCTTAATGATCTTGATGCGCAACAGCTCAGAGAACAAATCATTAAGCCAACCATTATTCCGGGTGTGGATATTATCCCGGCTTCTATTGATGATGGATTTGTGGCCAGCCAGTGGGATCGCCTGGTTCAGGAACATCTGCCCGGCGTGTTGCCTTCTGAAGTCCTGCGCCGAAACATTATCGACAGGGTGGGAAGCGACTATGATTTCATCTTTGTCGACACCGGTCCTCACCTTGACGCATTCATGCTTAATGCCATTGCTGCAAGCGATCTGCTTCTCACGCCAACGCCGCCCGCGCAAGTGGATTTCCACTCAACCCTGAAATATCTCACCCGCTTACCCGATATGCTGGAACAGCTGGAAGAGGAGGGGATTACACCGCGTATAAAAGGAAATATCGGCTTCATGTCTAAAATGACGTCGAAACGCGATCATGAGATGACGCATGGGCTGGCCCGGGACGTGTTTACGTCTTACATCCTAGATGCCACGCTTCCCCGACTGGATGGGTTTGAGCGCTGCGGAGAAACGTTCGACACCATTGTCAGTGCCGATCCACAGTCTTATCCGGGCAGTTCAGAAGCCCTTAAAAATGCCAAACGTGAAGCCGAACGCTTTACTCAGGCCGTGTTTAAACGGATTGAGTTTGTTAGAGGGATGCAATAATGAAAGAACTGAAGAAAATGGGACGTACCCTGGGTAACTCCAGCTTCAGCAAAATGCTGAGCGAAACGGAAAGTGCCCGCACTTTTACTCTTAAGTCCGCTGCCACAGCGCGGTTTACGCTAACGAAGATTCTGCATGATGACATCGAGACGCAGACTTACGTGGATGCCTCGATTAACGGCCGCGATCAGGCCTTTTTAACTGAAGAATCCGTCAGCGACATTTCACGCACCATTAAACTGCAGCAGTTCTTTCCGGCTATTGGCCGTGAGGTAGACGGGCGTATTGAAGTCCTAGACGGTTCACGCCGCAGGGCCGCATGCCTTTACAGCGGTATGCCATTTGAAGTGTTAGTGACGAAAGACGAGCTTTCACTTTCAGACGCCCGCCAGCTGGCCATCGACATTCAGACGGCAAAAGAGCACACACTGCGTGAATTGGGTAACCGCCTGAAACTAATGTACCCGGAGCATATGAATCAGTCTGACATTGCTGCAGCGGAGGGGCTGTCTCCGGCAAAAGTCACGCGTGCTTTCCAGGCGGCGTCGGTACCAGATGAAGTGATTGCGGTCTTTCCCTCCGTCAGCGAGCTCTCTATCAATGACTATAAGACCTTACTTGATATTGCAGAGAAAGCGGCAAGCAGGCAAATCAGTGTCCAGGAACTGGCAGAGGGCGTGCGTGAACGTATTGCGCATGATGCGCTCACTGAGCACGATGATCCGGCTGTTAAGGCGAAAATTATTGGCTATTTTCGCGCTGCCAGTGCAGAACCTAAGTCAGCACGTGATGCAAAAAAAGTGGTAACCGAAAAAATAGCGGAATTCAGCGATAAAAAGCAGTTTGCGCGGAAAAAAACGGACGCCGAAAAGCGCCTTGTGACGTATGAGTTTTCGCGTCTTCCTGCTGCCTGGCAGGCAGAGCTCGATGATGCTGTGAAAGCCGTTATTGAAAAGATGCTCGCAAAATAATTTTCAATCCAGCGAGAAAAAAAGGGGAGTCACTCCAGTGAGTATCTCCCCTTTCTATTAGATACCCACCAAAAAACCTCTCTAACCTGCTGTTATTTCTAGCCAATCTGGAAAAATTTCAACCTGAAATTCCCATCCCAGAAATCATGTTTCTGCACGGTCTGGCGTTAACAGCCGAGTTAACTACCTCAATCGGCCTAGCCCCTTAATAATCAACATTCAGGATATAGAGAATTATCGATCAAACATGCAGTGGTGATTGCGGGACTCACAATGACCACTTTGAGGGCGTCACACCCATAAGACACAATATGGTCTGTTAACTGGAACCACTGTTCCTTGTCCACGGCTTGACCGATAGGAGAAGGGATATTTGTGGTGTCTCAGCGTACAATTTGATGGCAAATCTTCTGCGATCGTTGTGATGACCGCGCTGATAACGTTGCTTTCTACATCTTATTGGCATGTACAAAAAGTATACTTAAAAGCCTAACAAAATAAAAAATATTATTCATTAACAGACATTTAGAAGCAGAAAGCAAAACTTTTTTTTCACATACCATTTTGTAGACCTTAACAACTGGGATTTTACATCTGAGCATAATTTTTGTTCCTCTTACGATCAAATTACTGCTGAGCGATCGTTTAAGAGAGAAAGTCTGATTAACCGTTACTGTGCGCAAAATAGCAGTCAGAAAATTTCAGAGGTGTCCCTCATGACTTTTCTTTTCAAAGAGTGAGGGTGATAACCCATAGCACTTCAAGGCTTTCATATGTACATAAAAACAGTCTGGTTAAAAGCGGCCTACAGTGACGGTTAATCTGCAGCAGGATCGGCTGTAAATGACCCGTTGATGATTGCGCGGGTTTACCTGTTAAGCAGGGGGGACATGATAGTTATCCACTTATCCACGCGATAGATCCCAATAAATTGATCCTAATGAGATCCTTTATAGATCCCAAAGAGATCCCCGATCGCCGCAGCCCGCGCCAGCTCTAGCCTGAAGGGGGTCCGCATAAGCTATAGCAAGTAAAATATAAGCTATACAGAGATCACAATAAGCTATAGAAAGTAAAATATAAGCTGTAATTAGGAAAACACATAAGCTATAGTGAGTTTACCGCTCATTTTCCCGTTTTGATTGTGGATAACTAATCTGATTGTCTGTCAGAGGTTTACTTCGATCATTGGCGAGTTGTTATCTAACAATTCACAATCTGGATCGGTTGATCATGCTCATCGATCCTCTGAAACGTGTGCAGGAACGCTTGTGGCCAGCGACAATCTTGACTTAACAAAGCTTTTTGAAGAAAAAGACACGAAATCCGGGGAAATCGTAACCCTGACGCCGAATGCCAATAATACTGTGCAGCCGGTGGCTCTGATGCGCCTGGGCGTATTTGTACCTACGCTTAAGTCGTTAAAAAACAGCAAGAAAAACACCTCTTCAACAACTGATGCGACCGAGGAGTTGACGCGCCTGTCTCTTGCAAAAGCGGAAGGTTATGAAAAGGTTGAGATAGTCGGCCCACGCCTAGATATGGATAACGATTTCAAGACCTGGGTCGGGATCATCCATTCCTTTGCAAAGCACAAAGATAAGGTAATTGGCGACAAGGTACAGCTCTCATTTGTAGAGTTTGCCAAGCTCTGCGGCATCCCCTCAAGCCGCTCCTCAAAGCAGCTCAGAGAGCGTATCAGCCCGTCTCTGAAGCGTATTGCCAGCACCACCATCTCTTTCTCTTCAAAAAGCGGCGACGACGCAAAAGAATACATCACACATCTGGTTCAGTCTGCTTTTTACGATACCAAAAAAGACATTGTTATTCTGCAGGCTGACCCGAAGCTTTTCGAGCTCTATGAGTTTGATCACAAGGTGTTACTGCAGCTCAAGGCGATCAACGCGCTTAAACGCCGTGAGTCCGCTCAGGCACTCTATACCTACATTGAAAGCCTTCCCAAAAACCCGGCCCCTATCTCCCTGGCGCGGCTTCGCGAAAGGCTGAATCTGCGCTCTCCTGTGTTTTCGCAAAACCAGACAGTGCGCCGTGCGATGGAGCAGCTTAAAGAGATTGGTTATCTGGACTATAGCGAAGTTCAGAAGGGACGCAGCGTCTACTTCCAGGTCCATAATCGCTATCCAAAGCTCAGAGCGCCCAAGACGGAGCAGCTGGAAGCACCGAAGGCAACAACGAAAACAAAAGAGTCGCTCGATCCGCAACTGCAGGAAAAGATTGAACTTCTTGATAAGCTCGGTATTTCACTTCAGGATCTGGAAAAGATTTTTAAGTCTCAGTAACACATACGCTGTGATGAGTTGTTTTCTTCTCCGGAGAGCAAAGAATCAATGAGGCTGTAAGTACAGCCTTTTACTAACTGGCTGAATTTTATCAATTTTTGGAAAAAATTTACTCACTACAGCTTAGGTTTAGGCCGTAAAAGACGCCTTTTTACTCCTTATAGCTTATATCTATGCGCTGAGGAGTCGAGGTTGCTCACTATAGTTTATATACCCCCTTCCTCTGAAGGTCATCACTCACTACAGTTTATAAAAAACGCATATTACCGTTTTTTCACTCACTATAGCTTATGTAGTGATAACGAGCAGCTGATTACTCACTACAGCTTATGACTGACAAGTCAGAGTCTTTCTTATTTTATTTTATCTTTCTGATTTTAAATGAATTATATGTCATGCCGGCTTCACAGCTACAAAATAGCAGAACTTACATCACTCCCTATAGCTTACATCAACTCACTATAGCTTATGTTTAAACCTGAACTGCCACTCCTTATAGTTTATATAAACTATAAGGAGTGAGTGTAGGCATACTGACCCTTCACAGGTAGACGCACCATGTAAGGTTGTCACGCGCAAGTCACCCGCAGCCGCCATAAAACGCCTCGCTCAGGCGAGCGTGCGCAACTAACTTACTTTTATTCCCACTTTCAAATACGCAGAAATGCACTACGGCATTATCGGTAAGTAAGAGGCATCCCGTCACGATAGCTGGTTAACGCCTTCTGCAACCCTTTGATGCCCTACTGACGCTTGGGACATGCGGCGGTAAAAGCCACAACAGCAATCACAGCGGCACTTTCCACAGCCTGCACACCGATCGGTCCGGCGATTGATAGTTATGCGATTGCTGCCAGACGCCTGCCTTCTCTGAACTTTATCCTACATAGATGCGCGGCAACGGTGCCGGATTTTGCGCCAGCTTCGGGCGTGGTTCTGGCATCCCTGATGCCATAGCTGGTGGGTTTCGCCTCAATTTTGCATTGGCATTATTGCCTTGTTCTGCCTGACGAATGTGACCGGCGTAGATCTAAAGTTCTGAACCAGGTTGAGTAATGGAAAGCGCTGAGAAACCTAGCGGGGGCTTGCGATCGCCGGCACGCTGGTGGCCAATTTCATCCTCACTGAGGCCCGTGCGACGGTTACGCTCAGTGAAATCCGTAGCTATCAGAACAATGACGATCACGCGTCGCTGGGTTCTCGTTTCACGATGTGGAAGACGGGGCTGCTGGCGCTTGAACTCTACCGGCAAGTCGGCAAGCACCACTGAACCCTTGCGGGTTTCGGCCGATAGCGGTTTCGGGCTGATGTCTGAGGTCAACGAATGAGGATGGCGCAGCCGGCAGGTTTACCGCAGTATTGAAACAGAATACATACTTTCTCACCGGACCGATCGTCCGCGAGCATGGCCTGTTCTGCCGAACGCTCATCCAGCCAGATGTCGACGTATTTTTTTCATTACGGCCGCCACCGGTTTAACAAAGGCTTTTGAGGTTTTTCCTGCAGGGATATGCAGGTAGCACAAAGTTCCTGCCCGGATGACGCTGCCGTCCTCCTTCACAATATCGTCTGCCTGCGGCGCGATACATCCGGTAATCAGCCGGAGCTGTTAGCTCTTCCTCAGCCCCGCATGAGTCCAGAGGACGGCCATCGCCTGAAGCATAGCGAGGGGGGGAATGTATTTCATTCAGCCGGTCTTCCTGACGCAGATTCAGGCTGGCCAAGATAAGCTTCAGCCTGACCGGATCGTTAATAACCCGGAGGTTGACGCCCCGTGGGAATAGCGGAGTGTCCAGTGTGGAAAGATGACGGGCAGGACTGAAGCGAAGGAAAGATTTATCGAATGCCTGATAATGCACGCCGAGGTCACGCGCCAGCTGTTCCTGGTAGAAGATGTCATCGAAGCTTAAAGTCTTTTCGCTACGACGTCGTCGTTATCCGGACTGTGCACCAGCGCGCCGTTATTGATAATGCAATATTGGCCGGGCTGCTGCATATCAGGTTCCATCAGATAGCGCTCGACACCCACGAACGGACGACCGGTCGCCAACACAATGGACACCCTTATCACGCGCTCGGCTAATCGCTGATTTCACTGCCGCTATGATCTCATGCTGTGGGTTGAGCAGTGTGCCGTCCATATCGATAGCAATCAATTTTATCGCCATAACATCCTCGGTTAAGTCAGAGTTTGTTTAATGCCAGCCCGATTCAGCTCACATTGACCATTTAATCGACAGAGGACGGCATCTTCAGTTATTTCACGGCAAGTGGCTTACGCACAAACAAGCCATAGCTCAATGCGCCCAGCATCAGCAAACCCGCCCCCAGCAAGAACACATTAGTAAATTTGCCGGTGGTATCAAGTATAATGCCGGTGACAATGGGTGCCATTGCGGCACCAAGAAAGCCGCCAAAGTTTTGAATCGCACCCAGAGAGGCGACCTGAGATTTTGGTGCGATATCGCTAGCCAATGTCCAGAGTGCGCCCTGTGGCATCTGTGAGCAAAAGTAACCCATGGCCAGCAAGCCAATCGCCAGTGGCGTGCTATCTACAAACGGAATGGGTGCCACGAAGCACGCAGCTAAGGCAGCGCCGGTTACAATCGGAACCTTGCGTGCGGTAATCGCTCTTACGCCGCGACGCACCAGGCGATCGGACAACATGCCACCAACCAGCACGCCCAGGATACCCGCGAAGAAAGGAATTGAGGCGAGCCAGCCTGTCGCTTTGAGGCTGAAACCAAGCGATTTTTCCAGGTAACCTGGCAGCCAGGTGAGATAGACCCAAATGGTAAACATGATGGAGAAGTTACCGATCACCATAAACCACGTGGTGCTATGGCGGAACAGTGCGCCCCAACTGGCCTGCGCTTTTTCTTCCGGTGCAGCCACACCTTGATGGCCCGCATGCAATAGCGCATCTTCACGCGCATTCGGATCGCGATAGAACTTCCACCATGCCAACAGCAAAGGAATGCCCATTAAACCAATGGCGACAAACATACCCCGCCAGCCCAAGGTTAGCAGCAACATGGTCAGAATCGGTGGGGCAATCGCATTGGCAATTTGTGATCCTGTATTGATGACCGCGGTGGGTAAACCACGCTCTTCATCACCAAACCAACGATGAGTAATCTTGATTCCCGAGGTGAAAAACGGCGATTCGGCGATGCCCAACATCATACGCAAGCCATAGAAAAAGCTGTAACTGTTCACAAATGCCGCCAGCACGGTAAACGTGGACCATAATCCTAGCGCCCAAGAGAACATTTTCCTTGGGCCAAACTTATCGACTAGCCAACCAGCAGGCAGGTTCGCCAGCGCGTAGGGCCAGAGAAACGCGGAGAGCAATAAACCCATTTCGGTTTGTGAGAAGCCGAATTCAGCGGCAATTGTGGTGTTAGCGATGCTGAGGTTGGCGCGGTCAAGATAGTTAACCACAGCCGCCAGCAGCAAAAGGAGCACAATGCCCCAGCGCAGTTTGCCCACTACCGTTGTCGGCGCGAGAGTAGCGTCAGATATCGTATGCGAGGAGGGTTTCATGATACCTCCTGCGGGGCGGCGAACAAGTCGAGATGAATTTTAATCACCGCTTTACGAATGCGCTGCAAGTCTGGCGCTGCACAGCATGGGCGATGCACATCGTGAGGGAAAAACAGCGCAAATTGACCGGGCGTAAGCGTAATCATCGATTCATCAATGGTGTCCTTATAAAACACCACATCACGCTCACTGCGCAGATCTTCAGTAATGAGATGTTGTGGATGGGCACGCGCCACACCGATGTTTTCACGTCCTTCCAGTAAATATTGGATATCAACATAGTTAAAGTGCGATTCCGCGCGACGATCGCTCGCCGGTTCGGTCTCCATTTCCTGCACCAGACAGAACATTTGATTATTGGGGAGTAAATCGTATTTTCCTGCCTCCAGTTGGCTAAAATCGGTATCCGCAATCCAGCGAATGGCCTGGTCAACTATGGGATGAAAAGCGTGGCGCTCTCGCGGCCAGTCCAGTCGATCGCATACAATCATGATGTTTTCCCGTATCGTTATCGTTAGTGGGTGTTCAGGTACAGTGGGAGGATAAGCATCCTCCCTGCAGAGGCTTTATTTGGTTACACGTGGCTGCCACAGCGCGCTGCCATCCCGGATTTGATCGAGTAGTACGCCCAATCCCCAGAATTTTTCCAGCACGTTGTCTTTATTCACACGGCAGTGCTCAGAGGCAAACGTGCCGAGGCGCTGATGATAAATTTTGGCGTTTTTCGGATAGCCAAGAGTTTCCGTCACGGCGCTTAATGACAGGAACAGTGACAGTTCATGGGCTTTCTCCGGTTGCTGTACCCCGTGGTGATACAACCAGTGATACAGACCCGGATGGAAATTAGTGAAGACACCGCTGAACCCTTTGGAACCCGCCTGCATCGCTGGCCAGGCAATGGCTGCATTAGCATTGATCACCGCCAACGGAGTGCCTTCTGCCAGCTTGACGCGACGCTCCACTGTGGGCAGATCGCAGCTCACATCTTTCAGCACCGCGAAACGACCACTGTTGGCGCAGAAGCTGAATTCTTCATCAGTTAACAGACGACGATAAGGTGCAGGGCACTCGTAAAGTCCCAACGGCAGGTCGGCAGGTAACGCTACCAGCAGCGCATTGAGATGGGTAAAGAAGGCTTCACTGCCTTGATTTTTCGGATCGAGATGATTGGTAACCAGCACCAACGCGTCGATGCCCGTTTTGGCCATGGCTTCCAGCTCGGTGATTTGCGCGGTCAAGTCATCGCTGATGTGGCCAGATGCAATCACTGGTACACGCCCCTGCACCTTATCCACCACGAAGCGCGCCAGATCAACACGCTCGTCCAGACTGAGATATTGCATCTCGCTTGACTGGCAGACGGCGAATAGTGCATCGACACCTTCTTGCAAATACCAGTCAATCAATTTCTCCAGTCCGGGGTAATCAATCTGGTTATCAGCAGTAAACGGGGTCAGCATGACCGGAACAATTCCTTCAATCTTTTTCATCATCTCTCCTGCCAGCGGAAGGCCGCTGTGATTAGTTGTCTGTTTTATCGTTGTTGAAGTCTGGCAAGCACCTGCTGACGATCGGGCATATTGCTTGCTCCTTCTCGCTCAACAGCCAGTGAAGCAAAGGCAGAGGCCCAGGTTGCGGCCTGCACCAGACTTTGTCCCTGAGCCAGGGCCGCAGCCAGCGCGCCATTGAAAGCATCCCCTGCACCAGTGGTATCTACGCTCAGCGCCGGAAATGCCGGAATATGGTGGAATTGTTGGTTATCAAACAGCAGAGCACCGCGAGAACCCATGGTGATGATTAGTCTCCTTGCGCCCAGCGCAATAATGGCCTGCGCCGCCGCACGTGCACTCGGGAGATCAACGATTTCAATGCCAGACAGGCGCGAAGCCTCTGTTTCGTTTGGCGTGAGAACATCAATCATCGGCAAACAACTCATCACGTCGACTGAAAACGGTGCGGGATTCATAATGACGCGGACGCCCAGAGTGTGGGCGAGACGGATGGCGCTGCGTGTAGCCTCGAAATTGTTTTCCAGTTGAAGCAACATCACGTCGGCATCCATTAACTCGTGCGTTAACTCGGCAATCTCTTCATCTGTTACGGTTTTATTCGCACCCGAGTAGATCGCAATCATGTTCTCGCCATTTTCCTGCGAGACGTAAATGATGGCGCTGCCGGTGGGTTCGGTATCTGTCTGGTAGAGGCGGAAAGAGTGAATGTCGGAGGCTGAAAGGTGATCGAATGCAAACTGGCTGAACTGGTCAGTCCCTACTTTGGCAACAAAATGGACTCGTGTACCGGCACAGCTGGCGGCCATTGCCTGATTGGCACCTTTGCCGCCGGGTCCCAGCGTGCTTCCCAACGCCATCAGTGACTCGCCACTTTGTGGAAAGCACGCCACTTTCGCTACGATATCAACGTTAAATGCGCCAAGGATGCAGACTTTCCCCTGCTTACCCGACGATTTAACCGATGCTTTGCGTGATTGCAGACGTTGAAGCAAAACTTCGAAGTTACCGCTTTCGCTGATGAGTTTTTCTTGCAGATTACGGCGTAAGGCAATCGCACCGCCATAGCAGCGTTGTACTAAACCCTGTTGCGCCAATGCACTCAAATCAGTGCGAATGGTTTCCCTTGTCACACCAAGTTCGCTTGCAAGTCCATTCACCGTGACGCGTTCGTGTTCATCCAGCCATTGCAAAATTTGGCTGCGTCTTTCTTCCAAAAACATGCGCTTTCCTCCGCTTCGCCCGCAAGCGTAAGGGAGACGGCTATTTATGAAAGTGATGCGGATCTCAGCAATCGGGTAAAAACGGAAGCAAACAAAAACTAAGTGAGAATCGCATTCAGATCGTATTGACGTACAGGCAAAGGTAAGCTGGACCTTCCATGGCAGATGTTCATGAAACCGGTTCACCGGCGAGTCCTGGCTAGGGCCGATTACTTAACGCAATCTTCAGACCGCCGCAGCGCGCCGTAGTCGGTCAACGCCAGCATCAGGCGGTCACTAAGCGGGGAAGCTGCGGCAGTAAAAAGAAAAGACTGCCACTGCGCATCATCAGGAATGCTAGCCAGCTTTACGACGCGGGGAACCAGTCCCCGGGCAGAACTCAGAGTGCCGGAGCGGGGCAGAGGTTTAACCTGGCAAAGGTCCAGATTTGTCAGAAAGTCTTACCAGAGGCGGATTGCTGACAGGCGAAGCTGGAGCGTGGCGCTGGCCGCGTGAAAAGGCATGCCGAGTAGTTGAGGCTGATGTAGTCAGCCTAGTCTTCAAACCGGGCCTTTTCAGGCTCAATTCCGTGGAGGCAGCAGAACGCAAAATAATGGCGAGGGCACTGCGATATGCGGTGAGTGAGGCATGCGCTCGCCCCAGATCGGATAACGCCCACTCTCTGTCGAACTGGATGATCATCATTGTGGCGCTGAGTGCCCGCGTCGCTGCATTTCAAGCTGAAGTGTGGAAGGTGCGCTAAACTCGTTCGACAGAGGACAATCCGACGCCGCTTTGTCGCTTGGCTTTAGCGGCGGACAGCGATTCCGTCGGGTGATGTTCCCGCAAATTATCGTGGCGGCGATCCCCGATCTGGCAAATGCTTTTATAGTGATCATGAAAGCGCGTTCGCTGGCATTTGCCATCGAAGTAGTTGATATCTTTGCTCAGGCACAACTAACGGCGGCACTGAGCTTCTACTATCTCGAAGCCTTCCTGATTGCAGTGGTGTTCTACATGGTAATTGTCTATGTGTTCACTAAGATTGCCGACAGGATTGAGGCAATGCTGCGTGCGCGCCTGATGATTAGCGTGCAGTAATTTAAAACCAGCACGGGGGCGTACTCATTACTAACATCAGGGTGTATTAATCAACGGGGAGCAGCTCAGGGGATTTCGTGGTGAATGGCCAGGCATCGTCTTAATAATGGGGCATTTTTATTGCCTGAATCCACAGAAATAGCGCATTCGACTTCAAACTGCAGTTATGGCGTCTTGCGCTTATCATGACCGCTAGCCACAGCCAATATGAACAAAGATGCAGGCACATTCTGCAGCCCGGGTAAACGGGATCGGATTCGACCTGACGGTATCGCTGCTGACTCAACAGCAAATCATAAAAGCTGAGAGTTTAAACTGTTCATTAGCTGAATTTATGTTTGCAGAAGACCTCTGATATAGTTCGTTTTTCTCTCCGTACTGACACACTGATATGCTGAATATTATCGAATGGATCCCTGACGGGATCATGAAAAATAAGGTGGCGGCGTGGCTCATCGGCACGGCTGGACTGATGGCCGTCGCGGCTGCCAGTACCTATGCAGCCCTGAACGTCACCACCCTGACCGAAATGAAGGGGCGGATAGAGGGCCTCGTTCAGCAAAATCAGCACCTGACGCAGGACCTGCAGGTTCTGCAGGCGCGCTATGATAATGCAATGGCCAGCCGGGATGAGGGCATCAGTAAAAGGGTCAGCGAAATGTCATCTGTCTGGCGGGACAGCATGAGCACCCTCAGCGCGCGGTATGAAGGAGCGCTGAAAGAAAATCAGGATCTGAAAAATGCGCTCAGTGCTGCAGACAGCGGGGAACGCCGGCGGGCAGCAGAACAGAAAGAGTCACGGCTTAGCGCGCTGAATGCGGCGCTTCTGTCAAACAGCAACCGGATTACTGAGACGCACAAGGAGTTGTATGACACAAGCTCCACCGCGGCCTATTACCAGAAAGAGTGTGAGAAGAATGACGGCGGCGCTTTCTCAAATACCTGTGAAATGGCCTCCAAGTACGGGGCACAGGCGACCTCACTTCGCGAACAGATAGGCTCGCTGGAAAAGAATGCTGAAATTCTTAACGAACAGATCCTTGCGCTGGACAGCAAAGGATAGAAGAGTGACCCGGATTGACGCCTGTCAGATCAGCATCAGCGGAGGCGCTGTCCGGGCATGGGAAGGGAGAAAGCCCTTACGCCAGACAGACGCATCCGGGCTGCAGCAGGATCGGCTCAGCCATGGAGGGGATTCGTATCTGAGCCAGAGTCCGGATCCGCAGCGGCCGGCATGGACATCCCCCCTCCCGTCAGCCCCGTGAAACAACGGTACCCGGCAGCCGCCGCCGCGCGGCCTCGCCCGGATACATAGAGAACCGCACGCCGAGCTGGCGGGTGACGTCCAGCGCAAACACCCGCGTATACCACTCGGTAGACTTCGCGTCCCTGTGGCCCATCAGCATCTGGTTCACCTTCTGCGGCACCTGGTGCTGCACCAGATGCATGGCAAATGAGTCCGGGCGTCAACGGCCGGATGAAAAACGTCACACCGTCTCGCGCGGCGGACGCAACCGCCTGTGAAATCCAGCTGCGCGCCGTGTCCTCGCTCTTTATATCCCACAGCCGCGCGTCCGCAGCCGGCTGCGCCGTCGCAAACCACTCCCTTAAACGCTGCACAAAGCCCGGATCGGTGAGCGGCACCGCCCGCGCGCGGCCTCCTCGAGGCGGCGCTGCTTGAGCGTCCTCAGCACCACGAACGGCGAGGAGAGTGGCGCGCCGGTGAGCGGATCGTTCAGCACGAAGTTCTCTCTGGCCAGCGGCTGGATTTCATTGAGCCGGCCGCCGGTGTTCCACAGTGCATCGATGAACAGCCGTTTTCGGAGATCGGGTACTTTTGAGAGCAGAACGGCCACCTCGGGGGCAAGCAGGTAGCGGGGCATGTCGGTGCCGTACGCGGCTGCCAGATTGCGCAGCGCCACCGCGCTTTCGTAGTCAAAGTAGCGTGCGGCGCCCGTATCGGCTAAAAAATGACTAGTGGCGTCGCTACGTGAAATCTGCGCCATTTCGTGGGGTTGATGTGTGCCCAAACTTTCAATCTCCGTTGCCTGGCGTTGTGGAACGTATTTTCCCCCGTCAGTCCAGCGAAAACCACGGGAATAAATCGATCCATCACGGGTCCTGCTCGGATCGGTTTTCCGGCTTTTATCCCGTATAAGGAGAATAACCTGGACGAAGAGGATTAAACAGCGCGGCGATGGCGTGCGTAACGTACGCTTTTTTCACGGTAACCTGCTGACGTAATAAGGAAAATACCGGGAAAGGCGGGGCAGGGGACATGCCAGGCACTCTTGGCTGCATGCCTGGCCGAACACGGAAATGCCAAAGAGAGGTTTCAGATGTATTCTGTAACGCAAGGTAAAAAAACTGGGAGGCTACATGGAAGAGGAAAAAAACATCTGCCACAGTTGTGTGGGAGATCCGTATATTAGTAAAGAGATCAAAAAAATTGGCAGCACTGAAGATCGCTGTAATTACTGTCATACCAGAAAAAAAACTTTACCGCTCACTGAACTGGTGGAACCTATGCACAGGGTTTTCCAGCTGTTTTATCGGGTGCGTTATGATGCCGATCTATATCCTGGGTATAGTCTGGGATATACAGCTGAAGATATTATTTCCGAAGAATTAGGAGTGGATGGTGATATTTCAGAAGACATTCACGCGGCCTTAAAGGAAGAATTTAACGATTATTATGACGAAAATACCTACAATGAAAGTTATTTATATAGAAGAACAGACTTCACATCTGGGATACTTGAAAAAAAATGGGATGAAGTAAAGACTTCACTTCAGAGTGAGGCACGATTTTTCAATAATCATGTGAAATTTTTCTTTGAGAGAATTTTCAACGGACTGGAAAATTTACAGACAGTGCAGGGCAGAAATGCCGTAACTTTCATCGACAGTAATGCGACCATTTTCAGGGCGAGAAAATTTGACAGCTACGAGCAAGTTGAAGAGGCACTTCAGCATCCTGAGAAACACTTCGGGCCTCCACCTCACTCTAAGGCAACGTCAGGGCGCATGAATGCGCAAGGGATCCCTGTTTTTTACGGGGCCACCACCCCGGATATCGCGATTGCGGAGGTCAGGCCCGCCGTGGGGAGTTATGTTGTCGTGGCAAGGTTCATTCCTGTGAAACCGCTGCGCATCCTCGAAATGTCTGCACTGGATGGGCTGGTAGAGGTTAGCGGAAGCCTGTTCGATCCCGACATGGAAGAAAAAATAAGTACTGCTTCATTTCTGCGAAAGCTGTCCCGCAAACTGACCCTGCCTGTATCAGGAAACTCAGATAATGAATATCTGATTACTCAGGCGGTAGCGGAGTATCTTTCTGTCGCCTATGATCTCGATGGAATCAGTTTTAAGTCAACACAGCAAACCGCAGAAAAAAATAAAAACTCAAATCCTTTCAATATTGTCCTCTTTAGTAAATCATCATCTGTCCAGAATGCAGACAGTAACGGCCAGCATTATTCCGTAAGCCTTTTCGAATACGATCACGATGAATATGGCTCTCATTCATGGTTAGAACCGGTAATTAATAAAATAGAAAATAATTCAGAAAGAATTTCCTTAAAAAGAAAAAACAGTTTCGGATTTAAAGACTATTCACTGCAGCTGGATGCCGGTGGGCTTGTTTTTTACAGAATCAAAGGCGTGATGTTCCAGACAACGGAATATCCGGTCAGACTTGGCCATCCCATAGTCTCAAAAAAATGAGAGGGGTAATGATTTTCTTTTCACTAGCTTACATTCTGGTAAAGCTCAGCCTTCGAGGATCAGCGAAAGTCGGCCATCACAATACCAGATGTCTTTGCTGTATGCCTGGAAGAAATGAGAAATACGACCGCAGAGAAGAGTTCGCTGGAAGCCGGCGTGAGAATCAGTAGATCGCATGCTGCCGGAAAATCCGCAGGGCGGTCAAGCGCAATTTTCGCTTTCTGGAAATATGCCTTAAAACTAAACAAAACAGCAGGCGGGGCAGGGGGGAAGCGAGCCGCAACAGATCCGTTTATGCTTAGAAAGGAAATACGTAATTATGATCGGATACCAGATGTTGTTATTCGTGCTGTTAATCTCCCCTGACTACCTTTTTTCAAATTTTTAAAAACGGAAAGCCTATACAAAGCGGTCAAAAAAATGAAAAGCAAAGTCAGATACTATCTGGTATTATTTTAGTTAGATTTCAAGAGTGGCGAAATAACAATACTTCAAAGTGTTCATTCCGTGAAAACCTTTTATTAATATTCGCCCGAATGACGGGCGAAAATATCATGAAAAACATGCAAAACTATGAAGGTATTTTAGTGAGAGCTACAATCTTCTTAGCAAACTCTTCAAAAACCTTCCTAAAATCATCCTGACTTTTTTCATATTGACTAAAATTTTACCGCCCTGTTCAATCTCCGCATCTACTAATTCGAAAACTGGAGTCTTATGCTTTTGCGATTGAGCAATCAGAGAATTAAAATCAGATATATTAACAATATTATAAGGCTCATTATTTTCAAAAAAACATTCAGCCCCATCTGTGTCTATAATCATTTTTTCTTTTTGCAATACTGGTACTAATTCGTTATGTACTGAGCTATGTATGACATCAATCCATTTTTGAAAGGATTTCGCTGGCGCATTACTTCGTGGTCGATATTTTTGTGAAAGGAATCCAATGAATTTTGGTGGATTCGTTGGAACAGGATACGCCAGTCCTTCTTTTCTGAAAGAATTAATAGATTTATTCCAGCTCGGAATAACCTCTGATAAGGATTTTATGGCTTGTTTACAAAAGAAGTCCGGGGTTGTAGGCACTAAGAAATAGTCACTACTCATGAAAAGACATTGGTTTAGGGCCCCTACACTAGGACTCATATCGATAAGGATATAGTCAAAATCATAATCTTTTTTGGTTGTCCTTAAAACTTCACTCAAACTTCCTGGCATGTTTCTTACAGCAGGGATACCTTCGCTAGCAGTTAATGCAAATGCCAGTTGATTCTCAAAACCAGATAGTTTCAAATTACCACAAAGAAGATATAGGTTTTCGTTTTTAGTAGGGATGGGATTAGCTTTTTTTACACCTCCTAGCATACCTTTCTCTAATGGCTCTATACATGAGTAAATATCTATGCATTCTTTTCCATTATAAAACCCCTCTGCTTCATCATCACCTATAATTAAACTTGTGAGATTGCATTGAGGATCGGTGTCAACTATCAGGGTTTTTAACCCCATATTGGCAAGCATCCATCCAAGATGGTAAGTTGTAGTGGTTTTACTAACACCACCTTTATGGTTAAACAGAGATAAAATCGGCATATGATTCCTTAATTTAATGGGCGCCAGGATCTTTAAAGTAACGTATCCCCTTGGTTAATATAAAAATTTTTAGAGTTTATAATAATTAGATAATGCTAGTAACAACATTATCATGCACCTGTTGTAAATTCGCGTCTAGCAGAAGATTAGAAATTAATTAGTTTGACCTTTACGCAAAATCGTAACAGCTTCATCACTTGGTATCTGAGGCTGAACCCGATGCATTGCCACAATGTCCAATACATCCATCATGTATAGATCTCCGTCAATTTTGCTATCTACTGCCCGAGCAGACTCCGCAGCGCCTTGAGCAGCGTACCGCCGCTGAGCATGTTCATGGCATAAATGTGTCGGAAGGTATGCATGGCCCTGACGCAGCAGCTCCCACTTCCTCGCTCAGCTAGGTGCTCAACATACGGTCGCTGATTTTTACAGCCGGACCAATTTAGTCCGGCCCGTTCTTTCGCTGTGCCGCTCCATCGGAATGCGCAGACGTTAAGCAGCAATATGTGTTGTCAGCCGCAGGTCGATAACGTCTTGAATTACTCTAGGCCGGTTAACATCGTTCATCGCAAAGCACTCCGAAACGTAGGCCGTCATCAGTTGCGTCCTCAGCCGGTAAGCTTCTGAAAAAGGGAGATAAAGCGGACATCTCAATATAGCCAGGGGCGGACATCTGAATTTAGCCGTTACCGCTAAATGGCGCATAATGCTATTTATGTTAAATATGGTGTCTGGTCGTGCACTCAAACTACCATCAGCCTATCACCTCCCGTTATCAATTAATTCCACATCAATCCGTAACCAGAGTTTATTCTGGCAACGGATTTTTACAGTTCCCCCTTTTTGAACCGAAATTCGAATAAGGTCCGATTAAACGATCCGAGTCAATTACTCTGCGAGAAAGCCAGAAATTGATGATCCTGCAGTTGCAGATTTTGCCTGACGTAGAAGTTTATCCCAATTATCCGGAGGATGGCCCGCGTTCAGCATCCCGATAAACACTTTATATGCATCCGTTTTAGAATCATATATAGTGGATATACTCACCTGGCTTCAGATGCAGGGCATCGCGTATTGCTACCGGGTTCGTGGTCTGACTGCGTTCGGTGAGCCGTGACTCAGCGCGCAGTGATACGTCCGCCATATTTAAGTTAGTCGCCATCGGTGTACCTCTTTACTTCCATCCCTCAGCGTAAGGGGCGAATATGCTTCGCCGGAAGATTTATTCCATCGCTACCCGGCACACTATCTAAGACAATGCCTGGATTACCAATCCGCCAGGATTTACACACTGTGAGTGATTTTATTTTCGAACAGGAGAATGATAATGCATTTGCATTATGTAATGCAAATGCATTGAAAAAGTGATACACGCAAAATGAATGTGAGTCCACAAACAGGAAGGCTTGGCCACATTTTACTTTTAGCCACGCTTAAACGTCTCGGCCGACCTATCTGAACATCCTCCCTGTACGATCGAAGGTTAAGCTGAGGCCTTTCAGGCGGACGGCTTAGGGCATTGTTCTTGCACAATGCGCAGCGATTCAAAAAGATGTGACGATACATGCGTGCATGTCGTATTGCTTCAGGCAGGATCCATTGCGCCAGATACTACGGCGGTATGTGAACCGCTATGATATCCGGCATTCACTGATGAATTGTATGACCTGGAGCAGAATTCGAATTAGAAATGACTGATGTTGATAATACCTAGTCACAACATGTGCGCCGCAGTAGTCGAAGATGCTGGGGTAAATCATCATAAATATGTTAGATTTACTTATTGTTACAATTATCACTTTACGAACCTAAAGCGATTAAGTCATATCTTTTATCTGTCCTCAATTGAGATAAGCGATTCGTACTTAGTTGCATTTAATCAACGGCTTCGATAAACATGTGCTTCTGTAACTTAATAATGTGGAAGGTATAAAAACGCTTCACTTAAGATGAAATTTTTTATATGTTACTGTTAACAAGGTATTTCCATTTCTTTTAACTACCAACCTGCTCGGGAAATTTAATGGACTTAAAATAATAAAAATTCGTGGATGGCAAAAAACACGTGTACTTTTACTTGAGGTTCTTAACGGAAATTATCAAGGTAAAGATATTGTCCAATGCATAAAAAGCATCGAGCGGTTATTATTGATCCAAACTTTAATATATCGACAGTATCTTTGTGAAGCTGGAGAATTACTCCACTTTCCCTGTATTTAAAGCGACATAAAGACATTACTCAAATCACCTCAAAGATTAGATCTATGGGGGATACTCTTATCAAACTTTTAGATGTCCCAGGCGCAGTCAGGGAAAACTTCAAAAATAGAGATTTCTACACTTGGCCAAGCATTCGTTATTTTTTGTATCAGTATGAATATAAATTGAAATCTGAGACTAAAAATTTAGAGATAAGTTGTCTTGGGATGAGTTTTCTAAAGTCGAACAGGAACGCGATTTCAAAACTGTTGAACATATTTATCCTCAAAGACCAAAACACAAGTATTGGGTCGATCTCTACAAAGGGTTAACTATTAAACAAAAAAGAATGTTACGAAATTCCCCTGGTAATTCAACCCCTCAAAGATAAATATTAAAGAAGAGAGTTTTATTTTGAATTTCTTGGCCTTAACTTCTGATTAAATCAAGGTCAATCTCAAAAGGTTGTCTTTTTTTAAAGGAACTAATAAAATGATATTTTATAATATATTTTTTGATGATGAATTTCTTATAAGCATTATTCACCCTCTTGACTATGTTGCTGTGAGATCTGGTTCTGAACTAAAATTCCACTAAATTATTAAGTTATGATTGTCAATATATAATTATATTTAACCTTTTATCAGTCAACTTCGTGCATCCTCCAAGCTTATGCGGGCGATAGGTCGAACTCCAAATTCATATAATTGTAGTTATATGAAGTCTTACAGCTCTTAACCTCAACTTACATCAAACCACTACCTTAATTCACTAACCTTATATAATTACCATTATATAAGGCCAGACACCGGCGCAGAAACGCGCTATCATCAGGATCCGTGGCGGATCCTGACCTATGCGGCCATTTATACGAAACGGCGCAACCTCGATCCCACCCGGCTGAACAGGCGCTGAGCGCAAACGGCTAAAATTCCGGCAGCGCTACGTAAATTCTGGCGAATAACTGCCCTGCCGTTTTCTCAGAATTCACGTAGCGTTGCCTCTTAATAAATGGGCGAAACGGGTCAACATGAGCGAACTCTCCGGTTTTAACGGTGTTGCCCTTACCGGCAGCAACGATGAGGATCTCACCGCGAAGCTGGCCGCGTTCGTCCGGCACCGCGAGGCATTTTCACCTAACACGTGGCGGCAGCTGCTGAGCGTGATGCGGATCTGCTGGCGCTGGTCGCAGGAAAACCGGCGCACCTTTCTGCCGATGTCACCCGCGGATTTGCATGACTACCTCCTTTACCTGCAGGCCACCGGGCGGGCTAGTTCAACCATCGCGGTGCACGCCGCGCTTATCGCCATGTTACACCGTAACGCAGGACTGGTCCCTCCGACCGTTTCACCTGACGTTGTGCGTGCCAGAAAGAAGATCAACCGTACGGCCGTCGTCTCGGGTGAGCGCACCGGCCAGGCGGTACCCTTCTGCCGGCCGGATCTGAACCGTCTTGATGCGGCATGGAACAACTCGCCCCGGCTTCAGCACCTGCGTGACCTCGCCTTCATGCACGTGGCCTACGGCACGTTGCTGCGTATGAGTGAGATATCCCGGCTGCGGGTGCGGGATATCTCACGCGCGGCCGACGGGCGCATCCTCCTGGACGTTGGCTGGACCAAAACCATCCTGCAGTCGGGCGGTATCGTTAAGGCCCTCAGTGCCCGCTCTTCCGGACGGCTGATGGCGTGGATCAACGCCGCCGGTCTGGCTGGCGAACCTGATGCGGTGTTGTTCTGCCCCGTGCACCGGTCAAACAAAGTTACCGCAGTCGCAACTGAGCCTATGAGCGCGCCGTGTCTGGAAGACATCTGGCGGCGTGCCCGACGTCAAGCGGGTGCGGTGACTCCGCTGAAAACGAATAAAGGACGCTACTCCAGCTGGAGCGGCCACAGCGCCCGGGTCGGTGCCGCGCAGGACATGGCGAGAAAAGGGGTCTCCATCGCGCAGATTATGCAGGAAGGCACCTGGACACAGACGCAGACGGTGATGCGCTATATCCGCAGAGTCGATGCGCACAACGGGGCCATGGTCGGACTGATGGAGGATGAGGACTGGCAGTAATAATCCTGTTAAATCAGTGCCGTCAGAGGACGCAGGCGTGAAACGGTTTCCGGCAGCTGCTGGCTCAGCAGGCAGTCCAGAAATTCGTCAGGAGTGAATGGCGGGGATTTCAGGCTGGCGCGCTGGCGGCGCGCGGCATCGAGAACCACAGCAATGTCCAGTTCGGTCAGATCTGTAATAAAGCTGTCTGAATGAATCGCCCGCAGATTCCAGGTTGCGAGAACATCGTCAGGAAAATCCTTCAGATTAAATGTGACAATGCCTTCAGCCTGGGCAACGATTGCGGCAGCGACAACGTGACGATCGTCTTCATCAGGCAATCCCCTGATGGATTCAGTCAGAGACTGATACCCTGTTACGAGAGCATCGGGCACGTGGCGATCCATCAAGGCACGGACCCGCTGAAGCTGAGCCCGGTTCAGTTCGGTGCGATTGAGCAGCACGTTACGGATCCACTCTTCGTGTATGTCTTCCGTACATCTCGCGCGAAACTGTCCGCCGGCAGCAAGATGCATCAGGAAGCTGCGCAGAGGTGCAGGGGAGAGAACGCAGGCGTCAAATATGACGGTATAGCCAGAACTCATTCGTAACCTAGCCCCAGTTCCTGGTCGAGCGCGCCCAGCTCAACAAGTGCATCATGCCTCTGGTTCATCAGTTTTTCGCGGTAGGCTAGCGCGTCCACGTAGCGGATTTTACGGCGGTTTCCCGCACGGTGGTAAGGCAGTTCATCGTTGTCCAGAAGCCGAATCAGCGTCGGACGCGAAATATTTAAAAGGTCGGCCACTTCCTGCGTAGTCATTTCGGCCCCTACCGGAACAAGGCGCACGGCGTTCCCGTTACCGAGTTCGGTCAGCACGTCAACCAGCATACGAAGCGCGCTGACCGGAATGCTGACATTGTGGATCCGGCCACTTTTGTCAGTGAGTGAAACCTGCTGAGACTCTGCGCGTGTTTCAAGGACGGCGGAGAGCTCCCTGCTACACAGGCGCGCAATTTTCGCTTCCTGCAGAGAAGGAGGCTTATTCTGAAGTTGTGTCATTTAAACACCTCCTGTACCTGTTATTCGAAATTTTCGCAAATGCTGGCGCCTTATGCAACAGCATTATGGTGTGATGGTGTGGATTAATGCCCTGTGCTATGCAGCCCGGCCGCGCGGGCATGACTGTGAGGTCTGTTTACCGGATGTGCTGATGCCATGTCCATAGACTGTTATACGAAGGAGGCGGAGCCGTCAGGCGATAATCGTTTACACCGCAAATACCCATAGTGTCTGGCTGGTCAGTGACTGCAGAATTATGCGCAGTCTGATTTCTGCAAACTCCTTTGAAATGCTGAAGATGGCTGCCATACCCGAAATGAAACTCTTTTATAACGGAAGTTATTAACGCCGGAAACGGCATTAACTGATGAGGGGGTTCCACAACATATAGAGGTTAACCTGTACCTGCCGTATGAAGCAGGGTGTCAGGATATATGGACAGGCCTGTTAGCCCGGCCGTTTAGCGCATTCTTTCGCTGGCAAGTTTGTATACGTCGCTGCGCTCACGCTTGCCCACGGCAACTACTGCGATAATAAGCTCATCGTCTGTCACCTGATAGACCAGACGAAAGCCGGATGCTCTGAGTTTAATTTTGTAACAGTCCTTTATGCCGCGGAGCTTTGCTGAAAAAATATGGGGGTTCTCACAACACTTTTTAAGCTTTCGGGCAAACTGCTGCTGAATAGCCTTGTCCAGCTTGTGCCATTCTTTCAAAGCATCTTCTCTGAATTTAACCGCGTAGGTCACAGAAAGGCGTCCAGATCAACGTCATGCAGCGGCTGCTGGCCACGCCCCCTGACAAGTCGGACCAGTTCCTGATCGTCAATGGCATCCAGCATTTGCTCGTAGAGTTCAGCCGGCACGCAGTAAAATGCGGGCTGGTTTCGGTTCAGAATGGCGACAGGAAAACCGTCACCGGCGCTTACGGTAGCCATCGGATTTTTTTTCAGCTCACTTACGCTGGCGCTGGTATCACTCAGGATGATGTGTGGCATAGGCCCTCCAAGACTATTTAACCAGTCTTTATGGTAGCAGTCTCATGACCTGTTAACCAGTCCTAAAAGCATATGTTCATCCGTTATCAGCTGACTGTTTTTCTGCCATATCATCCTTCGCTGCCACGCCCTCTAAGTAAAGAGCGTGCTGTAGATGGAAAACCTCAATTTTCGTTGATCACGATCGAGCTTTTTTGGCAGATAACACCCTATGCTGATCAAAAAATAATACTGTTTTTTGGGCACCTATAACTGATTAACTCCTGTAGTTTACAAATAAATCAATCGACTATTCAAATGTTCTAATGAATTTTGATAACACCTCACTTTTCTTGCACAATTAGCCCTTTTAAATCAAGACAATTCTTATAAGCACTCTAAATAGAATCATTTAAACAGAATTCTTCGGAAGAATCCTATTCGGCACTATGTCAATCACGCCCCACCCCTGTTTTTTTAGCACTTTCATAATTATAGTTATTTTACATCACTAATCGAGCAGTCAGAATTTTCTCTATTGTTAATAGCCTCGCTCACGCAATTAATGCAGTCATGATCTAATTTGAATGCTCGATAAGCTATAGAGCTTATGTCCTGCGAGAGTTTTTCTTCCAGAATAAACAAAAAAATACTTAATATAACGAATATTAAACTTAAATGATTAATAGTTTCTGGCTATTGATTTGCTTGAAATTAATACTGAAAAACATTTAGATTTTTTTGATTAATCCATTTATATTCGAAAGCAGGGAAGGGATTTTATGCTCTGCAAAAATCGTCGGATGGAGATGTTTAATGGATATTAATTTTTACAATAATCTTGAAATTGAATTTGATGAGGCATACAGTGAGATTGAATTTATACTTTCTCAAGCTGATTCAGATGATGACCCATTCAACAATAACGTTTTGCAGACAATTTCATGGCCATCCATAAACACAAAGTGCCAGATTCTGCTTGCCAAAGGTTTAGATTTTCGTGTGTTATTGTGGAAATTGCGAGCAGACCTTAATTCGCAAGGATTTTCTGGATTGTGGGAATGCTTTAGAATACTTGAACAAGCATTCACTCTTTTGCATGAAGATGAACTGAACCGGTTAAATGCAGCTATGAGCTTGTCTTGGCTTACAGGAGGCCAATGCTTATCCACAGTGAAAGCAGCGAAGCTTATCCCGAATTTATCCATTGTCTTTGACCAATTTCAGCAATCTCCGGCAGATTCAGCTAATGCTGTTTTCGCAAATAATTTTTCTGAACAAGTCACGATGCTCGGCAATGTGAATGACTGGTTCATAAATAACAATCTTCCTACTTTAAAAGAGCAGCTTCAGGATGGACTGCGAATACTCGATGCAATAACACAACGCATTAATTCATTGCCTGATGGAATTTTGTTTGATCCCTTTCGATTGCGAAACTATTTGCAAATAAAACTCAAATCTTTACTGAAAATAGATCACTCGATATCGGATGTTGAAAATCCCGCTGCCGGGCTTAAAAACGCGAGCGAGTCACCCTCTGCTCAGCAATTGAATCAACGAAGTGAAGCCGTGTTAATGCTAGATAATGTGCTTGCTTATTTTGATAAGCACGAGCCCAGCCATCCTGCTCCCGTGCTCATCCTCAGGGCAAAGAAAATGATTGGCATGGACTTCGCTGAAATCATCCAGGAATTATTGCCTGAAGCGGTGGAATCGCTTCAGCAATTTGCAGGAAAGTCTTAAATCACCTTGCAAGGAGTGCCTTATGGCAAAAGATTCAAGCTCGCAAAAATTTATTGGCAAAAATAATGCACCCCGCGTCCAGATTGAATATGACGTTGAACTTTATGGCTCCCAGAAAAAAATTGAGCTGCCCTTTGTGACAGGAGTGATGTCTGACCTTTCAGGAGATCGTAATAAAGACCTACTTCCCGTTGAAGAAAGGAAATTTCTAACGTTCGATCAGCAAAATTTCGACGATCGCATGCGCGCAATACGTCCACGTCTTCACTATTACGTTGAAAACACGATGGCGGAAGGCGATGCGCTGCTGAATATCGAACTTGAATTTGAACGGATGGCCGATTTTTCACCGGGAGAAATAGCGCGACGGGTACCTCAGATGGCTGCACTCCTTGAAGCCCGTGAGCACCTGACGCAACTTATTACTTACATGGATGGAAAATCCAGTGCTGAAGAGGTTGTCAGGGCAATACTGGAACAGCCTGACTTCCTGCAAAAATTAGTCGCTGAAGCCAGACAAGCAGCCCAGCCTGATAACACAAACTCGGATGAGGAAGCGTAACCATGACAATTTTGTCACAACAGCGTATCCGGCAATTTGTGAATGCAGACGCTGCGTCGCTGGATGAAGAAAAGGACGAACTTGACTCTCTCCTGAAAAAAAGCTTTCGTCCGATGACAAGTGAAGCATCCAGTGCGGTGCGCCAGTCAATTAATACGCTTGTCAGTCACGTTAACAAGTACAGCGTCAGGGTCAACCAAGATATCTTGTTTACGATCCAGTCAGTGATAGCCGATATTGACGAGAAGCTCTCTCAACAGATGAATGCCATTATTCATCATGAAAAATTTAAAAGTCTTGAAGCTTCGTGGAGAGGTCTGAGCCACTTGGTTGACAACACTAACGTCAGCGAAACCCTTAAAATTCGGGTACTGAACATCACCCAAAGCGAATTGATGGCAAGCCTGCGACGTTTTCGTGGAGCATCATGGGATCAGAGCCCAATTTTTAAGCAAATTTATGAAATGGAATATGGCCAGTTTGGGGGTGAGCCATTTGGATGTTTGATCGGTGATTACGCTTTTGATCACAGCCCTGCCAGCGTGATGCTTTTGAGCGAAATAGCCAAAATCGCTGCTGCCTCCCACTGTCCGTTTATAACCTCTGCGTCTCCAGCGCTGATGCAGATGAATAGCTGGAGTGAGTTGGGCAATCCTCGTGATATAGGCAAAATATTTACTACGCCTGAGTATGCTGCCTGGCGGCGCCTGCGGGAGAGCAATGACGCACGCTACATTGTTCTCACTATGCCAAGGTTTATGGCGAGACTGCCTTACGGAGCAAAAACTTGTCCGGTCGATGATTTTGCTTTTGACGAAACAATCAATCCTAATAATGACGAGGATTTCGTTTGGTCTAATGCTGCTTACGCGATGGGTGTGAATATACACCGTGCATTTCATGAATATGGCTGGTGCTCGCGCATACGCGGCATCGAATCCGGTGGATCCGTCGAAGAGTTACCTGCTTACTCCTTCCCTTCTGAGGAAGGAGGAACAGAGCTAACCTGTCCAACCGAAGTCGCTATTTCAGATCGCCGGGAGCAGGAACTCTCAGATGCAGGCTTTTTACCTCTGGTATACCGAAAGCATTCAGATTTTGCGGCTTTCATTGGTTCGTGTACATTGCATGCACCCAAAAATTATGAAGATGCAGATGCAACAGCCAATGCCCGATTGTCAGCCCGTCTCCCCTATATTTTTGCCACCTGCCGTTTCGCTCATTATCTTAAATGTATTGTGCGGGATAAAATTGGGTCTTTCCGCTCACGCACTGAAATGCAGGTCTGGCTGAACGACTGGTTGATGAACTATGTGGATGGCGATCCTTCGGTATCAACTGAAGCTACCAAAGCCCGTCGCCCGCTTGCCGCTGCGGAAGTCAATGTCGAGGATGTTCCCGACGATCCTGGATATTACCGCGCCCATTTTTATTTACGCCCTCATTATCAGCTTGAAGGCATGACGGTATCACTGCGTCTTGTCTCGAAACTTCCGTCTGCACGAAAGGATGGAGAACAATGAATAACGCCCGTTTTGAAAGGTGTTATTTATACACTCTGCGGCAATCGCCGTCCCTCAATTAAGGAAATGAAATATGGCAGCTCAGGTTGACTATTTTTTAAAAATTGAAGGCGTAGCCGGTGAATCACCGGACCTAAATTATCCAGAATGGATTCAGCTAGATGCATGGCAATGGGCTGAAGAAAATGCAGGTCATTTCTCAACAGGAAGTGGAGGGGGATCAGGTAAAGTCGAAATGAAAGACTTTGAATTCCGCATGCGAACAAATAAGGCTTCACCCAAGCTTTTTTTAATGTGCGCTATGGGGGAACACATTTCTCAGGCCAGACTTGTATGCAGAAAATCAGGCCAGGGTCAGAAAGACTTCCTCACGATAACATTCAGTAACTGCTTGGTCTCTTCGTTCAGGACTGTGGGTAACATGCCGCTTGATTCCATGGGTGTTGAAGCCTCCGACACCGTGTTACCAACGGATGTGATAAAGCTGAACTTTGCTCGTATTGAAGTCGAGTATAAGCCGCAAAATAATGATGGTTCTATGGGCGCCACCATTAAAACAGGTTACGACCTCAAGTTAAATACGCGTATATAAAATAACACTTCTCGCTATGACTATTCATTAGTCAGGGATAGTCATAGCTATAGGATGAAAATTGAAAGCTTCGCATCCTCAATTATTCGATAAGTTAAGCGTATCCTTTCATCAAAAAAGCTGGAAGGAGGCATTAATTCGCGATATAGAAGGTTTGTTGAATAATGCAGCACGAAGCGGAGAGTTATTATTAGACCATTATCCAAACTGCAGGCATTCAGTTCTGAATTATGGGCTGCCCTCAATGAGTCGTCAGCTGCCCATAAATATTGATGCTTTATTGCTGGCTCAACACATACAGAATATTTTGATCGTATTTGAGCCCCGTATTGATCCCCGAACGGTTCGTGTAACACCTGTAACCGAAAAAATGCAGTCACGGGTATTGGCCGTTCTGTTCGATATTAATGGCTGCTATGTCGTACCTGAGCATCAGGCTCCGCTGCAATTGCGTATTGCCCTGGATTATTCCTGTGGCGCAGTGACCATGCTTTAAACAGGGAGCAGAGAGAGATGAACCCGGATTTTCTGACGCTTTACAATGAAGAGTTACGTTATCTGAGAGAAGCAGGCGACGCCTTTGCAAAACAAAACCCTCAGGTAGCGCAATATCTGGGCTTTCATCGTGATGGCACACAAGATCCTTTCGTCGAGCGTTTACTTGAAGGAAGTGCTTTTCTGACTAGTCGAGTACACGAGCGGCTTAATCAGGAGCAGGCCGAGGTAGCACAGAATATGCTGACGCACCTAGCACCAGGCTGGTCTGCGCCTGTCCCGTCAATTACCACATTAGCCCTGAAACCGGACATGGCTTATCCACAATGGGGGGCGGTCACATGCCTGCCGGGAGGGAGTCGTGTGTTGCTGAAAGATCCTTCGCTAGGCGACCAGCCAGCAACTTTTATTACTGCCCATGATGTGAACATCCAGCCTGTTGAAATTGCCCACGCCGCGATGCTGCGTCATCCCCCCGCTTCTCTACCTACTTTAACGGTAAAGGAATTCAGAGAGGCAGAAAGCTGCCTTCACCTGAAACTCAGCACGCGGGGGATTATGCCGTTAAAGGATCTGAACTTTTCACCGCTACGGCTGACCATTGGCAGTGAACTGGTTGTGATGCACAGGCTTTTAACCCTAATGCTGACAAGTACGCTGCGTATTGTCCTGCACGCACAAACGCGCAATGGCCCGATGGTTGCAGTTCTCCCCGCCAGCTCCATTTACCTTGCAGGACTCAATGATGAAAACCTTTTACCACAGGCTATCGGTGAACTGCCGGGAATGCGGTTGCTTAGGGAATATTTCGCCGCGCCAGGTCGTTTTGCAACAGTTCGGATTGAGGGGCTTGGGCCGTTTCTCTCACAAGGCGATCATTGCCATGAATTTGATTTGTTCTTTCTGTTTGACCGCCCTTCAGAAGGTTTAATCAACAGGCTTAAAGCCGAAGATTTCCATCTGCACGCGGTCGTAGCCCTTAACCTTTATGCGCGTTCATGTAGTCCTGTGAACCTTAATCATAACCACACGGAGTATCCACTGGTTGTCGATCGGCTGAATGCAAACCGGTATTGCCTGCACAGCCTCGTCACTGTCAATGCCCGGCTGGATAATCAGGAAAAAATTGCCTTATTGTCGCCCATCGGCCATACCCTCGCCAGCACACAGACTAGACCTGCTTACTGGGCGCTTCACCGTCGCTATTGCCCACAAACAAACACGAATCCCCATTCAAACCTGCCTGAAGAGCAAACATTTTTATCGTTCTCTACCGGACACGGAGGAATAGCGCCTGAACGCCTCCGAACGTTGCTTGTTGAGGCGATGGTTTGTGAACGACACCTGAATCCGGATCGTCTGCAGCAACCGAGCTGGGTTCTGGAGCAATCGATGCCCATTAGTGCCATAACGACGGTTCGTCACCCTAGCCGCCCTCAGCCGGTACCACCGGCTGAGATGAACTGGCTTGCGTTGCAGTTTCTCAACGTTAACCCTCTTCATTACTGCCTGCCTGACGTCAAGGATTGTTCAGAGCTGCTAAGACGCTGGTTGTTGCTGTTCACCGACGCGCGCAGCTCAGCCCAGCGCAAACAGGTAGGCAGTATTCGCCGGGCTTCGATATCTCATCATTTTGAACGCTGGGATGGCAAAGGTCCCCTGTGCTGGACCCGTGGGAGCACGTTATCACTCGATCTTGCAAATCACGATCACGCCGATGAAGGCGGCATGCTGTTTGGCTGGATAGTCTGGCATGCGCTTTCTGATTACGGCGAGCTTAACTACCGCCTCAATCTCGAACTGAAACTGGATGGTGAATTTCTGACGGCACAGGAGGCAGCACATGGCTGATTCACGTATAAGACCCCAGATGGATTTCTTTGCACTTTTGCGGGAAGTCGAACGCAGTGCTCCTGATGCACCCCGGCTGGGCACTCTCAATGACAAAGCATCGGCTCGCCTGCGCCTACAGCAACGAGCCAGTCTCGCATTTGCGCCCCGCGAGGTGGCTGAAGTTCAGGTAAAAGAAAGTGGTGTGAGCATTACGATGCGCCACTTTGGCCTGCTGGCCCCCTATGGGCCATTGCCCCTGTCAGTGACTGAACATGCGCGCAATGAGTTTCTGAGCCACAACAGCATGGCGTTCTGCGATTTTCTGTCGTTACTGACGCAGCGCCACGCCCTTCTCTGGTATCGCGCGTGGAGCCAGCTACACCCTATGGTAGGCTTCGATCGGCCTGATTCACAGAATCGCCTGAAAGCCAAGCTGCTTCAGATTGCAGGCATACCCGAAAACGGCCCTGGATCGAACGCGCATGTCCGCCTGCGTGAAAACTGGCCTGCCGCGTGGCTGCCAGGACGTGCAGCTCTGCGCGATTTGAGCAAGATGCTGAACCACTATTTCGATGTCTCGGTAGAGCTGCATGCTTTTGCCGGGCGGTGGATTGTCCCAATGGAGCAGAAACCGGCGAATCGTCTTGGAAAGCACGCTGCAGTGCGTCTTGGCAAACGCATTTTTGACGCTCAGCACATGCTTCTGATTGAAATCGGCCCTCTGCGTTACCCCGCCTGGCAGGACTGGCAGCGCGGCACCAAAAAGCTGCTTATGCTCGCCTCCATGTGCCAGATGTTTGTCCGCCACCAGTTGCATATCCAGATTGATTTACTGATGAAAACCGCATCCGGTCAGATGCACGCGGGGCCGCGCAGGCTGGGGCGTGCAAGCCTGCTGAAACCTTGTGATGCCCTCATTCGCCAGTGTGTCTGGCAAACCCCTGTTTAACAGAAGGAAGACTGAATGCACTGTTATCGTGAAAAGTTATTTGCAAGGCTGGGAGAACCCGCTTACCAGAGCATGGTTGAAGCAACACGTCTTTGTCGCACTTGGCGCCATGAGTTTGTTGAGCTGGAACACTGGCTGAGATCTTCACTGTCCCATGTCGAGGGGGATCTGCACCTGTTGTGCCGACACTACAAGTTGGATACCGATCTTATCATTCGCGACATCGATCAAATCCTGCAAACGACGCCGGGACGTGTAAATAACGTTGCTGAGCTCTCTGAGTCACTTAAATACGCCATTGAGCGGGGATTTTTACTGAGCCAGCTTGATAACAGTGGGAACGATAAGGTACGGAGCATCCACATCCTCATTTCGCAGCTGGAAAGCAACGGCCATTTCCGCAAACTGTGCCGCCTGAGTGAGGAGTTCAGAAAACTTCCCCTCCCAGAAGTACTTACGCAATGGCCAGATGTACTTGCCGGATCGATTGAACATACGACCACCTCTTCCCAGCCTGCACTCATGGAAGAAAGTACACCATTATCAGGTAACCACGATGTCCTGACGCGCTGGTGTAGCGATCTGACGGAGCTTGCGCGCACGGGGCAAATTGACCCGGTTGTGGGCCGGGATAATGAGCTTCGACAGTTGCTAGACGTGCTGATGCGCCGTCGCCAGAACAATCCTATTCTTACGGGAGATGCAGGGGTTGGAAAGACAGCCGTGGTTGAAGCGCTGGCCCGACTGATTGTCCATGGCGATGTGCCACCCGCGCTAAAAAAAGCGCGTCTGCTTTCACTGGACTTAGGGCGTATCCAGGCAGGAGCTGGTCCGCGTGGTGAATTTGAATCGCGCATAAAAGCGCTGATGGATGCAATACAGTGTTCCGTAGATCCGGTGCTGCTGTTTTGCGATGAAGCCCACGCCTTGATCGGTGCTGGCGGCCAGGCGGGCACCGGGGATGCCGTCAACTTACTCAAGCCCATGCTCGCTAGAGGCGAGCTGCGGATGATTGCGGCAACGACCTGGACGGAATATAAACAATTCATTGAACCTGATGCAGCTCTGACACGGCGTTTCCAGACAATTGTCATTAATGAGCCTGATGCGGAGCAAGCCATTACAATGCTTCGGGCTGTTGCCGAGAAATTTGCCTCACATCATCAGGTGCATATTCGTGACAGCGCCCTGAAAGCAGCCGTAAAGCTTTCGATGAAAAATTTGCCTGAGCGAAAATTGCCCGATAAAGCCGTCAGCCTGCTTGACACGGCCTGCGCCCGGGCTGCACTTGCTCGCCACAGCGAACCGGCATCACTGACGGCTTGCCGTTCGTCACTTTTGTCCCTGCAACTCGAGCGTGAGTCGCTTTTGGCTGAATGCCATTTTCTCTTAGAACCTGACCCGGCACTGGGCCTTCTCGATATTCAAATAGCAGAGGCTGAAGAAGCATTAGCGATGCAACTGGCTGAACTACGTAATACCCGAAATCAAGCTCTGCTGCAGCAGGCGGGTCACGCGCTTTCACCAGCCGTGTCTAAGACGTCAAAGTTAATACCTGCCTGGGTGGACGAGTCTGTGGTAGCCCAGGTCCTCTCAGACTGGACGGGGATCCCTTCCGGGCGAATGCTGCAGAATGAAGTGCAGACGGTCCTTACACTGGAAGCGTCTCTCGGCGAGACCATTTTTGGTCAGCCCATTGCGCTGCAGCAGATTGCGCAGGCCGTGCGCATATCGCGCAGTAACCTTCAGAATCCCGAGCGCCCGCTGGGGGTGTTCATGCTCACAGGCCCCTCTGGTACCGGTAAAACGGAAACAGCGCGCGCGCTGGCTAAAGCCATGTATGGCGGCGAGCAAAGTTTAATCACCTTCAACATGAGCGAATTTCAGGAGTCTCATAGCGTATCAACACTTAAGGGTGCTCCACCGGGTTATGTGGGCTACGGAAAAGGAGGACAACTCACTGAAGCCGTACGCCGCAATCCGTGGTCAGTGCTTCTGCTGGACGAATTTGAAAAAGCGCATCCTGATATCCATGAACTGTTCTACCAGATTTTTGACCGGGGAGAGGCTGAAGACGGAGAGGGGCGCCGGGTAAGTTTCCGGCACTGCCTGATTCTGCTGACCAGTAACATCGGGAGTGAGGAAATCGCCTTTGAAGCTGATAAGGGACTGCCACTTTCCCTGTCTGCACTTCGCCCGATTGCGCACGATGCACTGGCAAAAACCTTTGCCCCGGCGCTGCTTGCCCGCATGACGGTGGTGCCTTACCTACCTCTTTCACCGAGCACTCTAGAGCAGATTGCTTTAAGCAAGCTTCATGAAGTTCACCAGCGGCTTAAGCAATACCACCAAGTCCCGTTACACGTATCCGGCAACGTTCCTCTCTGGCTCGCTGAACGGGTCGCCACACACCCTTCCAAAGGGAGGGCCATTGAATCTTTGCTGCAACAGACCCTCCTGCCTGAGATGAGCAGACAACTGCTCGAACACCAGCGAGACAACGTGATGGTATCGGCCATGCACCTCGATCTTATCGATGACACGCTATCGCTGCGTACTGAATGACGCACTAAAAGGGATAATCAGATGCCATTGATTGAATTAATCAGTAAGGAGCTCACACCGGAGCGTGCTTGGCCACTGTGTTTTCAGGCCGAAGACCCGCTGGCAGGCAATGTGCTTGCTTACCTGGAAATTGCCTCGCCAGAAGCCGATTTTGATTACGGCGAGCTGCTGGGTAAAAAGGTGACGGTGAGCATCGAACAGCAGCATGCCCCGCGTCGCCCGTTTAATCTGTTCATAGTAGGAGGCGAGGACAACGGTCTGCTAGGTCAGCAGTACGGGTACAAGCTTACCCTCAGTAGCTGGATGTGGTTTCTGGCGCAAAACCGAAACTGCCGTATCTTCCAGCAAAAAACTGTGCCTGCCATCATTGAAGATATTTTCGCCGGCTACAGCATTGCCCGCTACCGGCTTGAACTTCAGGACAGCTATCCTCAGCGGGAGTATTGCGTGCAGTTTGCCGAGAGTGATTTTCAGTTTGTGAGCCGGCTGCTGGAAGATGAAGGCATTAGCTGGTACTTCACCCACACCGATGAAGAACACACGCTTGTGATCACCGACAACCAGCAACCCGCCCCCCTGCCTTTCGGGTATGACGCGCTACTGTTCAGCCCGGACGGCGAAGAGCAGCGCGCCATCCGCGAAGGCATTCAGCGCCTGAAACGCACCCGCCAGGCACACCCCAGCGACATCGTCCTGCGGGACTTTGATTATCTGAACCCCCGAAATGATTTACAGACGCGCGCAGAGGGCGTGCCGACAACACCCGGGGATATTCAGCTTGAATGGTACGATTATGCCAGCGGCTACCATGATCGCGATCGCGGCGAATCACTGGCACGCATCCGCCTGCACACCTTTGAGGCTCAGCATCAGCTGCTCACGGGTGAGAGTAACGCAACCGGACTGATGCCCGGATTTAGCTTTAGCCTTGAACGGCATCCCGATGCCAGACGAAACAGGGGTTACCGTTTATTGCGCTGCGAGTACCGTTTTATTCAGGACGGGCCCGACAGCACGGCACAGGGCCGCAATGTGCGCTGCCTTTTCACCGCAATACATGACGATGTGGACTGGCACCCACCGCGCATCACCCCTAAACCGCACGTATCCGGTCTGCAAAGCGCGACGGTCGTTGGCGCCCCCGAAAGCGAAGTGCATACCGACAGCCATGCCCGCATACGCGTGCACTTTCACTGGGACCGTTACAAAACCCGGGAAGAAGACGCGTCATGCTGGATTCGTGTAGTTCAGGCGTGGGCGGGTAAAGGCTGGGGAGTTCTTGCCATGCCGCGTGTGGGCCAGGAAGTGCTGGTGGGTTACATCGATGGCAACCTTGATCGCCCTATGGTTACCGGCATTGTTTATAACGGAGATAACCCGCCGCCATACCGCTTACCTGAACAGATTAACTATTCCGGGTTTGTCTCCCGCTCACTCAGGCAGGGCCAGCCCCAGAATGCCAGCCACCTGACCTTTGATGATAAACGGGGAAATGAGCGCGTCATGCTCCATGCCGAGCGTGATATGCAGACTACAGTTGAGCGTAATAAGGCTGAAGATGTGGACAATGATGCCTATCAGCGAGTCAGGCGCACCATGACTGAGGAGTATGGAAACCATATTGTTCAGCGCAATACCCACTTCAGCACCACAGGGACGCAGGTCAAAGAAGTCGACTGCAGCTTTACCTCGACAAAAACTAGCGTCACCTCCACCGACGAATCCACCAGCTCAACAGGCTCAAGCACCAGCTATACCGCGGTCAGCCGCTCGGTAACAGGCGTCAGCGAGTCAACCACGGGTGATTCAACCTCGCGCACAGGCTCAAGCACCAGCTATACCGCGGTCAGCCGCTCGGTAACAGGCGTCAGCGAGTCAACCACGGGTATTTCAACCTCGCGCACAGGCTCAAGCACCAGCATGACCGGGACGAGCACCAGCTTTACCGGCAGCAATACCGGCTTTACGGGCATGTCCATGAGCACGACCGGTACCAGCATCAGCAGCACGGGGCTGTCGATTGGCTACACCGGTGCGGCGTGGTCGGACACCGGCGTGGACCTGAAAACGGTAGGTATGCAGAGCAAAAACTAATAAGGAAGCGCCAATGAGGATCATAAAACCACAGCAGCTCGCCGTGTTGAAAAGCGGATACCAGATTGGCCAGCAGAGCTGGCTGGGCGTGAGTCTGGTGGCAGGGTGCTGGCTGAGTAAACCTGCACACTTCGCCACTTTCACTCAAATCTGGCAGGCATGGAGTCGCGCTCCGCACGGTTTTCCGGTGCTTGACAGCGCAGAGCCTAAGCCGTTTGCAGAATTTCTACTGGCAGGCATCGTTTCACGTCCGGGCACAGCGGCGCGAGCCGCGGCATCCGTGACAGTCGGTCCGCTTGATCGTCACTGGCAGATAGACGCCGAACGCGATGACAGCGGGCAACTGCTGCCTTTTACGCCCTGCCCGCTGTCCCATGAGCAAACACTGCTTACCGGGGACAATCCATTGGGCGGGTCAGACGCACGCCTGGTAGGCGCAGATGAAACTACGGGACTGATTGCCCCAACTCCGGTACCCCAGCAGTTTCCCTTACGCCAGCGCTGGCTTTCTGCGGTACAGCCTGAAATGCAGAGCGAACATTACCGGCAGCATGTTTTTCCGGGCATGCCGGCTGCACTGGACGCAAGATACTTTCAGCTGGCGCCTCAAAGCCAGCAACTGCAGAGCCCGGCGTGGAGTGCAGGCACACAGATTCATCTCATGGGTTTTAGCAGTCAGGATAGTGCCCAGCATTTTACGCTTCCGGAGATTGAAGCCCGTTGCTTTTATCAGCGTCGGGACACCGCCCCCGCTGCGCTGGATATGCCGCTCAAAACTCTATGGCTGCTGCCTGACAGCAACCTCATTTTACTGGTTTATACGGGCCGGATACCGCTTACCCACCTGCTTGATGACAGTATCGTCACCTTTGCCGCAGCACTAGATAACACTCAGGCAAAACGCCCGGACAGCCATTTTCTGGATGTCTTAGCCAGACGCTCAGCAGCTGATGCCCCTCCTTTTGAGTTTTTATATGACCCAGACCTGATGCCCTCTGGGCTCCCATTGGATGCTATTGTGATTGGCGGGCCCGCGGCGCAGGAAGGGCATCCCTGCGATCAGCGTCTTGTTCAGGAGTGCTATACCCGAATAAATCAGCTCCGCGGACAGGGTGCGAAGAGCGATACAGATATCATACCTCCCGATCTCAGCGAGCTGGACTCGCTCGGCTCAAATGGTCGGGAGCAGTCGCTTTCTGCAGGCCTCACACACCGGGGCAAACATTTCACACTTTCGATGACCGGCTCTTATAGCAACATCCTCTTTCAGGATTGCCGTTTCAGTGACTGTCAGTTCCGCTCGGGCGTGTGGCATCAGCTGCAATTTGAGCGTTGTCGTTTTGAGAACTGTCTGTGGGATGATTTCGCGATAACGGACAGCATGTTAACGCAGTGCACGTTTACTGCGTGTCGATCCGACGGTTTTTCCGTGGATCAGGTTTCCGCACGTGATACGCAGTTTATCGGTTGTGATTTTACCGCGTGGCATTCAAGCGCCTGTCGCTGGGACAACCTGCTTATGCAGCGCTGTCAGTGGCCCGCAGCCAGTTTCAGTAATGACATAATTACTGGATGGACGCTTGATGACAGCACGCTTCCTGATGCGGTTTTCAAAAAAGGCTTGGCCGAGCGCGTACTGATACGAAAAGCTGACCTGCATGGATTGAGAGTTTATCACTGGACACTTTGCAAAGCCTCTCTCGTTAATACCGATCTCAGCAGCAGCTATTTTAGCCACTCGGCTATTGATGGTATGACGTGTGCCCAGGATTGCAACCTGTCCAGAAGCGAGCTAAGTGAGTGTGTGCTTAAAAAAGTGGGGCTGGCACACGGTGATTTGTACGCAACGAAGTTTGAGGCCTGTGCAATAGAGGAGAGCAGCGCGGATGGTGCAAACCTGCGTAAGTCTCACTTTACGCGCTGCGACATGGCCGGTATTCGCCTGCAGCAGGCAGATTTAGATAAGAGCCACTGGCATCAGACCAGCCTGCAGCAAGCCTGCCTGTATAACGCTTCTCTGTCACACGCGGTGTTTACCGACTGCAACCTGACGGGGGCCAATTTCGCCCATACCCATGACACTAACCTTGCCTGTTTTGACAACTGTCTGCTCTCCGCCGCGTGCTGGCTACCGCACCGCAAACAATCCAGCGAGGAGCAAGCACCGTGAAAAACTATCAACAACAGCTTGCCGTACTGCCGGAAGCGAAACGCATCGTAACACACATGCGCTATGAGCAGGCTTCTGAGCTCACGCACCTGTGCAACCACCACTTCACCGACTGTGCATTTACCATACTAGAGCTGGATGAAGCCGAATGGTCCGGGCTTGTTTTTGAGCGCTGCGAGTTCACCCACATCACCTGGAAAAACAGCGGTATGGCAGATTGCCATTTTATTGACTGCCGCTTTGTGCACTGTCGGTTTGAAGGAAGCGATTGCACTGAGTGGATAAGTCATAAATGCCATTTTGAGCACTGTGAATGGTTGCGTACCCAGAGCCGCAAGCTCCTGTTTCAGGACAGCCAGTGGAAGAATTTGAACATCAGAGACTCCATCAGTGAACACTGGAATGCCGTTAACCTCAACATGGACGGGGTTCACCTTCATGGAGGGCAAGCCTGCGACTGGAATCTATGCAGAAGCACCCTCGTGAACTGCCACTGGCAGGACGTTTTACTCCAGCGCTTCGTTACCGGGGAATGCCAGCTTAACGCAGTAAGGCTTGAGCATATCTGTGGTGTCGCGCCCGTCTGGTTTGCCTGCCACTGGCAGGGGTGTGACCTGAGCGGCCTGCATTTTATCGGTGGGAGTTTTCACCGTAATCACTTCAGGCTTTGCGATCTTAACGCAACCCGTTTTTCGGGCACCGTCATGTGCGAGTCAACGCTTGACGCCTGCCTGCTGGATGCTGCGCATTTTGAAGGGATTCAGGGGCAGCATATGCGCATTCAGTCCTGTTCTCTGACAAAAAGCCACTGGGCACAGGCCCATCTTAAGCATGCTGTTTTTGATAGTTGCATCGGAGAAAACTGCACCTTTACTGCCCCAGACTTACGGGGTGCAAACCTTGCTGGGCTACCGTGTTCTGCTTGTTTCACGCAGGCCCGCCTGCACAGCGCACAGGGGGTAACTGAACACGCTGCCTCTGTGCCGGAACCCCACCTGGACGAAATTGCCCGCTGGTATGCAAATGTACAGCCCGGCCCTACTCACCTTCGTTACGAACTTATAGCCACAGGAGCCAGTCGTTATGTCTAATGTTTACCCTCTCCCTGCGCCAGTGCCTTTAGCGGATAAAAACCGCCTCGTTGTCACGCTGTGTCAGCATACCGAAGGAACATTTTATGTTGCTGAGTTGCCCACCCTTTCTGTTCAGGCGGCAGTAAGCTGCCTGATTGCTCCTCAAAACGGGGACTGCGTTGCGGCGCTGAAAGTTGACGACACGCTGTGGGTGACGGACGTGCTGCACTGCGCAGACACTACCCGACCACTCACACTCCGCTCCGCCCACGCTGAGCTCGCCATTGAAGCCGACAGCCTGTCGCTTCGCGCAAGTCAGATGCTCACGCTTGAATCCCCCAAACTCACTCTGCTGAGCCGGACTTCCCGCTGGGTGGCGGAAAAAATGTTGCAGGTCGCTGGACACCTGCAGACCCGATGCCGCAGCGCAGAGCGCCTTGTGCGCGAAAGTGACAGCGTTCGCGCTGAGCATATTGCGCATCAGGCAGAGTCCAGTTACCGCGTTGACAGTGAGCTGACGGCGGTTAATGGTCGAAGTGTGCTGAAAATAGACGGCGGACAGGTTCATGTGGGGTAGATATGACGGCGGCGAATAACAATGCCAGCGGAATGAGTTTTGTGGGGTGTGACCCGATGATCCCGGTCTCAGGCCCCAACACGGCACCCAACAATATGGGGATCCCGAATGTAGCTAACTACTTTTGCTGCGGAAGCAATGAGCAAAACATGGCAACCCTGCGTCTGTCCACCCAAGACGAAGGCGGTGTTGCCGGTGTGGTATCGGGCACGCACTCGGCCGTTATGCAACCGATGCAGGGATCGTTGAAATACTTTATCCAGGGCATGCCCGCAACCCGGCTGGGGGATATGGCCATGACCAACGGCAACAACGCCGTGACGACGCAGATTGTTCCAAGCCAGTTCAAATATTTTATCAACGTATAAGCATCAGGAGTCAGGATGAAGTTACAGGGATTTGTTTCAGTCAGCGCTCTGCTGCTAACGGGCTGCAGCCTGATTCACTCGCCACCGCCGGCCACGGCCACTTCTGTGCCAGTGAAAACGATGGTGACGCTTACCACTGCGATGAACAGCAACCTGACCCCAGCCGGCAAAGCGCAGCCGGTCAGGGTATGCCTGTGGGCCCGGTCACAACCCCGTTTTATACCGTACAGCGCGTATCAAAGCCAGCCCTGCAGGGTATCCGGCAATGAACCGCCTCCGCTGTTTAATGACATTTTATTCCCCGGAACTCAGCAGAGCGTTTTTATCCCCTCCCCGACTGACGTGCCGCGTTGGCTTGTCATTGGCGCCGATTTTCAGCAGCCTGGTGCCACCCAGTCCCTGTTAGAAATACGTATACCCGAAGAAACGAACAGCCGGTTACGTATCTGCATCAGGCAGCAGTCGCTTTTTCTCCACTCGATAATAAGGAATTGATGCCATGTTTCCGACTTCCCGTACGGCCTGGATTGAAGGCATGCTGATGGAGCCACAACATTTTCAGCAGCAGGAGCGTTTTTTTGAACACCAGCTTGCGAGCCGGATGAAGTTTTTGCAGCGTTGGGGCTGGGGATTCAGCCTTTTAGAGGTGAATCAGGCGTTGCTTGAACAGGGGCTGGTGGCCATTACGCGTGCGTCGGGCGTGTTTCCGGACGGCACACCTTTCAGCCTGCCTGAAGAGGGACCGCTGCCCATGCCTCTGCGTCTGGAGCATGTTGTTGCAGGCCAGCAAATCTGTCTAATTCTGTCCATGGATTTGCCAATGAATGCGCTGGCAAACGCTCATGAAAACACACCTTCCGGCCGACTGAATTTAATTGATGCCGACATAGTCGATCGCTATCAGGGCATTGCCAGTCCCGGAACCCCCTCGCAGGTGACGCTGCAGATTGCACAGCTCAACTGTCGCCTGCAGCTCAAAGAGAGCGTTACCGGTGCAGAAACAGTGCTACCTGTGCTCACAATACGGGAACGACGGTCAAATGGATGCCTCATCGTTGATGAAAATGTGCTCCCGCCCCTGCTTGATTATCGTGCGACCGGCTGGTTACCGGATGCGCTGTCAGAACTCACAAGCCTCATCAGGCTCAGGCTTGAAAGTGTTTTCCGTCCGAATATGCATGGCACGATGGGGGGACTGTCCGAACTTCTGGAATTACTGCTGTTGCAGACGCTCAGTCGGGAACAGCTTCAGCTGAATCACCTTTCTCAACAATATCCGGTCCATCCCGAAGCGTTATTTCGCCAGCTGCTGACCCTACTTGGGCAGCTCAGCATTATTCCTGACGGTGAGCGCATATGGGAACGCAGTGACATTCACTACGATCATGCCAATCCATACCCGTGTTTTTTTAATCTATTCAACGCGATACGTCGCGCGTTATCTTTAGTCATCGAAGCACCCGCTGTTGCGCTCACGTTCAGTCAACGTGATGACGACATCTGGATTTGCAATATCGATGCTCAGATGAGGCTCGAGAAAGTGGTGTTCGCCATCTCCTGCGATCTGCCTGCAGAACACCTGCGGGTTTATTTCCCCGCGCAGGCGAAGCTCGGCTCCGTTGAGAGGATTAACCACCTTATTGACCTGCAGCTTCCTGGCGCTCGCCTGATATCAATGCCTTCCCCGCCGCGCCACATCCCCTGGTACCCCAACAGCATCTATTTTGAGGTGGACAACAGTGACGTGATAAGCCGCGAAATGTATGGCGCCTCGGCAATAGCGCTCAGTATCGTGGGCGAATTCCCGGGGCTTCGCTTTGAAGCTTGGGGACTGCGACAGGGAAAAATGGCATGAATGATTTCGAACGTCGCATCCGCGAAGCACTCAATCTGCAGGACGCTGACAACCCTGTTCAGACGCCCAGGCAAATTTTGTCAGGTACCCAGCAGATAACACGGGCAGCCACGGGAGCCCTTGCGGCGGTCAGTTCACTCAAAGGGCCGCTTTCAGTAAATACGAGCAATTCTGGCATGTCAGGTTTTGCTAAGCAGACTGCATCGCCCTTAACGGCAACGCCTCCAGAGGACATAACGGTCCACGCTTCAGTTAATCACATAGGCACGTCTGAACCTGCAAATGCCAGATTGCAACGCCCGGGCATGACACAAAGCGTCTGGGATAACAGCCTTATTGCAGCCGCCTTTCCGCTTTTGATGCAGGTCGCCGATATCAGGCATAACCCTGAGCGCTATGACGCCGTCTGTCGTGCGCAGTGGGGGCGGGAAGCCCAGCACTTTCAGCAAACGCTTATCAAACAAGGTATCCCGTTTGAAACCGTAAACCACCTGACATACCTGATGTTTGCATGGATTGACGAAACGCTTAGTCGACTTAATCTTCCCATCGCGATCACGCTGCTGGTGGAGTTTTATCAGGACGCATGGGGAGGTGAAAAGTGCTTTGAGCACCTGAATGGCTACTGGCAGGATCCGGTTGCGCACCGTGACGTTCTGCAGTTCTACGATCTGGTCCTCTCGCTGGGCTTCTTTGGAAAGTTTGCCATGATCGAGAGGGGGCCATTGTTGCTCGCCGATCTGCGTCATCAGCTGGATTTACTCCTTTATCTTAAAGCCCCCACCACGACCCTGTCCCAAGTCAGTTCCAAACCTGTAAAACGCAAAAAGCAGTATGTGACGCCATTGAAGCTGATGAGGGCGGGAGGGCTTTCACTGCTTCTGGTGTGGGGTATCAGCAGCTGGCTGCTGCATGACGAGGCGCGCGATCTGCGAACGGCCATCGTGGCGTGGACCCCGCCCGAGCCTAAGCGCATAAACATTATGACAACCTTGCCCCAGCCGCTGCCGTCGATTCTCAAGGAAGGCTGGCTGGAGGTACGTAAAGACCCACGCGGCTGGCTGCTGATATTCACATCTGACGGTGCGTTTGCCACCGGTAAAGCCACGCTACTTCCGGAATTTATCCGTAAACGCAACATTGAGCGTCTTGGTGAAGCCCTTTCAGACTGGCCCGGCGATCTAGAAGTTATCGGCCATACCGACAGTGAACCTTTCAAAAAAGACCCTAATGCTTCGAACCTCCGCCTGTCACAGGCGCGTGCCGATGTCGTCGCAACGCGCTTACGCAGCGTGATGAGCAAAGACAGCAAATACGATCGGCAGATACAGATAACTGGTAAAGGAGACAGCGATCCGCTTGCGGATAATGATACAGAGGCCGGACGCAAACGTAATCGCCGGGTAGACATTTTATGGAAAATCGGCGAACGCGCTGCAGGATTGAATCTTGACACTGTTCAGACTGCCCACGCTGCAGGCACGCGATAACTAAGGAAGGGTTATGATTCGACGCATATTTGTAATTTTTTTTGCAGTGATGCTTTGCGCCACCCTCTGGTGGGTTGGCCCCCTAGTGGCCATCGGCAAATGGTGGCCGCTCTCTTCAGAGTGGATACGAGCGCTGTTAATCGCGTTTATTTTGCTCGCTGTGTTCGGTCCCTTTCTGCTCCATGCGTGTGTCCGTGCAACGGGCAGATTGCGCATTGACCTACACAGAACATCCTCGCAACCTGATGTCATGATTCAGCGCAGCCTTGATGCCATGGCAATATTGAAATATGTAAGTCTGGGTGAACAGCGCAGTGGTTTTTCTAAATTAAAGTGGCGCTTGCGCCGTGCCTGGCTTACCGATCGCCCGTGGTTTGTCGTGGTAGGGCCGGACAACAGTGGCAAAACTTCAGTGCTGAGTGAAAGCCAGCAGCTTTTTTTTCAAGCAGACCAGTATGGACGCCGTGCCGTGACCTCACCAGGTACGACCCGTGACGTCAACTGGTGGCTGAGCCAGCAGGCGGTCTGGATTGATACACCGGGCAAATGGAGCCAGTCTTCACCCGAAGGCGACAAAGATCGCAGCGCGTTAATGCGTCTGCTACGTCGGCATCGCGGTCATCCTACCCTTGATGGCATCTTTCTATGCCTTAATGCTCAGACCTTACTTAACGCATCACTTACATATTACAAAGCTTTGGTCGATGATTTACGCAGTCGCCTGCTGGATTTCGCGGCCGAAGCCAGAAGTGATCTGCCCGTTTACCTTCTACTTACCCACCTCGATCAACTCCCGGGCGGAAAAATTCTCCTCCAGTCCATGGATGCGACTCTGATTAACTCCGGTATCGGGTTCAGCCTGACTGACGATAAAACGGACTTACCCACGGCGTTGCAGACGCTACAAGCACGCATGAGTAACTACGTGCTTGAACTGTTGCATCGCGTCAGCACGGATGAAGATCGCCAGCAATTGCTGGCACTAACGGAGGCGCTGGGTAGCTTGTCGGTACCGCTTCGAAATCTCATTTTGCAGGTCTTTCCAGCAGTGTCTGCCGGATACGGTGTCAGGCTACGCCATCTCTGGTTTGGGAGCAGCACGCCCTTAGCTGAACAGAGCGAGACGCTCGCGCCCTGTGATGTCAGCTGCGACGTTTATGTCGGTAGTGGATTATGGCAGGCAGCTTTCAGGCATGCCATCACGGAACGTCACATTCTTCAGTCTGGCAGGCCACCTGGCTCAGCCCTCAGCCGTTTGCGCCGGGGATTCTGCTGGATGCTGTCTGTTGCACTACTTGTTACCAGTTGCCTCTGGTTGCTCAACCGTTACCAGTGGGAGAAGGAGTTTGTCAGTTACCTGAATGCCGCTTTTGATGAAACGCGAAGGCTGGTGATGCAGATTCCCGCGTCGAATCGGCCAGGTGACAACCTAATCGCCGCCTATGAACAACTGGGCTACATTAATGTGCATCTTGAGAATAAGACCACGCCGCTTGCTAATCCCTATATTGAACACCGGCTGCTCAACAAGGCTGTGACGGCAACCTGGCATAGACATTTACTGAAAATTTTATGGCCAGCGATAGAAAGTTACGTGGTCTCAACACTTCATCAGGAGATACAGACGCCAGACAGCGACGTTTACGGAACACTTAAGCTTTACATGATGCTGGTAGAACCGGCACGCCGGGATCCAGCCGCGATGGTCAGCTGGTTTAATACCCGCTGGCATCTGTTTGCGCCAGCAGGCTATGCCAGCAACAATCGTGCGCTTTTTGGGTCACACCTGAAAGAACTGTTTTCCCTGGCAGCTACCCCGGCTTTGCAGCCTGATGCCACTCTTATAAGAACCGCGCGCGTGAAAGCCGCGGAAATCTCGCAGCAACAACGCGTACTGAATCGCCTTAAGGAAAATGCCTCACGTTTTACAATTCCGGATATAACACTGGCCAGCACGGCCGGATCCGAAGTGATGCTTTCTCTGCGGCGAAAGAGTAATTCTACCGTGAATGATGTTGCTGTTCCTGCTTTCTATACCCGTGAAAGCTACAAGGACATAGTTTTACCTTACCTGGAGGAAATGTCCCGCGCGGTGCTGGGCGAAGAGGCCTGGGTGATGGATCACCCTGATGATGCGGCTCTAGTGGAATCTTTAAGTACAGTACAACGACTGATAGCGGATACACGCACACTCTACCTAAATGAATATATCCGCCAGTGGAACCGTTTTGTTAATGATGTGCGAGCAAGGCCGTTGCAGGGCGTTGACGATGCTGCGCAGCTGGCCCGCCAGCTTGCCGAGCCCTCTTCGCCGCTTGCAAACCTGTTACGCGTTGTCACACGTGAAACCAGCTTGAGTGAGCGTCAGAGTGCAGGAGAGTTCGGCTGGTTGGCCAGTCAGCGTGTCAGATTTGAAAAACAAAAAAACAGGCTTCTAGATGAAATCTCGGGTGAACAAACTCGCTTCTCTTCAATACCCGAGGACGCTGTGGAAAACAGGTTCCAGGGCGTGCGACGGCTTGGTGCTGAACTTACCGCCAGTCATACGGAAAATGATGGCCTTATGCGCACTTTCAATGAGCTTTACAATCAGCTGGCTGCATTATCGATTCGCCTGCAAAACGGAGACGTCAAACCCAAGGACGGCGATTTGGACGCACTTAAAATCAATGTCGCCCGTCAGCCAGAGCCTGTCCGAAGCGTGATGATGGATCTTATTTCGCTGGGCAAAGATAGAATCGCTGAGCAGCGCAGACAGATGGTCTCACGCCACACGGCCTCTTTAGTTACAGGAGAGTGCCGTAACGTACTCTCAAATCGTTATCCCTTCGCAAGAACAGCCCGTGCCGAGGTCGGCATAGATGATTTTGCCCGCCTTTTTGGCAGAAACGGCGCGCTTCAGACCTTCTTTAATCAAAACCTGGCGCCGCTGGTGGATACCGACCAGCGGCCCTGGCGGCCGCATGAAAAAGGTATGGTGTCGGATTCAACGCTCCGCGCATTCGAAAATGCAGCAAAAATTCGCGATAACTGGTTCAAAGAAGACAATAAGCCCGGCTTTGGCTTTCTGCTTTCACCCGTCGTCCTTAGCAGCAATATTGCCGAAGCCACGCTGGATATCGATGGTCAGGTCGTTCATTACAGTCATGGCCAGAGTCAGCCGGTTCGGATGGAGTGGCCCGGGCCAAAGGGCGGCAGCTACGTTCGAATAACGTTTCTCACGTCCGGTGGGGCAATACAGACTGCTATCTTCGAAGGCCCATGGGCACTGTTGCGGTTCTATGACGCTGCATCGGTAAGCATCCGCGGACAGGACACGCGTGAACTGACAATTATGCTAAACGACGTCTCTGGCAGTTACCGCATAAACATTCGCGCCCTACAGCAAAATTTCCCTTTGTGGTCAAAGAATTTACGAAACTTCACCTGCCCCTGAGTGGGCGCAATGCGTCAGGAGAGAATAGCATGATTAAAGCCAATATCATTATGGATGCAGTCAAAAGCGGAATCGCAATTTCCCAGAATGTCCAAAACAGCTTTTCAGAGCAATTTGCACAGGCAACACAGACACAAAGCCTGCCGGGAGGCGAAACGGCAAGCACCGTTGCTGAAGGCAGCGGTGCTGCGTGCAGCACAATGACCGACAGGATGAACAGCACGTTAGCCGCGCTGAAAAGCGAACTGGCGGCACACCAGCGAATGCAGCAGCAAGCGATGCCTGAAGATTATGCCGTTGGCAAACACGATTTGCGTGATATGCCTGCCCGCGGATTTCCGGGTGAAGAGCCGTTCAAGGCTGACAAAGGGCGATAGTTTATGATAGCGGGCTTCTGGCCCGCTTAATTTAATCTTGTTAATTACTTCCCGTTATTAAACTAAACATACCAATAACCCTCTCTATTGTTTTCTTTTCCAGAATAAGAACAGTCTGTTGCTATATGAAGCAAGCGAATTTTCGAGTATGTATCCGTAAGTTATTCTGCTAACAATAGGTAAGCTTTTTTTATCGAAATTATCTTTTGAAGTATCACTAAATCATTATGTTTGAAGTTTGCTCATTAAACTATTCATTTGGGAGATCTATCCATGCGACTGTTCATGGATTTCTTTAAATCAAAAATGGAATCTTCCTCTTTTGAGGAGATGCTCTTAATTCCCGCATTTAATTCTGGTGATAAACTGACTCCTGATATTGCGGGTAAACAGTTAAGGCTTGCGCTGGGTGATATTTCTTATAATGTCGGATATTCCGCTAAGAACGTTTTGCATCCAAGCTATGATGAAATGCAATTACTGCTTCATAAGACATTTAGTGCAGAATGGCTGGACAAAAAAATATAATAATTGGGATCTAAGCTCGTGAGTTAGTATTAAAAATAATTTGGTGCATTAAGAGTTGAACTTTAAGCGTACAATGTGAACCATCTGGTCATAATCTGAAGCATACGACAAAGTGGTGTCCACCAAATAAGTAGTGTGAACTAAAGTGTCAGAAATGCAGAACAATGTGGCTCCCGGCAGAACGTAAGGGCTGCCCTAATTATTCTCCTAAGTTTAAGCAGCAGCTCGTTCCGCCTCATGCGAACCCGGAATATCCATTTCGAAACTGGCATTAACGCCAATCTGTTGTCAAATGGTACCAACAATGGCGCGAGGGAAAGCTGCTATTACCTTCTTCTGAGAGCCCTCAGCTACTTCCTGTGACTCTCGATGCAACTGCCGTACAGCCAGAAACGTTCGCAGAGCACCCGGAAACTCTCAACATCAGCTGTGAGGTAACGTTCCGGCACGGGGCACCGGGTCTCAATGGCACTGTCAGCGAAAAGCTTCTGACTCTGTTGATACAGGAACTGAAATGATGATCCCGTTAACTTCCGGAACCAAAATCTGGCTAGCTGCCGGTATCACCGACATGCGCAACGGCTTCAACAGCCTGGCCGCAAAGGTGCAGACGGCGCTGGAAGGCGACCCGATATACGCTCACGTCTTCATCTTCCGTGGCCGCAGCGGCAGCCTGGTCAAACTGCTGTGGTCCACCGGGAATGGGCTATGCCTGCTGACCAAACGGCTGGAGCGCGACCGCTTTGCCTGGCCGTAGTACTGCGATGGTAAAGTGTTGCTGACACCGGCGCAGCGGGCGATATTGCTGGAAGGCACCCACTGGGGGCAACTTAAGCGGCTGCTGTCCTCCCTAACCATGTAGGTCTCTTTATTCTGGTTGCCGCAGAATAAGCCTGGTAAAATACGGGATTATTAACGACACCCCTTCTAACAATATCTTTCTGCTGAAACATCGCCTTGCCGAATACTAAGCACTGAAGCGTGCCCTGCTGGAAAGCTGGCCGACCGGAAGTTCGAGATAGATCCCCCGCAGGCACAACTGGATAAGCTTCGACGGATGAACTTCGCCAACAGTTCCGAAAAGGTCTCCCGCCGCATCGCACAGATGGAGGCTGACCTGAACCGGCTGCTGAAAGAAAGCGATACGCTGGCCGGTCGAGTGGATGCCCCTCCCGTGCAACGGTAGTTGCGACATACCCGTACCCCGAACCACTCCCCCGTGATGAAAAGCGACTGCTGCCAATAGAGTCATGCTGCCTGGACTGCGGTGGCGCGCTGAGCTATCTGAGTGAAGAAACCATAGAACAGCTGGAACTTATACGCAGCGCTTTCCGGTTTATCCGGACCGTACGTGAAAGCATGCCTGTGTTCAGTGCGATGCCATCTTTCAGGCGCCCGCACCTTCACGCAGGGTATGGCCGGACCGGGGCTGATGGCCCACGTGCTGAGCTCAAATTATGCAGAACACCCCCCTATGTAACGCCAGTCAGAAATGTACAGCCGTCAGGGTGTGACAATGAGTCGTTCACTGTTGTGGGCTGGGTGGATGCATGCTGGCCGCTGCTACCGCTGGAAGAGGCACTTCGGGACTATGTTCTGACTGACGGCAAGCTCCACGCCGATGACACGCCCGTCCCTGTGCTGTTGCTAGGTAATTAAGTTAATAAAGATCGGGTGGTTGTGGACCCACATTCGTGACGACTGTAATGCCGGATCAGAGCTGGCGACAGCGGGGTGGTTCGCTTACTCTCCAAACACCCGCAGAGCCATCTAGTTGGTTTCAGCGATGTTCTGCAGGCGGATGTGCGCGCCGGGTTCAACGAGTTGTACCGCGATGGCCGGATAACGGAAGCCGCCTGCTGGGCTCATGCCCGCCGTAAAAGTCGCGATGTGCACATCCGCACGCCATCGACGCTGATGGAAGAAGCTCTGAAACGTATCGGCGGGTTATATGCTATCAAGACGTAAATAAGGTGAACGCCGGCGGAGCGGATGCTTGCCGAACGTCAGCGGAAAACGAAACCGCTGCTGAAATCTCTGGAAAGCAGGCTGCGGGAAAAGATGAAAACGCTGTCGCGACACTCGGAGCTGGCGAAGGCGTTCACGTACGCCTTGAAGCAGTTGCAGGCCCTGACATAGTATGCGTAAGACGGTTGTGCCGAAGCCGCTAACAACATCGCTGAAAATGCGCTGCGGATGGTCAGTCTGGGCCGTAAAATTGGTTGTTCTTCGGTTAGGAGCACGGTGGTGAGCGCGGCGCGTTGCTATACAAACTGTTCGGGACGTGCAAACTGAACGGCGTGGATCCAGAGGGCTACCTACGCTAGGTCCTTGACTTCATAGCTGACTGGCCGGTCAACCGGGTCAGCGAGCTGCTACCCTGGCGCAACACACTGCCAACTGAATAACACCTCCCCGTTAATACGGCTCACGCTGTACGCTTACGTAAGTAATACTTCATCCTCATAAACAAATAGCTGAACTTGTTACGGCAGACTTTCCCATTTAGACTGGCCTCACCTTTTCAGAAACTTCATGAAATCTATACACATTAATGAAAATGCAATTGCAGTCCGTACAGGCTCTGCGCGGACTGGCCGCGCTCTCGGTGATGGCCTATCACTATCGTGAGGAGATTGATGCACAGTATCCCGGTCTGGGAAGTTCCATGTTTAACTGGGGGCTCACCGGGGTAGACCTTTTTTTTGTGCTGAGTGGCTTTGTTATAACGCTCTCAGTTTCACGCATGAATTCCGGAGTTGCGTCAGCGGCTGACTTTCTTAAGCGTCGTGCAGCTCGCCTGTTACCTGCTTATTTTATTCTGCTTGCCATTAACTTCCTGCTTGGCGGAGCAATGGCCACCTTCCACTACCCCGATAAGGTCCTGAATCTGATCAGCGCGCTGACTCTGACCGTTGCTTATACGCAGCACGGACCTTTCTATGTTGATGACGGCGGATTGTATGGGGTCCGGTGGACGCTCAATTATGAGTTTCTTTTTATCTGCTGATGGCCGTATCCCTGCTCACCCGATGGCGCTGGGCTGCATTAGCTGTTCTGCTGACGACACTCCTCATCATCGTTCCCGTCGGCAGTGGACAGAATCTGACGCTGAATACAGCCGGTTATGACTTCCCGCATGGCTACCTGAACCTGATGGGTAACCCAATCATCTGGGAATTCGCTGCGGGAGTAGTGACGGGGCTCCTGTGGCCGCACATGCGCAAATTGCCGGTTGCAGCACGTATTCCGATGCTTGTTGCAGGCACCCTGCTGGCCGTAATTCAGATCGTACTAAATCGCCATGTTGGTCATGGTTTAACTGAATCCGGTACGGTGCTGGCATTGTTATTAGCAGCAGTTGCCTTTAACGATGACTGGCTGGCTCGTATCACGCCGGGTTGGCTGGTATTCATCGGCGACATATCCTTTTCGCTCTACCTGTTGCATATGGTTACCATGCGGGTCGTGAAAAAAAACCTGTCCGTGGAGGGTGTCACGCTTTTTATAACAGCAATGATTGCGTCGGTGTTTATCGCATGGCTGTCTCATCGTTATGTCGAGCCTTTGGGGCAAAAGCTGTTCATGCTCGGGGCGACCTCACGCTCCTAATAAGCATTAGAAGAAATGAGCAGGCGTACCGAAATACGGAATATCTGACGAATAAAAGCGCGTGGAAAATGATTGTCCCCGCGGCATTTCCTCAGAATTTTCGCTAATAAGGATTATAATTAAAAAAACGTCCGAAAGTGACTCTGCCCCGAATATGATCCATGCATAATCAGGAATAACCGGCTTCAGGTTGGTTGCTTATTCTGGCAACCGGCAGATTCTTCGGCAAATTCGGATGGGGTCATCCAGCCCAGCGCAGAATGGGAACGACTCTGGTTATAGTGCGCCAGGCTTCGATTTTGCACCGGGCATCCTCCATCAACATAAAACCAGTTCTCGTTCAGGCATTCCTGCCGCAGCCTGCCGTTGAATGATTCCACCGTGGCGTTATCCGTGGGCGTAACCGGTCGCGAGAAGTCAATCCGGATATCACGTTCGTACACCCATTTATCCAGCATTTTTCCAGCAAATTCAGAACCATTATCAGTTTTCAGTAGCTGTGGCAGCGGTCGCCTCAGCGCTATTTTATTCAGCATCTCAGCCACTTATGAAGACCGCAGGTTCTGGCCCACGCAGATCCCCAGACATTCGCGCGTGTGGAGATCGATTACCGTCAGCAGGCGCAGCCGGCGACCGTCAAACAACGCATCGGAGACAAAATCCCTCCCCCATACATGATTGGGATACAACCCCAGCGGATGTGGCTGCCGTTTCAGCGCAGATTTTTTGCGACGGGGACGCTTTAGCCGCAGCGATAATCCCTGCTCGCGGTCAAGCCGGTAAATGCGCTTGTAATTATCGCGCCAGCCTTCCCGTTTCAGCATGACGTGAGCCATAGTGGACGTGGGTTTCGGCTATCTCCCTGATGCGCAGCCGCAGCGCGCTGTCGTCTGCCGAAACGGAGCGGTACCGTAACGAACTGCGGCTGACCTGCAGCGCAAAGCAGACCTGTCTCTCACTGGCACCGTAGCGGGTCTGCAAGTCCCTGACCCACTCGAGCAGGCGTGCCAGCGTCAGCTCTTTTTTACCAGCACGTCCTGCAGCATGGCCTTGTCGGGGCTCAGATCGGCAACCAGCCTCTTCAGGCGAAGGTTTTCCTCCTCGAGCTGCCGCATATGTTTCAGTTCTGAAGGAGAAATTCCGCCGTACTTATTGCGCCAGATGTAGAACGTGGCATCGGAGATGCCCAGCCTGCGGCAGACTTCCGGTACGGGCGTACCCAGCTCAGCCTGCTTCAGGGCAAAGACAATCCGCTCTTCGATGAATCGTGACTTTTTCATCGGCACAACCTCCGCTTGTGGGGGAGTGAATATCATGCCGGAATTCTGTTTCTGAATGGCGCAGGATTTCGGGTCAGGGTCAACTCAGATTTTATAAATGCAAAATAACAATATCTTTAGCGCATTACTGTCAGGAACAGTCCCAATTACTGCATCATGCCAGAAAGCCTCGGCATTGGAAGCATCCTTAGCTTAGACCCCATTCACATTGGTGGAACTCTGGTTTAATTTGATTAATGCATAGTATTGACTTGCGTGACGACGCCATTACTACATGTAAATCTAGCTGATAAAAGAGAAATTTATGACTCGCCAAAATAAACCTGCAAAGCTGTTCATTCTCACGTTGTTACTGGGCGCACTGACCACCACCGTCGTTCAGGCCGCTGATGAAATCGCTTTCTGGAATACGCCTAAAAAGGGCGGCAACAGCTTTAATCGCCTACCGCCTGACGCAGCCTATTTTGCAGCACTTCGTGCCTACGGTGCGAGCTGGGTACGTCTGTCTTACGATAAATGGCAGCCTGCAAAGCGCGACTTTCTGATAGGCGACGTCGACCATTATCAGGGACTAGTTCCGCAAGACCTGTCAATCTTGAAAGCTACCATCGAAAAAGCCCACGCCGCTGGGTTGAAAGTTGTGATCACTCCTCTCTCGCTACCTGGGATGCGCTGGTCGCAGAACAATGGTGATAAGTTTGACGGGCGGTTGTGGGAAAACAAAAAATACTGGCAGGAGAGCATGAACTTCTGGCGCGATCTGGCTAAAGCATTAAAGGACACGCCTGCCATTGCCGCCTATAACCTTATTAACGAGCCTGCGCCAGAGAAAAATGGCGGCCTGCAGGAACATGCTGCGCAGACAGATAGGCAACGTTGGTATCAGAATCAAAAGGGTAGCTCGCGGGACCTGCCAGCGTTCTATCAAAGAGTGATTCATGCCATCCGTGAAGTCGATCCGCTGACACCGGTCATGGTGGACAGCGGCTGGTACGCCGCCGCCGACAGTTTCAGCTACTGGCCGAAAGCACTCGACGATAAACGCGTCCTTTATAGCTTCCATATGTACGAACCTTATGAGGCGACTAGTGCTCCGAATCTCAAACGTATCAAACCTTACACCTACCCCGGCAAATCGCCTTTTAACGGTAAAACGCAAATGTGGGATGCGAAACGCGTGGCGAATTATCTTCAACAACCGTTTGACTGGGCGAAACGGCAGGGTATTCCGGCCAACCGCATGGTCGCAGGTGAATTTGGTTGTGTGAGAATGCTCAATAGTTGCCGTCAGTATCTGGACGACGTGATCACCGTTCTTGACGAGAATCAGATTCACTGGGCTTTCTATAGTTTCCGCGAGGACAGCTGGGATGCGATGGATTATGAATTAGGGAAAGGCAAAGTGCCGTGGTCATATTGGCAGGCGATTGAAAAAGGTACTCCAGATACGCTAAAACGCCACGCGACGCCAGAGTTTGAGCCGATCAGCCGACGGCTTGCCGGTAGTAAATAGAATGAGCAAATAATAGTAATGCCCTAACGACGGAAGAATGGCGGACACTATCCTGTGTGAAATAGTCCAAGCCAAACGGCACAGAAGGCTGCGTAGTACCAATTTCGACGCGTGAAAAAATGAAGGGAGAAGGGAACAATCATTCGGAGGGGCGGCCTTAAGACTGACAGGTTTGGAGGCGTTTGACTGAAATAGACCATCGACTGAATATTATCAGTTAGCCTTCAGTGAGAGTATACTGGAGTATGATAAAACGCGATTGCTGACGTGGGGCTGGTTTAACCTGCCCCCAGAATTAGATACAACCTTCAGTTAGTAATGTCGGTTGGTTTTTCTTCATATTTCCCGTTTCGCCAGCCCGCTGCAAATTCAGCCGGCGTCAGGTAATTCAGTGATGAATGTGGTCGACACTCGTTATAATCCTGCCGCCAGTCATTAATGATTTCCCGGGCATGTAGAATATCGCTGAACCAGTGCTCATTCAGGCATTCATCCCGAAAGCGACCGTTGAAACTCTCAATAAATCCGTTCTGCGTTGGCTTGCCCGGCTGGATTAAGCGCAACTCAACACCATGTTCAAAAGCCCATTGATCGAGCGCGCGGCAGGTAAATTCCGGACCCTGATCGGTTCTTATCGTTGCAGGATAGCCACGAAACAGCGCAATGCTGTCCAGAATACGTGTCACCTGAACGCCTGTAATCCCGAATGCCGTGGTGATCGTCAGACATTCCTTCGTGAAATCATCCACGCAGGTCAGGCACTTCATCCTGCGGTCGCTGGCAAGTGCATCCATGACAAAATCCATCGACCATGTCAGGTTCGGCGCATCCGGGCGAAGAAGCGGAAGCCGCTCCGTCGCCAGTCCCTTGCGGCGTCGCCTGCGTTTTACACTCAGGCCGTTGAGATGGTAGATGCGGTATACCCGCTTGTGGTTGACATGAAGGCCCTCCCGACGCAGTAGCTGCCAGATGCGCCGGTAACCAAAGCGGCGGCGCTCAAGTGCCAGCTCTGTGATGCGTAGAGACAGCTGCGCGTCAGCAGCCGGACGCTGAGCCGAATAACGGCAGGTCGACAGGGACAGACCTGCCAGCCTGCAGGCACGGCGTTGCGACAGGCCTGCGGCTTCACACATGACTTCCACGGCTTCCCGCTTCTGGTCTGTCGTCAGAACTTTCGGCCCAGGGCCACCTGAAGCGCCTCCTTATCCAGCATGGCTTCAGCGAGCAGCTTCTTGAGGCGGGCGTTCTCCTCTTCAGGCGACTTTAGCCGCTTCACTTCAGGGACTTCCATGCCGCCAAACTTCTTGCGCCAGGTGTAAAAGGTAGCGTCTGAAATGGCATGCTTGCGGCAGAGTTCCCGGGCTGAAACCCCGGCTTCGGCCTCGCGGAGAATACTGATGATCTGTTAGTCGGAAAATCGCTTCTTCATGGGGATGTCCTCATGTGACTGATGAAGACATTACTAACATCGCGGTGTATTAATCAACGGGGAGCAGGTCAGGTTGGCGGCGGCACATACACCAGTCATACCAGCCGCTGCGGGCAATTCTCAGTGTACGTCACATGGGTTTAATGCTGAACTCAACCTGATGCTTTTCGATAAAGACATACTTTATATCAGGCGCCTCGTGGGGATAATTCGCGCCCTTTGGGAGTATGACCAGCTCACCTGACTTAAAAGGACGAAAAGCGTTCAGTCACCATAAGGAACCACGAGTTCCTTCAACGTGCGTATAGAGGAATTAAAACGGTCAAAGCGCGTTATCATTAGCCATCCATTAAGGGTTGTTTCACGAGAGGAGGAATACATGCACTCTGACATGAAAAAATGGGAGGGATAATTAAGGTCACGTCCGCTGATATACACGTTAACACAGCGATTCTGTGTCCCCTCTACCGCACGGATGATGCATCGCGGGCGGCTAAATCTTGAATAAACAATAATAAGGGGTTTCTTAGACACCAATATCCTGCACTTGAAAAGTTGCGCCGACTCTCGAATTTGCTTAACAATAATCTCATATGACATAGTCTGTCCTACTCCTGCATTCTGGTGGAGATGTTAACTGGATGGAAGTCCAGCAAAAGCGCCTGCGTTAACCGGAACTAAGGCTTTTCTGTCCATGTTGCAGAAATGTGATCAGGGTTTGCTTTCATCGTTGATTTTATCGTGGAATCATACGCGTATTGCTCAATATGGCACGACAGCCGAATTTGAGGGGCATCAGGTAATTGTTTCTATTGCCGCGCACTGTGCACCCATCATCATATATATCACTCCCGGATGTCAGATAGTGATGCCGGATGACAAAGTTGACCACCGCGTGAAAGTGAATGTAACGTAGCCGTCTGATGAATTTGACCAGGCGGCACGATATTTGCTTTTTCTATGTCGTCTGCCCCGCTGCTGCCAGCCACCAGTAAAAAGGAGCTAGGTCCATGCGACTGCTGCCACTCTCACTGCTAATTCTGCTGGGGTGCCTGACCGTACCGCTAAGTGCTCAACCTCCGATCTTCACCCAGTCTGAACTGACCTGGATACGGGAACATCCGCGGGTCACTTATACTGTAAAGGATACATGGCCTCAGGAAATTATTGCCCATGGGCAGCATAAGGGCATCAGCCGTGAAGTACTAGATGACGTTTCACGCCGCTCAGGCCTGAGTTTCATCTATGTTCCAGCAGAACAGACTGAACTCACGCCTCCGATGATGATCACTGCAGTTAATTCCGGCCTGCTCAGTGATGCAGAGCGCCAGCGCTGGCTCTTCACCTTCCCATGGGCTAACACTATGCCCATGATCGTCAGCAAAAAGGAAACTACCGACATCCGCACGCTGGCGCAGTTAGAGGGAAAGCACGTTGCGGTGGTAAGTGGATCTGATTATATCCCGTGGCTACGTCACCATAATCCCGGAATCCGACTCAGTGAGGAGTCCGATATTCTGCACGCGCTAAGCACTGTGGATAAAGGAGAGAATCAGGCCGCGATAGCGTCCGGACTTGTGATGTTGCCCATACTTCAGCGCCATTACCTCCACCGTCTGGCCATCGTAGCTCAGGTTCCGGAGATGGCCAGCGGCATCAGCATGGCGGTGAATCCGGCGTATCCTGAACTTCGGGATATACTTGATAAAAGTATGGCCCGTATCAGCGCCGGTGAAGCTCAGGACATGTTTGCACGCTGGATAGGTATTGTAGATATCGGTACCCCAACGTTGATGCTGGTTCTGTGGCAATATCGCTACCCCCTCACTATTATTGTCATCCTTGCCGTCCTGCTACTTATTACCGTCCGGGGCGCACTTATTTCCCGGCGACGTGCTATTCGCAGCGAACGTTACAAGAGCGAATTTTTGGCGATAATGAGCCACGAAGTCCGCACGCCCATGAACGCAATTATTGCGGCACTGGAATTGCTTACAAGGGAGAAGAGTTCGGACCGCGGCAGACAATATGCCGATCTTGCCTATTCTTCATCACAGGATCTGCTGGAATTACTGAACAGCGTGCTTGACCATGAGAAAATTACCCGGAAACAGCTGATTCTCCAGCCAGTGGCCCTTCAACCCTGTGTAGTTCTGGAAGCCATATGTGACACACAGCGTCCCGCCGCACAGCGTAAGGGGCTTTATCTGGACTTTACCAGTTCGCTTCCGGGGAATGATCGGTGGGGCCTTTTTGATCCGAACCGCCTGCGTCAGATTGCTAACAACCTGCTCACGAATGCCATCAAATTTACGGACCACGGCGGTGTGCATATGTCAATAAATGAAAGCGGCGGGTTTCTTAACGTTCAGATTGAGGATACGGGGCGTGGGATCTCCCCCTCTGTGCAGCAGCGGCTGACCCAGGCCTGGCAGCAGGGTGAACATCAGGAAGGAGGAAGTGGGCTGGGGCTATACATCTGCCGTAGCTTGATAGAACAGATGAAGGGACATATTGAAATAGAGAGCGAAATGGGGAAAGGAACCCGGGTAACCTTCTCGCTACCGCTAAACGCATGCGCATCCCCATCCCCTGAAAATGAGGGCTCAGCTGTCCCGACGACATTACCTGATTTTGCTGGCGAGTGTTCAGTCCTATTAGTTGAGGATCATGCTGCCAACCGATACATGTTGGCTGAGCAGTTGACCCGACTGAACTGCCACTATGATATAGCCGAAGATGGAGAGAAGGCGCTGGAGCTTATCGGGGAGGAGCGCTATTACGATATTGTCCTACTCGATTGCGGGCTGCCCGGCATCAGTGGCTACACCGTTGCAAGGCGCCTTCGCCTCATAGAGCTGCAGCAGGAAAGGGAATCGGCAGTGATCATTGCCATATCGGCGCAGGGATCAAGCCAGCATGTCACACAAAGCCTTGATAGTGGCATGAATGATGTGCTCATAAAACCCATCCATCTGGCGGAGCTAGCTGCAATCATGACAAAGTGGTATCAGCCAGCATCCATCCAGAGCGGAGGATCATCCGTTGTGAAAGCTGAGTCATTTGACATCTGGCCAGCCCTACAGGATGACCTTTACGCTTTTAAGATGGCGACAGACGCTGGTGAACGGCAGATGATGATCCATCATGTTCACCGCATCAGAGGCGTTGCGCAGATGTATCAATTGGAAACGCTCGCGGAATATTCTGCTGGTATTGAATTGTCGCTCAGGAAAGGGCTAGCGCCGGAAGCGTGGGAAACGCAGCACTGGATACAGAAGCTCAGCCAGCTAACACATACGGAAAAATGATGATTTGAGAGTGCTCTCGTAGGCTTGAGTCTACTCATTTCGCTCTAATACCACCCACCGCAGCATGCTGAACATGTGGTAAGAGCGAGTATATGATTAACTTCTTGAGGTCCGGCTTAATCATCATTGTCCATATTTTTTTACTAATTAGCCCGGTCAGGGCTGATTTTGAATTGACTGAGCAGGAGCACGCCTGGATTGCTGCGAATCCGGAGATCCCCTACAGTGTTCTACGGAACCGGCCACTGGATTATATCGAAGCGGGCAAACACTATGGCCTGAGTCGCGTTTATCTCGATGAAATTGAAAAGTTGACAAAACTCAGGTTCAGGCCAGCAGCCCCAGGTGAGGTTTCAGCTTTTATTTCCAACATGCCCGCAGACCTATTGTCTCATGAACAGCGGGCAAAGTGGTTGCTTACCCAGCGCTGGGTAACAACAAATGCTCTGATTGTCACCCGCTACGACATGCATAATATTCGGACGCTCGGTCACCTATCTTCGCGGCGCGTGGCAGTCCTAGCCGGCGGCGCGTACGAGCAATGGCTAAAGCGTTTTTACCCTGAAATTACGCTTATATCTCTTCCGGATATCGCTGCACAACTTCAGAGCTTGCTGACAGAAGAAGCTGATGCAGCTATTGGCTCGGACCTGAGCATTATGCCTTTACTGAACCGGCGATATGCCCATAAGCTGGCGGTTGCCGGACAGTTGCCAGAACTGGTAACCGGTTTGCACATGGCGGTATCCCCGGAATGGCAGCCGCTGCATTCAATCATATCGCGTGCATTGTCCAGCATGCCTGCCCAGCAGAGCGATCACCTGTTCAGGCAGTGGGTAGGCAGCGTCAAGACTGGTCAGCTTTCGGCGGACATGATTGTTGCGCTTTACCCAATGGAAATCAGCCTGTTTTTATTAATGCTCTCATGCCTCATTCTTGCTTTGTACCGCGCTCTAATACATCGCCAAAGGGCGGAAACTAGCGAGCGGCGTAAAAGCCAGTTTCTTGCCATGATGAGCCACGAGATACGTACTCCTATGAACGCACTTGTGGCCGCTCTTGAGCTACTGAAGCTGCCGGTAGCCGATGAGCAGCGGGATGAGTATCTTTCGCTGGCGCTGATTTCATCAGCTAACCTACAGGGCCTGCTGAACGACATCCTCGACCACTGCAAACTTGCGCAAAAGCAACTTACGCTTGAGAAACGGTGCTTTATTCTGAGCAACGTAATATATGAGCTGGAGTCAATTCATCAGCCGCTTGCTATGCAGAAGGGACTGTTGCTAAGCGCTAATTTGTCCACCTCGCTTGAAGGTCAATGGATAGTGGCCGACGAGTATCGCCTGCGTCAGGTCATAAATAATCTACTGAGTAACGCCATTAAATTTACTGAACAGGGCAGCATAACGCTTGCCGTAGAGTGGTATCTTTCCGACAAAAGTGAACCTTGGCTGTGTATCAAAGTTAGCGATACCGGCATCGGTATTTCACCGGATATACAGCATCGCCTTTTTGAGGCGTGGACCCAGGCGGACTGCGACACTACGCGCCGATACGATGGAAGTGGACTGGGCCTTTACATCTGCCATGAACTAGTTGAACTTGCGCAGGGCACAATCAGCTGTGAGAGTGAGCCGGGAAAAGGATCGATATTCTCCATTCATCTGCCCGTAACATTTTGTGCGGCGCCAGCACAAAAAACACCTGATGAGACCATCACAAGGTTCAGGGATGACACAAGTATACTGGTAGTAGAAGACCATCCTGCTAACCAAAAAATGCTGGCGGCCCAGCTGGCAAGCCTTAACTGCAGATACGAGCTGGTAAGCGAGGGGGAAGCTGCACTTAAGCTGATGCAGGATGAAAACTACTATGACGCCATTCTTCTCGACTGTAATTTGCCCGACATTGACGGATATGAGGTTGCACGCCGGATTCGCGAGTATGAGCGCAGCTATATGCGAGAGGCGACTCCCATCATTGCCATTTCGGCACTCAGCGGAAATAAACACGAGCAGATGTGCTTTAGCTGCGGAATGGATGTCATGTTGAGTAAGCCGTTATCGCTGCTCTCTCTCAGCAGAGTTCTGGCACAATGGTGCTATCCGGAAATCATGCTGAAACCCCAGCCAGCAACTGTGATGAGCTCCACGGAACTGGAAGGGTACATTATGGAGGACGTTGAGGCATTTATCGCGGCATCGCTGTGCGGCGATAGCCATTACATGTTGCATTATGCGCACAGACTTAAAGGGGTCGCGCAGATGTATAGCCTACAAGGACTTGCCGCAGAGGCCGGTGCGATTGAGCAGGCGCTGCGTGCAGGAGAAATGCCGGCGGCAGCCCAGGCGCAGTCCTGGGCTGATGCGCTCAGGAAGCAGGCTGTTTCAGCAATACATCTTTAATGATAAATAGCTCGTGATCTGCCTTGAGGCCAAGCTTGCGAATGGCGCTCTGCTTCTGGCCACTGACAGTTTTCAAGCTGCGGCTGAATTTTTCGGCAATTTCCGTTACTGTCATTCCTGACAGAAAGCATCGAACCACTTCCTGCTCCTTAGGCGTAAGTGAGGAAAGTGAAAGCGCGCTGTTAATCCTGGCCTCACTGAGTTGCCCAGACAATAGTAATTCTCCATGCTGCTGTTGATCAGCCAGGCGAAACCGCATCTCGGTTTCCAGATACACCTCTCCTCGACTAACCGTAATTATAGCCCGGTGGATCTCCTGTGCCGGGCGGTTTTTTCCAAGAAATCCCTTCGCCCCTCCGCGCAGCGCCAGAGCGACTGTCGCTGGATTGTAATGGGCGGAGACCACAAGGATAGCCACTTTTGGATAATGCCGGGTTAATGATTTAATCAAATCGAGGCCGTCAACATCCGCGGGTGAAAGCTCGTAGTCAATCACGAGCACGTCTGCAGGCGCATCCCTTAACCGGACGATAAGTTCCCGTCCGGAACTATAGGTACCTACCACGTTAAAAAGTGCATTTTCTTCCAGTAAATCCCGCAGACCTCTCAAGACCAGGTCATGATCGTCCAACAGCGCTACGGAAACTTTTCTAAAGTGATGCCTGCTCATAATGTTTCTCACATATCGGTTTTCACCTATAAAGCTATTGTACGCATTTTTAAAGCAAGATAGCCTATCATTGGGATTGGATTCGCCCCTATAACTCCAGACTCAACGACTCTCTTATTTAGGCCTGCCGGCGCCGCAGATATTCCCGCGGTGAACGGTAGCCTAACGCACTGTGTGGATGCCATTCGTTGTAATGTTCGAACGTCATTGCCAGATTCTGCACTGCCGATCGGGCATCCGGACGTGGCATAACGCCGATGTAGTCGCGTTTCATCGTCTTCACGAAGCTTTCTGCTATGCCATTACTCTCCGGGCTTCGTACCGCAGTTCTTTTCGGCTCCAGCCCCGGCAACCGGGCGAACCACCGGGTATCATGTGCTCTGTAGGCCGAGCCGTTGTCTGTCAGCCACTCGATGGGGGCTGGCGGTCCGAAGCGTCGCTCCACCGCACCCAGCACTACGTCCTGAACGGTATCACTGTCGAAGCCACCGGTACCAGCGGCCCAGTGTAACGCCTCGCGGTCACAGCAGTCCAGAGCGAAGGTGACGCGGAGTTTTTCACCGTTATCACAGCGGAACCCGAACCCGTCAGAACACCACCGCCGGTTACTTTCACTGACGGCCACTTTTCCGGTATGCGCCCGACCTGCCGGCTGCATTCTGGGTTTTCGTCCCGGCAAAAACGCATGCTGGCACATGATCCGGTACACCCGTTTGGCGTTGACTACCGCCACTGCCAGCGTCTCAGATTTGCGGCGCAGTAATGCCCAGGCGCGACGGTAACCATAGGATGGCACTTCACCGATAACGCCACGGGTCCGCGCAAGCACGTCGGCGTAATCGGTCTGGCGCTTTTTTCGCCCGTCCTGCCAGTCCCTGGGACGATGCTTCAGAACATGCAAGTGCGCACGCGAGACCTGGAGACAACGACTGACGAAGCTCAGTCGCCATCCCCGGGCAATAAGGGCGCGTGCGCTATCCACTTTATTTGGCGACCATACTCGACGGCTTCCTTCAGCAGCTCGTTTTCCATGGTCTTTTTACCCAGCAGCCGCTGTAGTTCTTTGATTTTTTTCACTGCTGCAGCCAGTTCCGAGGCGGGAACAACATCTTCGCCAGCCATGTTCGCGGTGAGACTGCCTTCCTGGTACTGCTTTCGCCAGGCGAAGATCTGTTTTGCATTCACACCATGAAGCCGTGCAACATGGGAAACGGTCATACCTGGCTGAAGCGTCTCTTGAACAATGGTGATTTTTCCTGTGGAGAACGGCGCCTGCGGCGCTCTGGTCCCAACAACTCTTCGAACATGCTTATCTCCCGACTGGTCTAATGACTAGTTTTAAGACTAGTCATTAATTTAAGGTGGGTCGAAGTGTCCGGTGATTCAGGGGGCCAGTCTAGGGGTTAGATACAACCAGCCCTGCTGTAATAGCCCCCGTTTAAACCGGACACTTTACCAGTAAGACCTAGGCATAGAACTATGTTTAAGGAGTGTCTTGTGCAAAGAATCGAGGTGATCACTGGCGAGCAAAAACGCCGTCGTTATACTCCCGAAGAGAAAGCCCGTTTTGTTGCGCTCGCCATGCAGCCCGGCTATACCGTTTCACTCGTTTCCCGTCAGTATGGCATTACTCCCAGTCTTCTTGTTAAGTGGAAACGACTCATGAATGAAGGTGGAAAGTCTGCTATCGCAGCCGGTTACGATGTCGTCAGCGTCTCTGAAGTTTAAGCGATTGAAAAAAAGGTAAAACAGCTTGAGCAGATGCCGGGACGTAAGACCATGGAAGCCGAAATCCTACGGGACGCGCTTTAGATAGCGCAGGCAAAAAAGTTGATATCGCGCATGCCATTGCTGCCACCGGACGATACCCCCTCATCCGAATAGCCGAAGCGCTCCGGGTGTCGCGTTCGAATCTGTATGAGCGGCTGCAGGGCGGTCGCCCGGTCCGGGCTGCACGCTACAGCAAAGAGGATGACGCTCGTCTGTTGCCGCTTATCCGCCAGATATGCAGTCAGCGGGCGACGAACGGCTATCGTCGCGTGACAGCGCATCTCAATCGGGCCCTGAGAACAAAAATGGCGTGTAAACCCCAAACGTATTGACCGGATAATGCAGGTAAACAACCTGCTGCTGGCAAAATCAGGCCATAAAAAGCCGGAACGCCATCATAGTGGTAACGTCATTACCCTTAAGCCGGATATGCGCTGGTGCTCAGATGGCTTCGAAGTCCGCTGCTGGAATGATGAAGTTGTGCGTGTGGTGTTCAGCCTTGATTGCTGCGATCGCGAAGTCATCAGCTGGTCGGCGACAACGGGGGACATAAAGAGCGTCATGGTGCAGGATCTTCTGACAGAGAGCGTTGAAAAGCGCTTTGGAAATACGCTTTACCTGCCCCATGCAGTTGAGTGGCTGACCGATAATGGCAGCTGCTCATGTTATTCACAAAGAAAGGAAACTGTACGTTATGCCACTCACTTAAAGGTGGCGTTATTTTTTTTCTTACTATCATTGAGAATATCGCGCCTGTGTAACTGATGGTTTTTAACTAGATATCAATGTTTTTCTTCATCACCGGCATCGTTCCACCCATATCGTTAATGCTGCGATACTCAACCTGTGAACCATTAATGGAAGCGTCTAAATGATAATTTTGACTCTGGAATGGTGGCACCATAGCGCTTACATCTTTGATTTCTTTTCCGCCTACGCTAATTTTATTGAGCGTGACGTAGTAGGGTGTCGGATTGTTGACTTTCAAAGTTGAACCACTGCGTGAGAAGGTCAAATCACGATAGGCATCTGACGACTTACCTTTCAAGTCACTAGGACGGTAGAACATTTTTATTTTCAAAACATAGGCGAATGAAATAGTATTCTTTCCTGTATTCGACTTTGACTGTGACGGAATAGCTTTAACATTAATCCAAAACGCCGATTCTCTATCCTTTGGCAAGTCACCACCTGTTTTTACGATGCGGAGCGTGTTCTTTCCTTTATCCTGCCGATAAAGAGGCGGCGTTAAAACAAAGGGCGGCTTAGCCTTATTATTCACCTCGTCAATGTTAGATAACCACGACTGAGCTAAGAAAGGAGCATTTTCCGCTGAATTAATCACAGTAATATTAGCTTCTTTGTTAATCGCATTGTAAATAACACGCGTAGAACCCAGGCTGAATCCACCTTTATCATCTACAGCATTAGCTACTAAAGGCGCGACTGTAAATAACAGGATCATGCCTTTGATAAAGGATAATATCTTCAACATTTAACTAACCTCAAATATTTTTTTTGATATATATGCAAATGAGCTTTTATTTTACAGGCGCAAATCAATAAGCACGCTTGCTAATTGCAGAATTATCTGACATTGAAAGAAGCCGCAATATTTCTATGCGGCTTTGCGCTGGATTTCAAACCGGACCGAATTTATTGCATTGCAAGCGCAATCGTTGCAACTGAATTAATATCACCAGCTACGGGAGTTACAGAACCTACACGGTAGGCTTTAACGTGTGCAGTAACCGTACCCTCACCATTGGCTGGAACAAAATTTGATGACCACACAGTTCCACCGCTATTGACACGACTATCATCAGTTTCAGTAATGCCAAGAAGCACACCGGTAGCAGTACCTGTGTTTGCAAGATATTGTGCATCTCCAGCATCGGGAGTATAGGTAAATTTAACACCAACATTAGAAACTGAGCTTGGGCAGCTATCAATATCAAAGCTGAAGGCTTCTTCGCCCACAACCTGCCCCGGCGATGCAGCAGCCAAATCAGCTGTGATGATATTAGTCATATTGATAGTTTGATTCAAATGTTCAGATTTAATAACGCAAGTTGTATCTGCAACCGATGCATTGATAGTTAAAATACCGGTATCATCAGCCATAACCGGAGAAATAGGACTTAATGCAATCAATGCAGCTCCAAATGGTAAAAATTTCAATTTCATGACTATTCCTTGATTGTTTTATTCGTATGACATTGTCAAGTTGACAAGAGCGACATAATTTCCTGACACGACGGTTGCAGCCCCGCCTTCACTGGTATACCTAGAGCGAAATAAGCTATTTGTAAGATTAAAATCAGCTGCCCCCCAGATAAGACCTTTTCAATTACCGCTCCTTTACGAATAGCGTTATTATTATCATCCGGATTGTATAGAATAGTTCCTATCCCTCTGGCATCAGAGCTGGTCTCTGGAACAAGACTGCCCCATTCATTGGCCTCATTGAAGTCAAAAGCAAGACTTGCTTTATTCAAATTAGCTGGACAACCTGTGACGCTGATAGTTATTGGTTTATCCTCAATTCTGACTCCATGATTAAGAGCTTGTATGTCAGCTCTGTTAACAGGAGAGAATTTTACATTCGAAGTTAATCCAGAAATAGTACAACTCGTATCTGTCACGTGACCGACAAAGTTAATAGAGCCTGTCGATGCTAAGGCATGACTTGCAGCCGACAGCAGAGTCAATGCTGCAACGGCGGTGCATAATTTTCTAAATTTCATATTTCATTCCTGAAAATCAAAATTAAAGGTAATTGCATGTAAGAAAATCACTAGTAAAACATGCTCAAGTGTTACAACTTAAGCTAGCTACGCAATAATAATGATTCTGAGGTATTACGCATACGAGAGCACTCTCAAAAAACACAAATCAATCCGAGAATAAACTGCATATCATTGTGGCTTGAGGTAAAGCAACCCAAAAAATCTTCAAGGAGGCAACATTCTACTTTCGACGTCATTACATTTAGAGACTGATTTTAATGTCAAAGATCAAGGTTGCATTCGGGGGAATAAGATTCTCTACACCAATATCACCAAATGCTTTATCTGCCGGCAATGTCACTTTTCTGGGCTATGCAGCAGGAAATAAGTTCTTAATCTCAGTGGTTAATAGGAAAAATTCATTCGGAGAGGCTCAATGTTCAGTAGACATAATATGCAGTCTCCGTATTCTTTTCGCCACAAGAGCACTCTCAAAAAGCATTACGAATCGACACGTGTTGTAGACATCTCAGATGTCAATTTGAAGTGACTCCGAGCCCATAGATGAATCTGAGGAGGACCATATGGGCATGCCTTAAAGATGAAGCTGTCCGCCAGATCACCAAGCGGGACTATTATTCAGCAGCCGAAGTTTCTGAGCTCTAGGCGTCTCACAACACAGCATCTATGCAGCTCAGCCTGCTTCAGGGCAAAAACTATCTGCTTTTCGGTGAATCGTGACTTTTTCATCGGCACAACCTCCGCTTGTGAGGGAGTGAATATCATGCCGGAATTCTGTTTCTGAATGGAGCAGGATTTAGGGTCAGGGTCAAACGTGCTACAGAGATTTTTCGAATAGCTACGATAACTGCTCAGGAATTTCAAAAATGATCGGATGCCTCGAAAGATAAAAATATCGTCTTCACAGGCATCATCACATGCACTCAGATAATGGTGGATGAAACAACAATTACTTGCGACAGCCCCGCTCCATACTTCATATAAGATTCAAACTTAAAAAGTTGCGAAGTATCTTTACTATACGGACATGGCTCATAGGGAATGTAACAGTGATGACATTATAGAAAACACGGTATACTTGCTAATCTTGGATTGGGTCGCAAGCCAATCTGTAAAAATATTAACATTCTCGTTAATGATTGAAGTTTTGAAATTAAATAGCTAATACTCAATCCTGAATATATCTGTCAATAATTTTGCTGATGGCTCGACAACTTCCATAGACCTCAGTGTAACAATCATGATCATCTCTTAATTCATCATGGACATAACCGAAAAAAAATATTGACGCTATAACGGCACCGAATACAAAAGAGAAAAAATGACCTGTAAGGTTTTTATAGTAATGCCTTCATCTTCATTATTATTGAGCATCATGCCTCCGTTATAAAATATCTATCCTTGATAAATTTAGAAATAAAAGCAAATGCAATAATCTCGTAACGCAACATGTATATACTCGTTTTCAAAATTATGCAAATAATATCCATTCTTTATGTTAAATATCTAATTTTAGCAATTGATTAACTTAGTGATAATTTCAATCATAAATACCTGATTTGTTAAAATGTGATCCTTGTTTCTTAATTGATTCAAATCCAAACGTAGCTTAGGTGAAGATATGTGTTTTAATGTCAATATTCAAGCGCAGTTTTATATGCTTTATACGATTCAGTTGTGAGATATTCAACTAAATATACATTTGTATAAACTGTCATTTATCAATGTAATAAAAATATCACATTCAAAGGAATGCTTTATATGCTGTGTTTATTTTAATCATCTAAAAATTAATTTATAAAAATCGCCATAAAAAACCAAAAATAAAGTTAGAGCTACTGCCGACTTTTCTCATAAAAAATTAATAAGCCGTTGTATAATCAGTGTAAAAACACGTATCTTGTAATGCTAATAAGAGTTATAACTTGACCTTTATAAAGCTCTCTTTATGCATCTTATTCTATGTGGAACAGCTACAATACACTTATAGATTTTGACTCTCCATTCATAGTAAGGTCATTTTCCTAACTTTAAATCTATCCAAAAAGGTTTGATAAAAGTTAAGAAATATGAGGTTTTTCTTGCCCCTAACTTGTTCATGATGACTTTTATATGGTTGTAGAGAGTTTTTGAGTTTATGCCCAAAATCGAACATATCTCTTTTTGGCAACCAATAGTAATAAGGCATCTGACTATCTGCATTTGTTTCTTTGTCAGATAAACATTATCCTTCACTATTAAAGAAGAATGAAGTTCGTTTAAGCTATAACCTTGTGCTAACAAACGAAAAATTAGTAATGATTTACTCTTAATTATATGTAACGCTTTTCTATAAAGTATATTTACCATTATCTCTTGGAATTTAGTATTACAAATAATTAAAACTTCATTGTTTTTTTCGAAGGTTTTTTCTAATGACTTTATTTTTCCAATGCTAGATTTTTCCCATGAATCTAAATCAATGACTGTCAATCCTACGGAGGGTTTTTTATTTGAAATAAGATAATTAATACTGTACACCTCTATGTTCAATTTATTACCAATAATTTCACTAATACCCTTAATAAGATACGCATTATCTGAGAAAATCTTTATTGGTATACGGTTATCATATCGCTCGCTCATTTTACTCACTCCGCTGACACTTTTAAATAAAAAATACTTCCTCTTGATTTAGAATCAAATTTTTTCAAAAAAATCATGTTAGCCTTGATAACTACTTTAAATGTTAGACTACTTTCAATGCTCTTTTATTAACAAAGAATAAATGAGACTACAATTCATGGTAAGAGCATCCCCTTTATAAAATGGAGATTCTTTCCAAGTTAGTTAAGGTGTATCTATTATCATACTTCTAACTCGCTAGATGTAATTTATGATCCTCTCTAAGAAACCTCTTATGGAACGCATAAGTTTCATCCTTAATTCTTGCATTAAATAATCTTGCTTTTGTGGAGGAAAACCATAAATTTCAGAGGTATGCTAATTACGCACACTCAACGATAGTATAATTAATTGCAAAGCCCAGCTCAAAGCTAATGAATGCTGTGCCTAACTGGCAGTGGAAAAATCCTATAGGGATTTACTATGCGCCCCTTCAAAAATCTAGGTAATCTAGCTGCGTCAGAAATAGCTTGTTGAAGTGAGTGCTTTAAGATTTTTACTTTGCTTTTTATCTTAAAATGATCTTTTTATTTAATGATTTATTGTTTTCCATTTATTATGTGGCATCCTCTCGGATCGTTGTGATAGGTTCACTGCGAAAATAGCAATGAAATTTTCTATACTTTTCTGAAAAAGTAACCAATGCGGATTTTGCATGTTTTTATAAGGTAAAATATATATCAGCTATGTATGCAATAGTTTCACTGCACTTGCCTATTGACAAGATAACTGGAGATGTCTTTATGATAATTTTATTTATCTTTATACTTATTGGGGTTATTTTTTTTCCGTAAAAAGAAATTCAATCACCAAGAAAAGTAAGCGGATCGTTAGTAGAAATAAGAGCGATTAGCATTTTATTATCTTTGACCTGTTTACCGTTGGTTAATACACCTCGATGTTAGTAATGTCTTCATAAGCCACATTAGGACGTCCCCATGAAGAAGCGATTTTATGACGAGCAGATGATCAGTATTCTCCGCGAGGCAGAAGTCGGTGTTTCGACCAGAGAACTCTGCCCCAAGTATGCCATTTTAGACGCCATCTTTTTACAAGGCGCAATAAGTTTGGTGGTATGGAAGTTTCCGAAATGAAGCGGGTCAATTCACTTGAAGAGGAGAGCGCTCGTCTCAGGAAGCGGCTCGATGTAGCTATGATGGATAAGGAATGCCAAGCTTAATGAAAGTAAGTTCAATGGGTCGATGCAACGCTATTCTTAAAGAAGGGGAACATTGCTATGAAATGAAGAACGCGCATTTACTGCACGTCAAAACAGAAAACGATTATCTGGGACTGATATAAACAAGGTAATTCCCTGCATGATAGTAAGCGTCAGGCCAGAAACGTTTCCTTAACCGCCTTCTAATACTGTTTATGCTGGACTGGTTCCGCTATCTTTCACTGCGTCGTAGAGTTCAGGCAGGACTGAACAAAGGGGAAACCCGGAATGTCCTTTTCAGAGCCGTTTTCATGCATTGTCTGTGCGAAATAAGGGATCGTGGCCTGGAAAACCAGAGTTATCGCGCCAGTGGGCTTACGCTGCTCACCGCCGCGGTCACATTGTGGAATACCAAGTATATAGAATCTGGCGAAACAATAAAAAACTTGCTGAAGGGAAGTATCATTCTTAGCGACCAGTTGATGTCTGCCAGTACAAAAATCATCTTAACGTACAATATTTTCCGTTCCCAAACGTAGCCCTTATGGACTTATTTCACGTAATCCATTTGGCTGGGCGATGTCGTTTTCCTCCTAATCATCGCTGACAGGCAAAGCATAATCGATGACTTGGGAACGTTGAAAGAAACTGATAAACGTCATGTTGCGTATTCTGGTGAAGTTGAACGGTTATTCCGGGGGAACGTGAACGCGCTATTTCCTAACGCGCTCACGACGATATTTATTACCTCTCTTGTTCATTTTGTGTCAACCAGAGACCGCCTTTTTCGCATCGATTCACCCTTCATTTCCAGACGATGGGCATTGTGCATCACCCTGTCTAGGATGGCATCGGCAAGGGTGCTCTCCCCCACGCATCCGTACCATTCTTTCGTAGGCAGCTGGCTTATCATCACCGTCGCGCTCTTGCCATAACGATCGTCCATCACTTCAAGCAGATCGTTACGATGCGCGGACGACAGCGCTTCAAGCCCCCAGTCATCCAGGATAAGCAACTGAGTTCCTGACAGCTGCTTTAGTTGCCTACCGTAGCTGCCATCAGCCCGACCGTGCGTCAGCTCGCCCAGCAACCTGCTCAGCCGCCAGTACTGCACGCTGTAACCCTGCTGGCACCCGTTGTTGCCCAGCGCGAAGCCGATATACGTTTTGCCGCACCCGCACGGGCCCGTTATCAGCAGGTTTTGACCCCGCACTACCCAGTCGTTCTGGCTCAGCTGCGCTATCCGCGAACGATCCAAGTTTCGCGTCGGCTGCCAGTCGACGTCGTGCACTGAGGCCTCCAGCCTCAGCCGTGCTTTTTGCAGCAGTCGCTTCTGTTTACGCTGCTCCCGCAGCAGATGTTGGGGTCTGACGCTCAGTGGAACGAAAACTCACGCTAAGACCTGCCTCCTGCATTCTCCTGCTGAAATTGTCCCCAGGTATTTTTCGGGATGATTTCAAATTATTGTCCTAAAGTTAATCAGCAAACACGTAAACTCTATGCGAGTGGATATGAATAACTACTTCAGAATAGTGCCTGAGCCGCTTACTAAAAAAGACATCGCAGAATCGCTCCAGCTGGCGACACGGTTTTCCGGTAAAAATAAGTTAGCTGAGGTTACGTTATTTACCCGATATCCTCTTGAAATTATAAAGTTTCTTGATGGAGTGATACCGGACCGCGATACTAAAAAATTAGTCGCAGGAGAAGCCGTCCAATACCAGGGGGTTAACATCAGCTATTCTACCGCTGTTGATGAAACAAAAAACTACAACGTGATTCTGGCTATTGACTGCCTGCCAGATAGGGGAGGGGCCGCTACCAGCAATTATGAGTATCAGATTGTTCTCGCTTCAGTCAGTCCGGACGATTATTCCTTGCCCATCGATCACTGGCTCCGAGATACGAACCCGACCAGATTCTGACCGGGTTCGTATCTGTGCCGTCAGAGCAACCTGTTAAGCAATCTCTTTCTTATGCTGACCACAACCTGTTCCTGAAAATGAAGGCTAATCCAGACCGTCAGGACAAGAAATAAAGCATATCCGCTCAGGCTCAGCTGTATGCCGCCTGCCCTTTCAACCCACTCATGCCATCCTCCACGCCAGTCTGAGAATATGCTCCGCAGCAGAGGCTCGAACGTGCTCCACAGGTAAAACAGAGGGACGTGCAGGGCAAAAATCGACAGGGATGATGCCCCCAGACGAGGCAGATAACGCCGCAACAGGTCTGAGCGCGGAGTGGGAAGCAATGCACACAGGTACAGCAGCGTCAGCTGTGACGGCAGTAAAAGACCATTATGCAAAAGTGGATACCAGAAGCGCTCCGGGCGCTGGGTATAAATCCACGATGCCAGGATAAAACAGGCAAGAATAAACAGCGAAAGCATGCTGCAGCGAGCGGCTCCGGGCCGGTACCCCCTCTGCTGATGCTGACGAAACAGGCTGTAACACAGGATACCGCATATAAACTCAGGCAGTCGAAACGGTGGAAATCGCTGCAGCAGGCCTGTCCAGGGTATTCCCCACAGGGCATTTAAAATGACGTAAAGCGGTGGTATCAGGCTGATAAAGCAGGTTAACGCGATAGCTGACTTAACTCTTTTTATGTTCAGTAACCGGGGAGTGATAAAAGGAAACACAAGGTAGAAAAAAAACAGTGTTGACAGAGACCAGAGTGGCGCATTAAAGGTGAGGTACAGCGGGTTCCAGGCCTGCAACATGAATAGCTGTAAAACAGAGTTAATCATCAGCTCACTGTTATCCATATAATGTTCCAGAAGCGAACGATCAGCTATCAGTTCATGCGTGTCATAAACGACAAAGCGTGGCGAGGCCCCGGCGCCATCCGGCGGAACTGACAGCCAGTGCATAAGTATCAGAACCAGAACTGAAGAAATGAGCGCGACAATATGTACAGGATAAAGATTACAGAAACGTTTAATCCAGAAACTACTTGCGGGTTCACGCATCTGGTTCTGATTAAAGTAGACGTGAGCAAGCAAAAATCCGGACAATACGAAAAAAGTGCTGGTAGCAAAAAATCCCATGCTGGTGACGTTTCTTAACCATGGAATATAATCAAGCTGCGGATAACGGTGTGCGGTATGGTAAACCATAACAAAAAAACCAAGGGAAAATCTCAGCCATTCCAGTCCGACAAAACGGGTTTTATTATTCATCATGGCTCCGGGACATGTTTATTTCGGTGAGTATTTTATAAACGGTTGAACGGGCAATTTTAAGCTGTCGGCTTATCTCTGATGCACCTGTGCCCTGCCTGTGCAGAGCCAGTACACCTCCACGATCAACTTTTCGCTTACGCCCAAACCGGACCCCTTTCGCCATAGCTTCCTGTCTCCCTTCGTTAGTGCGTTCCAGAATTCTGCGCCGTTCGGCCTGTGCAACAGCTGACAGAATGGTGACCACCATTTTCCCCATGTCTCCATCAGTGCTGATCCCGTCATCGATGAAACGGACTGCCACGCCCTGGGCGTCGAATTCCTTTATCAGCTGGATCATATCGGCGGTATCCCGGCCGAGGCGGTCGAGCTTTTTCACCAGAATGACATCCCCTTCCTCCACTTTCATACGCAACAGGTCAAGCCCCGGACGATCGACTGAACTGGCGGATGCCTTGTCGTTAAAGATGCGATTGGCTCTCACCCCCGCGTCTTTGAGCGCTCTGATCTGAATATCGAGAGACTGCTGACTGGTTGATACCCGTGCGTAACCAAAAAGTCGCATAAAAATGTATCCTAAATCAAATATCGGACAGGTTGTGTCTGTTATAACAAAATAACGATTTAACGGACATATAAATTAAGCAATTTTTACGTGTCCGATAATTTATAATATTTCGGATGGTTGCAAAATTGTTAATTTATAACAGTCAGGCAGGGAGGCCGATATGCCAGTTGATTTTCTGACCACTGAGCAGACTGAAAGCTATGGCCGATTCACCGGTGAACCAGATGAGCTTCAGCTGGCCCGCTATTTTCATCTTGATGAGGCAGACAAGGAATTTATCGGAAAAAGCAGAGGTGATAACAATCGTCTGGGTATTGCCCTGCAAATTGGATGCATCCGTTTTCTGGGCACCTTCCTCACCGATATGAATCATATTCCTTCCGGCGTCCGGCATTTTATCGCCAGACAGCTCGCCATCCACGATATCACCGTGCTGGCAGAGTATGGTCAGAGAGAAAATACCCGTCGTGAGCATGCCGCGCTGATACGTCGGCATTATGATTATCGCGAATTTGCCTGGCCCTGGACTTTTCGTCTTACCCGTCTTTTATATACCAGGAGCTGGATAAGCAACGAACGTCCGGGGCTGCTTTTCGACCTAGCAACAGGATGGCTGATGCAGCACCGAATTATTCTCCCCGGCGCGACCACGTTGACCCGGCTGATTTCAGAGGTAAGGGAAAAGGCAACGCTGCGTCTGTGGAGCAGGCTGGCAATGATACCGTCTGCCGTACAGCGTTCACAACTGGAGACGCTGTTGGGCCCCGCAGATTCCGGCCGCCTGTCGTTGCTGGAATCACTGAAGAAAGGCCCGGTGACCATCAGTGGCCCGGCGTTTAATGAGGCAATTGATCGCTGGAAAACGCTGAGCGATTTTGGCCTTCATACTGATAACCTGAGTGCGATCCCGGCTGTACGTCTGAAAAATCTCGCTCGTTATGCGGGAATGACTTCGGTGTTCAATATTGCCAGGATGGCTCCGCAGAAAAGGGCAGCGATATTGGTTGCCTTTGTCCTTGCATGGGAGACGCTGGCGCTGGATGATGCACTGGACGTTCTGGATGCCATGCTGGCTGTCATCATCCGTGACGCCAGAAAGATTGGGCAGAAAAAACGACTCCGATCTCTGAAGGATCTGGATAAATCAGCACTGGCGCTCGCCAGCGCGTGTTCGTACCTGCTGAAAGAGGAAACGCCGGACGAATCAATCCGGGCTGAGGTGTTCAGCCACATCCCCAGGCAAAAACTGGCCGACATCATCGCGCTTGTCCGCGAAATTGCCCGCCCCTCAGACGATAACTTTCATGATGAAATGGTGGAGCAGTACGGACGGGTTCGTCGTTTCCTGCCCCATCTGCTGAATACCGTTAAATTTTCAGCAGCTCCCGCCGGGAGCGCCACCCTGAATGCCTGCGATTACCTCAGCCGCGAGTTCAGCTCGAGGCGGCAGTATTTTGATGATGCACCAACGGAAATCATCAGCCGACCATGGAAACGACTGGTGGTTAATAAGGAAAAACATATCACCCGAAGGGGATACACGCTGTGCTTTCTCAGTAAACTGCAGGACAGCCTGAGACGGCGGGATGTTTACGTTACCGGCAGTAACCGGTGGGGAGATCCCCGTGAAAAATTACTACAGGGCGCAGACTGGCAGGCAAACCGAATTAAAGTTTATCGTTCCCTGGGGCACCCGACGAATCCACAGGACGCAATAAAATCGCTGGGTCTTCAACTGGACAGCCGTTACAGGCAGGTAGCCGTACGTCTTGGCGAAAATGACGCGGTTCAGCTGGATATTTCCGGCCCCAAGCCCAGGCTGACAATTTCTCCCCTCGCCAGTCTTGACGAGCCGGACAGTCTGAAACGACTGAGCAAACAGGTCAGCGATCTGCTCCCTACCGTGGATTTGACAGAGCTGTTGCTTGAAATCAACGCCCATACCGGATTTGCTGATGAGTTTTTCCACGCCAGCGAAGCCAGCGCCAGAGTTGACGATCTGCCCGTCAGCATCAGCGCCGTTCTGATGGCCGAGGCCTGCAATATCGGCCTGGAACCCCTGATACGGTCAAATGTTCAAGCCCTGACCCGACACCGGTTGAACTGGACAAAAGCAAACTACCTGCGGGCTGAAACTATCACCAGTGCGAATGCCAGGCTGGTTGATTTTCAGGCAACGCTACCACTGGCACAGGTCTGGGGTGGTGGCGAAGTGGCCTCTGCAGACGGAATGCGCTTTGTTACGCCGGTCAGAACAATCAATGCCGGGCCGAGCCGCAAATACTTTGGCAATAACAGGGGGATCACCTGGTACAATTTTATGTCCGATCAGTATTCTGGCTTTCATGGCATTGTTATACCGGGAACTCTAAGGGACTCAATTTTTGTACTGGAAGGCCTTCTGGAACAGGAAACCGGGCTGAATCCCACCGAAATTATGACCGATACCGCCGGGGCCAGCGATCTTGTCTTTGGTCTTTTCTGGCTGCTGGGATACCAGTTTTCTCCGCGCCTGGCTGATGCCGGTGCTTCGGTTTTCTGGCGCATAGACAATGACGCCGATTATGGGGTGCTAAATGATATTGCCAGAGGACAGTCAGATCCCCAAAAAATAGTCCTTCAATGGGACGAAATGATCCGGGCTGCAGGCTCCCTGAAGCTGGGCAAGGTGCAGGCTTCGGTGCTGGTTCGCTCGTTACTGAAGAGTGAACGCCCTTCCGGACTGACTCAGGCAATCATTGAAGTGGGACGCATCAACAAAACGCTGTATCTGCTTAATTATATTGATGATGAAGATTATCGTCGGCGCATTCTGACCCAACTAAACCGGGGAGAAAGCCGCCATGCCGTTGCCAGAGCTATTTGTCACGGTCAGAAAGGTGAGATAAGAAAGCGATATACCGATGGTCAGGAAGATCAACTGGGTGCACTGGGGCTGGTCACTAACGCTGTCGTGTTATGGAACACTATTTATATGCAGGCAGCCCTGGATCATCTCCGGGCACAGGGGGAAACCCTGAATGATGAAGATATTGCACGACTCTCACCGCTTTGCCACGGACATATCAATATGCTCGGACATTATTCCTTCACGCTGGCGGAACTGGTGACGAAAGGGCATCTGCGGCCATTAAAAGAAGCGTCGGAGGAGGAAAACATTGCTTAACGTGAGTTTTCGTTCCACTGAGCGTCAGACCCCATGTTCATGTGCGACCAGCAGCGACAGTCGCTCGCTGAACGCCAGTGGCTCATAGGTGCCGGGCTGCTCCATCTACGCCGACAGCGCTTCCGCCATCCCGGTCAGCTTCATCACCATCGGGGACATTGTTTTTCTCTCAGTGGAAGTGGCGCGGGCCACGGATGTTCTCATGCTCCCGGGGCAGCTTCTGCGACGGTTGCGCGGCGCTGTCCGGTGGAACTCGATCGCGGTTACTTTTCAGCACCGATTTAAGCTGCTTCAGCCGGGTAAGCCCCTCGCGGTTGGCGAGCCTGCAGCAGGCGTTGACGCGTTCAGCCGGATATTCCCGCGCCAGGCTCAGCAGCCCCAGACACAGCCGGTAGGCCTGTTCAGGATGCGCCCGTTCATCGAGACGCGCGCTGCCCCACGTCAGCACCTCGCGGCCCAGCTTTTCAGGCGGCCCGGCGTCCACTGATGGTGGTGCCGGTACCGCTCTGGCATATGCGCGGGCGTGGTGCTGCTGCCCGGGTGAAGTCGGCTTGCGTGAGCAGCAACCTGCTGGCCGTTGCACCACACCTCCACCAGGTTTTCGAACACGTGCAGCTCGGCCAGACTGCCAACGTACTGATGTGGCACGGAGTAGTGGTGCTGCTCGTATTCAACGTGGTAGTCGATATTCACCTTCGCCTTTTTGATGTGCCGGTAGCGCTGGGGCTGAACGTGTAAAGGCCGCAGCGCGGGCCTGTCCAGCCTCTCTAAGGCCTCCTGGCGGGACCCGGGCAAGTTTTTGAAGGCACGAGTGTTGAGAGCGTCAACCAGCACGCGGATACAGCTGTTCAGCTCGGCAAGGGAGAAGAAGGTCTGGTGCCGCAGACGTGCCAGGATCCAGCGCTCAACGATCTTAACGCCAACTTCTACTTTCGGTTTGTCCCACGGTTCTCTCGGACGTGCCGGGATCACCGCCACCTGATAGTTCTCGGCCAGCTGCTGGTAGGACGGATTCAGCTCCGGATCGTACCGGCATGCGCGGGTCACGGCGCTTTTCAGGTTATCCGGCACGAGGATTTCGGGTACGCCGCCGAAGAACTCCAGTGCCCTGACGTGGCTGAGCAGCCAGTCGGGCAGCGACTGGGTATACGTGGCCTCAGCCCAGGTGTAGCTGGATGCTCCCATGACGGCCACGAAGATCTGCGCCTGTCGGCACTCGCCGGTTGAGGGCTAGATGATTGCTACCGTCGGGCCGCAGTAGTCGATAAAGCACTTCTCGCCCGCAATGTGCAGCTGGCGCATGGTTCGCTTCTGCTTCTGGCACCAGGCCCGGTAGCGGCAGCAGAACTGCGAGTAGCTGTAGGCCCTGACCGGCACCCGCTGGCAGTACTCCTCCCACAGCAGATGGCGGGTAACGCCCTTACGCCGTAGCTCCATATGCACGCCGGCCCAGTCAGGATCTTCAAGGTCGCCGGGCTGGCTGTCGGATTCGGGGTAAAGAAGGCGTGCAAGCTGAGCGTCAGACATTCCCTCCGGCAGCGGCCAGGACACGGGCGCTGCCGCAAGCCGTTTTAGCATTTTCTGGATTGCACCGGTACTGACGTCGGCGCACTGGCTTATCTGGCGGAAGGAGAGTCCGACGTCAAAACGCAGTCTTAAAATTTCACGGATTTCACGCATTGCTACCCTCTGATTAGGCATCTCTCGCTCCTGATGGGGAAACAGAGAGATATAGCAGCAAAAAACAATGCGTTAAGAAAGATTCCGGAGAACGTGAACGGTGATTCTGCCAAAGTGCACGCCGATTCTGGGGCCATGAACGGTGATTCTGGTGATGGGTCATAAATGTGGCACTTTAAGCCAGAAAACGCGTTCACGGTAAACCAGAATGGGTGTTCACGATGGGCCAGAATACGCAGTTGTATCTAATCCTGGGGGCAGGTCAAATCGGAAAGCCCATACAGGAAAAACTTTAACGCAGTGGCCACTTTTAGGTGACCACTATAATCAATTGTATTGATGAGTTGAGTTGGCTGCACATCTAGCTTGGAAAGGTCAAAGTAAATTTATATCCATACGAAAGATTTCACTCTCACTATCAAATCCTAGTTTGCGCATAGCAGCACGCTTTTGTGAGCTTATGGTTTTTACGCTACGTGATAATAGTAACGCCGTTTGTGATACCGATAGACCAGCATAAAGATATTCAATCACAGCTTTCTCCTTTTCTGAGAGAAGTTGCCGACTTGGCTTATCCATGTTTTGATTATCATCAAACTTCAGTTCCTGAACATTACAATGGTGAGTCCAGATGTGGCTTAAACCCGTAATCCAGTTTTCTAGCGAAAATGATTTACAAAAGTAACATTTCACCTTTGGCTTCAACATATCACTAAATTGTTGTTGTTGAAGGCTATCTCCCATAGTGACGATGATCATGTTAGGATAGGTTAACGCCAGTTGATCAACCAGCGAATGTAGATTCAATTCCTCTTTTGGCAGTGAAGCATCAATTAAAGCAATATGGGCTGGAGCTACACTCAGAGAAAAAAACAGTTCCCGGCTGTTTTTACAGCAGTCAGACACGGCAAATCTGGGTACGCTATTAATAATTTTCTTAAGGCCTTCCAGAAAGATGGGATGATCATCAAGAATGATAACTTTAACTTTCTTCATTTTTTAGGGTGACCAGAGTTAGTTCATTTATTCGATCGTTATTGTATAAGTCGCAATTGCATCAATATTGCCTGTTTGCTGATGATTTTCTCCAGGTAGATAACGCAAGAACCAATACCAAGTTTGCGCAAAGTGACTCGTGTCACCACTAATTGCGGCATTGTATGGCATGGGTAATTTCTCACCAAACTTCTGCCAGTCCCCACCTTGCGCGTTGGTAGAAAAACGTATAGCCATGTCGTCAATCGACGTTGCCAGTGCGCTTGTGTCGTTATTCAGCAATTGAGCCGCCTGAAAGGTAATTGACACATTGTAGTTGTTGGCAGTGTTATCACGTAGCGGCGAGCAGGAAACTTCAATCGGCGTTACCTGCGCCTGACCGAGGGTTGCTTCCTGATCGCCTGATTTGGGTCGATAAATGGTCCCGAAATTCACTGTGCGGTTCTGTTCAGTGACCAACGTGCAGCTGGCTTCAGTAGCAATGCTCGGGGCCAGCAGGCCACTGTTAAGCACATCCATTTGCTGTTGTGTCGCGCCATTCGATTCCAGCAGTAGCGCGCCACCGTTGGTCAATTGTAGCGAGCGCTGCAACTGGATTGGTGTGTTATTACTGATTTTAACGAGCTGCGCCTTCAGGCTTAAACCGACGCGGCGCGTGCCTGTACCTTCACTGGTGATTGAACAACTCGCGGATTTACCTGCGGAAATCGCGCCGCTGCCTATACACCTGCTACCTTCGCTGTAGGCATCAGCGAACAAACGTACACCGATGCCATTCACATTGGTTGTCAGCACATCGCGGCCCGGACCGATCCAGTCCAGTGCACCGCTTTCTTTCAAACCCAGCGATACCGGTGTGGTGATTGGGCCATCACACTGTACCCCAATATCCAGCAGCGTGTGTGGTGCATCGCCGATAGCAGCAAACAGCGGCGTAGCGGCAGGGATTTTTACCAGGCCATTGAGCGGTTGCTGTTCGCTGCGGGTGTAACTGCAGCCATTAGGTAAATCCGACAGCGCCAGATTTTGTGCCCACACGGCATTGCAGCCCAAAAGCGCGGCAATCGCGCTGCTTAACAGCAGTTGTCTGCCTAACACTTTACTCATTTTAAACTTCCTCACTGTTTTGGCAGACGCTCTGCACCTGAAGCGGTACACCGTCCATCTGATTTTCACTGGCGGATTTCAGGTTGAAGTTCACCTTGCAAGATGCATCCGCGCCGCGCCCCCACTGCACTTCGAGCGAGCCGCTATCTGGCATGCCGGAAATATAGAGCAATCCTTCATCGCCGACGATGCTGCCGTTGTTCTGCTCGCCTTCCTTCAGCAGCAGTTTGGCGGTGGCGCCAAACGGCACATAGTCGCCGTTGGCTTTACGCAAGGTCATCATGACCTGATGGCCACGCTGGGTTTTGAAGTCGGCTAAGACCACAGCACCACGGGTTGGCGTCACGGAAGTGCTGGTTTGATCCAGCGCGACGTTGGTGCCCAAACCTTGGGGATCGAGAGAAATGTCGGTGCGACGATACGGCGTCATATAAGGCATCACCGCATAACCGCGCCAGTCGGTGGACAGCCCGGTTTGGTTGTTCACTTTGATGTTGGCTGCGCCCGGGGCACGCACCAGCGCCACGGTGTCGCTCATCTCCTGCGACAAGGTCACGCCATACGGATGAGCGACGATGCCGCCGCGCAGGCCGTAGTTGATTTGCTCCTGCGCCTGGCTGCGGTTATAGCCCGCTGACACCGTGCCGCTGTTGCCGCGATACGATGCAGAGAGGTTACTGGTGTTGCTGTAATTGCCCAGCGTCTGGCTGACGTTGTAGTTGAGCTGGTTATCCAGCGCATTACCGCTCAGACCGGCCTGTTGAGTGGTGCCTTGACCTTTGATGCGTGCCATGCCGTAGTTCAGCTGCATGGAGTTACGGGAATCCCCTGCCAGCCAGCGGCTCAGCGGCACCGATGCGGTTAACGCCAGACGACGATCTTCTTTGCCGCTGTTACTATCGTGCGACTGGCTGAGATTTAGGCCGTAGCTGACGCCGAATACGTTGGTGTTGTAGCCCAGCGTGTAGGTGCGCAGACTACCCGGCTTGTTCCAGTAATCACGTTGTGAACCCGAGACATACATTGAACCGGCATCGCCCAGCGCCTGGTTCAGCATCACCTGGAACTCACCACGAGGACGGTAATGGCGGTTAAACGCACCGTTCATGTTATCCGCCGGATTGGTCATCGCATCCTGCAAGGTGTAATAACCTTCAGTTGAGTAGCGATAGGCCGCCAGCGACACCGACGTGCCGGTTTCGACAATACTGCGTGTATAGCGCAGGCGATAAGATTGTCCCTGACTCTTTTCACCGTCCGGCAGCGTGGCACTGGATTGGGTAATATCCGCAGAAACCGCGCCCAGGCGACCAATACCTAATCCTATACCGGCGCTGGCAGACAGATAACCTTTCGCCAGCTGCATGCCGCCATATACGGTCATAGCGTTTGGCAAACCATAAATCAGCGTGCCCTGAACAAATTTAGTCGGACCGGTGGTGACTGTGCCGCCATTGTTGCGCAGGCGACCAAGAGTCAATGCGTATTTAAGCTGTCTTTCACGTTGCATGATGGCTATGGAAGAGTAAGGCTGAGAAAAGGTGCGCTCACTGCCATCGTTCTCTTTGACGGTCACAACAAGGTCGCCGCTTAACGAAGCAGGGTAAAGATCATTGATCTCAAACGGGCCAGGCGGCACATAAGATTGATAGATCACGCTGCCGTTCTGGCGAATTGTGACTTCTGCCCCTGATTCGGATACTCCGCGAATGACCGGCGCGAAACCACGCAGGCTGTCGGGTAGCATGCTGTCGTCAGAAACCAATTGGCCGCCCTGGAACTGCACGCTGTCGAAGACATCCGCCGGCGTGGCGCTATCCCCGAGAGTGAGCTGGCCTTTTATGGTATGGATATCGCGTTGCAGATAGGTGCTGATGACATCAAAACTTGAACTGTCGCCCTTACGTGGACCACTGCGCTGTTGATAAGTGCTGTAACTGCGTAAGCGCCATGGACCGAGATTCAACCCGCTGCGCAGATTGGCGTAAAGTGCATCAGATGTCCCTGGCTGGCCCACAAGACGACGTGATTGGTTACCACTGATATTGTAATTTAGTAATACCGCAGGTAATCCCTGACTCCATGAAGCAGGATCGGTTTCTCCACGCGCACGTTGTTTGACTAACATTTGCGGAATCGAGATGTCCAGTCGTTGATCAGAAAATTTAAAATCCAGGCGAGCTGCAGGAATCAGCTCCCGAATGTCATTTATCGTTGTAATTTTATCTGCTGCTATTAGTTGCGGTATAGCATTGCTGCGGAGCCCCATGCTCTCATAATCAGCAAGGGTGAAATTTGGCAACAATTCATTTTTGTCATTTAGGAAAAAATCTACATCCCTGTCGTCAATAAAGTAATTATTGACATATACGCTGACACGATAGATGCCAGGAGCCTGCGCGCCTGCCTCAAAGTGGCTTAAGTCAGTCACTACCGCAGCGGTCGGTTGATCTGATCCCACCCTTAATAATGCGGGATTAAAATACTCTTCAGCGTGCACTTGGCATGAAAGCGTGGAAAAAACACTACCGCTCAATAAGATGTTGCATATCAGTTTATTCATGTTATTCACAAAGAAAGGAAACTGTACGTTATGCCACTCACTTAAAGGTGGCGTTATTTTTTTTCTTACTATCATTGAGAATATCGCGCCTGTGTAACTGATGGTTTTTAACTAGATATCAATGTTTTTCTTCATCACCGGCATCGTTCCACCCATATCGTTAATGCTGCGATACTCAACCTGTGAACCATTAATGGAAGCGTCTAAATGATAATTTTGACTCTGGAATGGTGGCACCATAGCGCTTACATCTTTGATTTCTTTTCCGCCTACGCTAATTTTATTGAGCGTGACGTAGTAGGGTGTCGGATTGTTGACTTTCAAAGTTGAACCACTGCGTGAGAAGGTCAAATCACGATAGGCATCTGACGACTTACCTTTCAAGTCACTAGGACGGTAGAACATTTTTATTTTCAAAACATAGGCGAATGAAATAGTATTCTTTCCTGTATTCGACTTTGACTGTGACGGAATAGCTTTAACATTAATCCAAAACGCCGATTCTCTATCCTTTGGCAAGTCACCACCTGTTTTTACGATGCGGAGCGTGTTCTTTCCTTTATCCTGCCGATAAAGAGGCGGCGTTAAAACAAAGGGCGGCTTAGCCTTATTATTCACCTCGTCAATGTTAGATAACCACGACTGAGCTAAGAAAGGAGCATTTTCCGCTGAATTAATCACAGTAATATTAGCTTCTTTGTTAATCGCATTGTAAATAACACGCGTAGAACCCAGGCTGAATCCACCTTTATCATCTACAGCATTAGCTACTAAAGGCGCGACTGTAAATAACAGGATCATGCCTTTGATAAAGGATGATATCTTCAACATTTAACTAACCTCAAATATTTTTTTGATATATATGCAAATGAGCTTTTATTTTACAGGCGCAAATCAATAAGCACGCTTGCTAATTGCAGAATTATCTGACATTGAAAGAAGCCGCAATATTTCTATGCGGCTTTGCGCTGGATTTCAAACCGGACCGAATTTATTGCATTGCAAGCGCAATCGTTGCAACTGAATTAATATCACCAGCTACGGGAGTTACAGAACCTACACGGTAGGCTTTAACGTGTGCAGTAACCGTACCCTCACCATTGGCTGGAACAAAATTTGATGACCACACAGTTCCACCGCTATTGACACGACTATCATCAGTTTCAGTAATGCCAAGAAGCACACCGGTAGCAGTACCTGTGTTTGCAAGATATTGTGCATCTCCAGCATCGGGAGTATAGGTAAATTTAACACCAACATTAGAAACTGAGCTTGGGCAGCTATCAATATCAAAGCTGAAGGCTTCTTCGCCCACAACCTGCCCCGGCGATGCAGCAGCCAAATCAGCTGTGATGATATTAGTCATATTGATAGTTTGATTCAAATGTTCAGATTTAATAACGCAAGTTGTATCTGCAACCGATGCATTGATAGTTAAAATACCGGTATCATCAGCCATAACCGGAGAAATAGGACTTAATGCAATCAATGCAGCTCCAAATGGTAAAAATTTCAATTTCATGACTATTCCTTGATTGTTTTATTCGTATGACATTGTCAAGTTGACAAGAGCGACATAATTTCCTGACACGACGGTTGCAGCCCCGCCTTCACTGGTATACCTAGAGCGAAATAAGCTATTTGTAAGATTAAAATCAGCTGCCCCCCCAGATAAGACCTTTTCAATTACCGCTCCTTTACGAATAGCGTTATTATTATCATCCGGATTGTATAGAATAGTTCCTATCCCTCTGGCATCAGAGCTGGTCTCTGGAACAAGACTGCCCCATTCATTGGCCTCATTGAAGTCAAAAGCAAGACTTGCTTTATTCAAATTAGCTGGACAACCTGTGACGCTGATAGTTATTGGTTTATCCTCAATTCTGACTCCATGATTAAGAGCTTGTATGTCAGCTCTGTTAACAGGAGAGAATTTTACATTCGAAGTTAATCCAGAAATAGTACAACTCGTATCTGTCACGTGACCGACAAAGTTAATAGAGCCTGTCGATGCTAAGGCATGACTTGCAGCCGACAGCAGAGTCAATGCTGCAACGGCGGTGCATAATTTTCTAAATTTCATATTTCATTCCTGAAAATCAAAATTAAAGGTAATTGCATGTAAGAAAATCACTAGTAAAACATGCTCAAGTGTTACAACTTAAGCTAGCTACGCAATAATAATGATTCTGAGGTATTACGCATACGAGAGCACTCTCAAAAAACACAAATCAATCCGAGAATAAACTGCATATCATTGTGGCTTGAGGTAAAGCAACCCAAAAAATCTTCAAGGAGGCAACATTCTACTTTCGACGTCATTACATTTAGAGACTGATTTTAATATCAAAGATCAAGGTTACATTCGGGGGAATAAGATTCTCCACACCAATATCACCAAATGCTTTATCTGCCGGCAATGTCACTTCAACTTCACTGCCTTTTGTAAGCTTACTTAACACCTTAATTCGGAGAGACTCAATCTTCAGTGGACATAATATGCAGTCTCCGTATTCTTTTCGCCACAAGAGCACTCTCAAAAAGCATTACGAATCGACACGGGTTGTAGACATCTCAGAGGTCAATTTGAAGTGACTCCGAGCCCATAAATAAATCTGCTCTAAATTTTGAGCCCAGGAGGACCCTATGGGCATGCTTTAAAGATGAAGCTGTCCGCCAGATCAACAAGCGGGACTATTCAGCAGCCGAAGTTTCTGAGCTCTAGGCGTCTCGCAACACAGCATCTATGCAGCTCAGCCTGCTTCAGGGCAAAAACTATCTGCTCTTCGGTGAATCGTGACTTTTTCATCGGCACAACCTCCGCTTGCGGGGGAGTGAATATCATGCCGGAATTCTGTTTCTGAATGGAGCAGGATTTAGGGTCAGGCTCAAACGTGCTACAGTGATTTTTCGAATAGCTACGATAACTGCTCAGGAATTTCAAAAATGATCGGATGCCTCGAAAGATAAAAATATCGTTTTCACAGGCATCATCACACGTACTCAGATAATGGTGGATGACACAACAGTTACTTGCGACAGCCCCGCTCCATACTTCATATAAGATTCAAACTTAAAAAGTTGCGAAGTATCTTTACTATACGGACATGGCTCATAGGGAATGTAACAGTGATGACATTATAGAAAACGCGGTATACTTGCTAATCTTGGATTGGGTCGCAAGCCAATCTGTAAAAATATTAACATTCTCGTTAATGATTGAAGTTTTGAAATTAAATAGCTAATACTCAATCCTGAATATATCTGTCAATAATTTTGCAGATGGCTCGACAACTTCCATAGACCTCAGTGTAACAATCATGACCATCTCTTAATTCATCATTGACATAACCAAAAAAAAATATTGACGCTATAACGGCACCGAATACAAAAGAGAAAAAATGACCTGTTAGGTTTTTTATAGTAATGCCTTGGCCTTCATCTTCATTATTATTGAGCATCATGCCCTCCGTGATAAAATATGAATGCTTGATAAATTTAGAAATAAAAGCAAATGCAATAATCTCTTAACGCAACATGTATACACTCGTTTTCAAAATTATGCAAATAAAATCCATTCTTTATGTTAAAAATCTAATTTTAGCCATTAATTAGCTTAGTAATAATTTCAATCATAAATACCTGATTTGTTAAAATGTGATCCTTGTCGCATAATTGATTCAGATCCAAACGTAGCTTAAGTGAAGATATGTGTTTTAATGTCATTATTCAAGCGCAGTTTTATATGCTTTATACGATTCAGTTGTGAGATATTCAACTAAATGTACATTTGTATAAACTGTCATTTATCAACGTAATAAAAATATCACACTCAAAGGGATGTTTTATATGCTGTGTTTATTTTAATCACCTAAAACTTAATTTATAAAATCACCATAAATAACTAAAAATAAAACTAAAGTTACTGCCGAGCTTTCTCATAAAAAATTAATAAGCCGTTGTATAATCAGTGCATAACACGCATCTTGCAATGCTAATAAGAGTTATAACTTAATTTTCATAAAGCTCTCTTTATGCATCTTATTCTATGTGGAACAGTTACAATGACCTGCCCCCAGGATTAGATACAACCTTCAGTTAGTAATGTCAGTTGGTTTTTCTTCATATTTCCCGTTTCGCCAGCCCGCTGCAAATTCAGCCGGCGTCAGGTAATACAGCGATGAATGTGGTCGACATTCGTTATGATCCTGCCGCCAGTCATTAATGATTTCCCGGGCATGTAGAATATCGCTGAACCAGTGCTCATTCAGGCATTCATCCCGAAAGCGACCGTTGAAACTCTCAATAAATCCGTTCTGCGTTGGCTTGCCCGGCTGGATTAAGCGCAACTCAACACCATGTTTAAAAGCCCATTGATCGAGCGCGCGGCAGGTATATTCCGGACCCTGATCGGTTCTTATCGTTGCAGGATAGCCACGAAACAGCGCAATGCTGTCCAGAATACGTGTCACCTGAACGCCTGTAATCCCGAATGCCGTGGTGATCGTCAGACATTCCTTCGTGAAATCATCCACGCAGGTCAGGCACTTCATCCTGCGGTCGCTGGCAAGTGCATCCATGACAAAATCCATCGACCATGTCAGGTTTGGGGGTGCGGACGAATAAGCGGGAGCCGCTCAGTCGCCAGCCCCTTGCGGTGTCGCCTGCGCTTTACACTCAGGCCGTTGAGATGATAGATGCGGTATACCCGCTTGTGGTTGACGTGAAGGCCCTCCCGACGCAGTAGCTGCCAGATGCCGGTAAACAAAGCGGCGGCGCTCATGTGCCAGCTCTGTGATGCGTAGAGACAGCTGCGCGTCAGCAGCCGGACGCTGAGCCGAATAACGGCAGGTCGACAGGGACAAACCTGCCAGCCTGCAGGCACGGCGTTGCGACAGACCTGCGGCCTCACACATGACTTCCAGTGCTTCCCGCTTCAGGTCTGTCGTCAGAACTTTCGGCAAGAGCCACCTGAAGCATCTCCTTATCCAGCATGGCTTCAGCGAGCAGCTTCTTGAGGCGGGCGTTCTCCTCTTCAGGCGACTTTAGCCGCTTCACTTCAGGGACTTCCATGCCGCCAAACTTCTTGCGCCAGGTGTAAAACGTGGCATCGGAAATGGCGTGCTTACGGCAGAGCTCACGGGCAGAAACTCCGGTGTTACCAACGGTGCAAAACTGATCCACCCCAGCGTTTGAAAACTGATCCAGGGGTTAATCTGCTCCTCTGAATACAGGGGGAGCTTATGATCACTTTTGAGATTCGTATGGAAATTAAAGTCCTGCACAAGCGGGGAATGAGTATCCGGGCCATCGCCAGAGAACTGGGTATTTCACGCAATACTGTCCGCAGCCACCTGAAAGCCAAATCTGAAAAGCCGCAGTATTCACCACGCCCGGCATCATCATCACTGCTCGATGAATACCGCGATTATATCTGTAAGCGGATCAGCGACGCGCATCCCTACAAAATCCCGGCTACCGTTATTGCCAGGGAAATCATGGAGCTGGGCTATCGTGGAGGGCTGACTATCCTGAGGGAGTTCATCCGTTCGCAGACACTCCCCGTACAGGCAGAGCCGGTCGTTCGCTTCGAAACCGAGCCCGGGCGGCAGATGCAGGTTGACTGGGGGACCATGCGAAACGGCAAGTCCCCCCTGCATGTGTTCGTTGCTGTTCTGGGGTATAGCAGAATGCTTTACATCGAGTTCACCGACAACATGCGCTACGACACGCTGGAATCCTGTCACCGCAATGCGTTCAGCTTCTTCGGCGGCGTACCGCGGGAAGTTCTGTACGACAACATGAAAACGGTTGTGCTCCAGCGAGATGCTTACCAGACCGGACAGAACCGGCTCCATCCTTCCCTGTGGCAGTTCGGCAAAGAGATGTGCTTCTCTCCCCGGCTGTGTCGCCCCTTCAGAGCACAGACTAAAGGTAAGGTGGAGCGAATGGTCCAGTACACCCGCAACATCTTCTACATCCCGTTAATGACGCGCCTGCGCCCTATGGGGATCACCGCCGATGTTGAAACCGCAAACCGTTACGGCCTGCGCTGGCTGTACGATGTGGCCAATCAACGGAAGCATGAAACTATCCAGACCCGCCCCTGTGATCGCTGGGTGGAAGAAAAGCAATCCATGCTGGCACTGCCGCCGGAGAAAAAACAGTATGACGTGCAGGTCAACGAAAGCCTGGTGACCTTCGACAGGCAGCCGTTGCATCATCCGCTGTCCATCTATGACACGTTCTGCAGGGGAGCCGCATGATGGTCGAACTGCAACATCAACGGCTGATGGTGCTTGCTGAACAGCTCCAGCTGGACAGCCTTATCGGCGCGGCGCGGCGCCGGCGCTGTCGCAACAGGCATTGGATCAGGAATGGAGCTACATGGACTTCCTGGAGCACCTGTTACATGAGGAGAAACTGGCCCGGCCTCAGCGTAAACAGGCGATGTACACGCGGATGGCAGCCTTCCCGGCGGTCAAGACGTTCGAGGAATACGACTTCACCTTCGCCACCGGCGCACCTCAGAAGCAAATCCAGTCGCTGCGTTCCCTGAGCTTCATCGAACGTAACGAAAACATCGTGTTACTGGGCCCCTCGGGCGTAGGGAAAACACATCTGGCGATAGCCATGGGCTACGAGGCAGTACGGGCGGGCATCAAGGTTCGCTTCACAACAGCAGCGGACCTGCTGTTACAGCTGTCGACTTCCCAGCGTCAGGGGCGTTACAAAACGACACTCAATCGCGGTATCATGGCCTCAAAACTGCTCATCATCGACGAAATAGGCTATCTGCCGTTCAGTTAGGAGGAGGCGACGCTGTTCTTCAAGGTCATCGCCAAACGTTATGAAAAGAGCGCGATGATCCTGACCTCTAACCTGCCGTTCGGGCAGTGGGACCAGACGTTCGCCGGGGATGCGGCCCTGACATCGGCGATGCTGGACCGGATCTTACAACACTCACACGTAGTCCAGATAAAAGGAGAGAGCTATCGACTGAAGCAAAAACGAAAGGCCCGGGTTATAGCGGAAGCTAATCCTGAGTAAACAAGGTGGATCAATATTTGACCGTTGGTGGTGACGGTAAGTAGATCACTTTTTACCCGTTGTTGACATCCGGCTTCTGCCTCGCGGAGAATACTGATGATCTGTTCGTCGGAAAAACGCTTCTTCATGGGGATGTCCTCATGTGGCTTATGAAGACATTACTAACATCGCGGTGTGTTAATCAACAGGGAGCAGGTCAGTTGTGTTAACTTCAGCCGCAGCTGCACGCATGAATATTAAACAAGGATAGAAATGAAATTATTACGCTGGGCAATGGATGCATGCAGAAAGCTGGAGACTTGCCTGATTAGAATGCGGCCTGAGGAAGAGACTGTGCCAGATTATAGCTTTACAGCGCTGACACCTAAAAAAATCCCTGCGGCTCCTTCTATTGAATATTTCAGAGTGCTGACATTTGCCCTTTCACAGAAAAGCGTCAGGAATATATCCGTTACAGATTCATATGGAGCAGGAAAAAGTACAGTCATCAATTCCTATCTCGAGGAATATGAAAAAGGGCATTTTATCAACGTGTCTCTTGCAAGCTTTGATATGCCGGGGAATGGCGATCCCGCAAAGTCACAGGAAGTTGAACTGAGCATCCTGCAGCAGAACCTTTATAAAAGAACCGGGATGCGCTTCCTGATTCCAAGATAGATCGTATTCTGAACAGAAATAAAGCGCATATAGACCGCGTGTTCTGGGCATCGCTCAAGATCTTGGTACCATTAAGCGGGGTTTTATTCCTCCTGTTCCACAAGACAGCGCACCAGTCCACAGGCGTACCTGAAAAAATATACGATATAATTAACGAATTACCTTATGGAAAATTCGCAATTCTGCTTATCCTGTCACTGGTAACGCTTTATCATTTTGCAGAATGCGCCTCAAAAGTTGGCATTTTCGATAAAAAGATAAAGCTTAACAAGGTAGGGTTACTCAGTGGTGAAATAGAACTCGACAGCCGTGAGGCCTCGTCGCTGCTCAATAACTGACTGGATGAGATTGTTTATTTTTTTTCAAAGCTTGAAGAATACCGCATCGTTATTTTCGAAGACCTGGACAGGCTTAAAAACCCTGACATATTCGTCAAACTCAGGGAAATCAATAAAATCGTCAATAACAACCTTCCGTAAGATAAACCACTGCGCTTTATCTATGCTGTACGCGACGATATCTTTTCGGGAGTGGCTGCCCGCACCAAATTTTGTGATTTTATTGTGCCCGTTGTACCTGTGATGGACAGCAGGAACGCATTCTCCCTGCTGAACAGCATAATGAAAGAGATGATCCCTGATGGTGAAGAGTGCCTGCGCGGCACGGCTGGGTATATCAGTGATATGCGAACGCTGCAAAACATTATGAATGAGTACCGTATATTCAGCGCGGTGGTTGATAATAAAAACCGGAAAGTCAGCCTTTATGCCATGGTTTTCTATAAAAATATATTCACGCACGACTACAGCTTAATCGACAGGAAAATCAGCGTACTTTTTAATTTCATATATCAGTATCGCACGCACAGGCTTCATGAAAGCTACTTCACCGGACTGGATGATCGCATTCGCTATCTGAGCCAGAAACTGACAGCGATTCGCGAGGAAAAATCCAGCACCGCTGAGGACGTCAGAAAAAGCTTGATATATTCATTTTTGCCTGAGAAGTTATCGGGAGTGGTTCATTTTTTTAAACCTTCCTAGTCATCAGCGTATTATCAGAATAACCCTCAACTGATTGATACGGATCAGTTTGTCAGTGATGTGAACGCGTTTGAAAAGTTATTTTCCAGTCCTTCAGGCGTATCGGTAGGCTATGTTTATCAGGGTAATTATAACACGGTCAAGTTAAGTGAAGCCGAGCAGGCTGAAGTTACGAACAGCTATCAACGCAGGGAAAAACTTGTCGGGGAAGAAAGAGAGCAGAATTATATCAGGGTTCAGAGTGAGCTGAGGCTGGCCCGTGAAGAGAAGCGCCGCAGAAATGCCATCTCGCTGGCCGAATTAGTGATATCAATAAATAAAGTAAAATTTGATGCCATTGTAATAAATTATTTAGATAAGATAGATACGCATGACTTCATCAGCGCGGAACAGAAAAAGCCGTCAGGGATGAAATGCGCTACGGCGGCTCGGATGCTCTGTATCTGCTTCTGTCACGGGGCTACCTCGACTAGGATTTTATGCGTTCCCGTTCTGTTTTCCATGACGGAGGCCTGTCCGTAAACGACAATGAGTTTATTAAAAACGTGGCTCTCGGGATTTCCAGCCATCAGTCCAATGAAGATGTCGCTCTGGATGACGTCAGCGGGGTCATTCTGGAAATCGCCGCGCAGCATCTCCTGCACCACGAGGCCACCATGCATCGTCAAATCGTCGCGCACATGCTTAAGACCGGCGACGGGCGCCTCGATGAAATGTTCGCTACGCTCTTCACAAAATCCGGGGAGCATATTCTCAGCCTGATGGTTACGCTGGAGTCCCGTTTTGCAGAGCCCGGCAGTTTTGCCCCACTGCTTATACGGGCGCTGGATACAAACCGCTACCTGGATGTTCTGGTTGCACACCTCAGCGAGGCGGTTAATGGCGGGACCTATTCAAGGCTCGCTGCGGCCGTTATCTCCCGTATAGCACCCGAACGCGCAGAAAAGCGCAATGAGTACCGGCGCTACGTGGAGTCGCTCGGCACCGGTATTGCTGACTTCCTTACGGGCAGATTACCCCTGAAGAGTGCAGAGCTTTGCCCTGGACGACCGCGCAGGTGCACGCGCTACCGGCGCTAAAGTACTTCAGTGAGAATGCTGATGAATTCGTGGAGTCGGTGTTCCTCAGCTCACAGGAAGAGGGACAGGCCGTTACCGACGTGCTCGCGCTGGAAACGCTGAGCGATGAAATGAAGATCAGGATAGTCAGGGAAATGAACTTCTGCCTGGACAGCCTTTCGGCAATATCTTCCGACCCCACCCTGCCGGACGCAACCCCGACGTTGTCTTTCCATGACCTGTTCTATCGTCACGACCGGATACAGGTCGGATGGCCTGAACTTATCCTGTACATATGTGAAGACTGCAATATGCAGGTTCTGACCGAATATATCACGCGCCACGCCGGTACCCTGTCACTCTCCGGCCCGGAGGTAAGCTAGGGCGATATTTACGTATTACTTTATAAGAAAGTTATCTGTAACGCGGACTTGAGCGAATAAGATTACAGAAAGATTATGACTCAAGTTGAAATCAATAAGTTCTGTTTCGATAAAGATATTGGCAACAATCGGCTAATTCACCTGCTGGAAATGAATAAAATACCGTTGTCCGAAGAGAGTTTTACTCACGTAATTAATAGTGCATCCGAAACTGACCGCAAATTCTGCCAGGCTCTCGCAGGCTGGTACTGCTGCTATCAGGATATCTTTATCACAGCAGCAGATTTATATCTGCATAAAGAAGAGAGCGAGGAGTTGTTCACAAGCGTTCTGGGCCGGCTCATGGTTTCTGATGCTAATAAAATGGCGCTGTATCTTCACTGCGAGGAGCATTATTTAGAAGGAAATGAAGTTGATATTAACCTGCCGCAGGATATAAAAATATCCGCTTTCTCTGCCACCAGGAATCAGGAGGTGAAGATGCGGTTAATGACTTCACTTATCGCCAACAACTACCGTGATAAGAATCGGCTGGCCGAGATGGCGGGGAAAATGAGCGAAAGCGAATTGCAAAAAATATTTACGCAGAGCACCGCAGCCACGCTTACGCTTAATGACCGGGATTTATGGGCTCTGTCTCATTAACGTTGGCAAGTCAGCAAAGCAGCCAGAAGATAAAATTGTTCCGCAGGGGGCAATCCATCACCCTGTGGATGGTGATATTGCCCCTTGCGTATCATGTGAATCAACTCGATGCCGGCCAGTATTGCCTGCGCCCGCCGGAATGATTTGAACCCCAACATCTGGCGTATCCGACGTTTGATATTCCGATGGTCCTGCTCCACAAGGTTATTCAGGTATTTGTTTTGCCTGACGGTAATAGTTTCTTCACCGGCTTTATTGGCATTGAGCATGGTCAGTGCTGCTGTGTTGGCGCCACTTTTATCGATAGTCACTACCTCAGGGTCACCGTGGTGTCGAATGGCTTTATGGAAGAAACGCAGGGCGGCTGCGGCATCCCGTTTAGCCGTCAGCAGGAAATCGATGGTCTGACCCGCTGTATCAACCGCCCGGTACAGATATTTCCACTGTCCTCTGACTTTAATATAGGTCTCGTCCATTCGCCACCGACGTCCCACGGGACGTCGGTGCAGACGAAACGCCTTATCCAGTAAGGGCACCATACGGATAACCCAGCGGTGAAGCGTGGAGTGGTCAACGATAATACCGCGCTCAGCCATCATCTCTTCGAGGTTGCGCAAACTCAGGGAATAAGCTAGATACCAGCGGACACACTGTGCGATAACATCGGCGGGGTAATGCAGACGTTTGAAGGCTTTTCGGATCAGAGACATGGTCAGGTAACATAACAAAAAAACAACATGTTACCTGACGACCCCTTAATGCGACAGAGCCGGCGAAAGCCCAACCCCGCCCTGACCGACGCCGCTTAAGCAGCGGCCTGTCAGCAGCTTATCAGTCAGACGGTCGGAGACGAAAGAAAGAAACCGCGGGCCTCTGGCCACAAAGCGGCTCAGACTCTGTAGTTACAGCATTCATTTATCAGCCACTGCAGTTCCGGCCCTGCGGGCCGGGCGGCCGGGGCTGGTCAGTGGGGGCAACCTGGTTTCAGGTACGGCGCGGGTCTGGGTTGAGAGGGGCGTTAAGTTTCAGGGCAGCACCGTATCTTTCTATGCTGAGTCTATGTTTGTTGTAACTACTTTCTAATTCCGGTGCCCGCGTCAGCGGGAGGTGCTTCAGACTCCGAGCGGCGCGGACGTTTACGGCCGCTGCAAGCGAAGGCCTTATTTATCCCCCGCAGAATGTTGGCATGAACACCTTATTTATCTTTTCTGATTAATTCTTTCTGACGTAAGTCAGGAATGTTTTGCGGATAATTTCAGATCTGTTTGCAGGTAAGTCACGCTTTCCTATTGCGGCTAAATGTGGATAAAAAATTCCGCGACCGGAGAGCGGCGCGAATGTGGGATATTTTGCGGAAAAGCGGATGCCGCGGCGGGCCGGAAATACGCGATTTTATCTGCGGCACAAACGCCTTTACCGCCAGTTAAGGCGGTAAAATTCGCAGGTGTTCGTCAGTGGACGACGTCGGGCGGGGCGGGCTCGTAGCCGAGACCGAGCTCCAGCTGGTTCAGGTTCTGCCACACCAGGCGGTCAAAGGCGTCCGCGTCGGTGTTCATCAGCTCGTGGTTCGGCAGCGTCCGGATAAGCCAGCTGGCCATCGCCGTACGGCGCTCGTCGAGCGGAAGTTTGCCCAGCTTATTGCGGCGCTTCTCTTTCACGGCCTTTTCACGCCGCTTCAGCAGCGTGGCCATGCGCATGTTCTCATACCAGCGCTGGCGCGCGGCGCGCACCGACTCGTGCGTGCCCGGCTCGATGATGCCTTCCGCTTCAGCCCCGAGGCGCTCATTGCGCTGGACATACAGTTTGTCCATATTGACGCCGCACAGCTGCCAGAAACGATCGGTGAGCACGATATGGCGCGGCATCCAGAATTTCTCAACCGGGTCCCACTCAAGAGAAGGCATCTCCAGCAGCCCGTATCGCGCCAGCTCCGGAAAAAGGCGCGACAGCCGGCACGGCTCGACCCGGGTGCCGGGTATGACGTCGCCGTTCTCATCTTTCGGGCTCAGCTCGTCGGCCAGGCGGCCGACGTTTACGGTGACCACCCAGGTGGCCATATCGGCGCGCTGAACCAGCAGCGGAATAAGGGCGTCAATGAGGGCTCGGCGCTCCGGCCGGAAGTCTCGCTCGCGGCCGGCCGCGTGGCGCAGCCTGACGAAATACGGATTGCGTGAGATCCGCTGGCGCAGACGCAGCTGACCGGTGGCCCGGTCTTTCACGACGAGCCGGCGCATGGCGTGGCCGAACTCACCCGGCAGCGGGCGATAGTTCTGCGGTGCGAACCAGACTGGCTCAGGACATTTGCAGGTGACGGCGTGATCACCGCGATGGCGTCCGTCAGGTCTGGAGATCGGGTCGTTTAACCCGATTAAAATCTGGTCATTCACCCTGTCCTGAACTTATGGCGGACAGGGGTTGCCTTATGAACTGCATGCGTTATAATCCTTTGCAGGCACAGCGCCTGCTTTTGGACCCCCTGATTTCTGAACCTTCCGCCAAGTTGAGACAGAATTCGGGGGGTTTTTGCATTCAGAGCCCGGTAAATCCCGCGCTCCGTACCCTGGACGTTTTTACGGATACGTCCCATCCGGTTCAATTCTGCCCGCGCCGCGCATGTCCGGCCACAGGTTTTCGCACATCCCCGTCGTCAACCACCACAGTATTCGACAAGGATCTAAAAAGGATCGCCGCCCGGCGAATTCTGAAAAGAATAACCATCTCAACCGGTTAAATCCAGCACAGATTGCACATAGCACGAATCGTATGGATAAAAAAAGTTCACCGATAAATTTTACCGTGACCGTCATCACAACTGCGGTTGTGGCTGAACGCAGTTCTGCGCCTGGCGGGACGCTGAAACGACTGAGAGCACGGGGGACGGGTCATTTGTCATTATTCAGCGGAACGATCGCGGACGATCGGCATTCAGGCGACGGGCAGGGCGTTCAGGCTGAGGCGTACCGCAGCGGCGCGAGGAACGAACAGCCTGAACGACGTGGCCGTCAGGGGGTAAAGGTTCTGGCGGGATGGCCGATACCCCCCTCAAACGCCGGCAGTGAAACCATTCTGATAATGCCGGCGCTGCTGGTTGCCCGGTTCTGCACCGGGCTTTTTTAGTTTCCGCCTGCGCGGACGATGGCCTGCTGCAGGACGTCTTCACTGACGACGCCCGGGATGACGGTGGTGTTGTCTGCCGTGGCATTCTCTGCCGGCATGACGATAATGCCCGGCGTGCCCGTCAGTCCCAGCATCTCCGCCAGCGCGTCGTTGTTCTCGATGAGCCTGTCGGAGGCAGCACTGTCATCACCGGAAGCCGTACCTGCGCCGGCGGCCGTAGCCACCTTTTCAATATCCTCTGCCGTGAGTTTCCCCTCGTTGTGCCCGGTCCGGTAAATCCCGTTGTGGAAGGCCATGTAGGCCTCCGCGCCCTGCCTGCGGTAAATACCCAGCCCACGGTGCGAGGCCAGCGTGGATTCCGGATAGCGTGAGGCAAAGATGGTCCAGTCGCGGAAGGCAAAGCGTACGCCGGCGCTGGCGGCCATCACCTTTTCCATCACCGGCGCCATCATGCTGCAGGCGATGCATTCGTAGTCAAAGAACTCCGTAACGATGACCTTCGAATCCGCCGGCCCCTTAACCGGTACGCCGTCGAGTTGCATCAGCAGCCGGTGTGCTTTAAGCGCAGACTGCACGTAAGCCTGCTGCTGCATCGCCTGCTGGCGCGCCTGCAGCTTTTTGCTCACCTCGATGAGCACGTCGGGATGCGCCACCAGGTAGTCAGCGGCAATTTCACCAATGCGGGCCTGCTGCGCGGGGGTAAAGTCTGCAGCCTCAGCCGCACTCGATGGTGCTGAGGGCAAAGCGGTGCTCATGGCCAGCGCAATGGCGGCCAGTTTCAGGATCTGTTTCATGATTTCTCTCGCATGCCTGCGCGGGGCAGGCGGAAGGTGAGGCGGCCGTACAGGGCGGGCCGCAGTAATTAACGTTCTTTTTGTATGTTCCGGGACGGCTCGTGAGACAGTTCGGGCGGCAGGCGCTCCGGCCCCTCGTGCTGAACCGGTATGCTGATCCCCGCCGCAATCTCCCTGTCCGTCCGCGAACCTGCGACAAGCTCTGTTGCCAGTTCTGATTCTCCTTTTCCGGAAGGCGCCGGTTGCTCCCGGCTTTCCTCCGGTATCCTGACCTCCGGATAAGCCTGCCGGCTGCCTTCCAGAGCCCGGCCGGCCAGGTCCGTTTCATCCACGGCAGGTTTCACGATAAGGTCCACGGGCTTCTCAATGTCAGCCGCCTCCTGTGGAACTGCACGGCTGAGGTCTGCGGCGAGCGTTTCCTCTGCCGTCATGTCTGCCAGCCCGTCTCTGACGCTGATCTGCACCTCCGGCGCGTCCGGCACATCAGGCTCATGCGCGTCCTGCCTGACGAGGTCTCTGATGGCCTCGTCGCCAATGCCGGCGGATGCCGCCGGCGTGACCGGTTCATCCGGAACAGGCGGCGGGCTCTGCAGGCTGCTGACCGCCTCTTCCACCGCCGCCCCGGCGAGCGGCTCCAGGCCGCCGGAAACCTTCAACAGCTGCGGTGACGGAGCGGCGTCCCCGGTCTTCAGCAGAATGCCGGATGTCGGGTATTTTCGCGCCGCGCTGAGCGCCTCTTCCAGCGTGGTCACCACAAGCGTTTCTCCGTTCCGGCTTTTCTGTACAAGTGCGGCCTGCGCGCCGTCGGTGACGATACGCCGCTCGGCCCCTCGATCGACGTCACCGCTTCCGGGGCGCAGCGGAACCATTGTCAGGCCCGCCGGTTTACCGTTACCGTCAAACACCGGCAGGGCCAGGTGGGGTTCAGGGAACTTTCGCGTCGGCGGGATGATACGTGCCGTAACGGGACTGCCGCTGAGGCCGTTTGACCGCAGGTACGCACGGCCAATTGCGGTTTTCGACGCGGCCTGCCCCATCGCCCAGATCCGCCGGGCCTGATCCCGCTCAGGCTCCGGCATAAGCGCATCATGCGCCGTCGCCGGTCCGTTTTTTCGGACGCCGAGCGTCTCCATCCAGCCGGCTCTGTCATCGGTAACAATCTGGACATGGTCCTTCGCGCGTGAGACGTTGATATAAAACGCCCGCGCGCCGCTCATCCGCTTACGGGCACCTTCCACGCCTTCCAGCGCCAGCGAATACCGGGCACTGGCACCCTGCGCACCATAGCCGGTGACCGCCCAGCTGTAATCCACGTGCCGGTCTGCCAGCGTTGTCGCCGGGTCGATGACCTTCACCCCGCTGCCGTTACGCAGAACAATCTCACCGTTTTCACGCAGTTCATCGACGCGGTATTGCTCGTGCGCAGCGTGACCGGCCTGCTTCTGGGTTTTACTCAGGCGGACGCTGTCACCGGTGCGCAGCTCAATTTCACGGTGTTCAAAAACCTCGATTTCCATTGCGTTAAGCTCCTGCGGCGACCAGTAGTGCGTGCGACCCGCTTCATCCCGCAGGGTGACGTTGCCATTTTCGTGGTCCACGCCGGTAACGTGCAGATACCGCTGGTTTGCCATAACCACCTGACCGGTTTCCCAGTCCTTTATGCGGTTAAAATCGTGCCGCCCGCCATTAATCCGGTCCAGGACAGAGACGGTCCGGGCTTCCCCGCCCAGCTCTTTCGTCACCACCATCGCATTATGGATGCCCTCGTTGATGGCTCTGCGGTCTTCATGCAACTGCACCATGATCATGGTCTGCTCCCGCGCCTCATCGGTGCGGCTCATAAAGTCAGCCACAATGCTGGACACCGGGTCTGCTGACTGAACAATTGATCCGCCAGGTACCACCGTACCTGCCCGGCGGGGTACAACGTCTGGCGCGACGCTTTCAATCTTTCTCAGCGCCGCTGCGGAATCATTACCGATGATGCTGTAGACCGCAGACTTCAGCGCCGTATCACGCTGGCGCACGATTTCCTTCATCACCGCGACGTCGATCGGGCTCCGCTCCTGCATCAGCTGGAACGGCGCGCCACTTTCAGGCGACTGCAGCTGCGCAATGTCCCCCACCGCCACGGCACGGCCGTTGCCGGCAGCGATTGCGCGGTACGCCGCCGCGGTGTCCTGGTTACCGATCATGGAAGACTCATCGATAAGAAACAGCATATTGTCGTAGCGGACGTCCTCACCGGCGGCGCTGCGCGTCTGCCAGTCCAGTACAAACGACTTAAGCGTCTGCGCATCGATGCCCGTCCCCGCCATCTCTTTTACCGCCCGGTGAGTCGGCCCCAGCCCGACGATAACCGGACGCACGTCAGCCGGCAGGGTATCAATAGCCGCCTTTACCGCATTAAACTGGGTGGTTTTACCGACGCCCGCATACCCCTGCACGGCCGTAAAGCGGTCCGGACTCTTCAGAATAAGCGAGGTGGCCTCTTTCTGCCCCTGCGTCAGGCCTGACAGGAGAGCCGGATCGACCTGTGCCATCAGCGGAACCTGTGTGTTTTTACCCCGATCGATTTCACCGAGGATGGCTTTTTCCATCTCCCATGTGGACCGCGCAACGAAGTGGGGCCCGGCGCTGGTCTGTACCCCGATGAGATCACCTTCCTTGACCTGCCGGGTAATTTCATTTTCGATGAGCTTCAGGTCACCACTGAACGTCAGCGCCTCATCAAGCAGTTTTGTCCGGGAGAAAGCGACCTCCCGCATCTGCGCGACGCCGCGCGTAACGGCTTTCTGCGCGTCAGAGAGCAGCTGCGTACTGAGCGTGTCTATGGCCTCACTGGCGTCTTCCTTCCCGCTGGCCTGACGGACCAGAGACAGCGGGGAGCGTGTTGAGCGCAGGCGGCCGAGCTTCTCTTCCGCCCGGCTCAGGGCTTCGCCGGTAAATATTTCGGCCTCATGGCCAGACTGCGCCAGCGCGTTAATCATGTTGACCGACAGATCCTGAGCCCCGAGGCTGGCCAGCACGGTACCGTGCTCGTTGTCCCGGCTTCCGGGGGCACTGACGTAGCCGTATGTAACGTAAAGCGGATTTGCCGGGTCGATACGCAGCGGCTTTTTCTGCCCCTCCCGCTGCACGACAAGTGCGCCATTCTCAACGGACGTGACGGTGAGGCGATCACGTGCCTTCAGCCCGGCGTTTTTGTCGCCGGCAAGCGCAAACAGCCGCTCCCCCGCAGCAACCTCCAGCTGAGACTGTGTAAACAGGCGCCAGTCACCGGAAAGTGCGCTGAGCTTTACACGGGACAGTACACCATCCCCGTCAATCAGGGAGAGCATGCGGGTTTCATCATGTACGCGGTCAATGACGTAGTGACGCGTTTCATTTCTCTCCGACCTGTCTTCCAGCACCATACCGGCGCGGTAGGTCTGAGGGAGGCGACGCTCTTTTGCTGTCATATACACCGGCGTGCGCGCCGCAATGCTGACCTGCGCCTCCCCCAGTCGTCCGGCATCTTTCAGCGCATTCCGGATGACACCGGTCAGCTGGGCCTGCTCACGCGGACCGGCCACAACCGCCGTCACGGGACCGTCTGCGGGGTCCATTCCGGCAAAACGCTCTGCGAGTGCACGATAGCGCTCGCGCTTGTCCTGAATGCTGGTCACGCGGACCTCAATACTGTCAGACGGTGCGTTCAGGCTCTGACGTTCTACCCCCGCTGCGGTCAGCACGGACAGTGCGTTCGCGTTTGACTGCCGTCCGGCGCTGTCCAGAAACAGCAGCTGCGCGTTCTGCAGCTGAGCCTCTCCGGTCAGCACCAGCATTTCCTTCAGGCTGAGCTTTTCCGCACTTTCCACGATGACCGTACTCTGGGGGGCGAGGCTGAAGGTGCCATCAGGCATGCGGCTGCGGTGGAGAAGCCGGTTTTTGAGCGCCGGTGATTTGGCAAAGCTGAGTGCGCGCTCGGCTGAACTGGTCAGTACACTGACCTCGCGCCCCTGTTCACGTGACATTGTCACCAGTTCTTCTGTTACCGCACGCAGACGGCCGACTGAGGCCGGTGCGCTGATGATAACGGCGGGCGCCCGGGCCACGTGCTCAAGGTGCCCGGGAACCGGACTGCCGGTGAGGCTGAAACTGACCACCCTGTTCTCTTTCAGAATATCCGCCGCCAGCGACTGCACCGACAGCTCATCCAGCAGGTGAATGTGCGAGGTAAATACACCCTTATCACCGTCGAGAGGCACGAGCAGGTTGTCATGAATCGCCTGATCCAGTGCCCTGCGCAGGTCCGGAATGCTGTTCTGCAGTTCACCGGCGTTGTGTGCGGTCAGCAGGATGTCCCCATAGGTAAACCGCGTTTTGTTGTCGCTCAGCACGGAAATGGCGGTGCGGACCGCCTCCATCGCCTGCACTGGCGCGTCCTGCACCTCACCGGCATCAGGCCGGGATTTTTCACGCTCGCGGGCTTCATTCATGACGCCCTGAAGATCAAAACCGACGTCATCCATCTGCCGCTGCCAGCGATCGCGCAGACGGGCCCGTCCGTCTGCGGTTTCTGGCTTAGCGATCGGCTCTTCCTGCTCCCGGACTGCAGATTTTAACGTCGCCTCAGTGCCTGCTTCAGGGACTCTGTCAGACGCATTCGCAGCCAGCTCTGGTGAGGCGGGCGGTTCCTGCCGGGTGCGTAACGGTGCCGTTTCGTCTGCGCCATACTGACTGATATCCTGCTTGCGCTGGCGCGTATCCAGCGCTGCCACGTCGCGGCTTTTCAGCGAAGCGTCTTCGCCTGCGCGCGCATGAATTTCACGATGGCGCGATGAGAATTCGTCCAGCACCTCCCCGGTAAAGCCCTTTATTTCCCACAGGTCGTGCCGGCCGCCGGTGGGCAACGTTTCATACCCAATATCCTCCGCCTTACCTTTCAGCAGGTTGCGGTAAATTTTGCCGTACGTTATCTGGTTGCGGTACACCGTTTCGATGAAGCCGGCGCCGTGGATCGCATCGGTAGCCAGCGCTTTCCACTTCCCGTCCAGCTCCGTCACGTTGGCCACCACTGCGTGAGTATGGATCTGCGGGTCGAGGTTACGCGAAGTGTCGTGCGTGAACAGCGCAGCGACCATTTTGCCGGTTGGCGTAATGCGCGTGACGCCGTCCTTCGTGTCGCGCGCGCTCACCATCTGTTCCATGATGGCCAGCGTTTCTTTCACCGCATCGTGGTGCGCCTCAAGCAGGCGTTTATCGCCGCCGGCGAGGATCAGCATTGAGACGCTCTTGGGTGCCGAGAAGGTAAAGTCATGACCGGGGCGGTGCACGTGTGCACCCTGAACGTCCTTACCCAGTACCACACCGTTGGGGAGGCTGCCGTGCAGAATTCCGGTGAAAGTATCGAGATCGACCGGGCCTTCCAGCCCCAGCTCGCGCGCGCCCTCCCCCAGCCACTGGGTGGGCATGTCGTCCAGAAAGTAATAGTTATCCTTGCTGCTGTAGTAGCCGGCAGCGTCGGCGGCAGAGGCCACCGGAGCAACGGTCATCATCGTTCATATCCTCCCGGGTCCAGGCTGTCACTCATCTCCTGGTACGCCGCGTAGTCGTCGCGGTGTCGCAGGATGTTTTTTTCGTCGTCGGCCATACGTTCGTTGGCGTCGCCGTGCTGTGCGGCGCGCTCCTCCTCACGCTGCTGTTCGGTTTTACGCGGACTGATGTGCCGCACGGTCAGCCGGCCCCCGTCGTCTTTTTCCATCTGCATGTGCAGTTCGGGGGCTTCACCCGCGGGGGCTTCGCTGTCGGTTTCTGCATTACCTGATGTGCTGTTCTGGAGCCTTCTCATCCTCTCCAGTGGAGAAAGCGGCGAACCCGCCTCTTTCCTGGCCGGTGCCGGCGTGGAAACAACCCTGATGGTTTCCGACGGTGCTGTGGCGGTACCGCCCTCCGGGACAATGGCAGGTGTGGATGATTCAGCCGGAACCGTAGTGACGCGCGGAACCACTTCGCGGCGCGGGAACGGTCGCACGTTAGAAGAGCCTGACGATGCGCTTATGACGGGGGCAGGCGTAGCGGGAACAGCAGGCTGGCCCGGTGCGACAGACGGCTTCCCCTCTCTCACGGTAGCCGGCTCCGGCGTCATCACGGGGACGTCAGCTTTTGCCGGCGCGGCGTACGGCGAGGTAGCCGCAGGTTTAACCGGAGCGGGCGCGGAAGCGCGGTCCTCCCCTTCCAGCCACTCCTCTCCGGTCGGGAACGAAATGTCCGCCGCCCGGGCGCTGCGCTCGTTGTTTTTGATGATGCGCTCGAGTTCGGGACTCAGCCGGTCACGGAAGTCGCGCTCCATCAGCGCCGGATGATATTTCTTCTGTTTGCGGTACTTCAGGCTCAGCTTCACCACCGGGTATTCGCCCGGCAGGCGTACGTAAAAGCGCAGGTTGGGCATCTTCATAATCTGGTCGTAGTCCACGATGGGCTCGTTGACCTTGTCCTTGCTGATGGAGATACCGTCCCGAATCTGGTCGAGGCCGTAGCTGTTCTGTTCGCGCGCCTCGCGCCGGCGCTGATGTCCCAGCTCCTCTTCCACCATTTTGGCCACCTCGGCGCTCGGCGAGCGGCCGTAGGCGCGGGTGTTGAGTAGGTCCAGGATGGCTTTGGCCATCTCGCGGCCGTAGATGTGCACCAGCTGCGGGATGTTCTGGATGCCCAGCACGAAGCAGCCGCCGAACTTGCGCGCTTCGGCCAGCGTTTCGTTGAACTCCGGTATCTTCTGCAGGCTGGCAATCTCATCGCCGACGAACCACACGCGCCGGTCGCTGTTCTCCCCCATGCTCTGCAGCAGCAGGGTGGCCAGCGACAGCCACATGGATATCAGCGGGCGCACTGCCTTGCGGTGGCGGGCTGTGGTGGAGATAAACAGCCAGCTGCTGTCGTACTGCGCGTCGGTCATCCACTCGCGGATGCTGAACTCCGGTTTGCCCTCTTTATCCAGCCCCTGCAGGTAGCGCAGCGACTTGGCGTAGTTGGTCAGCACCGAGCGGATGGAGATGGCGGTTTTCTCGATTTTTTCCTCGACCAGGTTGGCCGACGGGGTGTTTTTGAGAAACTCGCGCAGGCTTTTCAGGTCGATCGAGAGGCAGGTCTTCAGGAACGTCTCGATACTGCGATCGGGGCGTGAAGCAAACTGCATGGCCGTGTCGCTGAAGATGGTGCGCGACGAAGACACCCAGAACGGGTCGGAGTCGCCTTCCACCGGCATCAGCGCCGCCGTCATGTTCTCGTAGTCCACCACGTCGCGCGCCTCGCGCCACAGCACCCAGTTTTCACAGCGGCTGTCGTGCGCGTTCAGGATTTTGTCCAGGCGCTCGTCGTAGTGCGTCTCGATGAAGGTGCCGCCGGAGTCGTACACGATCGCGCGATCGCCGCGCCGGCGGATATAGTCCAGCAGCCAGCGTATGAGCGTGGACTTGCCGACGCCGATGGTGCCGTGGATCAGAAAGTTCATGACCTCGGCGTTCTTCACCATGTTCAGACCGCCAATCTGCAGATCGGACTTCTCGCCAGCCTTTTTCAGCAGCCGGTTTACCTCCTTCGGATTATCGGTGAGCGTCATACCCGAGATAAATTCGTCCTCGCTCTCCTTCTTGCCGATGCGCCCCACGTACCAGGCAATCAGGCACCAGAGCAGGCTGGCGGCGATGCCACACGCGGTCGCGATAAAGCGCAGGTTCGCCATAAACTGGCGGCCCATCTCCTGCATCCACGGATTGGCCAGCAGCTGCGCCGGCGTCAGCTTTATGGTGCAGAGCTGTGCACCTTCGCCGCAGTGCCAGAAGATGTCCCACGTAGCGCCGGCCGCGCCAGGGGACAGACCCAGCAGCGAATGAGTGGGCCACGCCGCCCAGTACCAGAAGCCGTTACGCAGTACGTCGTCAGGCGTCGTCAGCCAGAACAGACCTGCGGTGGCCGCCACGAACAGCAGCAGCATCCAGTGAAATATCCAGTTGCTGACCTGCGCAAACATGCGCAGGCGGTAGGCCGTCATCTGGCCACCCTGTGTCAGGTATTTAGGGGTAAAACTCATGGGAAACTCCGGAAAGCGCGCAGGCGCAGCCCGCCCGGGGAAATCGGGCAGGCTGTTGCAGGGAGAGAAAGTGGCTGAGGGCCGCGCGGGCCCAGGAGATTATTTCAGGGTGCGCAGTGCGGGCGTGTTGTTATGTCCCGTGCGGCGCAGCAGCCAGTGACCAGCCATCAGGGGGAGACCGCAGGCAAAGAACAGCAGGTTCCAGCAGGCAAGCGTCAGGGCAGACAGCACGCTGCCGGCCGTCAGCACCAGTAAAACCAGCAGCGCAGTGATAACGCCAGGCGGCATCATATTGCCCTGCATCGTGCGGGCGGCGAGATCGAACGCGAACAGATTGCTTTCGGTCATGATGGTTTTGACGATATCAGGCCCGAACTGCCACAGCACGATGGCGCTCCAGGCAAAAAACAGGGTAGTCCAGACAATAAGGGTGCGTGCCGCATCGTTGAATGTGAGCATGGGGTTTTCCTTCAGGAAGTTAAGAACAGGGGTTAAATACAGCCGTTACAACGCAATTCCCGACGCGCGCGAAGCGCAGTAGTAATACGTCAGGGAAATCAGAGCCACGCTCCCGCCACCCCGTGCATCAGAGGGGAAGCGTAAAAGGGGATCCCGTGAGGGAGGAGGACAGCACCCGTGGTGGTGGTGGTGCTGTCCCGATGTCTGCTGCCCGGGGGGCACAGACGGGGGTCGGCAGGCGCCCCGTTGTCAGGAGAGTGTTCTCATTTCTCCTCAAGGCGCGTGCCGCCGGCTCTCACCGGTCGTTAATTAATACCAGGTAATTCAGCGGCCTGCAAGCTTCAGAATGCGTTTTATGGCTGCCTGCAGCACGGCGCTCAGGACCAGCCCGCACGCCCCCATACTGATGATATAAAGCGACATCGCCGTCAGCATGAACAGGCAGAACTCACCCGTTCCCGCTACACCCGGCGCGGCATCGAGCAACCTGAGCCAGGCCACAAAACGCCAGGGGAGCCAGCTGTCCGTTACGTTCACGAGCAGCAGGGTGATGATGGCGGCTGTCAGCATCAGATTCAGGAAGCCGGGCAGTGAAGACGCCAGTCGTTCAATTTTTCTGCGCATGGCGCCTCCCGCATCTGTCAGCTGACTGAATTACATGATTCCGGCAACAGACTTCGCCAGCTGCGCCTCCAGCACCGGCTTCGCCTCTTCAAACTTCAGGTTGACCTTGTTCGCGTTTGACACCACGCGGGTCTGGTATTTCATGCGGTTGCCCTCTTCGCTGCTGGTCTGCAGTTTGATTCCGGAAGTGCCCTGACGCAGCGCCGCCACGTTGTCCGTAGTTACGGCAGTTTTGCTGCGTTCAGAAATCTGCAGATCGGTCACCATTGTGAAATTAACATCCTCTACCAGTGCATCTGCGGCCATACCGGCCAAGCCGGCCGCCAGGCCGACGCCGAGGATAGCACCACCGGAAGAACTGTTGTAGGCGGTGATCCCGCTGCCCAGCGCCGCGCCCATTACGCCCCCTTCGTAGCCGGAGGACAGGAAGCCCTGTGCCTGACGCAGATCCATCTTCTCGGCCTTCAGAACGTTGGCCTGAATCCAGTAGTACGCAGCGTCAGGATTTGACGTCACGGTATAGCCCTTCGCGCGCAGGTCCTGCGCCAGCAATGGCTCCAGATCGCTCATATCTTTATCAGAGGTATTTCGTACCTGCAGGAATACGGTCTTCTGGCTGGATGGCTCAAGCCAGACGGTCTGGCTCATTTGCGTTTTCACGTCAAGGTTGCGCTTCTTTATAGCGGTACTCATGGCACCACAGCCAGAAAGCATCAGGGAGGCAGCGGCAATCGCCGCCACGAAGGCGTTACAGTTTTTCATAGACGTATCCTTGTTTTACGGAAAAAACGGGACAAGCGCGCCCCGGGGCACGCTGTTTTAATGGGTGTTTTTTTGGAGAGAACCCCCTCCGTCAGAGTGCCGGAAGGGGTATCGGCAGGAGCCGAGAGAACTTAAATCTTTTTAATAATCTTGGCGAATTTACTCATCGCCCCAGCAATGCCATAACGCGTTAATTCTGAGCTTATTGATGCCTGCATGATCAGGTAACTAATTAGAAGAACGAACGGAGCGGCATAAAATAACTGCGGAATAAATGCCGCAGCGATTGCTAACATGCCATTTATGACTATTGCTACTTCACTTATTTTCCTAAAGAGAGCAGTTAACCTCTGTATCAGTAATGACTTAATCCTGACTTCTTTGGGGATGGAGATCAAAAGCATAAACGGAGTGTACAACATGGCCATTATCGCAATGGCCAGGATAAGAGTGAAGCCGCCAAAAGCCAACGTCAGCCCCTGATAATGCAAGATTGGATTAATCCAGACATCATCTGGGGGTACAAAACTATAGATGATGTATGCGAGCGATAATGCATAAAATGACAAGCAAGACATAGGGAAAACAGCACTCGATTTGATTACATCGAATGCAGAGGGAATCAATCGCTCTCCGGATGCAAGGCTTTCAAAAATAAAATCCGCATCCTTCTTAATATCGTTATACATCATCGCTAGCACCCCTTACTTATCCGGCACGCCGCCTGAGTTCCTTTAGTTTTTTATCAAAGTCGTTTCCAAGACTTTCTCTGGGCTTCTGACCTTGTTCGTTTAACTCTTTATCATGACCAGCTTTGAAACTACCCTTAGCAGCATCATGCTCATGCCTCAGTATATCACTGGACGTCTGAACAGTGGTTTTATTTTCAGCGATTTTACCGTCATTTTCCCTGATTGTTTCCATCAGGCCAGATCTTTGTGCTGCAACCTTGTTGGCCACGTTACTTTCAATGCCGGCACCCGACGCCTTCTCGCCCACGCGTTGTGAGCCACTGCGAAAATCTTCGCTCATGGCCTGCGACGGGGCACCTGCCGGCGCGGTCAGATTACGTTCACGTGTCTGCACGCTTTCCTCTGTGACGCCGCTGCCGCGTCTCTCCGCAGACGAATGCTGGCTGGGATGAGACGCCGTGCGGACAGCACCGCCGCTGACAGCTTCCGGCACGCCAACCCTCTCAACATCACCACTCCGCGCTCCCCCCGGAACGTCCAGTGACTGAGCCGGCTGCAGCGGCTGGCCATTAACCTGCTCTGTGCGGGCACCGTAGTTGCGCATGATTTCCGGCTCAAGCCGCTCGTGCATGAACTCTGTGGCCGCACCCTGCGCGCTCCGGACGTTGGTCAGAATGTTCTGCGCGTCGCTGCCGTACTTTGCCGTAGTCCAGTCCACAAACTCCTGATTGTAGTTGGCGTCCAGGCTCGCGCTCTGCGTCTGCGACAGCGTGGCCATGCGGCTGAACTCCTGGCTGCGGGTGCTGCTCTCCGTATACTGATGGTACTGACTTTTTGCGTCATTGAGCGTCGCCGCGAACTGCTGTGCCAGCGAATTCGACTGGTTGTCCGTGTGGCTGCCCGACTCGCTCAGGCGGGTCGACGTCACCATATCCATACCCTGACGGAAGTCGCGTGCCTCCTGGCTGCTCTGGTCATGACGGTTATCACGCCCCTCCGCGTGGCTGTCCTGCGTGCCGTGTGAGCTGCCGGTAGTATGGCGCAGATCAGCGCTGATATTACCCTCACCGCCGGCGCTGAGGCCTGTGGCCCACTTACCGAGCTTCCCGGCCAGCTGGTCGCCGGAATCAAATTTCACATACCCCCTGACACCCGCACCGGCGCTACCCTGATTGGTGATATCCATCAGCTGGTTATACGCCTGCTGCTCGGAAACGTTGTGCGACTTCGCATAGCTTTCCACTGCCGACTGCATTTTGCTGACCCCGCGACTCACACTGGTGGCCACGCTGTTGTCGCTGCCCTGCGTGACGGTGTCGCTGTTGCCGCTCTGCTGCGTCAGCTGGTTCATCTGCTGGAAGCCGCTGGTCACGCTGTGGTTGTAGCCATCCAGCGAACTTTGCGCCTGCTGCTCCGCCTGCCGCGCCTGTTCGGTGAACCCGCTGCTGGCCAGCGAGCTCAGCCGCATGCTCACCGGCAGGTTGGATATCGCCTGGCTGGTATCCACCACCGTGTGGCCGTCCGCCGTCTGCGTCATCATCGCATTGTTGCCGGTCTGGATGCTCTGCGACCCCGAACGGCGGAGCATGTTGGTGTCAAACTTGTTGGCGCTGACGTTATCCATCGACATGTTGTTAAACGACCAGTTGCCGTCCGCTGTGGTGGACGCCTGCCCGCCGGTTGCAAACGCAGCCGAACTCATCACGCTACCCACAACCTGCGAGCCCACTGACGCCGCCCCTTTGGTCAGGAAGAACGCCAGCACCGGAATGGACATACTCAGGTAGCCCGCGATGTTGGCCGCGTCCGAATGCTGCAGCGCCACCTGGTCCTGATTGGCCAGCACCAGCGGCGTCGCCCCGGTTTTGGTCTGCAGGTAGAAGTTGGCCAGCGAGTTGAGGATGGCGAACATCACCGGCCACATCGTGAAATAGATAAACCCGCCCGCGTACAGCTTCAGCGTTTTCAGTCCGAAAATATCGTGGTTCACCAGCGCCAGCGCGATCACCAGCGGGAACAGCGCAATCAGGACCAGCATCATCAGTGACTGGAACATCGGCAGCGTACGCGCGGCAATAACCCCGCCCGCACCCCAGCTGATGCGCTGCTTGGTCAGACTCGACTCGGTGGCGAGGTTCAGCAGGTTGGCGGTATCCGACGATCGTGCCGCAAAGCCCTTCCAGCCGTCGCGGATGGCCGCGTTGGTAATGTTGTTGCGCATGATCTGCGAGGCGCTGAGGCCGCCCGCGTAAAAGAAGTTGTAACTCTCGTCCATCGCGTTGCCGAGCAGCGTATCCCCGCTCACGCGGGTGCCGAATATACGCGTGGCCAGCGCGTGCCACGTCGTGCCGCCGATGCGCACGTCCGCACCGATAAGGTTTTTGATGACCGCCGCCGCCTGCTGGCAGGTGATAAACTGGCGTCCGCCGCCGGTATCCTGATACAGGCCGCGCAGCGGGCTCGGGTTATCGGTGATCAGCGTCAGCGGATCGGTGCTGTTGAGCAGTTGCGACACGGTGTACTTGTTGTTCAGCAGGATGTCCCCTACCACGCAGTTCTCCACGTAGTCGGTCAGCATCTGCGACAGCTGCGGGTTCTGCGAGCGGAAGTCCGTGGTCTGCGCCACGATCTGCGAGCCGAACAGCATGCCCGACTTCGTGTAGGTCAGCGAGTCCGGACGCGAGAAGCTGTACTCATAGAGGCGCGCCAGCCCGAACTCCGTGGACGTGGTCAGCCCGGCGATGAAGGCGAGCCCCGCCGGCACGTTGTCCACTTCGTACACCGCCGCCGGGTCCGTGACGTCGACAATCTGCACGCTGCGCTTCGGTACGAGCAGCACTGAAGTGATCACGAAGAAGACGGCCAGCCAATGCAGAAATACCGTCGGGTTGCGCGATTTGACAAAGCTGAACATTACGCCCAGCACGCCAAACAACCCGACGATGCGCTTCAGCGTGTCGTACGTGTCGCTGCCGATGACGGTGACAACGCCGTTGAACACCTGCCGCCACATGTCACCGCCGTAAATGGTCCAGACTTCAGTCATGACGGATACCCCGCTGAGAATTGCCCTGCCAGGACGCTGCGATCATGTCCGGCGCCGTAAAATCAGTCATTGCCGGTCCCCCACTGATAGTTGCCCTGATAGGACGTTGAGATAATGGTCGATACCTGCTGCTGCAGGTACTGCATGTTGCGATCGATGCCGTCCAGCGCATTCTGGTCGGCGGTCGACTGCAGCTTCATCTGCGCCAGCAGTGAGGTTGCGGTCATCACGTTGTTACGCAGCTCGCCGGCGGCCTGCTCCGGGAAGTTTTTACCCGCCAGCGACTGGCTCGCCTGCTTCACCAGCTCCTGCAGATACTGGATCATCATGTCCTGCGCGATGAAGTCCGCGACCTGAATCAGGTAGGTCGGGCTCATGCCCATGCTGCGGGAGTTGGTCAGATACTTGAGCACCGGCACAGAGGTGGTGTTAATGAAGCCCTTTTCCTTGTCCGACAGGCCGGTATCAGCGCTGAGCTTGCTGTCGATGGAAATCATCAGGTTGCGCACCTGGGTGACCAGCGCCACGTCGCTGCTGACCGTCACGCTGGTAACGGTCGGACCGAGGCAGAGATCCTGCTCGTCGCAGCCGTAAATCTTCGCGGTACCGCCGCGCATCAGCACGGTGATGATGTCGCGGTTATCAACCAGCGGGGTCAGGATGGTGACCTGCCCGTCCTTGTTGAAAATGATGGAGCCCACCACGCTCATCACCAGCTCCTTCAGCTGACGGTTGCCGTCGAACAGATGATTGCGGCCCAGCGCGTCCCAGATGAGGTTTTTGTTTTTCAGCACCTGGTCTTTATCTTTATCCGAGGCGCGACTGGTGACGCTGTCACCCTGCCCGCCCACCGTGCAGCCCTGACGGGACGCCGCCCAGTCAGAGAAAATGTTGCTCTCGCCGGCAATGTCCTGGCAGATTTTCTGATTGGACACCTGCGACACCGGCCAGAGGCCGCCGATGATGCCCTGCGCTGCCTGACAGGAGCTCATGTTCATGGAGTTCACATCCGAGGCCAGCTTCTGCAGGAAGTCTTTGGCCTGCTTGAGCTCCGGCACCATCGTCTGCAGCGCGAGGTCAAAGGCGTAGCCGGCGGCGTTACTCATAATCTGCTTCACGAACCGCTGCAGCTCGGCGCCGTTGATAAAGGAAAACGCCCCGAGGTAGGCATCGATGCCGCCGCAGCCCGCGTTCAGCGAGGGCACCTGCATCGAGATGAGCTGCACCTGTTTGACGGGGTTACGCAGATAAACCGAACCGCCGGTGAAGTAGCCCGCGGCCTGTCCCTGCCACGCCTGCGCTTTTGAGACGTTGCCGTCAAAGCCGAGGCTGCCAAAGTAGCCGTTGAGGTCGCCCTGCACGTCGGCCAGCGCCGGGCTGCTGATGGTCAGCGCCGCCAGGGTACTGATGAGTATTTTTCGCAGGTTCATGATGCTGACCCCGCCTGTGAATGCACTTTCTTTTTCATTGAAAACTCCGGTCAGTCATGAATCCGTGCCGGCGCAGCGTGATGCTGACCAGCGCGCCGCAGCCAAAGCCGCCGGCAAGGGCAAACAGGAACAGCAGCGGGTAGAGCTGCAGCCCGCTCAGCAGCAGCGCATCGGTGCCGTAAGCGATACCGTCGGGCAGGCGGGCAAGGTCGCAGGCAAGCCAGGCGTAAATCCCGGCCGCCGCCAGCATTGAGGCGCAGACGAGCAGCAGCGCCGTCTCGGTTCGCGAGAGTGTAAGAGGGTGTTCCGTCATGATTTTTTCCGTATGCGGCGGGACCGCGTGCGTTAATGCGGGGTCAGCGAGGAGCTGCTCGGTACCGGCCCCAGCGTGTCGGGAGGCAGGTGGTCAATGTCGGCCTCGATCATCTGCGTGAGGCGCTGGCTTACCGTGCCCATGTCGGTGTCGCCCTGATAAAGCGGATAAGCCATGTTGGTGTTCACGTTGACCATAAAGGTGGTCGGCGTCGCGATGGGCAGACCGTTGCCGAAGAACGTCAGGATCTCGCCGGCGATGGGCTCGTTCGGCCCGGCTTTACGCGGAATGAGCGCCACCGGGAAGGACGTGTCGCCGTAGCCGTCAAGCGTATACGGATACACTTTTATGCCGGTTTCATCCGCCCACGCCTTCAGTTTTGGATCAAACTTCGCGCTGTACTGGCAGCCGCGCTGCATGAACACCACCACCGCGTAGTCGTTGAGATTTACGCGCCGGCCGTCGGTCAGCGTCATCAGATTCGGTGGCTTCGCCGGCGCTGTTCGGGCAGGCAGGTTGCCCGGCAGCCCGAAGTCTGGCAGCTGAGCCCCCTGCTGCGCCTTAGCCTGCTCCAGCGCGGCGATTTCGTCGGCCACCGAAGCCTGTGCCAGCACCGGCAGCAGCAACGCTGCCGCCAGCAGAATTTTAAGCCTCATGATGGCCTCCCGGTCCGCTGCGCGCGCGGCGGTGCGCGATGATCCCGAGGAGAATCCCCAGTGCCATAAGGACAAAACACGCCACCGATACAACGATCAGCACGTCGTACGTCAGGCTCTCGGAATACGTCAGCAGCTGGCGCAGGCAGTTGAAGATAATGCCCGCCATAAACAGCGTGACGATAAGCGGCAGTCGGTTCATGCATGTTCTCCTTTAGCACGGCGGCGCAAGTGCCACATGGCCAGATTAGATATGACGGAAACCAGCGTCTGCACCAGCAGGTTCGTCAGGCCACGGGCAGCGCGCAGCCGCCCGTGCCAGACGGGTGATAGCGTCAGCATCAGGAACTCCTCAGAAGTTAGGTTTAAAGCCGGTGGCCACGTTAAGAAAGCGCTTCGCCAGGTCATCCTGCGTCATAAAACCGTAGGCGAGCGGGCGGAAGCTTTTTGACTTCGGGTCGACCAGGAACAGCGCCGGGAAGTGGGTAATGCCCATGCGCGCGCTTTGTCCCGCGTCCTGACGGCTGTCAGGCACCTGCGGCGACACCGTGCCGTCCACGCTCACCGGTATCAGCGAGACGTGACGCAGGCGGGCAAAGTCCGCCACCACGCCCGCCATCTGCGCGTCTATCGGGTCCCCGCCCCGGTAGAAGTAGAACAGGCCATACTGCCCGGCGAGTTCGCTGATAGCCTGCGTCTGCTCCTCCTGATCGCGTGCCTGCTGCAGCGGCGCGGTGCTGTTGTAGTGCGGGTGTTCCAGGTTGTAATCGAGATCCGGATGGTCAAGCTGCGCCACCGCGAACGACTGGCTGAACATCGAGGCCCGGTCGGTCCAGAACTTCTGCCAGCGCAGGAAGGTAGCCGTATTCTCCGCCGACGGATGCAGGATGGCGTTGTTCAGCGCCTCCTTCGTGTAGCCTTTCAGCACGTCAGCCTGCTCGCTGGGTGACAGCCGGCTGAAGTCCGGCACCTGCGGCGCGGGCTGGGGCTTCGGCGCAGGGGGATCGGGTTTTTTCTTCGGCTCGTTGTACCAGTGCCAGCCGGTGAACGGCTCTGCGGGCGTCACGACCGCATTAGCTGACGGTGCATCGTCCGCGAGAGCCTGACAGGCGCCCGCCATCAGCAGGCAGGCAAGCACTATCTGCTTCATTTTTTTCCTCCGGTCTGCGCCTGCACCTGCGCGGCGATGCGATCTTTCGCCTGCTTTACCATCGTGGCGGAGTCAGGAATTTTCTGGTTGGCCATGAGGTCACTGTAGAAATCCTGGAAGTTAATCAGGTCGAAGTTGATGGCCTGCAGCTCGGGCACCGTGATCCCGCGGCAGTTGGGGGAGTCACCGCTGCCGAAGCTCACGTGCAGCTGGTCGCGGCGCCCCTGCTCCTGAATGATACGGGCAAGCTTTCCGCCGAATACGCAGTAGGCCTGCTTCTTCTGTACGCATACGCCGAGCACCGCCCGGTTGCAGGCCTCACCGACCAGCACCGTGACCTTTTTGGCTTTCGCCTTGCCGATGGCCATCTCATCGCTGTTGCAGTTGGCAAGCCCGGCGCTGTTGCCCCAGCCGGTGTCGACACAGCAGTTGGAAAAGCCCGCCATTGCCTTGCGGCAATAGAGAGCCTGACCGGTGAACGCCTTCACGTTTACCTGATCGGCTTTGACGTCATCGCCGGCCGAGGCCAGGCCGGCAAGCTTCGCCACCGCGGTATCAAAGCCGCTGTCGCCGGCGCCGTCGGTTCCGCTGCAGTCACCGGTACGGCAGAAGTACTGACCGCCGCACAGCAGCCCTTCTGAGCTGTAGGTGGTCTGGCACTGGTAAGTGTCCTGCTCGTGCAGGCAGGTGCCGCCTTCTTTCTGAGTACAGCTGCGGGCTGAGACCGTGCAGTTTTTGTTAGCCATCAGCGTGCTGCAGTTGCCGGTTGAGCTGACCGGCACGATATAGGCGTCCGAGTACTGCCAGCAGGAGGCGCTCTGCGTGTAGTCTTTACCGTTCTGATTTACCGTCCGGCTCCCGCCCGGGTCGGTACACACCGTGCCTGCCGTGCCGGTAGCCTTTGATTTATCGAAGCCGCAGGACTCGCTCCACACAACAGTTGAGGTAGTCGTGTCGCGCTCGGCCTGTAGTGGGAATATGACCTGGAAAACGTAATTGCCATTGCTGACAGCCCTGATCAGCCCATCACGGCCGGTATCATAGTGACCGTCAGTGTTGTAACGCAGGTACAGAGAAACCGTCTGACCTTTCGTAACGCGCTGTGGCGATATCGCTGCGTCACCGTTACGGTTTGGTTTAGCCCTGTCCGTCTGAAAATCCAGCGCCTTAATTGAATACCACAGGCGATCTCCGGATTCCCCGTGGTAGCTGGGGCTTCTGGGGTAGGTAAAAGCCCAGGTTCCGCTGCTTACAACTCCATCATCCGGCACCGTAAAGTCGTAACGCACCCAGTAATTATCAAGGATTACCGCCGTTGAATTGGCCGCATTGAGAACTAACTGAGTGTTGTAAGACTCACGTGATCCTGTGACCTGAATGCTTCCGGTCCGTGCACACGTCTGCACCTGTGCCACATCCCGGTCGCAGCTGTAGTTTTCAAACACCGACTTTGACACCACTTTGGTGGTGCACTGCTGGTTCGTGCCGTCCACGATGGAGCCGCTGTTCGCCTCGGCGTTTTTGCCGTTCTGGATAAAGTCGGCGTTCGGGTCGATGGTCACCGCCGGGTTCTTCGTGGACGAGTCGGATATTGCCTGCCCGGCCTCGTTCTGGCTGAGTTCGGTCTGGCCCTTGTCGCTGATGCCGCCATCTCCGCCCTGCACCCCGCCATAGTAGCCGCTTTGCGATGGGCTTGACGTGTAGCCCGGGATAACTGACGCCGGGTCTGTGCCTTTTGCTGCCGATGTTCCCTGACCTTTGTTCGAGCCGGCATACCCCGCACCGGCGTTATAAGCATCGCTGACGTCGTCAGCACGGGCCCCGGCGACTGAGAACAGCAGCAGGATGAGTAGCAGTCGCTTCATCGCGCGCCCTCCGCACTCTGCAGCAGCTGCGCCGCCGTGGCTGAACAGTCACCGCGCTGCCTGACCTCCTCCAGAGCCTGCTGCACCGGCAGGCTGCCGTACAGCACGTCAAATTTGCCACCGCAGGTCACAACCAGTGCAGGCACCGCTTTAATGCCGTACTGCTGAAACAGGGTCGGGTCAATCTGCACGCCCGCCTGCTTGTCCTTCTTCGACAGTTCAAACATCTTCTCTGCGGTCTGGCGAAAGTCGTTGTTCAGCAGCCCGCGCAGGGTTGCGGGAATGCCGAAACGGCGGGCATCAGAGAGCATCGGCAGCAGCCCCTCTTCCGGAATGCCCAGGCTCACGAAATACACCGCGCGCGGGGTCTGACGGGTAGCGCTGTTCTGATCCGCCTGTCCGGCGGCTATCTCATTCTGCATTTGCGCAACCCTTCCCTGTTGCGCGTCCGGCAGGGTGATGTTCATGCCCTGCAGCTGACTTTTAAACAGCGCGAGATCGCGCTGCTGCTGTTTCATATACGCCATATCGTCGCCGGCAATCGCTGGCTGATCAGCTGCGCCCGCGTCCGCGCAAAGCAGGATGGCGCTGAAGGTCAGCGCCGTAATGAGTAAGGTTTTCATGGTCATTCCTTTACAGGTATACGCAGTTGCGCTTTCGCCACATCAGGTAGCCGAAGTTTTTCTTTGATGCGGGCGTGTTGTGCGTGCTGCCCCACAGCTGCGTGGTGGTGCCGAACGGGTGGCAGTCCGAGGGTTCGGGGTACATGTTCACCATCTGGTAGCGCCAGCGGGATTTTGGGATGATCGGGGACGGATATTCGTAGCACACCGCCACGTCCGCCCCGACCGTCTCCATGACCAGCCCCTCGCGATGCAGCTTGAACGCCATGCGCTCGCTGACCAGCAGCGAGGCCTCCAGCGGAGAAAACTCGTTGCTGGTATAGCCCGTGAACGGATACATCGAGCCCTGTGCGCCGGCGCACCAGAACAGCGGGTCCAGCGGCATGCCCGCGGTGGAGGCGATGGAGTCAGCCGCGCAGGCGCCCTGCGCCAGCAGGTTACTGAAGAGCGCCACCTCCGGGTTTAATATCATAGAGAGCGTGCTGTCGTTCCAGAGCGGGTCCACCTCGGACAGGTAGGCAATGTCCATGTCGCCGGTCTGCATGCAGCCTGCGCTGGTAATAATGTTCAGCCAGAAAATCAGCGGATACTTGTACCAGTGCACGTGATAGAAGCTGCCGGGCGTGGGCGCGTCGCTCTGCCCGCCGCGCCCGGTGCCGGTGCGTCCGAGGTCGATTTTAAAGCCGCCCATGTTCACCATGACGCCCGGCTCACGCGTGACGTCCGTCATGGCCAGCGGCTCCCAGAAGCCGATGGCCAGCCCCAGCCGGTACAGAATGCCGTACGGGCAAAGCTGGATGGGCGAAGCCGGGTTCGGCGTGTCCGGATGCGCGCCGGATGCCAGCTGAATGCTGCCGAGCGTCATGGGGAACAGGCACTTCCAGCAGACGTCGCTGATGGGGTTCACCCAGCGGCCATCGCCGGCGTTGCTGGCGGCCGCCATCACCGGCTTTGCCATGATGCCCGCTGTCAGCAGGCACAGTATGAGGAGAAAGCGCTTCATGCGTCCTGTGCCTCCGTATGGCGGCGGAGCCAGACGCACACCGGACCGTCGTCCGTATCGTGAATGCTGCCGGTAAACCAGCCCGGGCCCGGGGGGCCGGAAGGCTGCCACGCGCTGCAGTTACCGGTGCTCCGGTAGTCGGCCATCATCCAGTTCGGCACGTCGTTTTCCATCCAGGTGGTCGCCGCCTGCAGATTGTGCGCTTTAAGCCAGGCCTCAAACTCGCCGGGCTGTGGGTACTCGTTGCCGTCCGCCGGCACAAAAAAGGCCGGATGCGTCCAGCCGCCCCAGCGATCGCGCACGACCGGCTGAGCCGATATTTCAGCGAGGTGTGTCATAAGAGGAAATTCCGTGGTTGCGGCAGCCGGGCTGCCGGGGTCAGACGTTAATCAGGCCTGCCTGCGGGGTGCAGGCTGAGGCGTACCGCAGCGTATGCGAGGAACGAACAGCCTGCGCAACGCGGGGAGGAAAGGGTTACCGGTTTTCAGTAATACGGGAGCAGAACAATCAGCAGGCAGCCTGACGCGAGCGTCACCATCGCGGCCATGGTAAATTCCAGCACAACGTTAACGCGATCTCTGCGCCACCAGGCGTGCCGGAACGCAGCGTCACCGTTCTGCATGGCCGCGTTACGGCGCTCTTTGCGGCGCAGACCACGGTAATCAGCGATCGCCCGCCACCACAGCGTCATCACCACGAGCCCCAGCACGCCCAGCAGCATGCCGTCCGTCAGCGTAAAGCTCAGTTCCCGGTGCCAGTGTGTATCCTGCATATTCTCATCCTTAACCGTTATGCCAGCGTCTGGGCGGTATTCTACGCTGCTTCACCCGTTAACGCCGGGTAAATGCACCAGGTCAGGCCAATCTCAGTGGTGATCCGTATCCCGGCGTAAGGGCCCTGAAATTCAATGTTGCCGTCCAGTTTGCCTAACAGCATTCCCAGCTGTCTACGCTGAGGCGGGTCACCGAAGGTCTGCATCATGACCGCAAGGTGGCTGCGGCCGGGGTCGGGCCGGAAATCATGAAACATCTCCAGCCAGGCACTGGCCGTGGCCATCCGGGTATTCTCAGAAAGGAATTTCCACAGCCCTCCCGGCCACGCGTGATGATCGCGACGGCATTCGCTCATTACCCACTGCGCGCCGTCTGTTTCTCCCCGGGTTTCCTTTAGCTGATGATATTTTACAGGGGCAGCCTGCAGTCTGCTAACCTTGTCCCGCAGAGCCTGATCCCAGTTATTGGTCCCGGGTGGCAGCAAGCATGTGAACTGCTCCCTGATGGCGTCCAGTGCGTGGTGCAGTAAAAGACGCTCAGGATCGGGCGGAGTGGAGATAATCAGCCGGTACTGGTGCACCGACTGTGCCGACAGTGCCAGCAGGCCATTCAGCAGCGGGCTGCCGGTATCAGCGAATCCGCCAGCTTCATTTATTTCATACACGGCATTGCCGCATTTCTCCTGCAGCCACTGTGCATACGCTTTCTCATAATCAGCCTTTCTGCCGGTCTGGTCCTGCCAGAACGCCAGCTGTTCCGCCGTCGGCGGCCAGAGCCGCGGCGACAGGTCAGGGTAAGTGTCCATCAGTCTGCATCCTGTTGTCAGGTTTAGGTTCATCAGTCGCCGTTACCGCCGCAAATGTGCGGAAGGCCCAGCCGCTGTCGTCATCATGCTTAACCCCGTCTGCGTCACCCATCTCCAGCCTGTCTGCTACATCCAGCAGATAAAGTGAAAGCGTCTCTGCGGAGATATGTCGGATGCCCTGCAGCAGGATGGCCACGCGTTCCAGACTATCTGGCATCCGGACGTATTTAAATCCGCGCCGCCACGCCCCCGGGCGGGTTTTGCTGCCGTGTCCGTCGATAAAAATTGACGGTTCCGTTTCGGTGACTCTTGAAGCGATGTGCCACATCAGGCCTGGCGCCCCCCCCCGCCTCAGTGAGGCAGTCACAGCTGAAATTCCCGGCGCCGTTCTTTGAAAGCTCACCAGCTGCTGCGCGCAGCGCTGCCGGAATGCCGCTTGTGAGCGATCCGGGCGGGCCGGACCACATCAGGCTTATCTGCGTCAGCGGCCACGCATGGCGAAACCACCTGTCGGTCACGCCGAGGCGCTGCAGCATCGCGTGATAATCCTGTTCGGCGTTTTCCAGGTCATTCCGGCGCAGGGGCTGTTCTTCAGGAGGAACCTCTTTGCTACCACGCGAACTTTCAAGAAGAAAGTTAACAAGATTAATTAACCCTCCCCCTGCCAGCACACCTATCAGGGACAAAACACCTATTTCGGTTTGCGTCATATTCCGCTCCTCACTTCGTTACCGCATCGTCAGGTAGCTGGTCTACCTCACGCCTGATGACATACCAGCCGGCCGCCTCTGCGCCCCGCTGGCACCAGTCCGCCCAGCTGCCCGCGTAACCGTCCTCCGCCGCCTGCAGCTGCAAATCTTCCAGCGCCGCTTCACTCCGCAGCGGCGTAATATGCTGCGAGCGCGCTTTCACAATTGCCCCGCCCGCACGGGCCCGCACGGCGTGCGGTAACGCCACTTTTGCCCGTGCATCGGTGCCGAAGGTGTAACCTTCCGCCTCAATAGCGGCTGCGAAAGCGGCCAGCAGCTGCTGCCAGTACGCGGTTTCCTCATGCGCAAGTGCACATGCAGCCATCGCCGGACTGCCGAACGGCGCCGGTACGGGCACTGACGTTCCGTGGCGAACGCTGAATGCATCACTCCGATCCGCCTGCTTTGCAGGGAACACCCTGCCCAGACGAACCATCACAACGGACAGCACCAGTAGCATAATGAATAAACCGACCGCGGGCAGATGATCCGTCAGGTCACCGAGTGCACGAATACTCGCCGGCGAAAGCGAAATTTCCGCGCGACACGCAGGCTCCGGCGCGGGAGCGCTCCAGACCGGCTGCACGGCTGGCGCTGCATTCTGCTGCATGGCGGAGACCTCTGAAGATTTCCAGTCATTAACCAGTCGCGGAAGCAATTCATTCTGCATGAGGCACCCCCGTCAGCACCGTCATGCCGTACTGACGCATGACCTCCCCCACGTCTTTGTCGGTGAGTGAGGCCAGTACGATGGCCGACCGGACCTCTCCGCTGCACGCCAGCAGCGTCTGCAGCGCCGCGCGCATAATCATCGACTCCGAGTACAGCGGGAACTCGGCGGTCATGCGGCGCAGCCCGGATTTGTCGTCGTCATCGAGGCGCACCTGTGCGACATGACGCTTTAACTTCTTCGGGGCCGTCTGCCCCCGTGCGTTGTGACTCATTTCAGCGCCACCTCCTCCACCTTCAGCATCCTGTCCGCGCGCGTGATGCGCACCGGCGTGTGCTCAAAGCCGAATTTTGTTGTTAACGTGCCGTACTGGTCGAAGTACACCGGCTCATCCAGCGCGATGCTGCTGTCGTGCACGTTACCGTTGACCAGAATGACCTTATAATTCTGCTGCCCGGCGAGCTGCGGCTTCAGCCACGCCATCTGCTGCGGGTTGTCGCCATCGATGAAATACAGCGTCTCGCTGAAGGCGACCTTATCCAGCGGGTTGACCCTGTCTCCCGCCCGGGCGATGACGTTGCCGCGCATGTCCCGGATGGTTTCCCGCACCGTGAAGGTCGGGTCATACAGGAATGCCCTGTCCGTTTTCGCCGGCGTCAGGCCGGCCACCGGCGCGGGCCTGACGGCGTGGGCCTTCACCCGCGCCTCGGCCTCGCGCTGCAGCCGGTCCAGCTCACCGCTGTCTTTCATGCCCTGCAGGCGCTGGCCGATAAAGGCCAGCAGATCGGGTTCGGCAATGGGAAACAGGTGGCCGATGGTGCCGAGCTCTTTCGCCTGCGCGGACCAGATAACCGCTGTGGCGAGCAGAGCAACCGCTGTGGTGAGCCGCTTCATGGCGTCGCCTGCATCTGGCGGGCGATATCGGCCTGAATCGCCGGCGTAATGTCGGTGACGCCGGCCACCACCGCGCCCTTCACCAGGATGACGCCGCCGTGCGCGGCCTGCCAGTCCGACAGGCTCGCGTCCAGCGCAGAGCCGAAGCGCTTCGTGAGCGCCGCCAGTCTCTCCTTATCCAGCGCAGACTGCGCGGTCTGCTGGCGGAAGGTGTCGATGGTGCCCTTCATGTCAAACACCACGTAGTCGGGCTGTACGGCCTGCGCAACCAGCGCGCTGACGCCGGCGCTGAGCGTGATGACCAGCGCGGCAAACACGGCCAGCCGGACGCTACGACGGTGCAGCAGGCCGGAAACGCGCTTCACGGTTACGCCCTCACGCAATGGCTGCGCGTCCGGCGTTTCGCCCTCTTCAGCGGATAAGGCATGGATATCTTCCTGCATCGTTGATTCCTCTTTTTATACGGGGGCCAGGCCGGCCCAGCGCTCCAGCTCCTGCATCTCGGCCTGATACATGTGCGGCTCGCTGGCCAGCAGGTACGCGGCTTCCTCGCTGGTTGCGCCGGCCTTCTGCGCCTCGGTCATCCACTCGTAGTCCTCACCCGTGGTGCTGAACATCGCGCGCGTGACCGGATCGACAAATACCCGGTAAAACGAACTCTGCTCGCCCATTGAGATCATCACGGAGCTGAAACCCGTCAGGCGGGCTTTGGCAAAGCCGCGGATAATCTGCGTTTCCATCTCGGTAAACTGATCCGGACTGGCGTTGAGGTAGGTCTTGAAGGCCTTCGCATCCTGCAGCAGCGTGATTTTGGTTCCGCTGTTGTCCCAGGCAGCGGCAGCGGCAGACGGTGCCGGCTTGTCGGGCAGGCCGGTGAAGTCCTTGATGCCCTGCGTGATGGTAATGAACGCGCCGCGGTGGCGACGTACCGTGCGGTAGCCGGTTTCGATAAAGCGCGCGGCGTGCGGGTTCTGTCCGCTGAACAGGCGCCAGGCCTCGTCGATGATGGCGAGCTTCTTGAGGCTGCGCGGTGAGTGGTACATCTTTTCCTGAATCGCCAGGATCAGCGAGTACAGTACCGCGGACAGCAGCTGCGGGCGGCTTTCCAGGCTCAGCAGCTCCAGCACCGTGAAGCGCGTTTCTCCGTCAAGCGTCGGGTTATCCGAGTTAAAGTACTCCCCGTCGCTGCCCCAGGTGCACCAGCGGTCCAGCAGCAGCACCAGCTCGTTGATGCGGTTGATGATGGTGGGTTGCTCTCCGTATTCCTTTCTGACGGCATCCGACTTGAGATACCCCACGACGTCGTCTATGCGCGCTTTGTTCTTGCGCGCCGCATACGCCGCCACCACGGCCTTCTGCAGAATGGCTTCACTGACCTCATCCAGCTTCCCTTCGGGGCTGGCCAGCACGGCCATCAGGCCAGCGATCCCCTCTACTGACTCCTTCAGGCTGAGATCGGTCAGATTGGCAAACGGATTAAAGCGCAGCGTGGCACCGTCCAGGTACGCGCCACCCGCCTGACGGCAGTAGTTTTTGTAACTGCCCCCCATGTCGATAACCCAGGCAAACCCCTGCGCATTCAGGACCTCACGCAGGATCCCCTGTATCAGGAAGCTTTTGCCCGCGCCCGACGTTCCCGTCACGCCGATGTTAAAGTTGGTCGAACCGTTTTCCTCATCGAACATGTCAAAAAAGGCCAGCTGGTTGCGGTAGGTGGCCAGCGGTATGCCCCTCGGCGACATCTGACGCTCGGCAACTACCGGCATCAGGTTCACGGCGTTAAAACTTTTGCAGCGCAGGGTGGCGTTCATGTGCTTCATGTCGTCCCACAGCCCCTCCTGCATCACGAACGGCAGCGAGGTCAGCCAGTTGCGCAGCTGCTGATAGCGGGGTGCGGACATCTCCAGGTCATTTTTACGGAACACGTTGATGGCCGAGAGCTCACAGCGCTGCTGCCCGCTGTCGCTGTCGGGCGTGAACAGCGTCAGGTTAAGGTTGAAGCTGCACATGGCAATTTCGTTGCTGGCAAGCCCCATGCGCAGGTCGCGCCACTCCTCGTAGGTGCGCTGCGTGTTGGGGAACAGCTTGCCGTAGGAGGAGTTGGCCTTCTTGCCCATGTCCTGCTCCTTACGGAACGCCTCGTTCTGGCTGCTGACCTGTTCTTCCACACAGATGGTCCAGCTCAGCAGGAACGGACAGGGGATGCCGAGATCGGGAAAGCGCATGTTCTGCAGGTTGTCGGCTGCCTGCCAGAGCGCGAACTGCTTCGGCACCTTAGTCAGCTGCATGTTCACGATGCGCGTGCTGGCCACCGTGGACGCAGCGCCCTCCTCTACGGCTCTGTCACCGGCTTTTGTGGAGGTGGTCAGCCGCAGGTAATCCGGGTGCACCTCCATTTCTGTACTGGTGTCCACGCACTGGCGGTGCAGCTCCTGCTCCGGGTTCCAGTGCTCGCTGGCCGTACTGACCTGGCCGGGGCGGTAGTTCAGCTGCTCGCGGATGATCGACAGAAACTCCGACGCGCCCACCCGTCGCGTATCCATTGACGCGGACATCAGGGACACGCGGACGGTCTCCCGAAGTTGTGCCACCTCGTCCATCGATTTAAGGCCGCCGGTGCCGGGGTGCGCATACACCAGAAACACGCGGTAGTTGCGCAGGTAGAGCGGATATTCTCGCTCGTTGGCCAGCCCCTTCAGGGCCGATCGTTCCCAGTAGGCTTTGGTGATGGCATTGAGCTGCGGCGCCATGTCGCCCTTCCACATGTCACGGCTCAGCCCGTTCTCCAGCATGTCACCCACGCATTTGCTGGCCACCATCAGCACCGTGACCGGCGTCCTGCGCGGGAGCTTTTTGCGCATCAGGTCGTCCAGCGCCTGCACCACCTGCTGGTTGGCGCCGGCGAGCGGTGCCACCTCCAGCATAAAGCCTACCGAGCGGGTATTAATGAAGAGTTCCGATTTTTCGTCGAACTCGCGCCACGGCAGCAGGCTGGTCAGTGAGGGGTAGCTGAAGCTTTCCTGCAGCTTCTGGCGGGCAAGCTTTGCCCCGCCCTCGTCCCGGCTGCTGTTCATAATGCCGGCGAGGTGATCGATAACGTTACTGAGCATGCTGAACTCCTGCGTAAGGTGCGCGTAGCACTGTGTTCATCACATCCCGTAACAGCAGGCTTTTGCCTGCGCCGGTGTCGGCGCAGATGAAAATATGCCCCGATGAAACATCAGCCCGCAGCATACTGATACCGGGCCAGGGCCGGTGATGCAGCGCGGCCGCAGACGATGCGGGCACCCGCTGCGCATGCGCGGAACGGAAAGAAAAGCTTTTTTTCATTACTCCCCCTCGCTGATAACCCGGAAATCTTCGTCCCAGCGTGATTTCTGCTTCACGAATTCCACCACGGCGGGCTGATGGAAGCTGTCCTGCTCGTCGACCCACGGCGCGATCCACAGGCGCTGCGTCGCGTCAGGAATGCGGCGGGCGTCTACCTGTCCCGGTCCGCTGTAATCACCCGGCACCACCGGTGTTGCTGCGCGAACCGGCACCGTGGATGCCCGGAGACTGTCTGCGCTCAGCGCCTGCCCGGAGACAGGACGGGGAGTCAGCGTCGCCACGCTCACGGGGCGGTAAGGATTAACGGCGGGCTTCACATTGCCGGGCGTCGCCAGCGCCTCAGCGGCAGGCTTTGGGCCGGCCTCCTTCTGCGCGGTCAGGTCGTCGAGGCTTTTGCCTTTTGATGCCAGTTTGCTGGCGTCAGACATCGACAGGCACTGGTCGGTGGCGGTTTTGTTGCAGTCAAAGTCAGAGTTCATGCCGGCGCAGCCGGTGAGCGCGGCGCACAGTAGTGCGCACGCAAAGATTTTTTGCATGGGAATATCCTCAGTGGCGGCCGGGCCGCAGCGGTATTAAAAATGAGTGTGCGGGTTAATCGGATGGTGCGGGTTGCCCTGGTGAAGGCACAGAAAACAGGTTCAGCCGGTATGTTTACCTTTCATGAAGGCGTTGACCGTCAGCAGATCCTTGAGCGCATCCTCGCTCATAATACGATGGCTGCTGGCAGCGGATACGTCTTTTACCGGTGCTTTTATGCGCGCCCAGACATCTGCGCGCGGTGTGCCCGGTGAAACCTGGCGGATGACGTCAGCAATGTACGCCGCCAGCCGCTCAATCGTGACGTCCGTGAGTGCGGGTACGTGACCGGAGTTCTCTGCCAGCGGGCGAATTGCCGCATCCGGAACCGGTCGGGTATTAAGTCTTTCAAGCCGGAACACCATATTGCCGGCGGGATGCGTCACGCGGATGAGCAGCGCTTCCGGCGGGGTGACTGTTTTATCAGGATCCATAGGCACCTCAGATTAAGCGATAAGGTTAAAGAACAAAGCCGGAAAGGTGGAGCAGCAGCGCCGCACTGGCCAGACAGGTGCTGGCGGCACTCGCGATGGCCAGCCGCTGGAAGCTCAGCTGCATATGGCCTCCGTCTGAGTACTGTCCGCGGCCAGACGGTGCTGAATCACCTCGATTTCGGTGAGCAGCGCCGCGAGCCTGCAGCTGCTGGCCTGCGTCTTCCACGCTTTACGGTAGCGGAGCTGCAGCGCGCAGAGCCGGATACGCTGCTCCCGGCGGGTGCGTTTATTCATGATGGCTCCTGCAGTCAGATTCCCCGCGCTCATCCCGTTCACGCTCAGTGAAAGCAAAGGTCCGACGCCGGGCGGGCGTCGTGAAGGTCTGCATCTCTTTATCAAGCCAGCAGGCAAGCATGGGGACCGAAATAAATCCTGCCTCAACCACCACCTGCTGCAGTTCACGCCAGGCCGTGACGTCCCGATAGGGATAGACCGCCAGCCTTCGGGCAATCAGGTCCTGCCAGTTAAGCGGCTCCCGCAGCCGCATGACAACGGCGGCAGCCGCAACAACGGCGGGCAGCACCATCAGCCAGCCGGCCCAGACCCGCCCATGATAAGAGTAATCGCCCCAGAGCACGGCCAGTACCGCCAATGACAGTATGCAGACAACCAGCGTGTCGGCATAAGGCAAATGGCCGTGCTTCCAGCTGGCCACCATGACCCGTATCTCTCCCAGCTGACGGCGCCGGCGTTTTTCATCGGATAAGCGTGTCCTGATCATGCCGCCTCCCCGCGCGCGGTAATGTGAAAGCGCATATGGCTTTCTACCGGCACGCGCACCTGGCGGTTCATCAGGGTCAAAAGCAGAATGGCGCGTTTTGTACCATCCGGTTCACACCACACCGCCTCCAGCCCCTCGAATGCCCCGTCCTCAATCATCACGCGGTCACCGTTCACCGGCGCGTCCGTGGTAAGCGGCACGCCCTCCCAGCCGGCCTCCAGCTGCGCGATGACGCGGTCGGGCACCACCGCTGGCAGGCCGCCAAAGCTGATGAGCGTGGAAATTCCCCGCGTGCCCTTGATGGCGGTGGTGTGCACCACCTCCGGATCGAAGCGCACGAACAGGTAGCCCGGAAAGAGCGGCTGCGGCGTCACGCCGCGCACCCTGCCGTTGCGCAGCCGGACGCGGGAAAACACCGGCAGCAGGCAGGTGACGCCCTGACCCTGCAGCTGTTGACAGGCGTACTTCTCCTGCGCCCACTTTGTCTGTGCTACGTACCAGTTTTCCATCGCTCACTCCTGTCAGTTAATGGTGTCGCCGAGGCGCAGCTGGCTGGCCTGACGAAGAACTTCATCGGGGTTTAACACCGGCGCGCTGTTGCCGCCGCCGGTGCTGACCGGCTGGTTCGCTGCGGTCTGCTGCACTACCGGCTGCGGTGCCTCTTTCTGTGCCTTTTCGGCATCAGCGTCTTCTATGGTTTCCAGCCTGAAGCCCTTCTGGAACACCACGGTCACGGCGTTGCCGGCACCGATATCAATCACCGGGTGGTACTGCTCGGCGCGCTTAATCCAGTACTGGCTCAGCGTGTCCGCCGCCTTGCTGGCGCCGCCGCCGAAGCCCTGTTTAAGAATGTCACCGGCACCGACAGAGGCACTTGCACCGAGTCCTACCGTCGGCGTGGCGGCAGACTTGATGCCCTCGCCGAAGCCCGACAGCAGGCCGGCCGCGCCGGCGTTGGCGATGATGGCACCGTTACGCATCACAGGCTTACCGCGGATGCCTACCTTGCCCTGGAAGGACACGTGACCGTCGAACGGCATGTCGATATGCTTGCCGTTCTTCAGGATGCAGCTGATGTTATGGGTGCGCACCTCGCCGCGCTCGCTGGAGATATCGCCGTACATCTCTCCGGTGACGCGGCACTGGTCCATGTTCCAGGTCTTGCCGTTGGGCATGGAGACGTCACCAAGCAGGGTAATGACCACCGGCGAGGTGTTCTGCTGACCGGTCACACTGGCGTTGGCGTCAGCGCCCTCAATCATCACCGCCTCAGAGAAGGAGCCGGAGGGGATCCAGGGCAGCTTCGTCTTTTTGTCGGTGAGCGCGGCGTAAGTGAAGGTGTCGCGGCTCAGACCGCCCGGGCGCACCGTGCCGGCGCCGGGGTAGAACCCCTGCCCCTGCGCGGGATAGAACTGACTGCCCTGCCCGGCAGCCGGTCCGCCGCCGGGATTGCTGATGCTCCACTGCGCCGGACCGGACTGCCCGGCCGGGACGGGGCCATTCGCAGGTGAAGTGCTGGCTGGCTGCGGGGCGGCAGGCGCCTTACTCCCCTGCGCCTGCTGCGTCTGCAGCTGCGTGATGGCGTCGGCCATTGTGCTGAGCTGCTTTTTGAGCTCGTCGTTCTGGCTTTTAAGCGTGCTGGTCAGCGTACCGAGGTCGCGCTCAAGCCCCGCAGTCTTGTTCTGCTGCTGCTGCAGCGCCGCAGTGGCCACGCCATCGGTAAAGGAGGTGTTTATCAGGCCGCCGGTCAGGTTCGGCGCGGTCTTAGGTGCGGGCTTGTTCAGCTCCGCCTGATGGTGCGAGTACGCCCAGATGCCGCCGCCCACCGCCAGCATGACCGCGGCGGAGACGCCGGCAATCACCCACTGTCGGCGGCGCGTGGCGGTATTGATGTTGCTCATGAGCCGCCCTCCGCGTCAGTGGAGAAAATCACCCACACGAAGCCCTCGCCGTTTGCATAAAGCGTGCGGGTTGAAAGCATCACCGCGCGCACGCCCTTCTGCCAGAACTGCTTTTCGCTGAGCGCCCGCGTCACGTAGCCGGTGTTTTTCATGCGATAGCGCATCACGCGCAGGTGCGAGCCGGCCAGCTGGCGCTCCGGCGTCAGCTGCACGCCCGCGAGCGGGTTATACGCCGGGCCGCGCGAGGCTTTCACCTCGGTGTAGTTCTCCGGTACGTCGCCGTTCACGATGCTGCGGGCAATGCTCACCAGCGTTTTCTGGAAGGGCTGGCTTTCCTCCCACACCTTCGCGTCCGGGTTGGGCTTCAGCGGCACGTCCGCCGGAATCAGGTGCAGCGTGCGGCCGTTGCCGGGTCTGGGCGAGATATCTATCGACACGCCGACGCCGCCAGCGGTTTCCAGGAAGATGGTGAAGTCCTGCCCGGTCAGCGGCGTAATCAGCAGCGCGCCGTCGGCGGTGTTGTCCTTTGTATAGGCGTTTTGCGGCCCGGTGATGCCGGTGATCAGCTCGCCGTCAATGATGATTTTATTCGGGCTCGTATTGCTCATCTGCGCCTTCAGGTGCGCGTTGTTTTCAAACATTGTTCCGGCCGGGCCGGGCACCGCGGCCTGTGCGGCGGGCAGCAGCGCCAGCGCGCCGGCCACGGCGATGGCGGAAAGGGTCATTTTCATGGGGTCAGTCCTGTTGCGGGCGGCGTTCAGGTTGGGTCCAGGGCACCTCGGGGAAGGCCGTCAGGCGGATAAGGCCGTCCACGTAGTGCACGCTGAGCCGGTAGGCTTTATGCGAATCCGGAAGTGATATCTTCAGGTTGCCGTTGGTGGTGCTGGCGCTCAGCGTGCCCTGCGCAATGACGTCGCCGGTGGTGGTGTCGGTCATTTCGTCATCGATGCGGAACACGGAGGAGACGCCGTTCTTTTTGATGTACTCAGCTTCGGCGGCGAGCTGCTTTTTCAGGTCGTCACGGTATTCAGCGGGAACGAAGCGCAGCAGGGCGGCGTGCTGGCTGTCCACAGTTTCCGGCGTGACGGACAGGCGCAGGTTAATGAAAGAGCGCACCAGCATGCCGTTTAAGGCCGCGTCTCCGGAGGCGGAACCGGAGGTGAACGGGCGGTCAAACATCATTGGGGTAGTGATGGTCCTCTGCGTTTTCGCAAAGTGCCACGCCAGCGCGCCGGTGACGACGGTGCTGGCAGCGAGAATAAACACGAGCAGCGAAAGCGCGCACAGGGCCAGAATGATTACCCGGTTGCGCCCCTCCCGGACCTGATACTTCATAGCGTTATCCTTTTAATAAGCGCCACCCGAAGGCGGCGCGCGGGTTACTGCATCCAGTGCCGGTTACCCGAGTCGGGCACGCGGCGGAACTGCAGCCGGAGCAGCGAGGTGGGCAGGTACCAGTAAAGAAGGTTCATGAGCCACCAGGTGCCCTGCCCCTTCTTCAGGTGGCGGACCAGCAGCCAGAGCGCGGCGGCCACAATGAGCATGATGATGAACATGTCGCAGAGCAGGCCGATGCCGGCGCACGCAAGGATGAGCACGGCCTCCTCTGTGGGGAGTCCGATAAGGCGTTTCTGCTCATTGAGGGTTTCCGGGAACTGGTACTGAAGCGATTCCCTGTCCATACGGGATTAGCCGGCCAGGGAGAAGAGCGTGCGGGTAACAACAACAAGAAAAGCCAGGCCGCCCACGAACAGCGCCGGGTTACGGGTTTTGATGAAGGTGATAATGGAAATGACGACTTCGGCCATGTACAGCCCCCACTCAACGGTGCTGCCGTGACCAAACGTATCTTTGGCGTCCTGCTTCTGGCCGGACAGCAGGTCCTCTGCGCGCACCAGGTGCGGCAGCGCGAGGGCCAGCACGACCAGCGCCAGCAGCAGTACGTTCGCACGGTGGCGATAACCGTATGCATACATCTGGCTAAAGGCGCGGCGGGTGATGCCGATAAGTCCCTCTGGCGCCGCCCCGCTTAGCGTCGCGCAGGCTTCCGCAGACCCCTGCACCGGTGCAGGGTGTGAAATGACAACTTTCATGTATAAAACCCTCGATTTGAGTTAAAGAAATGTCAGTGTGCGTAAACAGACGTAACGCGCCGTAAGTGTACATTTTCTCAAAAAAAAAAAATCTGTGACGCGCGTCACACTTTTAAAGTCTCTCACGCTCCGTTTTAGGATTATTCCTGAAAGGGCGTGGCGTACGCTTGCTGCCTGTCCAGGGTGAGCCTCGTAGGGAGGTGATAACGCATGAAAGTAAAAGAAAAGATGGCCGACGGTCGCGGACGACCACGGAAATATGCCCGCGGGGAAATGCAGTACAGGAAACTGTGGTTACCGGAGAACCTGCTGATGGAATTACGCGTGGCGGCACGCGTCCGTCGGTATACCACCAACGACGAAATCATCAGCCGGTTAATTACGTCGATGCAGTTTTCTCCGCGGCGTCACGTGATTAAAACCGACGAGGGACAGCGGCTGGTTGCGCTGGCCAGGATGTTCGATGAGTTTATTCAGTCCCGTCTGGATATTATCCGGGAAAAATGCAGGAATGATGAAGACAAAAATACAGATAAAAAAACGTTCACTCCGGGAAAAAGCAAGGCCTTCAGCAGCAGCTTTCCGGAGAATCTGCGCCGGGACATGGAAATCAGCGCGCGGTTTAACCGCCGCAGCGTGAACATGGAAATACAGGTGCGCCTGCTGGATTCGCTCAATTACTTAACGGAGCAGCAGCTGCCGGAGAATGAGGAGGTAAGACGGCTGCGCGAACTGGCTATTTTATTTGACGAGTTCATTCTGGAAAAAGTCGTGGTGGCGGAGAATCCGATAGCGGGAAAAGATGCCGGGTCGTAACGGGAAAAACCGGCGAGTCATAACAACCTTAAATGAGATATTTTAAATTTAAAATCTCATAATTATTTTCACTTCTTACTAACCGGAAGGGTGCCGCCAGCCGCTTCATTAAAACAGACGGCACCCGGCCAGTGGTTCAGACCAGTTAAAAGAAATTCAGCGCCATTATTCATCTGAGCATTTATGAAACTGCTTAATTCCCACTGATGGTAAACACATGCCGGGCATTTATCTTCGCCTGAATGAAGGTAACTGAATGATGCTATCCCCTGCATCATTAATAAATAGAGTTCACATCCTGACCACATCTGAAACACACAAACTTATTCCGTGGCAGGTAATTTCCCCCATTCTTCAGGCGCTCTCTGTATGCCATACCGGGTGCTGACTGCCACCCGGATTAAAACGGGATGCCCGGAGCGCGCGCAGGGGATAAGGATACATTTGTTTTTTCTCCCCCCGCTACGTTCAGCAGCATTCTGAGGGGAAACTTAAACTATTTAATACTTCTTCCTGACCCTTGCCGTTTATCAATAAGTTTTAAGACTGTTACGCATAACGATGTCAGGCGTCAGCATGACCGCTCTCTTCATGCCGGACAAAATGCCGGTTATCGGCATCGCTTTCAGAACTGTCAATTTCAGCCAGGTACTGGCTCAGCAGCGTGTCTATGCGCTCGGTTCCGCCTCCTCCTGTTGCGTTAACATACAGTTCTGTCATCATGGTCAGTAATATCATAATGCCTTCTTTGCTGCCGCTGACTTTTCTGATGAGTTCGCGGTTAAATTCTTTCTGATTGAAGGTGTCCTCTTTGTTTTTGGCCTTATGCATAATCAGACCAAGCCGTAATAATTCATTGCACGTTGATGACAGGCTGACTTCGGCCGGGCTGGCCCCGTTCTGAATGTCCAGAAGATAAATATCCCTGATTTCCTTCTCAATTTTATCTTTGACGTAAATGCCCATTCTGCCCATTATCTTTTCTCCTGAGTGGCTTAATTAACCACCGTCATATTTTCTTTAGCGTTTCGTGCTGAGGCCGGCTTAACTGCACTATCAGACGATACCAGCACTGAGTGTGCACTTTGCTCTGGAATTCTGATTTATACAGGTAGTCGTTACCGACACCATCATATCGTAGAGTGTGACACTGTACGACATACAATACACTGATTAAAAATCACATCTACATTCCTACGATACTGTATCGCAGGAACCTACGACAACATGTAGTAGGAACCGACGATACACTATCGTAGCTTACGACACCATTGTGTCGTCGTTTCCTACGACAAAACAGGCACATACACCTCGCAAATAATCAACAGGGCCTCATAACACAATGAATTTAAACATAAAAACAGCAAGATAAAATCTTGCGTAGGGTGTGATGGAATTATATATCTCAAGAGCGGCTTGTTAAATAACGCTATCTTCCTGAATTCTTTATATCCCTGACGATGTTCATCACCTGCCCGTCAGCGCACCGTGCGCGTCTGTAACGAATTATCTTGCATCAGACGATCTGAGCGCGTATTTTTCACACGAACCCGCCTGGCGCTTTATGTGCATGTACGTGAGACAATAAGAATGAAATGGTTTGCAGCTTTCGGGCTTGCCGCTGTATTCAGCGTGCAGGCCACGCCGGAAATGTGTTTCACCAAAGCCGGTCAGGATTTCGGCATTGATCCGCGCCTGCTGATGGCACATTCAATACAGGAGTCGCGCATGCGTAATAACGCCCTGAACACGAAAAGCAGCGGCGGAACGCACGACGTCTGTAATATGCAGATTAACAGCTCTCACTTTAATCAGCTGAAAAGATTTGATATTACGCGGGAAAGGTTGCTTAAGGATCCGTGCATCTGCATTTACACCGGCGCGTGGATCGAGGCGCGCAACTTCAGGCAGTACGGCAGGAACTGGGACAGCGTCGGGATGTATAACACCGGCCCCAGTCCGAAGCTGATAAAACAGCGACGTGAATATGCGGCCATTATAAAAAGTATTTACCGCGTGCTGATCGCCCGCGATGAAGTTTACGCCGCCATGTCACAACAGAATAAAAAAACGCCCGCGCCGGAAACCTTTCTCAGCGCGGACGTCAGCACCGCATCACAATAACCCCGGCAACCGGGGTTAAACATTACGACTTCAGTTTTGCGAACTCTTCAGCCATTTTCCACAGCGCCTGATTCAGCTTAATATCGCCATCAATACCCGTTACCGGGCGCGTGGTGGTTCTTTTTCCCTTCGCCGTTCTGCCGGTGACGCCGCCCTTGATCAGGTTTTCCTGCACGATATTAAACGCGGTCCATAAGTCGGTGCCTTTGTCATACCAGGCGCGCGGCTGAATAATCCGCTCGGCTGATACCGGCGGCTCTTTTCCATCATACTTATATTCCAGCGCCAGCTGACCCAGCAGGCGGCGTTCTTCATTGTTAACCTGAATCCCTTTCATGATGTCGATGTTATTTTCGACCTTGTCGAATACGCCCAGTACTTCATAAGCGCCCTCAATAACCTGCGACACGATATCGCCTTTATGCGGCACGCTGATTTCACCGAATGATTTCCAGCATACCAGGCCGTTGCTGCACACCTGCCGGAAAATACCGGGGATCATTTTATAACTGCTGGAGCCGTCGTGGCTGTTCAGTAATACAATTTCCGGCACTTCCCCGCCGCCGTTATTATTTCCCCGGCGCAGGCGGATCATGTGTTTGGTAAAGTCGCGGCGCTCCGGGTCGCGCACTCGGGACTGGCTCGCAAAATAAGGCTGAAAGCCTTCCTCGCGCAGTTTATCCAGCAGTGTAACGGTCGGAATATAGGTATAACGGTCTGAGCGCGAGTCATGTTTCTCTTCGGAAAATGCGCTCGGCACGACGCGCATTAATTCGTCATTGCTCAGCGGGTGATTTTTACGTACGGAGGTCGGGGCAGCGTAGCGGGTAGCAAAACGGACCATAATCAGATTCCTTATATTGAGAAAGAGGGTGAAATAAATCTGTTTACTGACCGGGATCAGTTCCCGGCCACAGCGGCGGCGTAATACTCCCGGACGACCACAAATCCGGTATCGTATTCCTGGACGGCTGCGGGATAGCCTTTGTGGACATAAATCTTCAGGGCTTCCGGCTCCGGGGTGGGCTCCTCAATCAGCACCAATCCGGCCAGTACGGCACTGTGTACGCCTGCCACGCCGGTAAACTCCCCGTTCGCACGGATCCAGCGGTACAGGTCCGCAAACTGAGCCGGGCTCAGGTCGATGCTTTCCTGTCCTTTCACCCATGTTTCGGTAGATTCGGCAGCGGCGGTTTTGACGTTCTGTGTGTTCATGCTGGTTCTCCTGTTGTCGGTTGCTGAAACCATGTTTCGGTGAGTTCGTTGCGGCGAAGGGCAAAGGAGCAACGACGAAGAGAGGGCATAAAGGGGCGACGACGAAAAGTTTTTGCGGCACCAGGCAAAAAGTTTTTGGCGGCGTGCACTTCACCCCTTTCTGCCTGAACCGGCGGTGCTACGACCGCCCTCCGCAACGGACTGGCCGTAACATGCGCAGACGGGGGCGGGATGAGCAGGAATGCACCCCGGACGGCTTTGCCGGTCCGGGCCTCAGCGGCCACGGCTTTTCGTGGCCAGTGAACGCGCGGGCGCGAGCCCGCTGCAGGGGTTGACCTCAGCCATCAGACCCTAGCCGCAGGCCCGGAACGCGGTCCCTCGCGGTCCGGCGGAGCTTGCCGGCTCTGCCGGTTAGCGGAGTAGGGCTCGACGACCCGGCTTGCCGGGGAGCCGAAGGGGGCCATGGCCCGTGACGTGTGGGTGTGTATTATTTC
>NZ_CP082347.1:0-689940 GCF_019890955.1 Pantoea dispersa
ATGGCAGATAAAGAGAGTGAAAACAAGGCGTTACTTGAACCTTTTCTGTCGGTGACGAAAAACAGTGGTGAAGTTATTCAGCTTCATCCCAATAAAAATAACACCGTACAACCGGTCGCACTGATGCGCCTGGGTCTGTTTGTTCCTACCCTGAAGTCAACGGCGCGCGGAAAATCCGGCGCGATGGCTTCAACCGATGCCACCAAAGAGCTCAAAAACCTGTCGCTGGTGAAAGCGGAAGGCTATGAAAAGATTACCATCACCGGCGCACGGCTGGATATGGATAATGATTTCAAAACCTGGGCCGGCATCATTCAGTCTTTCTCGCGTTATCCGTCTAAGGGCGACACCGTCACGCTGCCGTTTATCGATTTCGTCAAGATGTGCGGTATTCCCTCGGCCAACTCGTCCGCGGCGCTGCGTAAGCGTCTTGACGCCTCGCTGCGACGTATCGCAACCAATACCCTGTCGTTTGAGGGGAATGGTAAAGCCTACCACACGCACCTGGTGCAGTCGGCTTACTACGATCGTGAGAAAGATCTGGTGCGTATTCAAGCCGATCCTAAGCTGTTTGAGCTGTATAACTTCGACCACAAGGTGCTGCTGCAGCTGCGTGCTATCTCGCGCCTCAAGCGTAAGGAGTCGGCGCAGGCGCTGTATACCTACCTGGAAAGCCTGCCCACTAATCCGGCGCCTATCTCCCTGGCGCGCTTACGCATGCGTCTTAATCTCGGCTCAAAAACCACCACGCAAAACCATGTGGTGCGGCGCGCCATGGAGCAGCTGAAAGAGATTGGCTATCTGGACTACTCCGAAGTGAAACGGGGCCGTTCGGTATTTTTCATCATCCACAGTCGGACACCCAAACTCGATGGTATCAGCAATCTGGAAAGTATCGATTCGCTGGAAGACCTCGATTTCGAAGACTGACTTCACCCATTCACTGTAATCAGTCAGCCCTCTTCGCGCAGTGTCACTGAGCCTAAAAGTGACACTGCTGCTTTCCCCTCATTCACTGTAATCAGCACAACCTGATCTGTTCACTGTAATCGGTACCATTCACTGTAATCAGTGGTCGCTGCCGGTATTGCCTGTTCCGTAAAAACCCTCCAACCTTCCTTTTCATGCCTAACAGCGCTTTTATTGATAGTGGGTACTTACCAGGTGGGTTGACAGACATCTTGTCTGTGCCTTCAGATACCGTCTGGCTGATTACAGTGAATGTCTGGTCTGCCGGGCGATTCTGCTGACCACAGTGAACACAAATGCATACGACCTCACTGATTACAGTGAACGCTTTATCGTATCTGACTGAAAATTAAAGTTAATAATCGATATACTGCAATACATTCACTGTATTCAGTAATTATGCTGTAAAAGTAACCAGTAAAAGTGACAGGGTTGGTCACTATCACTGATTACAGTGAATCGTGGGACGGTTTACCGATTATAGTGAACGTCATTTCATGACGAAACGGCCCTCTGCGTTGTCTGACTTTTACTGATTGCAGTGAACGTTCTCAACACTCCCCTACCCTCACCGCTGGCATTGGCCTGTAAGGGAAGGGAAGCCAGCTACTGACTACAGTGAACGTTATCGGGCTGAGGCTAAGCGGGCATGTACTGATTACAGTGAACGTGTGCGTCAGGTACTGCTGCCTCAAAGCGCAGCGCGCGCGAACCCGGCTACTGATTACAGTGAATGTTGTTAGCTGAGTGCCCTTCCCTGTCCCGCACCAGCATCCCTCGACCTGGCGCGATAAAGATGATCGGATTTACTGATTACAGTGAATGCTCAGTCAGGCAGGTCAGCCGTTCAGGCTTAAACACGCTTTTCCTTTTATTGACTACAGTGAATGCGCCGCAGCGATCAGGTTATGAATATCTGATAACGGTCACATTACTGATTACAGTGAACATTGACGAAAAGGCGTTCATAGTTTACTGACTACAGTGAATGCCGCTGGCATCGACGTCGCAGTTTACTGATTACAGTGAATCTTATACCTGCATGAATCGATGCACTGGCAGATTGCCGCAAGGAAGGCGGCCCTGAACATCGCACTGCACTGCACTGCACTGCACTGTACGGCGCTCGCCGCGACGCAGCCCTATCTTCCTGCAGGCGATGCTCGCCAGCCCGCAATCGCAAACCGCGTAATTCTCATCGTGCGCAGCTTTTCCCCTTCTCACTGGCCGGCAGGCCCCCTCACACCGTGCTATGCAGGCAGTCACAGAGGGAAGAATGTAGTGGGCTTGTGCTGACTACAGTGAATCCTGCTCATTTGGTGAGCGGATGATCGCAGAATCACTGACTACAGTGAACATTTACTCTTGCGCACTGACTCACCCTGGCGCCGGTAGCGCTGTCCCTGCGCTAAAGAATTACTGATTACAGTGAATCTTCCGGCAGGGTTACTGATTGCAGTGAATGTTACGCTGAGTACAGTGAACGCATTCCATTTTTTTACGCCACCCGCTAATTACAGTGAACGTGCGGACTGCTCTATCAGGTAACGGCGCGCAACATTTCACCGTAGTTGACCGCTTCAGCCAGACATGTCGGTTACAGATTACAGTGAACAGTGGCAGAGTGCCGCCCTTACACCGATCACATTTTCATCAATTGATGGGTAAACAATCAACGCGCGCTACTGACTCCAGTGAACGTGTCGTTTAAGCCTCTCTTGCAAAAGGTCTTTTTACAACGCGAGCCGATGATGAACAGATGAGATAGATTTGCCTCATGTGCAGGATTTCGTTATAAAGTCATAAATCCTACATGTGTGGAGCAAGTATGGCTAACGATGAGAAGCAAGTTCTGAAAGTCGCTCAACGCTCAGAAAGAATGCTGATGAGCCTGACGGAGCAGATTCAGGCGCAAAAAGAAGAGTTGCACGAGAATACTTTTTACCAGGTTTATGCCAAAGCGGCGTTAGCCAAGTTGCCCAGGCTGACGCGCGCCAGTGTCGATTACGCGGTTAACGAGATGGAAGAAAACGGCTATCCGTTTGATAAGCGCGCGGCCGGCAGTTCCACCAAGTACGCGATGTCGATCCAAAATATTATCGACATCTACCATCATCGCGGCGTTCCGAAATACCGCGATCGCCATCCTGAAGCGTTTACGCTGTTTGTCGGTAATCTGAAAGGCGGTGTGTCTAAAACCGTTTCCACCGTATCACTGGCGCACGCGCTGCGCGCGCATCCGCACCTGCTGTTTGAAGATTTACGTATCCTGGTGATCGATCTCGATCCGCAGTCTTCGGCCACCATGTTCCTGAATCATGAACGTTCGGTCGGTTTGGTTGAGGCCACCGCAGCACAGGCGATGCTGCAAAACGTCAGCCGCGAAGAGCTGAAAAGCGAATTTATTGTGCCATCGATTATTCCTGGCGTTGACGTACTGCCCGCCTCAATCGATGACGCCTTCATTGCTTCACGCTGGGAAGAGCTGTGTGCGGAGCATTTGCCGCAGCAAAACGTGCATGCAGTGCTGTATGAAAACGTGGTGGCTAAGCTGAAAAAAGATTACGACTTCATCTTTATTGACAGCGGCCCACATCTGGATGCCTTCCTGAAAAACGCCATTGCCGCTTCCGATTTGCTGATGACGCCGGTGCCGCCGGCACAGGTTGATTTCCACTCCACGCTGAAGTATCTGACGCGCCTGCCCGAGCTTATCGACATCATCGAAGAGTCGGGTGCCACCTGCCGGTTGCAGGGCAATATTGGTTTTATGTCCAAGCTGTCGAATAAAGCGGACCACAAGATGTGTCACAGCCTGGCGAAAGAGATATTTGGCGGCGATATGCTGGATGCGGCGCTGCCGCGGCTGGATGGCTTTGAACGCTGCGGTGAATCGTTCGATACGGTTATCTCCGCTAACCCATCTACCTATGTCGGCAGCAGCGAAGCCCTGAAAAACGCGCGTTCGGCGGCAGAAGACTTTGCCAAAGCCGTCTTTGATCGTATTGAATTTATCCGCCTGAACTGAGGTTATTATGAGCGCAAAAAGAATCACTATTGGCCGCACCTTCAGCCAGAGCCCGTTACAAAATGAACCCAGCGAGGATGGCCACTCTCAGACGTTTATCCTTTCCACCGGTAAACGCGCCCTGTTCACCCTGGAACACATCACCGCAAAAGAGATAGAAGAAAGAACGTACGTGGTGATGGAAACCAACGGCCGTGACCAGTCCGGTCTCACGCCAGAATCACTGCGCGATATCATCCGTACCATTAAACTGCAGCAGTTCTTCCCGGCCATTGGCGTGAAGCGTGGCGATCGGATTGAAATCCTCGATGGTTCGCGTCGTCGGGCGGCCGCGCTGCACTGTAAAACCGGGCTGGATGTGCTGGTTACCGACGTTGCCATCTCTGCCGAAGAAGCCCGTCGTCTGGCGCAGGATATCCAGACCGCGCGTGAGCATAATCTGCGTGAAGTCGGCATGCGTTTGATGTCCCTGAAAGACAGCGGCCTGTCGCAAAAAGAGATTGCGCAGAGTGAAGGGCTGTCTCAGGCAAAAGTAACCCGCGCGCTGCAGGCTGCCAGTGTGCCGCTGGAACTGGTCACCCTGTTCCCGAACCATTCAGAGTTGACCTATCCTGACTACAAAACGCTGTTGCAGGCATACGAAAAACTGCAGGAAACCGGTCAGACGGTAGATGCTCTGATCGAAACCATCGGCATGGATGTGGACAGCGTCTGTGCGCGTGAAGGCCTGGCGGAAGATGAAGTCAAGAATGGCATTCTGCGGCTGGTCCGTAACGGTAGCCAGACGCTGGTGCAGGCGCCGGCTAAAGATAAAGTGGTGGCGACACCGCTGTGGACCTTCGCGGATAAAGACCGTTACGCCCGCAAGAAAACGCGCGGACGCATGTTTAGCTATGAGTTTAACCGCCAGTCCAGAGAATTACAGGAAGAGCTGGATCGCGTTATCACCGAGACGCTGAATAAGTATCTCAATCAGTAGCAGCGTTTACTCCGAAGTCCAGCAATCTGTAGCAGCACAATCCCGTACATCCTGAACCGTGCCGCTACAGATTGTTACCTCACCCACCTGATTTCTCCCCCGTAATTTCATCCTTCGCCAGCGTGATTTCGGCGCTAAGTGCATGAAATCAAATCAACCTTAGCCGGAATTTCAGGCTGAAATCGCCAGCTCAGCTATGCAATACGATGAACCCGCCCTATCGCCGTCTTAGACTTTGAAAATAGCCAGCTTTGCTGGATGCGAAAGCAACAGTGAAACGAGCAGGGAGAATCCTTAACGAGATTTGCCGGAATCAGGCGACATTCGCCATGGCGATTTCACCTCTAACTACTTGAAAACAGGGTTTTTATCAGCAGGATTTCAGGCTGAAATCGCCCGAATTTCACAGTAAATCCTCATGCTGCCGTGAGAAAAAACGGGATCTAGCCAGACGATATTCAATGTGTTATCCACAGAAAGCGTGGATAACTTTTACTGTAGCCTTTAGGCCATAAGCGGCGTATGGCTGGGCGACTGCCACACGGCATCGCGCACGCGCACCGGTTTATGAATCAAACCAAGCGCATAAAAGCGGTCAGCGATAGTTTGCTGTTCTTTGATGACGTGGAAAACCATGGCCCGCGTCTGGTGGCTGCGACGGGATAAGGCACGTTCCACGGCTGCGAACTCCAGCCCCAGTTCCTGCGCCAGCATAGTGGCGGCTTCATGGCGATGATTATCAATAAAGGTCCCGGTTTGCTGCAGGCTCGTCACCAGCTGCTGCACGATATCGTCATGCTGCTGCACATAATCATGGCGCGCCAGATAAAACTGGTGGTTGCGCACCCGGCCTTCGCCCTTCTCCAGCACGCGCAAATCGGCGTTGCTTTCTGCGGCACTTAGCAGCGGATCCCACATCATCCAGGCATCGACGGCCAGATAATCGCTGGCTGTGAGCGGATATTTCGGCGGCGTGTACACCACTTTAATTTCATCCAGACCGATGCCGGCTTCCTCCAGCAGCTGCAACAGCAGCCAGTGAACATTCGATCCTTTATTGACCGAGATACGCTTACCCCGCAAATCTGCCAAGCTGTGGATAGTACTGTCGCGTGGCACCACAATCCCGACGCTGCCCGGCGCGGGTGGCTCCCAGGCGATATAAGTCACGGCGTTACCGCTGGCCTGCGCGAAGATGGGCGGCACCTCACCGGTGGTGCCGAAATCAATCTCATTATTTTGCAGCGCATATAACAGTTGCGGGCCGGCAGGAAACTCGCTCCACACCACGCTGATACCTTGCTGGTTGAAGCACTGTTCCAGCGTCTGGCGCGCTTTCAACACGCCAAGATTGCCAAATTTCTGAAAGCCGATGCGCAACTCGCGTTCAGGGCGCGCGGCCCCGCTGGCGTGCGCGAAGGCCATGACGGCAGACTTACGCCGCCCTTTTATGACGCCCATCTGTGCCAGATGCGTGCGCAGCGTGTGCCGGCTAATGCCCAGCAGCGTGGCGGCCTGAGTCTGATTGTTGTCCGCTATTTCCAGTGCATTACTGATCAGACTCTGAATCACCCGATCAAACAGCTGTTGCGGTTCGCGTGTAATCTGCTGGCGCAGAAAACTATCCAGCGTCGAATCGTCCGTTTCGCTGTATCCACGTTCACTGTAACCTGCCAGCCGCAGCTGCGTCGGCGTTAATGTCTCATCGCGACTGAGCAGCACCGCATTGTGCAGCGTATTCTCCAGCTCACGAATATTGCCGGGCCAGCTGTAATCGCGCAGCGCTTCCAGCGCGTCAGGCGACAGGCGACGTGCCGGACGGCCAAGGCGGCGTGCATACAGGGAAAGGAAATGCTGTGCCAGCAGCGGGATATCCTCGCGACGCTGGCGCAGCGGTGGCAGGGGAACAACGGCGATATTCAGACGATAAAACAGATCTTCACGAAAACGCCGTTCGCGAATTGCCTGGGCCAGATCGACATGGGTTGCGGCGATAACCCGCACGTCTATTTTAATGGCCTTGCGTGAACCGACGCGTGTGATCTCACGCTCCTGAAGGACGCGCAGCAGTTTAACCTGCAGCGGCAGGCTCAGTTCACCTATCTCATCCAGCAGCAGCGTGCCGCCCTGCGCCGCTTCAAACCAGCCGGGGTGCGCCTGAGTCGCGCCGGTAAAGGCACCTTTCTCATGTCCAAACAATTCAGCTTCTGCCAGGCTTTCTGTCAGGGCGCCGCAGTTGACGGCCAGAAACGGGGCATGCCGGCGTGGACTGTGGTGATGCAGATACCGCGCGACCACCTCTTTGCCGGTGCCGGTTTCGCCCACAATCAGTACCGTGGCGTCGGTGGGTGCGAATTTATCCAGCAGCGACTGGAAAGCCAGCGATGCCGGGTCGACCAGGCGAGGTGAATCCGGTTGATTGTATGGTGTCAGCATGAGATGGCTCCTGTAAAGGTCTGCCATCACGCTAAACCCGGTAAGTGGCAATGAACAGCAGGAAAAAAGCATAAGCAGTTGCATATGCAGCAAATGCTGTTGGCGTTGCGTTGCAATTGCAACAGACATTACGTGCTCTGATGACCTAACTGACTGAAAATGCACAATCTCTGTTTCGTTAAAACCTGGCATGCTTTTCGCTTACGCCTATATAACCAAATAGAAAGTAATGAATGAACGTTTTCTCATAAAGTTATATAGGATAAGCATAATGGCAGATTCTGCGCACGAGAGCATAAATGTCTTCTGGTTCCTGCCGACGCACGGCGATGGCCGTTACCTGGGTACCACAGAAGGCGGACGCCCGGTTGATTTAGCCTATTTACAGCAGGTCGCGCTGGCCGCCGACAATCTGGGCTTTTACGGCGTCCTCATTCCGACAGGGAAAAGCTGTGAGGATTCCTGGCTGGTGGCTTCCGCGCTGGCACCAATGACCCGCCGGCTGCGCTATCTTGTCGCCGTACGGCCAGGGTTGCAGCCACCCACGCTGGCAGCGCGCATGGCCACCACGCTGGATCGTCTGTCGGAAGGCCGTCTGCTGATTAACGTGGTCACCGGCGGCGATCCGGTAGAGAACAAAGGCGACGGCATCTTCCTCAACCACAGTGAACGTTATGAAGTGACTCGCGAGTTTCTGGATGTGTATAGCCGGCTGATGCGCGGCGAAAAAGTGGATTATCAGGGCGAGCATATTCAGGTTGAAGGCGCTGAGGTGCTGTTTCCACCGGTGCAGGAAAACGGTCCACCGCTCTACTTTGGTGGCTCATCGGAGGCAGCGATCGACGTGGCGGCGCAGCAGATTGACACCTATCTCACCTGGGGCGAGCCACCGGCGCAGGTAGCAGAAAAACTGGCGGTCGTACGTGAGCGCGCTGAGTCACGCGGCCGGAAGCTCGAATACGGTATCCGCCTGCATGTGATTGTGCGTGAAACCGAAGAAGAAGCCCGAGCGGCGGCGGATAAACTGATTGCCCATCTGGATGACGACACCATCGCTCAGGCGCAGAAGATTTTTGCCCGCATGGATTCCGCCGGTCAGGCGCGCATGAGTGCGCTGCACAACGGTTCGCGTGATAACCTCTACATTGCGCCGAATCTGTGGGCAGGCGTCGGACTGGTGCGCGGCGGTGCCGGCACCGCGCTGGTGGGCAGCCCGCAGCAGGTCGCTGAACGCATTCGGGAATACCAGGCGCTCGGCGTGACTAACTTCATTCTTTCGGGCTATCCGCATCTGGAAGAGGCGCATCGCGTGGCTGAATTGCTGCTGCCGCTGTTACCGCTGGCCCACGGTCAGCAGCAGCGCGCCCGTACCATTAACACTGGCCCGTTTGGTGAAACCATCGGCGGCGATAAGCGCCCATCGGCGAAACAGACGAGCGCCAGCTGATGCAGGAGAAGGCGATGGCAACAGCGCACATCATTATTGTCGGCGGGGGCTTCAGCGGCACAGCGCTGGCGATTCACCTCGCCCGCACGTCGCTCGCGCCGCTACTGATTACAGTGGTCGAACCGCGCGCCAGCCTCGGCGCCGGTGTTGCCTATTCCACGCCGGAACCGGCACACCGCATCAACGTGCCGGCTGCGCGTATGCAGCTCAGCGGAGAAGAGCAGGGCGCCTTTGATCGCTGGTATCGTCAGCAGCCGGAATGTTCACTGGACTCAGCAGCACACTGCGCCGATGGCGCGGTGTATCCGCAGCGTGCGCTGTTTGGTCGCTATCTGGCGCAGCAGTTTGCCGCCGCCGCTGAGGCGCATCCGCATGTCACTCTGCGTCACGTTCAGGCGCGTGCGCTGGCATGGGAAGGGCAACAACTGCTGTTGAGTAACGGTGAAACCCTGACTGGCGACATCCTGGCGCTGGCCATCAGCCATCCACCGCCGTCGCTGCCACGTATGCTACAGCCGTTTGCCGACCATACGGCGCTGATTGCTAACCCGTGGCAGCCAGGCGTGCTGGATAATGTTGAGCCTGACGCATCGGTGGCGATAGTCGGCACCGGCCTGAGCATGGCTGACGTGGTGGCTTCGCTGGCGACGCGTCAGCATCAGGGGCCGCTGCTGGCGTTCTCACGGCGCGGACAACTGTCACGCGCCAATCTCAGCGGCGAATGGCCGGAGTGGACACTGGGCGCGCAATCTCAGCCCAGCGCGCGTCGCTGGCTGCGGCATATTCGTAATGAAGTCGCTCGCGCCGCCGCGCAGCAGCTGCCGTGGCAGCGTGTGCTTGATGAGGTGCGTGTGCAGGGGCAAGCCATCTGGCAGTCACTTCCGCTGCCTGAACAGCGACGCTTTGCGCGTCATCTGCGTTCATGGTGGGATGTGCACCGTTATCGCATTGCCCCGCAGGTCGCCGCCGTCATCGCGCAGCGACAGCAGCAGGGCACACTGCAGGTGCTGGCCGCCCGGCTGGAAACGATACGCAGCCACGCGCAGCAGCTGGAAATCACCCTGCGCCAGCGCGACGGCACAACGCACACCCGGTTGCTGGATAAACTGATTGTCACGACCGGACCGGGACATGAAGCGCTGACGACCAGCCAGCCGCTGCTGCAATCGCTCAGCGAGCAGGGCCTGATACGCGCCGATGCGCTCGGCTTCGGCATTGATGTGGATCACCACTCGCGCACCCTCAACCGGCACGGCCAGCCCAACGCACGCCTGTTTGTCGTGGGCCCGGCGGCGCGCGCCCGATTTGGCGAGCTGATGGGGTTGCCGCAGGTGGCCGATCACGCGGCCGCCGTAGCGGATGAAATTCTTAAGGTATTGCCTGTCGCTCACGCTGAGCGATGTCCCCCTTCCGCCTCCTGAACACTCAACATCCTGAAAATTAACTGACGAACGCCGGGTCGCTGCACGATCACGGCCTCGCTATGGAGATTGCTATGCCATCGCAACGCGAAATACGCCTGAATGCCTTTGATATGAACTGTGTCGGTCACCAGTCGCCCGGACTCTGGGCCCATCCCCGTGACCGCTCCTGGCAGTATAAAGATCTGGAATACTGGGTTGATTTGGCGCGCCTGCTGGAGCGCGGCAAGTTTGACGGCCTGTTCATAGCCGATGTGCTCGGCATTTACGATGTGCTGAACGGCAACGGTGACGCGGCGATACGCCAGGCCACTCAGGTGCCGGTGAACGATCCGCTGGCGTTGATTACGCCGATGGCGCTGGTCACAGAGCACCTCGGTTTCGGCTTAACCGCCTCGCTGTCGTTTGAGCATCCTTATCCGTTCGCGCGCCGTTTGTCGACGCTGGACCATCTGACCAAAGGCCGCATTGGCTGGAACATCGTCACCTCCTATCTGGAGAGCGGCGCGCGCAACATTGGTCATAAAGCGCAAACCGATCATGACAGCCGGTATGACTATGCCGATGAGTACCTGCAGGTGGTCTACAAACTACTGGAAGGCAGCTGGGAGCAGGATGCGGTGCTGCGCGATCGTCAGCGTCGCATTTTCAGCGATCCCGGCAAAATCCATCCGATTAACCATCAGGGTACGTTCTTTAACGTACCGGGCATCCATCTGTGTGAACCCTCGCCGCAGCGCACGCCGGTGCTGTATCAGGCCGGTGCATCGAGCCGCGGCAAACAGTTTGCCGCTGAGCACGCAGAATGTGTGTTTGTCGCCGCGCCGTCCAAAGTGCTGTTAAAGAAAACCGTGGCCGACATCCGGCGTCGTGCAGCCGAAGCCGGTCGCAATCCGCGCAGTATTTTGATCTTCAACCTGCAGACGGTGATTGTCGGTGAAACCGATCGGGCGGCGCAGGCGAAGTGGCAGGAGTATAAAAACTGGGTCAGCTACGAAGGCGCGCTGGCGCTGGTTTCTGGCTGGACCGGCATCGACTTTGGACAATATCAGCCGGACCAGGTGCTTAAATACCTGCACACCAACGCCATTCAGTCAGCGGTTGAAACCTTCTCTACTGCCGATCCCGATCGTCAATGGACGGTGAAAGCGCTGGCCGACTGGGTGGGCATCGGCGGTTTTGGCCCGCTGCTGGTGGGCAGTGCGGCAACGGTGGCGGATGAGCTGCAGAGCTGGGTAGAAGAGACCGACGTGGATGGTTTCAACCTGGCGTATGCGCTGACCCATGAAACCTTTGAGGATGTGGTCGAGCTGCTGATTCCGGAGCTGCAAAAACGCGGCGTTTACAAACAGGATTACGCCGCGGGCACGCTACGCGAAAAGCTGTTTGCCGCCGGGCCGCAGCTCAGCGCGCCGCATCCGGGTGCTGGCTATCGTGTACGCAGCGCGCAGCAGCAGGAGGTTATATGATCGAAATCGAGCGCCTGAGTAAGCACTACCGTGCGCCGGACGGTCGCGTCACCGACGTGCTGAAAAACATCACGCTGCAGGTGCCAGAAGCCAGCATCACCGCTGTGGTCGGACCGAGCGGTGCCGGAAAATCTACGCTGGCGAAATGCATCAGCCTGCTGGAGCAGCCGAGTGGCGGCAGCATCCGGGTCAACGGCAGCGATTTATCCCGGCTGGATGGCGAAGCGCTGCGCCGCGCGCGCCGGGCCATCGGCACGGTATTTCAGTCTTCCGCGCTGCTGCAGCGTAAAAGTGCCTGGGAAAATATCGCGCTGCCGCTGCGCTATCTTGGCGTGATCGAGCGCGATATCCGCGCCCGCGTCGGCGAGCTGCTGGAGAGTGTCGGGCTGAGCCACAAAGCCAGCGCCTTTCCCGCCCAACTCTCCGGTGGGCAGCGGCAGCGCATCGGTATTGCCCGCGCGCTGGCGCTGCGTCCCTCTGTACTGCTGGCCGACGAAGCCACCTCCGGCCTCGATCCGGAAGCGACGGTCACCATCCTTGAGCTGCTGAAAAAACTGCGTGACGACTACCGGCTGGCAATCGTGCTAATCACCCATGAAATGGATGCCGTACGTCAGGCGGCGGATGCGGTTGCCGAGATTCGCGATGGAGAGATAGTGCAGTATGGCACCGTCAGTGCGCTGCTGGCACAGCCGGACAGCGCGCTCGGCCAGCGGCTGCTGCCGCTGACGGCACAAGTCAGTGATGCCGGACTGGTGCTGCAGCTTAGCTACCGTACCGATGTCGCGGTGGCCAGCGACTGGATTTCGCGCATCAGCCAGCAGTTCGCTTTAAAGGTGGATCTGCTGGGTGCGCATGTCGAGCGGGTCAATGGCATCCAGGCCGGACGGTTGCAGGTGGGCATTCATTTTCAGCAGGAGCAGGTGCCGCTGGCACGGTTGTTGACGCAGCTTGAGCAGTATGGCCTGGCGGCCAGCGTTGCTGTCAGCGTGCCGCCGTTACGGGAGGCGGTATGAGCGTATCCGTGATAAGCCAGGACACACCCTGGCCTGAAATTCCGGCACTAATGCTGCCGGCGCTGGGTGAAACCGCGCTGATGGTCGGCATCGTGATGCTGTTTGTGGTGAGCCTCGGTGGCGTGGTCGGCGTGGTGCTGTTTAACACCTCGCCGCGCGGACTGTTTCCGCAGCGCGGTGTGCATCGGGTGCTGAGCTGGATCGTCAATATGGGGCGCTCGTTACCGTTTCTGGTGCTGATGGCGGCCATCATTCCGTTTACCTTCTGGCTCACCGGCACCACCATCGGCATTCCGGCGGCGGTGGTACCGATGATCGCCGCCGGGATTCCTTTCTTTGGCCGCCTGGTCGACAACGCATTACGCGAGCTGCCCGGAGAAGTTACCGCCGTAGGGCTGGTGTGCGGCGGGTCGCGCTGGCAGATCATCCGCTCCGCCCAGCTGAGTGAAGCGCTGCCGGCGATTGTCGCAGCCATCACGCTCAACCTGATCTCCATGATTGAGTACTCGGCCATCGCCGGCACCATTGGCGCTGGCGGCATTGGCTACCTGGCGGTGGTGTATGGCTATCAGCGGTTCGATAACCACATCATGATCGCCACCATCGTGGTGTTAATTGCACTGATTCAGACCATTCAATTTTTCGGCGACCGGCTGGTTGCGGCCTTGCGCCATCCTCAGGGGACATCGTTATGACAACACAAGAGTTTGAATTACGTAAAACACGCCGCTGGCCGTGGCTGCTGCTGATTATAGTGGTCATTTTGCTGGCCGCCGCTGGCTGGTTCTGGCGCAGCCAGCAGCCGCAGGCGGTAGTGTTTGGCACCACGCTGAAAGTGCATTATGAGCCGGCAATGGCCGGTGAACAGAAGCTGATCGACTATGTGGGTGAGCATATCGCGCCGGACTACGGCCTGAAGCTGGAGGCGGTCGGTGTGCAGGATCCGGTGCAGGCGGACCGTGCGGTAGCAGAAGGGCAGTATGCTGCGACGGTCTATCAGCATCAGTGGTGGCTGAAGCAGGTGGTCGATGCTAACGGCTTCCAGCTCACTTCCAGCCTGCCTCTGTTCCAGTGGGCTTTTGGTATTTACTCCGATCGCTACCACTCGGTGGCGGATTTACCGCAGGGCGCAACCATTGTGGTGCCCGACGATGGGGCGAATCAGGGCCAGGCGCTCTGGCTGCTGGCGCGTCAGGGATTGATCACCCTCGATCCAACGGTAGAACCGCGCACCGCCAAACTGAAAAACATTGTCGGTAATCCGCACGGTTTCGTGTTCAAAGAGCTGGATCTGCTGACCATGCCGCGGGCGCTTAATTCGGTCGATGCGGCAATTGGTTATGTGTCGCAGTTTGACGCCGGTAAAGTCCCGCGTGACAAAGGTATTCTGTTCCCGCCCGCGCCGCGCACCTTTGCCTCGCAGCTGGTGATCGGTACGCCTTACCTGGAGCAGGAGAACATCGTCAAACTCAGGCAGGCTTTTGCCGATCCGCGCGTACAGCAGTGGCTAAAAACCACCGATGACCCGCTGGTCAAAGGCGTGCTGGTGCCGGTTTCAGCTGAATAACTTTACTGCCGAATACGCTACCCGGACCCGCATTGCGCGTCCGGGTTTTAGTGTTGATTTATTTGTTATCTTATTGATTATATTGTAATTAATAGCAAATATTGTTGCTTTGGTTTCCTGCATAAAGCGCTTATAACCACCTCACCTGCACAACAAAAACAGACGTGAGGCGTTATGAGTACTCTTCCTTTAGAAAACACCTTGCCGGCTTCGCAACCGGTACGTTCGGTCAGTGATGTGGCAAGGCTGATCAACACCCGCAGTAGCAAAAACAACTATGCGCGCATGATTGTGTTTCTCGCGTTGGGTGGCGTGTTCCTCGACGCCTACGACCTGACCACACTGTCGTACGGCATCGATGACGTGGTGCGCGAGTTCCAGCTATCGCCGTTCACCACCGGGCTGGTCACCTCATCCATCATGGTTGGCACCATTGTCGGCAACCTGATTGGTGGCTGGCTGACGGATAAGTACGGCCGCTATTCGGTGTTCATGGCCGACATGCTGTTTTTTGTCGTATCGGCGATTGCGGCGGGCTTAGCACCCAACGTCTGGGTGCTGATTGGCGCGCGTTTCCTGATGGGCATTGGCGTGGGCATCGATCTGCCGGTGGCGATGTCTTATCTGGCGGAATTCTCTAAATTCGCTGGCAAAGGTAACAAAGCCGCACGGCTCGCGGCCTGGTGCCCGATGTGGTATGCGGCTTCCACTGTGTGTTTCCTGCTGATTTTTGGCCTCTATTTTCTACTGCCTGAAGATCATCTCGACTGGCTGTGGCGCGCCTCGCTGCTGTTTGGCGCGGTACCTGCGCTGTTGATCATCGCGGTGCGCAGTAAGTTCATGAATGAATCACCGTTGTGGGCCGCGAATCAGGGCGATCTGACCTCGGCGGTGCGTATCCTGCGTGATTCGTACGGTATTCATGCTCACGAAGCAGAACCGGAAACGCCACCCGCGGCGGCGGCGCCGAAGGTGAGTTTTCGCGTACTGTTCCAGAAGCCGTGGCGTGAACGCACCCTCGTTGCCGGCGTAATGAATATCTGTATTTCGTTTGAGTACACCGCCATCGCCTTCTTCCTGCCGTCGATACTGGCGCAATTTCTCGGTGCCGGTGTGTTCGAGACCATCTCAGCTTCGCTGGGGCTGAACGCGCTGTTTGCCTTTACCGGCGGGCTGCTGGGGATGCGCCTGGCGTGGAAATATCCGTCACGCCACGTGGCGATCGCTGGCTTTGCGCTGCAGTTTTTTGCTCTGGTGGCGCTGGCGTTGATTGGCCACCCGCAGGCGCTGGTGGGCATCGTGTTTGCGGTGCTGATGCTCGGACTGTGGCTGTTTGCCGAAGGATTCGGGCCGGGCGCACAGCTGATGGTCTATCCGGCGCTCTCGTATCCCACCTCGATTCGTGCGACCGGCGTCGGCTTTAGCCGTGCGCTGTCGGGCATCGGCAGTGCGCTGGCGCTGTTCATTCTGCCGATTCTGCAGGCGGCGCTCGGCACCAACATGTTCTGGGTGGTATCGCTGGCCGCCATCATTCCGATCTTTTTCCTGCTGGCGGTGCGTCACGAACCGACCCGCCACGACATCGACGACCTTTCCCCTCAGGAGTAAAACATGAGCATTCTCTCTACCGGTACTGACTATGACACGCTGGCGGCGCACTTCCGACCGCTGTTTGCCCGCATCGCGGTGGGCGCGGCGGAACGCGAGCGTACGCGTACCTTGCCTTATGAACCACTGCAGTGGCTGAAGGAGGCCGGCTTTGGCACGGTGCGTATTCCACAGCAAAAAGGTGGCTGGGGCGCCTCGCTGCCGCAGTTATTTCAGCTGTTGATTGAGCTGGCGGAAGCGGATTCCAACCTGCCGCAGGCGCTGCGCGCGCACTTTGCTTTTGTCGAGGACCGGCTCAACCAGCCGGACAATGCGGAGCGCGATGCGTGGTTTCGCCGCTTTGTTGATGGCGAGCTGGTGGGCAGCGGCTGGACGGAGATTGGCAACGTCAGGCTGGGCGACGTGATCACCCGCGTTACGCCTGCCGCCAATGGCTGGACGCTGAATGGCGAGAAGTTTTACAGTACCGGTGCGCTGTTCGCCGACTGGATAGATGTTTACGCGCGTCGCGATGACAATCAGGGTGACGTGATCGCGCTGGTGAATACGCATCAGCCGGGCGTTACGCGCGAAGATGACTGGGACGGATTTGGCCAGCGCCTGACTGGCAGCGGCACGACGCGCTTCGAGCACGCGCATGTGGAGACGCAGCACGTGTATGATTTTGCCACGCGCTTCCGTTATCAGACCGCGTATTACCAGCACGTGTTGCTGGCGACGCTGGCGGGCATTGCGCGCGCGGTGGCGCGGGACGGCGCGGCAGCCGTTGCCGCACGCAACCGCGTTTACAGTCACGGCAACGGAGCGGCCTCGCGGCAGGATGCGCAGGTGCTGCAGGTGGTAGGCGAGATCACCAGTCTGGCATTTGCCGTCGAAGCCACGGTGATTCGCGCTACCCATTCACTGCAATCAGCGTATGAAGCGCACGTCAGTGCCGATGAAGCGGCCATCGCCGCCATCAACAACCTGGCGGAAGCCGAGGCCGGACAGGCGCAGGTGATCGCCAGCGAGCTGGTACCGCGTGCTGCCACCGAATTGTTTAATGCGCTTGGCGCGTCGGATACGCGCGTCAGCAAAGCGCTGGATCGTCACTGGCGCAATGCGCGCACCGTCTCGTCGCATAACCCGGTGATCTACAAAGCGCGCGACATCGGTGACTGGAAAGTCAACGGCACGCCACCAACCGGCATCTGGCAAATCGGCAGGGGAGAGGGGTAACCAGCCTTGATGAGCAAACGGCGCCGTTTAATGGCGCAGAATCCGGCTGCGTCATGGAATTAGCACCTCATAAGCCGCAACCCGGCGGCTTAAGAGCGGTATTCAATAATATTGAAACCTTCATCAGCCGCTGGTGCTGAGAAATAACGGCTTATGATTTCAAACTGTTCATCTGAAGCGGCAAAATCGTGAGTGCCGGCTGCGTTACGGGCACGTAATCGGCTCTTACACACCTCATCAGGGACGTTAAGGAAATGCAGGTGGTTAGCAGCCCCTGATGCTTTAATGATACTCATCATCCATTCACGACTGGCGGGTGTATTAGCCGGAAAATCCAGGACTACCGACATCCTCGCGTTAAGTAATGACACCAGATGCGGTTTCATGGCATTTCTGAGCTTAGAGGAATACTGCACGTAATCCGCGACCGTGTGCATTTCATCGGCATAGAGCGCTGCAAGCCAGCGATCCTCACTGATAATGAGAGTATGTGGTGCAGCACCTAATTTTGCGGATAACGTGGATTTACCCGACGCAATTTTTCCACATAACAGGTGAAGCGTGGCTTTTTCAGGTGATGCGACATCGGTGGTGTTCATGGCTGACCTCACTGGTTGATTACCGGTAAGGCCCGCCTTACCGGCGGGAAAATGGCAAACGTTATCCCACCTGAACGTGCAAGGTGATAATAATGATTGCGGAAGACAGGGCTGAGCAAGTTTTCATCGTTTTAAACTAACAGGTTAAGTCTCAATAATCACCTGATGCTTTGCTTTAGCTGTGATGGCAGTGTGTTGTTGATAGCAGAGTGCGCAGGGGGTAGGGCCGCTTTGTGCCAGGAGCGGACATTATCTACGTTCGATGCATCCTTCGTGAGACAGGCCATCCCGGTTTGCATTCAGCTAAACTTTTTCCTGTTTTTCGTCCGGAACAGAAAGAATTCCGCTACAGCTGGCTGGTATGTTTGGTCCAGGACATTTAAATCAACAACATGCATGGTCCACTAACGATGAAAGTGATTCTTGTTCGACACGCAGAAACAGAGTGGAATGAGAGAGGTGTTATTCAGGGGCATAGCGATAGTACGTTGACTCTCCGGGGGGAGCGCCAAACATCAGCCTTACTGGCAGCATTTGTCGCGAGTGATTACCAGGTTGAACGTGTTTATGCTTTTCCACTTGGTCGTACCTGGCAAATGGGACAGAGCCTGTCTGAGTGCTTTAGTTGCTCATTGGTAGCTGGAACAGCCCTTGAAGAACAGGCATTTGGTCAGTTTAAAGGCATGTCAACGACACAGCTCCTTCAACACCATCCGAAAGATGCAAATGCGTTATTCAAATTTGATGCGGAGTATTGTCCGCCAGAGGGAGAGTCATTAGCACAGGCAACTCAACGAGTAATAAGTTTCTTACAAAATCTGCAAGGCACCAAACAACATCATTGCGTATGTATCGTGTCGCATGGGCATGTCAGTCAGGGAGTGCTGGCAATACTCAAAGAAGGGACTATCGATAACTTTACCCGGTACGCTCACCCCAATGCGACTTACTCCGTTTTCGATTTTTTGGATGGAAAATGCACTGCGCTCAGATGGGGAATTGCCACACATCTACTTGAACGTTAGGTTCTGGTGGCCGTTTGAGTTAGGCGATATTATCTTAAACACGATGTCCGCTTCTCGCTCATATCGAACATTAGCCGGACGTCCGTCCGCTTTGTGCCAGAAGCGGACATTCCTTTTCAAGGAAAAGGGGAGCGCCAATCCCCAATTTAAAAAGGTAAGTTGTCAGAAGTCAGTCGAAGACGTCAGATCACCATATTTTTTAATGACTGAATCAATTTGCTCTCTCTTCTTCTCAAAGACTTTAAGCGCGTCGCTGCCAAGCGGAAGAATGACCGGCGGCTCGGGCATATTCGTGATTTCTATTAATACGCTGGCAAGTTTTTCCGGATCTCCAGGTTGCACATGATTACCAGCATCCAGTTCCTCTATCCGTTTTTGCGATTCAGTTGCATAGGCATCAATGCTCACTGATCCATAACGAACGGAACTTCGGTCAAGGAAATCCGTCCTGAAGCGGCCCGGATAAAGGCACGTAACGGCGATGCCAAAATCAGCAACCTCCTGTGCGAGACCTTCAGACCAGCCAGCCATTGCATGTTTTGACGCGCAATAAACAGACGAACCCACGAAACCTTCAATGCCAGCTATGGAAGCGATATTGATGATATGACCGCTTCCGGCATTACGCATAACGGGCAGAACTGCACGGGTAACATTAAGCGTACCCAGAAAGTTGACAGCCATTTGAGCTTCAACGGCATCTGCATCAACCTCCTCAAAAAAACCTAACTGACCGTACCCGGCGTTATTAACAAGAACGTTCAGGTCCCCAAAAGCCTCAAGTCCTGACCTGACCGCCTCATTAATGGATTCAGGGTCGTTCAGCTCCAGCTTTACTGATAATAGTCGTCCGTCCGCTATGTCGTTAAGTTCCGAAAGATTTTCAGGACGTCGGGCTGTAGCGATAACATTATCACCGTTTTTCAACGCAGCCCTGGCGATGACCAAACCAAGACCACGTGAAGCTCCCGTTATCAGCCATGTCTTCATTTTCGATACCTCTCACTGAATGGTTTAATCGCCCATTAATCATCAACATTTATCCGGTGATAATTATGTTGCGTAAGAATTCAGCCGCTTCATTCGAACGTCCTGTTCTGCCAATGGTATACGCAGCGCGTACTGGCTCTAAAATTGCTTCTCTGCAGATAAGCCCAATGAACCTTTCATTAACAGCGTGTCGATAATTTGCGTGCCTGCCGCATTAATACCTACACATCTTGCATAATACCAAAGCATTACCGGAAATGGTTAGATTAATGATATTATCGCCCTTTTTGTTAAAGTGAGGCGTTACTGTGTGCAGTTAAATTAAAATTATTTATCCTTATGAGGATAAAAAAGCTGTCTAAATTTTTCAGTTTGACCACTGTCGCAAAATGCTGGCGACGACGATCTCCACCGCGTCCTCCTGAACAAGGTGTTTTGAATCAGCGACAGTAATAAAATTCTGATGAGGCATGCGACTGGCAAATCGTTTACCATCACTCAGACTTATCCATTCATCCTTCTCGCCCCAGATAATAGTTGCAGGGCAACGAAACTCGTTATAACGGTGTTCCACTTCAGCTGTATATTTATCATCAATCTGAGCAACCTGCCGCCAGAACGCTTTTTGGCCGTGTTCACCTAACCATTGATCCAGATAAAGATGCATGTCATTTTCATTTAAGGGATTTTCTACGGCGTTAGCAATATAGGCCCGGGCAACAGCCTCATGGACATATGCCGGAAGCTCATTAAATACGTTTTCATAAGCTTTTGCTGCCACCACCAGGGGCGAACCAACTGGAGTTACCGAAACGGGATCGATGACAACAAGCGAGTTATAATCAAGACCATTGAGAATATGTCCCCGCAGGGCCGTGGCACCGCCAAAATCGTGCGCGACAACGTCCGGATTTTCAATTCCCCAGAATTTATAAAGAGCCGACCAGACGTGATTCTGGATGCCTAATGATGTATCAGTATTTAGAGGCTTATCGGATTCACCAAACCCAAGTAAATCAAAATAAAATACCTGGCGTTCTTCGGCAAGAACGGGGGCTATTCTGCGCCAGACCTGAGAAGAAAATGGCCAGCCATGGATTAATACAGCTGGCTTTCCTTTACCGATAGTACCCCATGCAATTGAGTGGCCTTTAAAATCGAAACGTTCAGTCAGAAGCAGTTTTTTATCAGACATACCATCCCTCATTTTCAATTAAAAAACAATCAGATAAATAATGAAATTAAATCAAAATTTAGTGATAGAGCCTCCCTTTTCGAAAACCTTTCATATTACAAGTGAAGTTTTTACCCGGTAAGAATAACTTTATCTGGAAATTATTCTCTGCCTGCCAGCCAGCAAACCGAATACCGCGTCAAAAAGGGCAAGCGTGACACACAGAATTAGCGGCATATACCAGTTATGAAAGATTTCGTGCAACTTTCCAATAACCACCGGGCCGGCAGCGGCAAGAAGATAACCAATACATTGCGCCATACCCGACAACACAGCCGCCTGGCCAGCGTGTTCAGTACGTAAGCCGATAAATGTAAGTCCCAGAATAAAACTTGCTCCCGAGCCCAGCCCAAGCAGCACGGACCAGATAGCCGCCTGACAGGGAAATACCATCAGTCCAAGAAATCCCAGCGCCATCGAGCCAGCCGAAATCACAGCAGCAATACGCTGATCCTTCATGTGGCGAAGAGTTGGGCCAATTATCAGGCCGGGCAAAGCGATAGCCAGCTGCAGAATTCCGTGCATTGTTCCTGCTTTTGCCGGTGTCATTCCGGCATCAGTCAATATGGCAGGTAACCAGCTGATAGCGATATAACTGATGACCGAGTTAAGCCCCAGGAACAGCGTTACCTGCCATGCCAGTGCTGAATGCCAGATTACAGATGAAGATCCCCGCGGGGTTATCACAACTTCGGCGGCCGGAGACCTACGCAACTGTGGGATCCATAAGGCAATCGCCAACAGAGGCAGAACGATCAGTGCTAAAAGAGCATTTGACCAGCCGATAGATGCTGATAACGGAACGATGGCAGTCGAGGCAATTGTTGCCGCAATTCCCATACTTAAAACATAACAACCGGTAATTAATCCAATACGTTCAGGGAAGCTTCGTTTTATCAGGCTCGGCAAAAGTACGTTCGCAATTGCTATACCCGCGCCGATGACGGCAGTACCCGTAAAAAGCGCTCCGGGCGTGTCAAATGCACGCAACAAGATCCCGCCAGCAACCAGACTGACGCCAGCGAAAAGTGCACGGCTTAATCCCAACTTTTTTCCCAGCCAGGCACTTATGGGAGATAACAGTGCAAAAACCAGTAAGGGAAGCGTGAGAATTAACCCGGTCATTGTGGTTGTCAGATGAAAATCCCGGGTAACGAGATCAAGGACTGGCGGCAAACCGGTGAACGGAGCACGCAGGTTCGTCGCAACCACTAACACCCCTGCAAAGAGGAGCACTTTTGATGTTTCAGGCGGGTTAAACGACTTGCGCATTTGGGGTTTCCTTATGAAAAACTTTACTCTATACACCCCGCATTTGGTTTAATATGCATGAAATGACATGTACCATTTAAATTATGACAATACGAACTTCTCTCGCGGAATTACATTCGCATTTCAATCCTGACGCAAACGACCTGCCGGTCATCGCCCTGCGACTGGAAGTAGAACAGAATACGACTGAGCTGCCTGTGCATCAGCATCGAAAAGGACAGCTTGTCGTCGCACGGCACGGTGCAGTGACATGTAAAGTACCCAGAGCCCTCTGGCTTGTTCCTCCTCAGCACGCCGTATGGATCCCCGGAGGGATGCCGCATAGCAACCTTTCTACACACAATGCCAGAATCAGCTATTTGTTTGTCGAACCTGATGTAATACCTATGCCGGAAGAGTGTTGTACGCTTGCGCTCACCCCCCTTGTTCGCGAACTTATCGAATATGCAGCAGACCAGGAGCAGGGTTATCCAAAGCAGGGCATCGTTGCACGGACGATGGCCGTACTGCTGGAACATCTGTCGGATGCGCCGGTAGCTGAATTACATTTGCCCGTTTCTGAACATCCTAAAATCGCTTTCATAGCTGATTCCCTTACCCGTAATCCGGCTGACCGCACCACACTGGAGCAGTGGGCCAGTGCCACAGCAATGAGTAACAGAACGCTTGCGCGTCTTATTAAGTCGGAAACAGGATTGACGTTTGGCCGATGGCGTCAACAGATCCACCTGCTCATTGCTTTGCGTCAGCTCTCATCAGGAGCGTCAGTTCAGCAGGTGGCCGGGGAACTGGGCTACGATACCTCAGCGGCCTTCACCCTGATGTTCAGAAAAGCCCTGGGGAAACCGCCGACACAATATTTCGCTGACCTTTATCAGGAAAAAAGATAGCGCTCATTGCATGGGGTAAATGAGGAAAACCTGAGAAGTGACCGAAGTTTGCAGGGTTTGCAACAGGAGCTACCCAGACTGCATTATCCCATGGAAGCGCTGTTCTGCACCCGCACCGTCCGGTAAAAGAGCAGGCCGGACGAATTTCACCGAACCGGATGCTGCGCATGCGAAGCGTTTCTTAAAATGTCGTTTCTGACATCTCATCAATTTCCGCTTTTCGCTCACACTGAACTCTCTGGATGTATCTGATATCTGCAACGTGCCTGAAGCGGAGTTCATATGACCGGGCATACCCGGTCATCTTCCGCCAGTAGATTATGGTTATTTTGACCTCAGAAATTCATATTTTTATGCCCAGACTTCTGATATTTCAGATGAACTGGTAACAAAAGCATGTTGAGGTATTATTTTTTCAAGTAAAAATACATTGGTTTCATGAGCTGGGTCTGCGCAACAATCACTCACAACGATGAGGCGGTAATCAAGGTCGAAAGCTTGCCCGACTGTAGAAAGCACCACACCACTGGTCGTCACGCCTGTAAGGATCAGGGTTTCGATGCCTTGTGCACGGAGAATCATATCAAGTTCGGTAAAAGAAAAAGCACCGACCCTGCGCTTAACAATGACGGGCTCATTCTCTGCCGGCGCGACATCAGCATGAATAGCCGAGCTCTCGTTATCAGCCATAAAAATTCCATTCTCTTTTATGGACGAGAAAATCGTGTTGTTCTGGCTTACCTCAGGGTAACCCCTGCGGAATCCGACACTAACGTAGATAACCGGTACGCCTGCTGCGCGTGCGGCAGATATCAGCGAGGCCGTGTTGCGAATAACGTCTCCAGCACTCTCATGCGGGAGAAAGTTGTTGAGAATGATCTTCTGAAAGTCCATTACCAGCAGCGCGCTGTTATTATTAATGTTACTGAGTTGATTTGACATAAAATCTCCGAAATTTGCAGGTAAAGGATAATGCGGCCAGTCAGCGCGTCGATGACTGGCGTTGTATTTTGAGGTTCCACGCCGCTCCGAGCAGCAGGAGGCAGCTGGTTGCCAGGAAGACGGCTCGCATTCCGATATGTCCACCGACAACCCCCCCAATCAGCGGCCCGATGAACTGTCCGGCGAACTGCGCTGCGACGGAATAACCAAGAATGCTCCCCACCATTTCTTCTGGTACGCGATGACGTATCACTGCCGCAATACATGGCAACAGGCCGCCAAGTGCCAGCCCCATAAGGAAACGCAGGGCAATCAGTTGCCACCCGGACGTGACAAATGCCTGAGGGATCAGCAACAAACCGGCCGCAGTTAACGCAAGTGCGATAATGCGCAAGTGCCCTATCCTGTCTGCCAGCTTCCCAAGCCAGGAGGCGGAAATAATGCTTCCCAATGCCGCTGCCGCCATCACATATCCTGCAACTTTGGTTATCTGAGACGCGTCACTGACGAGGGTTCTTACATAGACCGTGATAATGGGTTCAATTGACATGTTAGCCAGCATCAGCAGCAGGCCGGTGCAAAGCATGCCGACAACTGCAGACCGTGCGGGTATCTGCGACCAGCCAACCCGGGGCTGAGTGGCTACATCCGAAGGTTTTTTCACCTCTTCCCGGATAAGAAGAAGTGTCATGAGGAAAGCTAAAAATATCAGCGCGCCGGCACAAAGAAATGTGGATCGAATTCCAATCAGGCCGGGTAGCCATCCCCCGGCAAGCGGACCGGCAAGATTCCCTGCCATTACACCGGATGAAACTATCCCGAGCGCCCACGCTGCACGTTCTCTGGGAGCCTGGACCGCAATAAGAATTGTCGCGCCGGAGGAATAACCGCCAGCCAGTCCTACCAACAACCGCAGACCGACAAGTTGCCAGATATTGGTTACCAGCCCCATAAGAGATACCGTAACCGCCATGCCCAGACTGGCTCTCACGAGCATCGACTTGCGTCCATATCTGTCACCAAGTCTTCCCCACACCGGGGCGATCAGGCCGGCGGTAATAAACGTTGCGCAGAATGCCACACCAGACCATTGAACAACTGCGGCATGCCCGTGAACACCAAGCTCTTCAACATACAAGGGGAGGAAAGGCAGCATTAGAGTCATTGCGAATACGGTTGAGAATGAGCCAATGAAGCAAACGATCAGATTTCGCTGCCAAAAGCTGTTATAGAGTCGGGTCATAAAAGCGCTCTTTTTTGGTATACCAAGTTGGTATACCATACAGGTTGTGCATTTTACTGTCAATTTATGGGAGAACATTGCCGTCATGAGTCAGGCATCAGAGGTTGAAAACCAGTTACGAAAACTAATTCTGAGCATGGAGCTGGGACCGGGAGAACGGTTGACAGAGCGCTGGGCTGAAGCGACGTTTAACGCGTCCCGGACACCTGTGCGAGCCGCATTACAAAAGCTGGAGTCAGAAGGGCTGGTATGTCGTGACGGAATACGCTGGATGGTGGCACCGATCGATATCGCGGAAGTTGAACAGCTGTGTATTTACCGGGAAGTACTGGAAGTTGCGGCATTAAAACTTACAGCCGGCCAAATGGCGGAAGAACAAATCAGCAGTCTGGAAACCCTGCTCAAAGAGAAAGCTGCTGATGCAGCTGAAGATATTATGGACGATGCCGGAACACGATTCCATCTACAGCTGGCCCGTCTGTGTCAGAATGCGTTTATTATCGATGGGATAAGCGATGCTCTGCGCCGGCTTTCACGGGCAAGATGGCTGGACAAAGCACCGTCGAATCCCGCCTGGGAGGATCATCGCGAAATAATTGCTGCGCTTCGCTCGCAGGATACTGAGAAAGCAGCAGAATTACTCGCCATTCATCTTAGTGAAAGCCGCCTCCGCCTTCTTGAAGCTATCGACTCAAGCAGACGCAGTCTAAGGGCGAGAGGTATTACTATAACCTGACCATGCGGGGCGTTATTACTATAAAATAAAAAGGTCCGCTTTTCGCTCAGAGCGGACGTTTATCTGATCCCGCCCGCTTTGTGCCAGAAGCGGACGTTTTCAGCCAGTCCAGCCGGCTATCTTGTGCTCATAGCAAGTTTAGCCGCGAAGCATAAAAATAAGCCCCCTGTTGCTCTGTCCATCATCTGGACAACGCGATTTTTCTTCAAAATGGCTGACGCAAAATGCGTGCTTAAAATGAGTGTGACTGACCATATAGTCCCAATCGCCACGTGGATGCTGACCAGGATAAAAGTCCATATAAAAGGAGAGTGACCGGCAGGTATGAACTGCGGCAAAAAGGAAACATAAAAAATGCCCATTTTAGGGTTTAGCACATTTCCCAACATTCCTCTGATAAACCAGTTCCCCTGAAAACCATTGTCATCATCGCCATCACTGAAAGATGATCGGGGACGTAACAGCAGTTGTAAACCCAGCCAGCTCAGGTAGACCGCGCCACAAACTTTAAGCACCGTATAAGCCATTTCTGAAACCACCAGAAGAGCACCAAGGCCTAATGCGACCAGCGCCCCCCATAAAAAACAGCCAGCATCAATGCCAAGCGCAGCGTGAAAAGCCTTTTTGCCGCCCTCTCCACAAGCAGTGCGCAGAATAAGTGCCGTATCAAGGCCGGGGGTCAGGGTAAGTAACAATGCTGCGAGAGAGAATGCGAAGAGAGAATCGTTAACAGTCATTTTCTTAGTCCGAAAGAGCAGATGTTAATCATTTAGTTCTCTGTAATCAATCTAACAAATATCAGTTTTAAGTGTCCGCTTTTCGCTCATAGCGGACTTCAAGCTCAGTCAGTCTGTCCGCTTTGTGCCGGGATCGGACATTGTTCAGGTATCAGGCAGGTATCTCAGGGACAGATTATCTCCGGATGGCTGGCTTAATTTCTGTTAAAGATTTCACACCCACAGGCCGATAAAAACATGAACGACAGAAACGTAAGGAGATGCGCATGTATGGAAAACTGGTTATTACGGGAATAATAGTAACGTTGTTAAGTGGATGTTCGGCTGGGTTTAGGCCTTCTCTGGAAGACTATAAAGGTTCAGATGCAGCCAGGGTTCGTGCTGCATCTGAGGGCAATACAGCCCTGCAATTTTACGAAAAACAACCGAGTGGCTGTTATAAAAAAGTTTTAGAGCGCCGGGTTACGGCTGGTCTGGCTATTCTCGGTATTCCTGTTTCAGGAAATAAAAAAATCGGAATGCCAGAATCAAGTAACAATAAGGGGGTTTTCATTAATGAATTTACTATCAAGCCGGGGCAACTGATAAGTATAATTCATTACTGGACTCAGCCGGGCTACTACCAAAATACAGAACGTTCTGTCTCCACCAGATTCATTCCTCAGCCAAATCATGATTACGATATCGTCGTCACTGGCTCAGAATTTGGCGGGGATAGCGTATCGGTGAGAGATCTGGATCCAGGCGCTAAGATAGTTGGCTGGGAAGGCAATTACTGCCCCTCCGGTATATTTGATTAATTGCATGACGCTGGTCACCGTGTGTACGCTTAAGCCCACCCTGGAGTGGGCTTTTTTATGTGGTAATAAAAGCGCCTGCTTATGCTGGAAGTGCGTCGGGGTTCAGGAAAAATCAATGACGATTAACGCACGGCAAATACTGAACTCAGGATGAAGTGCAGAAAAATAATGATGTAAGTCGTGGCACTCAGCAAGGTGCGCTTTTCCTTCAGGATAAACGTCAGTCCGGACAACGCCGCACCGGGTCGCTGGATAAAAAGCAGGGAATAGCCGGGCGGAGGTTGAGGGCAATAGCGGTTACGGGATTCAGCACAAGGCTAAGTCAGCGTAGCGGTGTGGTGCGCCAGGGGTCTGGAAGAAGGCGGAGACAAAAGACGTTTAGCGAAACGGCGCTTACAATTCATAGAGTTACATAATATTAATACCACCAGTCGACTTCATGCGCTGTTCTACACTTACACATTCAATCAAGCCGTTTGATTGAAAAAGCAGCATCACTGAGAGGGAGGCGACCGCAAAGCGTCACGCAGCCGCAGCCTTCATAACTGATCATGCACGTGAGGAGAACATCATGAAAGCAGTTGTCTATAACGGACCTTTTGACGTTTCAGTCAAAGAGGTTCCGGATCCCAAAATCGTTCGCCCTACCGATGTGCTTGTCCGTATTACCACCACCAATATCTGCGGTTCGGATCTGCATATGTACGAAGGACGAACCAGCTTCGAACAGGGTCGCATCTTTGGCCATGAAAATCTGGGGCAGGTCATTGAAATCGGCAGCGCGGTTGAGCGGGTCAAAGTTGGCGATTATGTCTGCCTGCCCTTTAATGTCGGCTGCGGATTCTGTGAAAATTGCGAGAAAGGGTTAACCGGCTACTGCCTGACGGCAAATCCGGGTACGGCCGGTGCCGCCTATGGCTTTGCTGAAATGGGCGAATGGGATGGCGGACAGGCGGAGTTACTGCGTGTTCCCTATGCTGACTTTAACTGTCTGGTGCTGCCGCCGGATGCGGTAGAAAAAGAGGAGGACTACGTTTTACTTTCCGACATCTTCCCCACCGGCTGGCATGCCACTGAACTGGCAGGATTGCGCCCCGGAGAGAGTGTGGCAATTTACGGCGCAGGCCCGGTCGGCTTGATGGCGGCTCACTCGGCCATGATCAAAGGCGCATCGCAGGTGTTTGTGGTTGATACCCATCCGGACAGGCTGGCGCTGGCCGAACAACTGGGCGCAGTAGCGATCAATGGTGTGGGCGATGAGGCCGTAAATAAAATTCTCGAGTTAACCGACGGGCGCGGCACGGATTGCGGTTGCGAGTGTGTAGGCTATCAATGCTGCAATAAACATGGCCACGAGGATAACTCTGCCACGCTTAACAGCCTTGTCGCGTCAACCAAGGCCACGGGCGGCATCGGTGCGGTCGGCGTTTTTGTTCCGCAGGATCCCGGAGGCGCGACCGACCTGGCCAAAGAGGGTAAAGTGCCATTCGATTTTGGGAATTTCTGGTTCAAAGGTCAGTCAATCAAGACCGGTCAGTGTAATGTCAAAGCGTACAACCGCCAGCTCGCAAGGCTTATCCATCAGGGCAGGGCCAATCCGGCGCAGATCATCTCCCATCGTCTCGCTCTGGCGGACGCTGCCGAAGGCTATAAGCATTTTGATGATCGTGATAATGGCTGGACAAAAGTCATTCTGAAACCCTGAAAGTCAGGTAACTCAGAAGAGCTAAGACACATTCAGGCGGTGGGAAGAGGGAGAACGAAAACTGCCTGTCTGTGGCTGACTATATCTGGCATTACCACGCTTATGATACATCAGCGTAACTCCGACAGATATTTGCCCACTGCTTATCCAGTTTGATGCACATGCGCAGCATCTCTTTTTCAAGGCACGAAGCCGCACAAAAATCACCTGACGCAGCAGAGAGATATCAAGCTTCGAGGCATTTTGGCCATCGTCTGACAACATTCCTCCTCAGCTAAAGTTATTTATTAGGCATGAAAGAGATAACGGATTATTCAACTTTGTAATAACCAATTTTTTTAATTATCATTTTTATAATTCGCAAATGCCCGCGATGAGCGAGAAGGGAACCAAACATTTAAGTAATAATCGTGCGAGGGAGCCAAACGCCTGGTATTATAGTTATATAAATTATCATCACGGAGAAAAGGCTAATGAAAATTACACTTAAAAAAGAAAATGGAACATCCGAAACACAGGATGTTGCATCTTTGATTATCACATTAAGTAATGGTGAAACTATTGAAATTAGTGACGAAAGCCAGCAGCGCCCGTCGCATCTTTCGGAAGGAATTACGGTGTGGGGAGGAAGCATGCCGAAAGAAGGCGCCTCCATTGACGACCTCAGGGCTTCAACGCGATCATTAGGTATTTATCCCCTGGCCGCTAATTTGATTCACCTTTTCCCACTCAGTAAATAGCCGCTAAATACAGCAGTATGTGAGTTTCGTCTGGGGGCATTTGAGTCGGATAATCGTAAACATCGGCTTTTGCCATAGAACGAATTGACGAACAGACCGATGTCCGCTTTGAGCGAAAAGCGGACATCATCCGTTTGATTTGCAAGCAATTCGGGAAACAGGTTGTTTGCGTATAGATGACTTTGCCGGCGATCTCTTTTAGCCGGGCTTGCAGTCTGTGGTTAGTTGAACACACCGTTAATCACGGCGGTCACAACTGCTGTGCTCAACGCAATAAGCACTAAATCATCTCCAACCGCGCGCCACTCGTAGCCGGGGTAATGAGGCAGCGCATTTATCATGGATGCTGGCAAATTTTTCTTAGCAATACCCGGTGGCAATGCTTTCCCACGCGCCACTTTCTTAGCGATTCCCGGCGGCAGAGATTGATAGCCTACCAAACCATAGTTGACGGCGAGCGCTCGTGCCTGAGAGAAGCTGATATCAGATTGAACATGATCGGGGTGTCGGGCGTTCTTGCGATGTCCATGTTCGTTTTTCGACGATGCGTAACCCTGCTCTTTATTTCCGTGCGCGCCATTATTACCGTGATTGCCATTGCCATTGCCATTGCCATTGCCATTGCCATTGCCATTGCCATTGCCAGGGTTTGCATAAGCCGGTGCAACAAAAACGGCGAAACCAATCATCAGAGCAAAGGTTGTTTTGAGCGTGCGTTGCATGAGCATGACAGATGTCCTTAGTAGTATGTATTGCCTAATTGAAATATAGAGCGAGGCGGCAATCTTAACCATCAACTCATTTCTGAAATATCAGTAATGTAATAAGCCGGACATGTCTGGGACTCACTCTGAACGCGGGCATTCCACTGCTCAGCCTCTGAACCCAAGGGTGCGCCTGCCGGCTCGTGACTACTGAAAGAAATGTCCGCTCGTCGCGCAAAGCGGACATTGACGCCTGGTATTAATTTAGAAACGCATCAGGATCACCGCTAAGTCGCCCTGAAAGGGGGTTAAAGCGGTAAAACGGTTTCCACGGTGTGCTGAAAAACGTACGGATCGGAAAGTAACTCAAATTGTTCGTCATCCGGATACGTCACTGCCACGTGATAGTTTTCTCCCGCGAAGGTCTTTACTGACTGCAGATCCTTCCAGTAAGTTGCCAGAAAGAAATGCTCCCAGTCACCCTGTGTTTCCCTGCGCACATAAGCGCCTATATTCCCGGCAATGCTTCGTGAATGTTCCACACCTGTCTTCTCAAGGTGTTTCGCAAAATCTTCAGCGTGTTTGAGCGGAACACAACCGTGCCAGGTCCTTACAATCATTCGTTTTTCCTCTTAATGTGGCAAGAATGTCACCCTATCATCGCAAGCCACGTAACGGTGTAATTTCTGAAGGGCACGTTCTTTAATGCAAAATAAATTTATGACGACCGAAGCCTATTCACTGTTACCTGTAGGTCCGTTTTTCGCTCATCGAGGCATCGGTCGGTGGGGAAGTCCGCTCCGTGCCGCCCCGTTATTTCTGCAGTCTGGCTGCGGCTTTCAGCGTCGCCTGCCGCCGCTTTTCAATAAATGGCGCAACCTGTTGCTGAGCTTTTTTCAGCTGTTCTTCAGATGCGGAGCGGGGCGAGCCACAGTCAAAGGGCGGGGCAGGGTCATATTCCATATGCAGCTGAATGTTTTGCGCGATATTCGGTCCGAACATCTCTGATACGACGCTGAGGGCAAAATCGATACCTGAAGTCACACCGGCGCCCGTTATGCGATTGCGGTCGCGTACAACGCGCTCATTTACTGGCTCTGCGCCCAATAGCGCCAGCTGATCCAGCGAAGCCCAGTGCGTCGTCGCTTTATATCCCTCAAGAAGCCCGGCCGCGCCCAGCACAAGCGATCCGGTGCATACTGACGTTACCAGCTTCGCCTGTTTACTTTTAGCCCGGATAAACGACAGGACTTCTTCATCCTCCATCAGGTTTATCTGCCCCGGCCCGCCGGGAATACATATGATATCCAGCGCGGGACACGCGTCGAACGTGGTGGTTGGCTGAATCGCCATCCCCCGGTCTGACACCACAAGGTCCAGATTTTTCCAGATGAGATGCACTTTCGTGTCTGGTGCCCGCGAAAAGACTTCAAACGGACCGGTCAGGTCAAGCTGCGTAAGCGCAGGGAACAGCAGCAGACCGATGGATGTAGATGCAGAATCACTCATAAATAATGCCTTCATCTAAAAGGTGATAGTGGCTTTGCCATCAGCAAAGGCAATGGTTTGTGCAATAAAAAATGGAACCCCGTTACTGTCTGTCAGACTATCGAAATTAAATTAACCACGATGACACTCAATGCCAGGCCAATCAACATCATTCCTGAGATACGTTCCAGCCAGGGTAATAAACGGGAAAAGTGCTGGAGTACCAGACGATTGCCAATGAAAGCGGCGACCAGTAAATCCCATAGCAGCACGACACTAAACATCCATATGCCATAGACGACTTTCACATTCACCATCGCATCGCCACCACCAATAAGCGTGGCCAGACTCACGTAAAACAGCGCATTCTTGGGATTGAGTATTCCGGAGAGAAAACCCATGCCCAGTTCACGGTAATGGTTCGAGGCACCAGCAGGCTGAGTTACTGATTCCGCTGTTTTGACGCTGCAGGCAGACAATGAGCTCATGCCAGCAAAGCGGATAAAAAGCAGACCGACATAGAGTAAATAAGCACAGCCCGCGAGCTGAATAACGATAAAACTGATGCTCTCAGGATGGAAAAGCGTGATACCGCTGAAGGCAGCCAGTATAAACACGCCGTTCGCTATGGCTATCCCCAGGCAGACATTGGCGGCGCGCCGCCAGCCGGCTCTGATTGAGGTGCGTGCCACGAGAAAAAAATCCGGGCCGGGCGACAGCAACGCCAGAAAATGCGCTGCTGCCACGATAAGAAATTGCTGCAACACGGTATTACCCTCTTAAAAATTTTTAACAGGGTGCAGCTCCCGGGCAGGATTGTATTGAACAAAATTGCACTTGCTCAGGTTCGATAGCAGCCTGGCGTTACGCCAGTGTGGGCCTTAAATACGCGCTGAAAATGACTCTGGTCAGCGAAACCCAGCCGGTAAGCGATATCGGTAATGTCACAGCCTGACTGAAGCCAGTGACGTGCTTTATTTATGCGCAAATTAAGCTGATAAGCATGCGGTGTCATGCCAGTCGCAGCGCGAAATGCTCTGATGAGCTGATAACGACTCAAGCCTGAAAGGCTTGCCAGCTCCGACAACGCCCACGGCTGCCTTTCAGCCTGCTGCAATACTTCAATCACGTTGTGTAATGCCCGACTGATGTCAGACGCCATGACAGGAAAGGCTTTCACCGGGCCGGTGCCATATTTACTGTCGCCAATAAACTCGATTAGCGCTGTATTTTTGTCTTCTGTACTGGCAGTCGAAAACAGGAGGTTATTCAGTTCACAGAAGCGATGATAGCGCTCCTGATTATTCGTCACCCGAACTTCACCTTGACTGATGAAGCTGCCTGAAACATCGTCCATTTCAGCAAGTAAAGCATTTAACCACGCGGCATCTATATGTAACATCTGATAGCTCCAGTGCTTATGGGGCAATGGATTACAGGAGTGAACCGCGCCGGCGGGAATAAAAACCATCATTCCAGGTTGTAAAGAACAGGGACCACCGGATGCGCCTGTGAACAGGCTGCCGCCTGCGTCAACTGCGCCAATTGAAAAGGTCGGGTGACTGTGTGGTCTGTAACATGCGCGGCTGTGACACGCGCGACGACTTTCGACAAAAACCAGCGACGGATCGCGCCAGAACTCTGTACGAGTGGCTGCGCTGTCATTATCGCAATCGCAGCCGGAAGAGGGTGTGCGCGGAATGAGCATGCCTGTTTCCATCCTGGTACCAATTATCGTTGTCATGCCTGTGAGGCGTTAAGCCAGACACGATAGCATTAATTCAGATGCCTGACTCAGGCTGGCACGATGTTGTCAGTCTGCTGCGGGTAGGGCCGCCTGATGTTATGAATCACTGCATCAGACGATGCAGAGAAAAAGCGATCAGCAAGACTGGCATATTTCCCGGGCATCAATGAGTTTGTTTTATTCGCGAAAAATACTCTTGTTTGAATGACGGCGACAAGCCAAATGTCCATAAGCCTGAATGGCCGCGCTGGCATCGTCGCCATCCAGTGAGTGAATAATCACCCGAGCGGAATCTCATCTATGTGAGTATAAATGTTTAACCCGCGTTCTCTGCCAATCCGTATATCGTTATCGGCGCCGTGCGACGCGCCCGGCATACGTAAGATCGCGTCGCAATGTTGAATTAGCCGATGTGCAACCGGATAAAGATAAGCCTCACTGATTTCATCACCGATTGCCTGTGAACCTGCGGCGGCGGCAAGAGGTAATGCCAGCCATTCTCCAATGACCGGCGTATGCCCTTTGTGATAAACCTGCAGAGCGGCTTCATCTAATTTTTGTATATTGGCGTGAATTAAAACCGGGTCTCCTTCGGTGCCGCTGCGCACAGGGCCGGCAATCAGGATCAGCATGGTATTGGCTCCTCAAAATGAACATTCATGGCAACGTATTGCAGTAACATGATGGTTTTCGCATCCATAATCTCCCCGCTGCGAATTGCGCTCAGCGCCTGAGTCAAAGGCCATTCCAGTACTTCAATATCCTCGCCCTCGTCGGCAAGGCCACCGCCTTTGCTCTGGCGATCGTCGTCAGCATATTCGGCGATGAAGAAATAAAGTTTCTCGGTAACCGAACCCGGACTCATAAAGGCTTCCATGACTTTTTCAATATGCTGCACCCGGTAACCGGTTTCTTCTTCTGCCTCCGCGACAATGCGGGTTTCCGGCGAAGCGTTATCGAGCAGCCCGGCAGCCGCTTCAATCAAAAAACCGTGGTGACCATTAATAAAAACCGGCAAACGAAACTGGCGGGTTAACACCACGCTGCGCTTTTGGCGGTTAAAGAGAAGCACGACGGCACCATTACCGCGATCATACGCTTCACGCTGCTGCTCCTGCCACGAGCCGTCACGGCGCTGCAATTCGAAGGTGTATTTTTTCAGGGTGTACCAGTTGTCGGACAACAGCTGCTCACGGATATTGCGTATTTTCTGCTGCATAGCTTGCCTCCTAAAGATGACAAAACAGACGCTATCATGCACAATCGTGCAAATTCAAGAAAAAACGTGAGCGGTAATTATGCTATCGAGCCAGCGTAAACAACAGATTCTGAAGATTCTGGCGGCTGAAAATCAGGTGATGTCAGGTGAACTCAGTCAGCGTTTTGGCATATCCGAGGACTCAATACGCCGCGATTTGCGGGAGCTGGCCGCTGAAGGACTGTTACAGCGCGTGCACGGCGGCGCGCTGCCGGTGTCAGCCGCGCTGGCATCTTTCGAAAAACGCAAAAACGTGCAAATGAGTTCCAAGCAGTGTGTGGCGCAAAAGGCGGTGAAGCTGATTCAACCCGGTCAGGTGGTGATTATTGACGGCGGAACCACCACCGCAGAACTGGTGCAGTTGCTGCCAGCAGACCTGGCTTTCACGGCGATCACCCACAGCCCCGGTATTGCGGTTGCGCTGGTGGATTTTCCGCGGGTAGAAGTGATAACCCTGGGCGGGCTGCTCTATCGCCACTCGGTGGTCGCGGTGGGATCGGCTGTCCATGAGGCGGCTGCGCGTATTAATGCCGATCTGTTTTTCATGGGCGTTACCGGCGTGCATAAAACCGCCGGTCTCACGACCGGCAACTATGAAGAGGCCGGCATAAAACGCGCGCTGGCGGGGAGAGCCGCCGAGACCGTTGTCATGGTGTCAAAAGAGAAACTCAATTCCGCCTCCGCCTTCGCGATTGGGGATCTGGATCTGGCCAGTACGCTGATTGTCGATGGCGAACCTGATAAAGAGCTGCGCCAGATTTTACAGCAGAAGCATGTCTCGCTGTTGTAGTGTACAACGCTGCCTTTTTGGAGTAACTGTGAAACAGATCGGTTGGTGATTGTGCATGACCTGCATGGCAAAGCTGTGAATGTCCGTGACCTGCTCCCCGTTGATTAATACACCGCGATGTTAGTAATGTCTTCATAAGCCACATGAGGACATCCCCATGAAGAAGCGTTTTTCCGACGAACAGATCATCAGTATTCTCCGCGAGGCTGAAGCCGGCGTTTCTGCCCGGGAACTCTGCCGTAAGCACGCCATTTCCGACGCCACGTTTTATACCTGGCGTAAGAAGTATGGCGGCATGGAGGTGCCTGAGGTTAAGCGCCTGAAGTCACTTGAGGAAGAGAACGCCAGACTCAAGAAGCTGCTCGCCGAGGCCATGCTGGATAAGGAGGCGCTTCAGGTGGCTCTTGGGCGAAAGTACTGACGACAGACCAGAAGCGCGAAGTCGTGGTGTTGATGTGTGATGCGACCGGTTTGTCGCAACGTCGTGCCTGCAGACTCACAGGTTTGTCCCTGTCGACCTGCCGCTATGACGCTCAGCGTCCGGCGGCTGATGCCCATTTATCAGGGCGCATTACTGAACTGGCACTGGAGCGCAGGCGCTTTGGCTACCGCCGCATATGGCAGTTACTGCGCCGTGAAGGGCTTCTGGTTAATCACAAGCGCGTGTACCGCCTTTATCATCTGAACGAGCTGGGCGTTAAACGCAGACGTCGTCGTAAAGGGCTTGCAACAGAACGTCTACCGCTGCTCCGCCCGGCGGCGCCCAACATGACCTGGTCGATGGATTTCGTCATGGATGCGCTGGCTACTGGTCGCAGGATCAAGTGCTTTACCTGCGTCGATGACTTCACAAAGGAATGCCTGACGGTCACTGTTGCCTTCGGGATTTCAGGCGTGCAGGTCACGCGTATTCTGGACAGCATTGCGCTGTTTCGCGGCTATCCGGCTACGATAAGAACCGATCAGGGCCCGGAGTTTACCTGCCGCGCGCTCGATCAGTGGGCCTTTGAGCATGGAGTGGAGCTGCGACTTATCCAGCCCGGCAAGCCGACACAGAACGGATTTATTGAGAGTTTTAACGGACGCTTTCGCGATGAATGCCTGAATGAAAACTGGTTCAGCGACGTCAGTCATGCCAGGAAAACCATCAGCGAATGGCGTCAGGATTATAACGAATGTCGTCCGCACTCCACGCTGAATTATCAGACGCCGTCTGAATTTGCAGCGAGCTGGAGAAAGGGTAATTCTGAGAGTGAAGGATCCGACATTACTAACTGAGTTTTGTATTTAATCCGGGGGGCAGGTCAGTTGACGTCCGCTTTGTGCCAAAAGCGGAAGTAGCATATGAACTTGTATGTTAAAACCGACCGTATATGCTCCTGAAGTTTGGGATTCAAGACTCTCAAACCGGCATGTCAGACCGTTGTCAGGTTACTGTCGGGTTATGATCGTGGGCGTGCAGGATTGTCTGAGCAACACTGTGCGCTGACCACTTTCCATTTGGAGACATAATATGAGTAATACAAACAAATTTAGATCGCGGCGTCTTGCGCGGGCATGGTCCCAGGAACAGCTTGCCGAACTGTCCGGACTGAGTGTGCGCACGGTGCAGCGTATTGAGAATGGCGATCAACCCAGCCTGGAAACACTGAGCGCCCTTGCAGCTGTATTTGAGGTGAGCGTTGCGGATCTTTCCGGCTCTGACGCGCATGGCGATAACGTGCTCGACCAGAGAATTGCCGAAGCGAAGAGCAACCTCGCAGAGGAAGGCCGTTTTTACCGGTCGGTTATTACCGCTGTCGTTGTTTGTGCGCTACTGCTTGTTCTTAACCACTTTACGGCCCCGGCCAGCGTATGGTCATTGTGGGTATCGGGGATCTGGTTTGCACTGCTGGCTATTCGTGGTATGAGAACGTTTGTTTTTCGCGGGCTGATTAGCCGCTGGCAACAGAAGCGGTTGCGGCAGATGCTGCGGCGATAACCGCGATTCGCAACAGGGACTTTATGTCTGATATTTATTTGTCATCATTAAATGTCCACTCTTCGCTCATAGCGGACCATGCTCCGCGTCTGTCCGCTTTGTGCCAGGAGCGGACGTTGTTGATATCGTGCTATGTTAGATTGTCGGGAGCTGGTCAAATCAGCTAGTTCATATGACGTTATCGTTTGAGAATGGAATAATGATTACTTATCAAAATGCGATGGACAAGGCTTTGGATTACCTTAATGGCTTTGACATTCCAGTCGTCATTACACTTCATGGACGATTCTCAGAAGGCTGGTTCTATTGTTATCAATCGAAGGAGTATCTGGAAACAGGTGAGTTTTCTGCTCAGTTGGTTGGAAATGCACCGTTTATAATTGATAAAGATAATGGAGAAATTCACTCTTTTGGTACTGCTTATCCGTTAGATAAATACTTACTGGATTACGAACAACAAAAAAACGAATAACGTCCGTTTATCGCTCATATGGGACAACCATAATCACATCTCCTAACCCTAAGGAGATTGAGCATGACAACATCCCCCTGGAACAAGGGCCGTATTATTGGCCAGAAACGGCCTCTTCAAATCTCTCATATCTGGGGGGCCGTATCAGACTTGAGCTGGAAGGAAAAGTACGCAATTTAGCTCTGTTTAACATGGCTCTGGACAGTAATAAACTTCGGGGCTGTGATCTGTTTAAGCTAAAAGTTTCTGATGTGGCCTACGGGCACTCTGTTTCGGGCAGAGCGACAGTGCTGCAGCAAAAAACGGGAAGCCCCGTTCAGTTTGAACTGACTAAGAGAACCAGAGAGGCTGTGGCAGCGTGGATCAAAATGGCTCATCTACGTAGTAGCGACTATCTGTTCCAGTCCCGCGTCGGTTCTTCACGACATATCTCAACCAGGCAATATAACCGTATTTTTAATGGATGGATTGATAAGCTGGGTCTCGACGGAACTCTGTACAGTACGCATTCTATGCAAAGAACCAAGCCATATCTGATCTATAAGAAATTGAAGAATCTTCGAATGATGCAGCTACTGTCAGGTCACAAAAACCTCGAAAGTACAGTCCGTTATCTCGGTATTGAAGTGGATAATGCTCTGGAGATAGCTGAGTCTATTGAAGTTTAATTTGGGAAGGCTGCAACAGCAGCCCTGTGCCAAAGTGGACGTTACGAATGTTGGTAAGGTTGTTGAAATTCGGTTCATGAAATCTTTAAATCTAACGGAACTTAAAGAAAATATGGAGAATGCCAATGCATTATGTTCCCTCTGCCGGACTTAATTATCGCTGTCTCAGCCACACTGACTGGCCATTTTATCTGGCATTAAATCAGGACCGCCATGTTATGCATTTCATTAGCGATTCACGAACGGAAGAGGAGATCAGAACCCACTCCTTTGAGAAGCGCTTGCAACCGTGGAAAAAAGGCAGTGAACACTGGCTGTGTCTCGTTATCAGTCAAAAGAATACACATTTACCCATTGGAGTAACTGGCTTTATTGAGCGTAGTGAGGGCATTGCGGAAGTAGGGTTCATACTTGCTGCGGAATTTCATGGCAAAGGTTTTGGCAGCGAGTCTCTAAAAGATATTGCTCGTTTTGCATTCAACACACATGGATATCACAAGCTAACGGCGACAGTTACCTCGGGTAATGAGGCCTCACGCAGGACATTGCTTAAGGTAGGATTTCAACATGAGGGCACATTAAGGCAAAACTATTTTCTTCAGGATCGCTGGCAGGATGACTGGGTTTTTGGATTGTTAAAAGACGAATTCAGTCATTAAGCATGCTTTACCTGGGATATACATCAATTATCAACGTCAGCTACTCGCTCAAAGCGGAACCTTACAGCGCGTAAGTCCGCCTGATACCCAGAGCAGAAGTAGCGCATGAACTGTTATGGTAGATTTGAACGTCCGGCAGGGTCACTGGAGGATAAGCTGAATGCTTCTGGATAAGCTCAAATTACTCGAATGCAGCCTTCACGGTAATAGGCGCAACGATGGGGAGTGGCTTGAGCAGCTTCTCCACCCTGAATTTAGGGAAATTACCCGGTCAGGCGTAATGGTTGACCGTTCAGTAACGATCTCGTCACTATTAAACGAGAAAAAGTCATCGCCTATTATAAGCAGCGATTTCTGGCTCACTGAAATGGGGAGTGGCTGCGCCATTCTTCACTACCGGACGTCTTGTGCTGACGGAAGCCATCCTGCGTTGCGCTCCTCATGCTGGTTGTATTCGGAAGAAGGCCAGTGGACTCTGTTTTTTCATCAGGCCACGCCTGCAGCATGTAGCCTGGGCTTGTGATCGAGCCCTATATTCGCTGGCAGGCCCACTAAACACTGCCAGTTGTCTGTTATTTGAGAGTAGTCATCAGTAAATGTCCGCTTTTCGCTCATAGCGGACCTTCATTGCCCATCATCCAACAGGTACCTACAATGAGCTCAGCCTCTGTGGAACAGTCTAATAATAATTATTTATTGGCTTTGTTCCACGGCATTTTTAACAGAACATTTGCCATTCCACATATACCGCTGATGCCTGCAAAAAGTAATCCTGCACCTGTAAAGCCGGAGAGTAAAAACAGGCGGCTGTCTATGCTGTATCCCAGAACAACGCCTGTAATAATCAGTATGCCTGCAGCAATCTGGACTTGCCTCATGATAGGCAATGGTTGCTTTTTGTCTTCAATAACAGGTAGACGAGCGCTCTTCCATGCATTAATTCCACCGACCAGGATCAAAACAGGCACAGGACCTGCTGCGGCAATGAGTGCATTAGAATTTTGAGCCGTACGACCTCCTGACAGACAGTGAAAGATGACAGGTCGCTCCTCAGGATTTTCTATCTTTTTACCTGCCTGAATATCGATAAGAGGAAATGAACGTGCGCCAGGAATGTGTTCACGCAGGTATTCTGAGGTATCGCGAATATCAAGGAGCAAAGCGCCTTGATCAATCAGCTTTTTAGCTTTTTCAGGTGCTACAGATTCCAGACTCATTTGAATTCCTCAGGACAATAGATGTCTTTAAGCACGTAAATAACTTTCTCTACAGCATCATCTTTGATGAAGTACTTCATTCTTTGAGCCACTCTTTCAGACTCAATCAAACCATCCTCTTTCATTTTTGCTAAATGCTGAGAGGTTGCTGAGGGTGTCAAATTGGTCAACTCACTTAGATCACCTGATGAGGTGCCAGGCTTATCAATCAGCACACAGAGGATCAATAGCCGACTGGTGTTACTCATCGACTTAAGCAGAGTTGTTGCGCGCAAGACGCTTTCCTGTAACTGCAAAGTATTATTCATTTCTTTATTTTAGTAAATTCTAAATTTAGGATAAACTAAAACAAAGCGCCTTCTTATGCAATCAAAAAATTTCAGAAAGCCAGAGTCTGCTTTTCACTCAAAGCGGAAAGGGACTTGGGCTAAGTCCGCTTCATGCCCAAAGCTGATCTCGCAACGTAAGGACACCCGGCACCAAAAGCGGAACTCACCTCCATCGCGCACAGTTGCCAGCAGATGCTGTGAAAAGCGTCATCGCCTGCTCAAGTGATTCTGCTCACAATCTGTGCAAATAAAATTCAGGGCCGGGTTTGTACTGCGGTAAAAACAACGGCGCGTTTTGTCTATGTATCAGAATTGTAAAATAATTGATCTAAATTTGTTTCTAAAAATCCATCCAGGAGCTTCAGCAACCACTCTGAGAGTAAATAAAGATGTTAAATTAACTATAATTTAACACATTTAATCATTTAATTTAACATTTGTGGGCTTTGCTCACATTTCCATCACATCTACGCGAAAACCTATGTACGGGTAAGTTAATCTCTGAGCGTGAATTAAATAGCAACCGCCTGTTCCCTATATCAGAACCTCATCAGAAAGGTACCAAAATGAAATTTAACCTCGCATTAGTCAGTGCATGTGTGGTTTCAGCGTGCATGTTATTCACAACACCCTCATTCGCTGCCAAACCTTACGATATCGCCGTGGTGGCCAAAGTTACCGGTATTCCGTGGTTCACCCGCATGGAAGTCGGCGTAAAAGAAGCCGCGCAGAAGCTGGATGTCAACGCTTATCAGGTTGGCGCCTCGACGCCCGATCCGGCGCAGCAGGTCAAGGTGATTGAAGATCTGATTGCCAAAAAAGTTGACGCCATCATTGTGGTGCCAAACGATGCCAAAGTACTGGAGCCGGTACTGAAAAAAGCGCGCGACCAGGGCATCGTGGTATTAACCCATGAATCGCCGGACCAGCAAATTGGTCAGTGGGATGTTGAAACCATCGACAGCCAGAAATATGCGGAAGCCAATATGGACGAGCTGGCAAAAGATATGGGTGGCAAAGGCGGTTATGCCATTTATGTCGGCTCTTTGACCGTGCCATTACATAATGCGTGGGCCAATGCGGCGATCAAATATCAGAAAGAAAAATACCCGGAGATGCATGAAGTCACGTCACGCCTGCCAGTGGCTGAAAATATTGATAAGTCATATTCCACCACGCTGGATTTGATGAAAACCTATCCTGATCTGAAAGGGATTATCGGTTTCGGCTCGCTCGGTCCGATCGGTGCCGGTCAGGCGGTTCAGCAGAAGCGGGCGAAAAACAAGATCGCGGTTGTCGGTATCGCTATGCCGGCTCAGGCTGCGCCATATCTGATGCGCGGTGACATCAAAAAAGTCCTGCTGTGGGATCCAAAAGATGCCGGTTACGCCCTGGTTTCGGTTGCCGATCAGCTGCTTCAGGGTAAAGAAGTCACTAAAGACCTGAGCATTGAAGGTCTGGGCAAAGCCGACGTCGATATGGATAAGAAAGTGATTCGCTTTAATAAAATTCTCGAAGTAACGCCAGAGAATGCGAAATCACTTGGCTTCTGATCAGAATGTTTAACACCTTAATTTAACGGAGATAGATTATCTCCAGCGCCACACCAGGCAAATAGAAACAGATACGGCGTTGTATGTTGTGCTGTATCTGAACTTCTACTCAGAGATTGAAAACATATACCCTGAATAATTCGCGTCAGGCGCGGCGAAAGTCAGTGAAATTCGATGAGATATAAATAAATGATTCGGATAAGCGAGCATCGCCAACACCCGGCTGGAAATAGGATGGGCAGGCTTAAGGATCTATGATGAATACGCTCAGCACGTCCCCCGCCAATGCTGAGGCCTTTATCAGCCTCGAAAAAATCAGTAAAAAGTTCCCCGGCGTATTAGCACTGGATAATGTCAGCCTGACGCTGAATAAAGGTGAGGTGCATTGTCTGGCCGGGCAGAATGGCTGCGGCAAAAGCACCATAATTAAAGTCATTTCCGGGGTTTATCAACCGGAAAAAGGCGCGGCCATCACGCTGGACGGAAAACTCTTTCATACCCTGACGCCACAGCTGTCTTCTTATTACGGCATTCAGGTTATTTATCAGGATTTGTCGTTATTTCCCAATCTGTCAGTCGCCGAAAATATCGTTATTCACCGCTATTTACCGGGCGGTGATTTCTGGGTACATCGCGAGTCAATGCGCAAAAAAGCGCTGGCGGCGATGCAACGGGTCGGCGTTGCTCTGGATCCGGATCGTAAAGTTGAAAAGCTGTCGATCGCTGACCGCCAGTTAGTGGCAATATGCCGTGCCATCGCTGCTGACGCCAGTCTGGTGATTATGGATGAACCGACGGCGTCACTGACCCGCAGCGAGGTGAATGGTTTGCTGCGGGTGGTGAATGAACTCAAAGCCGCCGGTATCTGCGTGGTGTTTGTCAGTCACCGTCTCGATGAAGTGATGGAAGTGGCCGATCGTATCAGCGTGATGCGCGATGGCAAACTGGTCGGCACCTATCCGGCCAGTGAACTCGACAGCCATGAACTGGCGTTCCTGATGACCGGGCAGCGCTTCACTTACAGCCATCTGCCGCACCGGGCGCCCGCCGATGTGACGCCACTGCTGGAAATCAGCCAGCTGAGCCGCAAAGGGCAGTATCACAATATTTCGCTGTCGCTGCGCCAGGGAGAAATCACGTCGATTATCGGTCTGCTCGGTTCGGGCCGCACGGAACTCTGTCTGAGCCTGTTTGGCATGAGCCAGCCGGACAGCGGAGAGATCCGCATTAACGGCAAGGTGGTGAAATTCCACTCTAACCGCGACGCCATTCGTCACGGCATCGCCTATGTGTCGGAAGACCGGCTGACGCAGGGACTCATCATGGATCAATCCATTTATGACAACACGCTGGTATCGATTTTCGACAAGCTGCATACCGGCGCCGGATTGATGGATCACCGCAAAGCCGCGGCGGTGGTTAAAGACCTGATCCGTGACCTGAATATTAAAGTCCCGGACAGCAGTTTACCGGTTAAAACGCTCTCCGGCGGCAATGCCCAACGTATCGCCATCGCCAAATGGGTGGCGACGCGGCCCCATATCCTGATCCTCGATTCACCAACGGTAGGGGTGGATATTGCCAATAAAGAAGGCATTTACCGCATTGCCCGCGATCTGGCGGAATCCGGCATGGCGGTGCTGATGATTTGCGATGAAATCCCGGAAGCGTATTACAACAGCCATCGCGTGCTGGTGATGCGCAAAGGCGAACTGGTAGCGGAGTTCGCGCCGCACCAGAGCAGCGAAGCGCAGATTGCGGAGGTGATTAATGGGTAACAAATCGCTATCGAAACTGTTTACCCAGCACGAATTCTGGCTGGGATTACTGGTGCTGCTGCTGGTGGTGGGTCTGAGCGCCAGCAGCAGTGAATTTATGACGCTGGGTAACCTGACTGACGTCGCCACCAGCTATGCCATTCTGGGCATTCTGGCCTGTGGTCTGTTTGTGGTGCTGATTGCCGGCGGCATCGACATCTCCTTTCCCGCCGTCACCTCCATCGGTCAGTACGTGATGGCGAGCTACATCATTCATCACGGCGGCAGCTTTCCGCTGGCGTTTGCCATGTCGATGGGAATCGGTTTGCTGCTCGGCCTGGTCAACGGTTTTCTGGTGTACTGGCTGCGCGTGCCGGCCATCATTATCACCATCGCGACGCTCAACCTGTTTTACGGTTTGCTGGTGTATCTGACTAACGGTACCTGGTTGTACGGTTTCCCCGACTGGTTTATGAACGGGATCAGCTGGTTCTCCTTCACCGCCGCCGACGGTTACGACTATGGGCTGACACTGCCGCTGCTTTGCCTGCTGGGGGTGATCATCGTTACCGGCGTCCTGATGAATCGCACCCGCGTGGGCCGCCAGATTTACGCCATGGGCAGCAACCGTGACGCCGCATCGCGTCTCGGTCTGAACATCCTGCGACTGCATTTTTACGTTTACGGTTTTATGGGATTGCTGGCGGGTATTGCTGCCGTGGTACAGGCGCAAATTACCCAGTCGGTGGCACCTAATTCCCTGCTCGGTTATGAACTGACGGTGCTGGCGGCGGTGGTATTAGGCGGCACCAGCATGACCGGCGGGCGCGGCTCGCTAACCGGCACCATTCTGGGCGTGATGCTGCTGGCCTTCCTGCAAAATGGCATGACCCTGCTTAGCATTTCATCTTACTGGCATCAGGTGTTCAGCGGCGCGATCATTCTGGTCAGCATTAGCAGCACCGCGTGGAACGAAAAACGCAAACTGGCGAAGGGGATGTGACATGACAACGTTAAACCGATTCTTCCCCGGCGACCGCATCATCCGTTTGCAGTTGCTGATCATCGTGGCCGTTGCCGTGCTGTTCTCCTTTACGCTGGGTGGCAGCTTTTACAGCGTCGGCAATTTCCAGTCGATCTCCTCGCAGTTACCGATTCTGGGCATGCTGGCGCTGGGGATGGGCATTACCATGCTGACCGGCGGGATCAACCTTTCGATCATTGCCGGTGCCAACGCGTGTTCGCTGGTGATGGCGGCGATTCTGGTGGCGCATCCGAACCAGCCGGAATATGTCGCGCTGGCGCTGCTTGCGGGTCTGGGTGTGGCGCTGGTGATTGGGGTGCTCAATGGCGCGCTGATTGCCTTTATCGGGGTTTCACCAATTCTGGCGACGCTCGGCACCATGACGCTGATCGCCGGGCTGAATATTCTGCTGACCAACGGCGCGGTCATTTCCGGCTTCCCGCCGGTGATTCAGTACCTCAGCAACGGCAGCCTGCTGGGTATTCCGGTCGCCCTGGTGTTATTCCTGCTGGTGGCGCTGCTGCTGTGGGTGTTTCTGGAACACACTACGCTCGGCCGCAGCCTGTATCTGATGGGTTCCAGCGAGCAGGCGACGCGGTTCAGTGGGGTCAACACGCATAAAGTCACCATCGCGGTGTACGTGCTTTCAGCTCTGCTGGGGTGGGGCGCGGCACTGCTGATGATGTCCAAATTTAACTCGGCACAGGCTGGCTACGGCGACTCCTATTTGCTGGTGACCATTCTGGCCTCGGTGCTTGGCGGCATTAACCCTGACGGCGGTTTTGGCCGGGTGATCGGGCTGGTGCTGGCGCTCATCGTACTGCAAATGCTGGAAAGCGGCCTGAACCTGATGGGCGTCAGTAGTTACCTGACCATGGCGCTGTGGGGTTGTGTCCTGATCCTGTTTATCGCTCTGCAAAACAGAAAATCATAAGCGAAAGCTTTTCAAGAAAGGAAAGAACATGGCGAGTTATTTTATTGGCGTCGACGTAGGAACCGGCAGCGCCCGCGCGGGCGTCTTCGACATGACTGGCCGTATGCTCGGCCAGGCCAGCCGGGAGATCACGCTCTACCGCCCGAAAGCTGATTTTGTTGAGCAATCCTCTGATGAGATCTGGCAGTCCGTGTGTAACGCGATTAAAGACGTGGTCAGTCAGGCGGATATCAACCCGATTCAGGTGAAAGGCATCGGTTTTGACGCCACCTGTTCGCTGGTGGTGCTGGATAAAGAAGGCAAACCGCTGACCGTCAGCCCGACCGGGCGCAGCGAGCAGAACATTATTGTCTGGATGGATCATCGCGCGATCACGCAGGCAGAACGCATCAATGCCACCGGCCATCGCGTGCTGGAGTTTGTTGGCGGGATTATCTCGCCGGAAATGCAGACCCCCAAACTGCTGTGGCTGAAACAGCACATGCCGACCACCTGGAGCAACGTCGGGCATCTGTTCGACCTGCCGGATTTCCTCACCTGGCGCGCCACCCAGGATACTACGCGCTCTTTGTGTTCTACCGTCTGCAAATGGACCTATATCGGCCATGAAGACCGCTGGGATCCGAGCTATTTCCGCCAGATTGGCCTGGAGGATTTACTGGAAAATAACGCGGCAAAGATCGGCAGTGAAGTGAAAACCATGGGTGAGCCGCTGGGGCATGGCCTGACGCAGCGCGCCGCCGCAGAGATGGGGTTAATGGCGGGCACGGCGGTCAGCGTTTCGATTATTGATGCGCACGCCGGCAGCCTCGGTATTCTCGGTGCCAGCGGCGCATCCGGCGAATCAGCGGATTTTGACAACCGCATCGCGCTGATTGGCGGCACATCCACGGCCCATATGGCGATGTCGCGCAGCGCGCGCTATATCGGTGGCATTTGGGGGCCGTATTATTCGGCGATTTTGCCGGATTACTGGCTGAACGAAGGCGGACAATCCACCACCGGCGCGCTGATTGACCATGTGATTCAGTCGCATCCGTGTTATCAGGATCTGCTTAAGCAGGGTAAAGACAGCGGCAAAACCATCTATGAAGTGCTGAACGGCATTCTGCGCAAAATGGCGGGTGAACCCGAGAATATTGCCTTCCTGACCAAAGACATTCATATGCTGCCATATTTCCATGGCAACCGCTCACCGCGTGCCAATCCGACCCTGACCGGCACGCTGACTGGCCTGAAACTGTCACGCACGCCGGAAGACATGGCGCTGCATTATCTCGCCACCATTCAGGCGCTGGCGCTTGGCACTCGCCACATTATTGAGACCATGAACCAGAGTGGTTACTGCATTGATACCATTATGGCCAGCGGGGGCGGCACCAAAAATCCAATCTTTGTGCAGGAGCACTCCAACGCGACGGGCTGCGCAATGCTGTTACCGGAAGAGAGTGAAGCCATGTTGCTCGGCAGCGCGATGATGGGCACTGTGGCGGCGGGTGCGTACGACTCTTTACCCGAAGCGATGGCCGCCATGAGCCGCATCGGTAAGACCATCACGCCGCAGACCAACAAAATCAAAGAGTATTACGACCGTAAATACCGTGTATTCCATGAGATGTACCACGACAGCATGAAATACCGGCAGCTGATGCAGGGAAAAGCCGAATAAATGCGGAAGAAGCAGGGCTGTAATCACAGCCCTGTGACGTAAGCGGCGGTTGCGGTTATTTTTGCCCATCCGCCTGAAGCACCCTTTTCGCCACAATCCGCATTTCCACCAGGGCATTTTCCGGAATGAACTCTGACACGCCGATGGCGGACCATGCCGGGTAGGGGGCTTTGATATACACATCTTTGACCTTAGAAAATACCCCGATGTGTTTTTTAAGATCGATATGAAAGGTAGTCATCTCCAGTATATGTTCATAGTCCAGTCCGGCAGCGTTTAAATACACACCCAGCTTATAAAACGCATCATGGAATTGCTCTTCAGGGTGGGTACTTATCGGTTTGTCTTTCCGCGCTGCCGTCACCCCGGAAAGATACAGGGTGCCATCGGCTTCGATAACGGGAGAGAAGTGCCAGTCATGGTAATAGTGCTGAAATTCTTCAGGAACGATCGATTTTTTCATGGTTTTTTCTCTGATTGATGACCTGGGCAATGGCCGCCTGTTTAAAACCGCATGTCTGGCGAACTGCCCGATCGGGTACTCTTAACATAAAACGGCGCAGAAGATCCGCAGCAGGTCGGTGTCATTGCCTTTTTTATTTTTCCACAGGTGATACCGCTGAGCGAAATCGGGTATTGTCATGGCTCACCCTGCTTAACATCAGGCCGGACACAGTGTGGCAGACGGTGCCGGACGACTGAAGGAGACGACGATGCACCGGGTAGGTTTACTGATTTCCGATCATTTCCAGGTTCTGGGATTATCAACTCTAAGTATTTTTGAGTTTGCCAATCAGGTAAACGGCGAACCGTTTTACCACTGCACGGTGTATTCAGAGCGCGGTGGCACGGTGCAGTCCTCTTCCGGCTTCGGCGTGGACAGCCAGCCGATCCATGCAGAGATGGAAATGGATACCTGGCTGGTCGCAGGCGTAATGACGCCGCTGGAGCTGCCGGCCACAGCGGGCATCGTTGATTTTCTGCAGGTGCACGCACCCCGGGGCCGCCGGGTGGCCGGGATCTGTACCGGCGCATTCGTGCTGGGGCAGGCCGGTCTGTTATCGGAGCGCCGTGCCACTACGCACTGGGTACATGCCCAGAGTCTGCAACTGCTGCACCCGACGACGCGGATAGAAGAAGACCGCATCTTTATTATTGACGATCACATCTGGACCTCGGCGGGACTCACCGCAGGGCTGGATATGGCGCTGGGAATGGTGGAGAAAGATCTCGGTGCCGAAGTGGCGCGCAGCGTGGCACACCTGCTGGTCATGCATCACCGCCGCTCCGGCGGACAGACGCAGCACTCTGAGATGCTGATGCTCTCTCCGCGCAGCGACCGGCTGCAGTCGGCGCTGGAATATGCGCGCAACAATCTCAGCAAAGCGCTGACCATCGAAGACCTTGCGGATGCGGTTCACCTCAGCGCGCGGCAGCTCAGCCGCCTGTTCCGCTCTGAGACGGGCAAGTCGCCGGCCAAAGCCATTGAGGGATTACGACTGGAAAACGCCCGCTTGCTGATCGAGCAGAGCAGGCTGCCGATGGAGGTGATAGCCCGTGAATCCGGCTTCCGCGATCGCCGCCATATGCGGGAAGTGTTCATTCGCGGTTACGGCATCCCGCCGCAGTCGCTGCGTACCGGTAAAGCCTGACGCGCCCTGTCCCGCCTGAACGCTTTCTGATCACGATGGCCGGAATCCCGGTCATCATGTTGTCCGAAATCACGACCTTTCTCGTCAGCCGCGCCGGCGCGCGACTGCGTACTATGAATTCACCAACCCGATAACTGACAAGGTGAATATCATGACGCAGCAGACACACACCAACCGCGGCACTGCCGTTGTCACCGGCGCCTCTACCGGTATGGGCGCACTGTACGCCGGCCGACTGGCACGCATGGGCTATGACCTGATCATCGTGGCCCGCAATCACAACCGCCTGAACCAGCTGGCTGAACACATCACCACCGACAGCGGCCGCAGCGTGGAAGTCATCACCGCGGACCTGGCAGATGCCGCACAGCTGAACGCGCTGGAAGAGAAGCTGCGTCAGGACGCGAGCATTACGCTGCTGGTGAATAACGCCGGCATCGGCACCCATACCCCATTGCTGGACAGCGACGTGGCGCAGATGAACGCCATGATTAACCTCAACGTCATCGCGCTGACCCGCCTGACCTATGCGCTGGTGCCGGGCATGGTGGCACGCGGACGCGGCGCCATCATCAACATCGCCTCGATCGTCAGCATTGCGCCTGAGCTGCTGAACGGTGTCTACGGCGGCAGCAAGGCTTACGTGCTGGCGTTCAGTCAGTCGCTGCACCATGAACTGGCCGGTAAGGGGATTCAGGTGCAGGCCGTACTGCCTGGCGCTACCGCGACGCCGTTCTGGGATAACGGCGGTCTGCCGGTTGACCAGCTTGACCCGAACATCGTCATGAGCGCGCAGGAGATGGTTGATGCGGCGCTCACTGGCTTCGCCCGCGGCGAACTCATTACCATTCCGTCCCTGCAGGACGAAGCGCTCTGGACCCGCTATGAGCAGGCGCGTCAGGCCATGATGCCGCACCTCGGCAGCGACGCGCCGGCTGAACGCTATCGGCCCGTCTCTGTGCACTGAACGCCCCCTTATTCAGAATCGCAATCTCAATAACTGTCCCATTAAGGAATCAGATCATGAAACTGACCGATAACACCATCTTCATCACGGGCGGCACTTCTGGCATCGGCCGCGCAATGGCAGAAAAATTTCATCAGCTGGGCAACCAGGTGATTATCTCCGGACGCCGCGAGGCGCTGCTGCAGGAAGTCACCGCCGCCAGTCCGGGCATGGGCTATGTGGTGCTGGACGTCACGCGCGCCGACAGCATTCAGGCCGCGGCACAGAGCGTGCTGGAGCGCTATCCGGCCCTGAACGTGGTCATCAATAATGCTGGCATCATGCCGTTTGACAACGCGGCGGGCGAACTGGATGACGCGCAGGCGGTGACGCTGCTCAACACCAACATTCTGGGCCCGGTGCGCGTCAGTGCAGCTTTCATCGAACACCTGAAGCAGCAGCCGGACGCGGTGCTGATTAACAACAGCTCGGTGCTGGCCTTCCTGCCGCTGGCGACCAACGCGCTTTACTCGGCCACCAAGGCCGCAATTCACTCCTATACCCTGTCGCAGCGCTTCCTGCTGCGTGATACCGGCGTGCAGGTCATTGAAATTTCACCGCCGTGGGTGGATACCGATCTGATTTACAAAAGCGGCGACCCGCGCGCCATGCCACTGGACGCCTTCATCAGCGAGACGTTTGAAAAGCTGGGTACCGACACCATCGAAGCGATTGTCGACCGCGTGCTGCCGGTGCGCGATAACCCGGGCGCGAACGAGCATACGCTGGTGAATCAGTTCAACCAGTCTGTAGCGGATAACCCGATTCCTGTTCAGTAAACATTTCAGGGCAGCGCCCCTGAAGTTTATGCCGGAGAGAAATAATGAACGCTGTCATCACCTCTTCCCAGCGCCGCGCGCTGCGTGCGCTGAGCATTGCCTACTTCGTACAGGCTACCGGCGCGCTGTCTGTCGCTGGCAGTCTGCCGGCCATCTCAGCAGCCTGGCAGCTGACTGATGCGCAGAGCGCGCGCTTACTGAGTGTTTTCGGACTCACCTTCGCGCTGGCGGCTCCGCTGGTGCAGGTGCTGTTTGGTCACCTGCACCGTCGCCGGCTGGTGCTCACCGGCATTGCACTGTTTAGCCTGGGCGCCTTTGCGTTTGTGCTGTCGCCGGGCTACAACGCACTGCTCGCCTCACGCATCCTGATGGGGGCCGGCGCCGGGTTCATCGGTCCGGTACTGGTTGCGCTGGGTTCAGAGCTGGTGCATGAACAGCAGCGCGGCCGGGCCATCGGCATGGTACTGCTCGGAGTATCGATGGCAAGCCTTGCCGGTATTCCGCTCGCCGCCTGGGTAGCCAGCCTGTGGGGCGCGAAAGCCCTGTTTGTGCTGGTCGGATTGCTAAGTCTGCTGAGCGGGCTGAACATTTTGCTGACGGTGCCGGATGACAGTGCCGGGACGCGCATCCGCCTGCGTGAGATGGCCGGCGTGCTGGCCGATGGCAAATACCTGACGGCTTTCCTGGTAGTGTTTTTTATTACTTCCGGCGTTTACAGCTTTTACGCTTTTATCGCGCCGCTCATTCGCGACACCTACACTGGCGGCACGCATGCTGTCTCCGCAGCGCTGGCCGTGCTGGGCGTTGCCGGCGTGCTGGGCAATCTCTGGGTCACCCGCGTGGCGACACGCTTTACCGCTGAGAAGCTGCTGCTGAGCGGCATGACGCTGCTCATCGTCGATACGGCGCTTATCGCCGTGCTGCCGAAAGCGCTGGGCGTGCTGCTGGCGGCACTGGTGGTCTGGGCGTTTGCCACCGATCTGCTCTGGCCCAGCCAGCAGCGCCGGATCGTCGAGCTGGCATCAGTCCGCCATCGCGGCATTGCGCTGGCGCTGACCAGTGCCTTCATGTTTGGTGGTATCGGCTTTGGCTCTGCGGTCGCATCATGGATATATCCACTCGCCGGCTTTTACGGGCTGATCGGCATGTCGGTGGCCTTTATTCTGCTGGCGATGCTCAGTCTGCAGCTGTCAGAAAAGCGCAGGCAACCGGTAAACATCGCTGAGTGCGGTCAGCGTCAGGCCTGAATCGGTGGATGCCTCTAACCCGGTGCCGCGAAGCGAATGCTGGCCTGGCACGCTCTGCGCATTAAATACGTTACGCCAGCGGGGGAAGGGGACCGGCTGGCTGCGGACAGGCTTTTACAGAACGTCCGGTATGCGATCCCGGCAGGTCCATGACGATGATAACTCAGGGAAACAATCTCCCGTTGACACCTTAAAGTGCCCATTGTATAAAAGCCCGCTTCGTTAATGAGTTTCATTTGCATTAAAGCGGCGCGGGCTTCTCAAAACAATATCAATGGGGATAGGGGTAAATGAAAAAGGTCATCTGCACGTTATGTTTGGTGTTTGCATCGGTTAGCTCTGCGCTGGCCACCACCTATCCTCTCACGATTGAAAACTGCGGCTATAAAGAGACCTTCACCAGGCCGCCTGAGCGCGTGGTGGCGCTGGGGCAAAATACCGCAGAAATTTTGCTGCTGCTCGGCCTGCAGGATAAGGTCATCGCCAGTGCGTTCTGGCCGACTAAAGTGTTGCCACAGCTGGCCGAACAGAATGCAAAAATCAAAACGCTAACGGTAGAAATCCCCACCCTCGAATCCGTGCTGGCGCAAAATCCGGACTTCGTTCCTGCCCAGACGCCGCTGCTGCTGGGACCCGAGAGCAAGGTGGCAAAACGCGAAGATTTGATCACACTTGGCGTGAACAGTTATGTGTCGCCAGGAATGTGCGCTACCAAAAAAGCCGCAGGTGATATGTATGGCAGTCGCCAGCAGCTGTGGGATATGACGTACCTGTATCAGGAGATTCAGGACTTCGCCAAAATTTTCAACGTGGAAGATCGCGGCCAGGCGGTGATTGCCGATTTCAAAAAGCGTGAAGCGGCACTGCGTCAGGAGTTTGGTAGCAGCAAAAAGAATCTCTCGTTCGTGTTTTGGTTCTCAAGCTCGTCACCGTCTGCGGATGCCTATGTGGGCGGTAAAAACAGTCCATCCGGATTCATCGCCAGCGTGCTGGGCGGGCACAACGCCATCACGTCAGAGACCGAATGGCCGACGGTCAGCTGGGAGAGCATCATTGCTGCCAATCCGGATGTGATCGTGGTCTCCAGTCTCGATCGCAATCGCTGGGCGCTGGATAAAGCCGAAGAGAAAATCAAATTCCTGAAAAGCGATCCTGCCGTCAGCCAGCTGGATGCGGTGAAAAAAGGCCACATTGTGGTGATGGATGGCCAGGCCATGAACCCGACCATCCGCACTATTTACGGAGCCGAACAGGTGGGTGAGCAGCTGAGAAAACTGGAACTGAACTGATGACCATCGCTGTTGTTCAGGCGCGACAGGGGCTGTTCCTGACCGCCTCGCTGGTGGCTGCCGTGGCGTTATTATTGCTGGTGATTGCGACCGGTGTCAGCGTCGGAGAACTGTCGATCCCGCTAAAAAGCGTCTTTTATGCCATCAGCAATAAAATGGGGCTCACGCACGTTCCCCTGAGCCGCATCTACGAAAGTGTGATCTGGGACTTTCGCCTCAGCCGGGCGCTGGTGGCGGCGTGCTGTGGCGCTGGATTGGCGATTTGCGGTGCCGTTTTGCAAAGCCTGCTGAAGAATGCGCTGGCTGAGCCTTATGTGCTCGGTGTCTCTGCCGGTGCCTCCACTGGGGCGGTTTCTGTCGTGGTGTTGGGCATCGGCAGCGGGGCCGTCTCGCTGTCGGCGGGAGCCTTCGCCGGCGCCTTCACCGCCTTTGCCTTTGTCGCTTTTCTGACGAAAGGGGCACGCGGCGGTAATGAACGCACCATCCTGGCTGGCGTTGCGGCTTCCCAGCTGTTTAATGCCATCACCGCTTATACCATCAGCACCTCTGCCAGTGCGCAGCAGGCGCGCGATGTAATGTTCTGGTTGCTGGGCAGCTTCAGTGGCGTGCGCTGGCCGGAACTCCAGCTGGTGCTGGTGGTAGTGACCCTCGGACTGGCCATTTGCCTCTACTATTCCCGGGCGCTGGATGCGTTCACTTTTGGTGACGATGCGGCTGCCTCGCTGGGTATTGCGGTGCCTCAGGTGCGCCTTGCGCTCTTTATCACCACCGCGCTTATCACCGCCACCATCGTCAGCATGGCCGGTTCGATTGGTTTTATTGGCCTGGTGGTGCCGCATGTCATGCGTTTCTTCTTTGGTCCGCTGCATCGCACGTTGCTGATTGCCAGCGCACTGGCCGGTGCCATTCTGATGGTGCTGGCAGATATCGCGTCGCGCCTGCTGATTGCCCCGCAAAGCCTGCCGGTGGGCGTGGTGACCGCGCTGGTTGGCGTACCGTTCTTTGCGGTGATTATCTGGCGTTCGGGGAATAAATAATGAGTATCTCCGCTGACAACATTAGCTGGAAGGTCGGAAAAAAGGTCATCGTCGATAACGTATCGCTGCACATTTCCCGTGGTGAAACGGTAGGGCTGATTGGTCCAAACGGCTGCGGCAAATCTTCCCTCCTGCGCATCCTCGCCGGCCTGCGGCGCCCGGATGCCGGCTTTGTGACGCTGGACGGGCAAAATATCGCCCGCATTGCCCGCAAACAGATTGGTCGTCGGGTAGCATTCGTCGAGCAGCACGGCATGACTGACGCCAATATGCGTGTGCGCGATGTGGTGAAACTGGGGCGCATTCCGCATCATTCGCCGTTTTCTAACTGGAGCGCGCACGATGACGAAACCGTGACGGCCGCTCTGCAGCGCGTGGACATGCTGGAGAAAAGTGAGCAGGGATGGCTGAGTCTCTCCGGTGGCGAACGTCAGCGTGTGCATATTGCCCGCGCACTGGCGCAAACGCCGAGCGAAATTCTGCTGGACGAACCGACCAACCATCTGGATATCCATCACCAGATGCAATTAATGCAGCTGGTCAGCGAGTTACCGGTTACCAGCATTGTCGCCATTCACGATCTCAACCACGCATCGATGTTCTGCGATTCGCTGATCGTGATGCAGAACGGTCAAATCATCGCAACCGGCACGCCGCAGGATATCCTGACCGAGGCGCTGCTTTGGGAGGTGTTCCGGGTGAAAACCAAAATTGAGATCTCCCGTTTCCATGGCAAGAAGCACATTCATTTCATTCTTTAGGGTCAGGTAGCATGCTTTCGTTCTCGCTGCGTCCTGTCTCTACCCTGCGCCCGGGTGTTTTGCTGGGCAGTCAGTTTGTTTTCAACATTGGCTTTTACGCGGTCGTTCCCTTTCTGGCGATATTCTTACGCGATGATATGTTGCTCTCCGGCGGCGTTATTGGGCTGATTCTGGGATTACGCACGTTCTCCCAGCAGGGGATGTTTCTTCTCGGTGGGGCGCTCTCTGACCGGTACGGCGCAAAGATCATTATCCTGTGTGGCTGTCTGGTCCGGATTGCGGGTTATCTGTTGCTGGCGCTGGGGCAATCGCTGTGGCCGATCATTCTGGGTGCATGTCTGACGGGCATCGGCGGTGCGCTGTTTTCTCCGTCAATTGAAGCGCTGCTGGCCAAAGCGGGAACGCTAAGCGAGGCGCAAGGCAAGCGCGGCCGCGCGGAGTGGTTTGCGCTGTTTGCGGTGTGCGGCGAACTCGGTGCCGTACTGGGCCCGGTGGCTGGCGCACTGCTGACCGGATTTGGTTTCCGCCAGGTGGCGCTGGCAGGGGCCGCGGTCTTTGTCATCGCGCTGATTGTCATGTACTTTTTTCTCCCTGCTACAGGTAACAGCAAACAGGCGCTAAAAATTGTCCCCTGGTGGATGACCTTCCGCCAGCCGCGTTTTGTCGCTTTCATCGTGGCTTACAGCTCGTGGCTTTTGAGCTACAACCAGCTGTATCTGGCGTTGCCAGTGGAGATTCGGCGAGCAGGCGGCAGCGAGAAAGATCTTGGCCCACTTTTTATGCTGGCCTCGGTGTTGATCATCGCTTTTCAGCTGCCGCTGGCGCGCTTTGCACGACGCGTGGGAACGGTAAAAGTTTTACCGGTGGGTTTTTTGCTGCTCTCCGCCGCGTTTGCCAGCGTGGCCCTGTTCGCGTCAACAACCCCGCCTGACGGCTGGCTGCGATTGATCCCTGCGGTGTGTCTGGTGACGTTTTTGACATTCGGCCAGATGCTGCTGGTGCCGTCGGCCAAGGATTTGATTCCCCGTTTTGCCGACCCCGCGACGCTGGGTGCACATTACGGCGCCCTGGCCACCGCCGGCGGCTTCGCGGTGCTGGCCGGCAATTTAATGTTTGGACCGCTGCTGGACAACGCGCTTGTCCCTTCAACGCAGGCTATTTATTCCTGGCTGCTGCTGGCGCTGTTTCCCCTGTGCAGCGCCGTTGCCATGACCGTGATTTGTCGCCCGCTGCGCAGCGCGCCGATCGGGAAACCTGAATAACCGTTGCTGCCATTCGGGTTAAACCGCCGCGGTGCTGTAGCATGACGTGCACAACGCGGGCAGGGAATGTTGCGCAGGCTCTCATCGACAAATGACCAGCCCGATCATGTGTAAACTCTACCGGGTTAACAACACCCAGAAAAACGTTTTCAGGAGTCTAGCCAGATGTTTACGCACATGCGCATTGCCAGACCCGTCTCCCAGCTTGAACGATCGGTGCTGATGTTTAGTCAGGGACTGGGTCTGCAAAAAATTGCCGAATTCCACGATCACGACGGTTTCAATGGCGTGATGCTGGGGCGAAAAGACCTCGACTGGCACCTCGAATTCACCTGCTGCCCGGGACATCCCATTCAACCCTCGCCAACCGAAGACGATCTCCTCGTCCTCTATTATCCGGATGAAAATGCATGGAAGCTGGCATGCGAAACCATGATTGACGCGGGTTTTAAACGGACGAATTCTTTCAATCCTTACTGGGATGTGAATGGGCAAACCTTCGTCGATCCCGACGGGTACCGGGTGGTGATGCAAAACAGGGCGTGGGAATAACGGAGAAAGCCTGGTGCAATGGTTCAGTCAGGAAAAATTTGCGGTTCGTCTTGAGTGGGGCCTGCCTGCGGTAGAGCATCTTGCCGGGGAGGTCGATTGCGTTGTCATTGTTGACGTTATGTCGTTCTCAACTTGCGTCAGTATGGCTGTCAATAATGGTGCCTGTGTCTATCCGTACCCCTGGAAAGATGCTTCTGCTATTGAATATGGTTTGAAAATGGGAGCCAGCACAGCGAGTCCGGACAGACGATTCAGCGGTGAAGGTTACAGCCTATCGCCGGCTTCGCTAAGAAACATAAGCGAGGGTGAAAAACTGGTCCTTCCATCGCCTAATGGTTCAGCCGTTTCATTCAAAGCAAGGGATGCAGGAGTAGCAGTGTTGAGCGGCTGTTTCAGAAACATATCTGCGACCGCGAATGCCTGCCGTTCCTTCGGCCGTGTGCTTGTAATTCCCTGCGGAGAACGCTGGCCCGATGGGAGCTTTCGCCCCAGTATTGAGGATTATGTGGCTGCTGGCGGAATTATCGCTGCAATGGGGCGTCAAAATTGCTCACCAGAAGCAGAGGCTGCGGTGGCTGTCTGGCAGCATTACCATAAGCAAAACCTGGTGCTTCTACGGGAGTGTTCGTCTGCAATAGAGCTGATACAACGTGGATTCGCCGCGGATGTCGATCTCTGCCTTGAAGTAGACAAGTCCAGCCTGGGATGTCGGCTTTGGGGTGATGCCTATATGTCAGCATTGCCCGGGCAAAATAGTTTCTGACCGACCAGACGGCGCGCTTTGTGCCAGGAGCGGACATCAATGAATATTGCTGTAGATTTCACTCAGCGATGTTTCTCTAATCTGATATCTGTGTCATTGATGTCAATTTTATTGCCCCAGCCGAGCTGTATGTAAAATTTTGCTGCACGACTTTGTTTGTCAGTTTCAAGCCAGGCAATCTCATGATGCCTGAATAATTCCTTTTCCGCGATTTCAACAAGCCTGCGACCTATACCCCTGCCTTCGTACTCCGGGAGAACAAAGGCAGCAAAAAGGCAGCCTTCATCAGGTAAAATCATAGAAAAACCAATAATTTTTTCGTTATCAGTCGCAACCCATGCACAGCAACTCTTTTCAATCAAATCAGCTACTACGTTTTCGGTAATCCCGATTCGCTGCATTTCCTCACGACTTAAATGATTCTCGATAACTGAGATTCTGACATGAAACATGCCATCGACATCAGCTGCCTGGGCGGTTCTTATATTTATGTTCAGAGGTATAACTCCATTCCAGGATAAGCATAAATTTTAGTATTGATGTCATTATTGTGAAGCCATTAGGGTTTCAGTCCAAAACTGCTTGTAATGTCTGTTTTTCGCTTATACCAGACATCGAAGTGTATATGAATCCGCTTTGTATCAGAAGCGGTCATAGCCAGTGGTTCCATATTCCCGCCTTTTAACTTCTGCGTTTGCTGTTTATCGCTTTTTCATGCAGATGGCTTCGCTGACACAGACACTTCGGTACCGGCCGAAGCAACATGGCTTTGTCTTCATTAAGCTGTCTGAAAATTAACGAAGGAGCGGACCATGATTGCAGTACTTTTTGAGGCAGAAGCCCTGCCAGCAGCTCAGGAGCGATATCTTCAACTTGCTTCTGAGCTGAAACCTCTTTTATCCGACACGCCCGGATTTATTTCCATTGAACGCTTCCAGAGCCTGACCACGCCCGGCAAGATCCTCTCTTTGTCCTGGTGGGAAGATGAGGATGCTGTCGCCGGGTGGAAACGCAATGTGATGCATCAGGCCGTGCAGCAAGAAGGCAGGCAGTCGATTTTTTCATTCTACAGGATACGGGTAGCCAGCGTATTCCGTGATTACTCTTCTGATAAGGGAACCAATCCGCATGCATGACATTCACGTTATTCTCAAAAATAGCCCGGGCTCGCTGGGTTTACTGGGGAGTGTATTGGGGAAAAACGGTGTGGGTCTTGAAGGAGGTGGCGTATTTACAACACCGGAAGGCGGACATGCGCACTTTCTGGTTGAAGACGGTTATAAAGCGCGCACGGTATTAACTGAAGCCGGTTTTGAAGTCGGCAACCTATGTCGTCCTCTGGTCAGAAAATTAGCGCAGGAACGTCCCGGAGAGCTGGGCGAAATCGCTGACACGCTTGCCCGGAACGGCATCAATATTCTGGTACAGTACAGCGACCACCATAACCGGCTCATTCTCATTACGGATGATGATGTCCGGGCAGCCGAAGTAACCCGAAAATGGGCAGTAGCTTCTGAATGAACCTTGTTAACCAAACGCGCGAAAGTGAGCCGGATAATGTCCTTGAAACATCAATGGCAATGGTGGCATCTGCGCTGGCAGACCCGTCAAGGGTGGCTATTCTGTGCGCGCTGATGGACGGGCGCGCATGGACAGCGACCGAACTTAGCGTAGTGGCTGGCATAGCAGCCTCGACAACCAGCGGGCATCTGAACCGACTCCTCAGCAACGGTCTGGTCATTTGCATGATGCAGGGTCGTCATCGCTATTACAGTCTGGCTGGCCATCCTATCGCCGGATTGCTGGAAAACCTGATGGGGGTTTCCATGGGGACCATTAAGGCCCCCGTTTCCAGTACGCCGCTTCATCTGCGTTATGCACGCACCTGCTATGACCATCTGGCAGGCGAGCTTGCTGTCGAAATTTATGACTTTATGCTTAGGGAAAACTGGCTGGAAGCAGAGGGGTCGGGACTGACATCAGCCGGCAAAATCCATTTTGAGAACATGGGCGTTTTACTTAACTCCCGCACACGGCGCAAGCCTTGTTGCCCCTGTCTGGACTGGAGTGAAAGGCGTTTCCACCTCGGCGGTGACGCGGGCTCAGCCCTGTTTACGCTTTTCCTGCAAAAAGAATGGGTAAAGCGTATACAGGGATACCGTGAAGTCAACGTAACCGATTCAGGCCGGGTGGCAATGAATCGGCTGTTTAAGCTGAAAATCAGCTGAATTAACGTCAGGTACCGGTCGATGTGATCAGGTGAGCCGGCATATCTTCATTGTGAAAGGTTAAGCGGAGGGCGATAAGTTTGCCCTCAGGATGCGGTAACTTACCGTCCGGCCGTAGAAAACAGGCTTACTCCGCTTCAGGTCAGGCGCTTAATCGCCAGAACATAGAGGGGTTAGTTCTTATCCAGCGACCAGGTCGCGCTGCGCACATCAACCTTCACCGGTAGCAGGCCGACGCGGGTGAAGGTGTCCGCCAGCGCCTGCTGTTCCGCAAACACCTGCGGTGACATGCGTGACGCGCCATAAGGCAGGCGTTGCAGCGTGGTCTGCCAGATGGATTTATCCAGACCGGTGGATTTCGCCAGAATCGCGGCGGCTTCATCCTGATGCTGATTGGCCCAGTCGCTCAGCTTGCTCAACTCGTCAACCACCTGCTTAGCCGTTTGTGGGTGGTTTTCGGCAAACGGGCGGCTGGCAAGATAGAAGGTGTAGTGCGGCACCAGACCTTCGGCGTTGCGCACTTCACGCGCGCCTGCGTTGGCTTCGACCTCAGCCAGGTAGGGATCCCAGATCACCCAGGCATCGATTGCGCCCTTCTGGAAGGCGGCGCGCGCATCGGCCGGCGGCAGGTAAACCGGCGTGACATCTTTATAGTTCAGCCCGGCATCTTCCAGCGCTTTCACCAGCAGATAATTGACGTCTGAACCCTTGTTCAGGCCAACGCGTTTGCCTTTGAGATCGGCCACGCTTTTGATGGGTGAGTCTTTCGGCACCACAATGGCTTCGGTTTTAGGGTTGGCGGGTGAATGTCCGAGATAAATCAGATCGGCTTTTGCCGCCTGCGCGAAGGCGGGTGGCGCATCGCCGGTGGCGGCCAGATCGATACTGCCCACGTTGAGCCCCTCCAGCATTTGCGGGCCGGCGGGGAATTCCACCCAGCGCACCGCAATACCCTCTTTTTTGAAGGTCTCATCCAGCGTGCCGCGATATTTCAGCAGCGCAAAAATGTTGGCTTTCTGATAGCCGATGGTGACGGTTTCCGGGTTGGCGGCGAAGGCGTGCGTGGCGAGCAGGCCGAAGCTGAGTGCCAGTGCGCTCAGGGCAAAACGTTGTGCTTTCATGGGACGTCTCTCGTGGTTTTTCCTCCATCCTGGCAAAGTTGTTATATAACCAATAAATAACTTTTTAATATCGCTTATAACTCTAATTCCAGCCTGCATCAGCATTCACTGTAATGGGCAAGTTGCATAGAGAACCGGATAATTAGCACGGTAATAATTTGTATAACAAATCAAAATGTCATCGCCGCAGGCTTCTGTCAGGATAAGCGATAACGTTGCCTGCTATAGGTTGCTCCCGTTCTATGAAGTGGTTTTCCCGAAGCGCCGTACTGTTCTCTGCCAAAACCTGTCTGGCCGCCTTTCTGGCTTTTTATCTTGCGCTGGAACTTAACCTGGACAAACCCGCCTGGTCACTTACCACCGTGTATGTTGCCTCGCAGTTGTATTCCGCTTCGACGGTGTCCAAATCGGTGTTTCGCTTTTTTGGCACCGTGCTCGGCGGGCTGTTTACTCTGTTGATCTATCCGGTTACGGTCCAGTCGCCGATGCTGTTCAGCCTGTGTATTTCACTCTGGGTTGCCGTCTGCCTGTATCTCTCGCTGCACGACCGCACGCCAAAAAGTTACGTCTTTATGCTGGCCGGCTACAGCGCCGCCATTATGGGCTTTCCCGATGTGACCTCGCCCGGCGCCATTACCTATACGGTAATTTCCCGCATTGAGGAAATCACCGTGGCGATTGTCTGCAGCAGCCTGGTGCATCGGCTGATCTTCCCGGTTTCGATGCGCCATCTGCTCGAACAGAGCGTCGGGCTGTGGTATCAGAACGCGCATAAATTGTGTAGCGAGCTGATGACGGCGATGCCTGCGGCAAAATCGCTGGAGCGCGAGGATATTCTGGTGCAGATGGCCAACTATCCGCTTAACGTCGAAACGCTGATCACCCATTGCGTCTATGAAGGGGATGCCGCGCGGCGGCTGGTGCGGCTGGTCAGCGTGCAGTATCAGCATCTGTCGTACCTGATCCCGACGCTCACCGCCATTGAATCGCGTCTTAATCTGCTGGCACAGCAGCAGATCCGCTTTCCCGATTATGTCGCGACGGCCTTTCAGCAATTTTTACACTGGCTGAACGGCGACGCGCAACAGCCGGTGCGCGATCGCCTCACCGGCGCTCAGGAGCAGCTGCAGCAGGCCTGGCGCGCAGGGCGGCTTAACAGTGAAGAGAGCATCTTGCTCATCGGCCTGCTGGAACGGTTACTCAATTTTGTCCGTATTGCTGATGCTTACCACAGCGTCAGCGAGCGCGTCAGTGACTGGACGCCAGCGGTGAAACCGGGCAAGGCGTCACGCGCGCACAAGCATGTCGATAAAGGGCTATTACTGCTGTCGTGCTTTACTGCCTTCATCGCCACCTTTGCCAGCTGCCTGTTCTGGATCGGCAGCGGCTGGCGTGATGGTTCAACCGCGCCGATGATGGCGGCGGTGCTATGTTCGTTCTTCGCCGGGCTGGATAGCCCCATCGCGCCAATGAAGCTGTTTCTGAAGGGCGTACTAATCTCCATGGCGATCAGCCTGATTTACGTCACGCTGCTGATCCCACAGGCGGTGACGTTTGAAGCGCTGGTGATTTGCCTCGCGCCGGGATTATTTGCTTTAGGGCTGGTGATTGCCAATCCGTCCACCAACCTGATCGGTCTCATCGTTGCCACGCAGATCCCCGGTTTGATCGGCATGAGCCACCATTTCAAACCCGACTTGCAGCTTATAGTGAATGCCATGATCTCCACGCTGGTGGGCATTGCCGTTGCGCTGGTGCTGACACTGCTGATTCGCAACAAACGCCCGTCATGGACGGCCACGCGTGCGCTGCGTAAAGGCATTCGCGATCTGCTGCAGTTTATTACCGCGCTGCGCATGAACACCGCCACGCTGACGGCGCGGCAGCAATTTGTCGCACGCACGCTGGACAGAGTAAACGTGATTCTGCCGCGTAAACGCGTCGATCCGGCACCGGAGCTGGTGGCGGGTGGTAACCTGATTGCGGAGGCCTGGCTCGGGGCTAACTGCTATGACTATTACACCCGTCATCGGCACCTGCTGTCGGCGAACCAGATAGAAAGCGCGGCCATGTTTTACGAGCTGAGTCAGTTTCTTAAGCAGCGGCTGAAAACGCTGGACAGCACGCCATCGCCGGCGCTGCTGCATGAGCTTGATGTGTTACTGCTGCGGCTGGAGGCGGCGGCGCAGCAGGAAAATGCGCTGTTTGCGCCGCTGTTTCATCTGTTCAATATCCGTCTGTCGCTCTTTCCTGGCGCGCGCTGGCCGCAGCCGCTGGCAGAGCAAAACCGCACATAGTGTGATTAAGATCGCACTTTTTGTTAGGTAGGTAATAATAACAATGGTTACTATAACTCCCATGCAGAGCATTCAGCTCTGACCCAAACATTGAAGGAATATGACCATGAAAAACGTAAAAACTCTGACCATCGCTGCTGTTGCTGCTCTTTCTATGATCTCTTTCGGTAGCTTCGCCGCTGAAAGCATCTCCGTTCACGGCAGCACGCTGGATAGCGCTGAAGCCCAGGTTGCCGCTCAGGCTAAAGCGAGTGGTGCGGACAGCTACAAAATCACCAGCGCCCGCGCAGACAACGGCGTGGACATGACTGCTGAGCTGTACAAATAATAACAATCCTTTTCTCCGTTAACGTGCTTAGCCCGGGTTATCCCGGGCTTTTTTGTGCCTGCGATGCGGTTCAGCGCCGCGATGCTTTCAAGCCTTCATTGAATACCGTACAGTGCCAGACGAGCTAATTTCCGTGGGGAACGGTAACTGATGAAAATGATTGGCCTGATTGGCGGCATGAGCTGGGAATCCACCGCGCTCTATTACCGCATCATCAATGAACAGGTAAAGCAACAGCTGGGCGGACTGCACTCGGCGCACAGCCTAATGTACAGCGTCGATTTTCAGCAAATTGAGAAATTGCAGGTCGCCGGTGAATGGCAGCAGGCCGGTGAAATCCTGGCCGAAGCCGCCCGTAGCCTGGAGCAGGGCGGGGCGGATTTCATTGTGCTGTGCACCAACACCATGCACAAAGTCGCCGATCAGATCACCACGGCCACCCGCATTCCGCTGCTGCATATCGCTGACGCCACGGCACAACGCATTCGTCAGGCCGGCGTGAAACGCGTCGGTCTGCTGGCGACCGCGTTCACCATGGAGCAGGAATTCTATAAAGGGCGCCTTGAGCAGCAATATGACATCGAGGTGCTGGTACCGGACGCTACCGGACGTAAAACGGTGCACGACATTATTTATCAGGAGCTGTGCCTCGGCGTGATCCGTGAAGAATCACGCGCGCAGTACCGTGACATCATCGCTCAGCTGGTGGCACAAGGGGCTGAAGCCATTATCCTTGGCTGTACCGAAATCACGCTGCTTGTTAAAGCGGAGGATGCGGCGGTGCCGCTGTTCGATACCACATTAATCCATGCGCAGGACGCGGTGAAGCTGGCGCTGGCAACAAATAACTAGCCTGCTAATTATAATCTGTGTTATTATGTGTTCATTGAAGGCACAACGCCGACCCGCATGGTCGCACAGGGATGTGCCAGAACTGGCTGCCAGCACTGGCAGCCTTTTTTGTGGCTGAAAAAGCGTCAGAACGCGGTTTCCAGTGAATCGGTGACGCAATAGTCATCATCCACCAACGGTAAATAACGCCACTTGTCAAATGCGGTACAGGGATGGGAAATGCCGCAGCCAATCCAGTCGCCCGGTTGCAGCGGATCGTCCGCCGGTAACTGCAAATAAGCGTGCTGATCGTTGACGTCGGTGATGCGCAAATGCGTAGCCGCGCGCGGTGCGCTGCCGTCCGCCTGACGAATCCACAGCGGATTGGGCAGATCCTGATCGAACGGCACATCGCGCCGGCCGAAATCGACAAAGGCCAGCCCCGGCTCCGGACGCGATAACACGCGGCCCCAGATCTCCAGTGCGGCGCTGAAATGGTGCGTTGCACCCGGCTGCGCAAAGGGGGCAATGCGTGCATACAAGCCGCTGTCATGTGCCATGTACGCACCGGATCGAATCAGCGGCGTGACCGGCAGCGGCAACTGTGCCGCGCTGAAGCAGGCCGCGGCCACATCAAACCACGCGCCACCGCCGGCGCTGAGAATAATTTCCCCGCTGGCAAACAGCTGATGTTCAGCGAGCAGCGCGGCGGTCGCGATCATCATCTCGCAGTAATCTTTCACGCGCTGCATGCCTGCGGCATCGCGTCCGGCACCCAGCGCACCTTCATAACCGGCCACCCCCACCAGCTGCAGCGAGCGACTGTCTTGGATTGCCTGGGCGATTTCCAGCGCGGCCTGCGGTGAGCGACAGCCGGTGCGGCCGCCGCTGACCGACATCTCCAGCAGTACGGCGATCTGCGCGCCGCCGAGATGCTGCTCAAGCAGTTTTACGCCCTGCAGCGAATCCACATAACAGAGAAAGCCGTGGTCGGGATGCTGCTGTTGCCACTGGCCAATCCAGAGGATCCCGGCGGGATCCACCAGTTCATTGGCGAGAAACACGTTGCGGATGCCAAACTGGCGCAGCGCGCGCACCTGGGCCGGCGTCGCTGCGCTCAGGCCCCAGGCGCCGCCTTCACTGACGGCACGGCGCAGAATCGCCGGCGACATTGAGGTTTTGCCGTGCGCGGCCAGCATCACGCCGTTTTCCCGGCAGAACGCCGCCAGTTGCCGCAGGTTATTCTCCAGCGCCGATTGTTTCATCAGCATCAGCGGTGAGAAAACGTCAGGGCTGTTAAACACCGGCGTGCCGTTAGCCAGCGGCTGATTGCCCGTTCCGGCCACCGATTTAAACCGCGGCGCAGGCTGCAGCGCATCCAGCGCGCCGTCGGCCTGCAAAGGGAAGTGAATCGACATCCTGCCTCCTGTTAGTGCTCAAGCACGCGCGACAAAAACTGCTGGGTGCGCGGATTCTGCGGATTAACAAAAATCTGCTCCGGCGAACCCTGTTCGGCGATCACCCCCTGGTCCATAAACACCACGCGATCGGCGGTTTTACGCGCAAAGCCCATCTCATGCGTCACCACCACCATGGTCATGCCTTCGCGTGCCAGACTGCGCATCACTTCCATCACTTCACCAACCAGTTCGGGATCGAGCGCGGAGGTGGCTTCATCGAAGAACATGATTTTCGGCTCGACCGCCAGCGCGCGGGCAATCGCCACACGCTGTTGCTGCCCGCCGGAAAGCTGAGCCGGATAGTGATGCGCGCGCTCCGCCAGGCCAACGCGCGTCAGCGCCGCCATGCCGCGTTTGTTCGCTTCCGCTTCGGACAGCTTCTGCGCTTTAATCAGCGCCAGCGTCACGTTGCCGAGTGCGGTTTTATGCGGGAACAGGTTGAACTGCTGAAACACCATGCCGACGTGGCCGCAAATTTCACTGCTGCGTTTACGGTCGTGCAGCGGTACTTCATTGACCCAGATTTCGCCGCCGTCGGCGGTTTCCAGACCACTCATAATGCGCAGCACGGTACTTTTTCCCGAGCCGGAGGCGCCAATCAGCACCAGCACTTCGCCCGGCGACACGTCCAGGCTGATCTCTTTCAGTACCTGAGTTGCGCCAAAGGATTTGGTAATACGGCTCAGCGTAATGGCGGATTTGCTCATGATAACTGGCTCCTGGTTTGATGATGTTGAACCCAACGGGAAAGCGGAAAGCAGACAGCGAAGTAGAGCAGGGCGACCAGGCCGTAAACCACCACCGGCTGGCCAATGCGATCGACAATCGCCTGCCCCTGGTGCATCAGCTCCGACATGCCGATCATGCTGACAATTGACGTATCTTTGATCAGTGAAAGATACTGACCCACCAGCGGCGGCAGTACGATGCCGCGCGTTTGTGGCAGCACTACGCTGAGAAACGTCTGGCGTTTTGATAATCCGAGGATCCACGACACTTCCCACTGCCCTTTCGGCACGGCTTCAATGCCGGCCCGGAACACTTCAGCAATGTAAGCGCCCTGATAAATGCTCAGGCCCAGAATGCCGGCGGCGAACAAATTGATTTCATAGCCAAAATAGGCCACGCCGAAGTAAATGAACATCAGGGTGATCAGTACCGGCGTGCCGCGAAACAGCTCGGTGTACAGCACGGCAATCTCTCTGGCGATCGGCAGACGGCTGGTGCGAAGCACCGCGGCCAGTAAACCGAGCAGGGTGCTGCCGGCGATAGCGGCGATGGACAGCAGTAAGGTGATGACCAGCCCTTTCAGCAGGATTGGCAGCGAGCTGATGATAAGTTCGCTCATAACGCATTCTCTCGTTTCACTGGATTAATCAGCCATTTTTTTGCCCACCGCCAGCCGGACTTTTTTACCGGCGTCACCAGCGGCGGGTGGAACAGCCGGCGTCCGGCCACGGTGCCAAGCCATGAAAACAGGTTGCTCAGCACCAGATACACCAGGGCAACCACGCTGAAGGTCTGGATATAAAGCAGGGTGCGCGCGTTGATCACTGTGGCGGTGCCGGTCAGCTCCGGCAGGGCGATCGCCGAGAGTAGCGACGTACCGAGCAGCAGCTGAATCAGGTTATTGATGATCGCCGGCCAGACGGCGCGAGCCGCCTGCGGCATCACCACGCTGAGGAAAATCTGGTGGCGCGGAATGCCGAGGATATACGCCGCTTCCAGCTGGCCCTTCGCCACGGACTGAATACCGGCGCGGAAGGTTTCCGACAAATAGGCACCGACGTTAATCCCCAGTGCCAGCACGCCGGCGGTAAAGGCGCTCATGGTGATACCGAGCGACGGCAGGCCAAAAAAGATGATAAAGATTTGCAGCAGCACCGGTGTATTGCGGATGAATTCAACATAACAGTGGCTGATCCAGCGCAGCGGCGCCAGCGGTGAAGATTTCGCCAGTGCGGCCAGCAGACCGAGCGCCACCGCCAGCGCGAACGCCAGCAGGGTAACCTGCAGCGTGAGCCACGCGGCCTCCAGAAAGGTGTCGGCGTAACGCCACAGGGTTAGCCATTGATAACTCATGGTATGACTCCTTCAGGCGGCGCAGCCTGTGCGACTGCGCCGTGGGCGGACAATCAGTATTGCGGATTCAGCGGATAACGCGGTTTGCTGCCGAACCATTTCTCATACAGCTGGGCGTTCTCACCGGATGCGTTGATTTCAAACAGGAATTCGTTGAGGTAATTGGTCCATACCTGGTCGCCCTGTTTCACCCCAAAGGCGTTGTACTCCAGTGGTACCAGCGCTTCGTTGGTCACGGCCAGTGACGGATCGAGCTTCGCCTGGTAAGCGAGGAAGTTGTTATCCTCGATCATCGCATCGGCCTGACCCTGTTTGACGGCCAGAATCGCCGCCTGGGATGAGTCGTACTCCTGAATTTTCACGTCGATGCCGAGGTTGCGCACTTCGTCGCCATTGGTCGAGCCTTTCACCGTGGCAATGGTTTTGCCGGCCATGTCATGCGCAGACTGAATGCCGCTGTTTTTGCGCACCAGCATTGCCTCACTGGCTACTACGTACGGATTGGTGAAGCCAATCTCTTTGGCACGTTCCAGATTGCGGGTGAAGTTACAAAACACCACATCGACTTTGTTGGTTTGCAGATTAGGGATGCGGTTGGCGCTGGTGGTGTTGACCATTTCCAGCTTCACGCCCATCTCTTTGGCCAGCGCTTTCGCCAGGTCAACGTCGTAACCATCCGGGTTGCCGTCTTTGCCATAAAAACCGAACGGTGCGAAGCTCAGGCAGTCACCGACGCGCAATGTGCCGCGCTGCAGCACGGTTTGCAGCGCCGACTGTGGCGCTGCGCCAGTCTCTTTTTTCTCTTCGGTGGGCGTACAGCCTGCTATCGCCAGCAAGACCAGCGCACCGGCCACGGTTTTGGCACTTAATTTCAGCGATGTTGCATTCATCTTTATGCTCTCTTTAAATGTTTGACGAGACGGCGTTATTCCGCATCACCCGTTTAATAGACGATCGCCAGCGCAGCGGCCGAACCGCGTATTTCGGGTTATTTTTTTGAAAAAGCAAATGCACTAATTAATATCAGGCTGGCCTGGTGTTGGCGAAGAAAATGAACATCGCAGCCTGGTTGAACGGTATTACTTATTTACGATCGGCGCGGAAACATTTCATGTCCACTTCGACTTTGCAGTCGACCACTAAATCCTGCACGCTACAAATACGCGCCGGTGGATGACCACTGAATATCTCACTGAATACTTTGTTGAAAGAACTGAAATAACGCGCGTCGGTCAACACCGCTGTCACATGGACCACATCCTCCACGCGATAACCCGCTTCGCGCATGATGGTGAGGCAGTTGTCGAACGCTAACTGTGTCTGTTCGATGATGCCGCCCTCTACTACTTCGCCGTCGCGCATCGGCGTCTGGCCTGAGATATACAGCCAGCCATCGGCCTCAACGGCGCGGGCGAACGGCAATTTTTGCCCGCCGGTACCGGTACCGCCCTCAATGCCATAACGTTTGATCGTCATGTCTTTCTGCTCCTTTGCACACTTCTGTTTCTGTCTGATATACCAGACTGCTATCTGCAATACCGGATAGGACGAGATTTGCACAGCTGTTGCTTTTTTGCAATATGCCAATCGGCAATTAATTTTTTGCCGTGCTGGTGCGATCGCAAAATAAAATCCAGTGCCTGATTTTTTTGAATGGAAATGTGACCGCTATCGAAATTAACAGTGAGGCTCATCCTTTTTATGCGCCACAATGGGGCCCGAAAATAGCGCATGATAAATAAATTCGCCGGAAAGATTTTTATTATTGTGGGGATGGGTAATTCCGTTTGCCGGGTGTATCATGCAGCTCTTTTTAAACGCAGATGAGTAGCACCGTAACGACAGGGGAGTGAGCGTATGCCGGATGAAAAAACGTCCCGGGCACGCGGTGTTGACCGGGTTATTGATATTTTTCGCCAGCTGCATATCGCGCGTCAGCCTATGGCGATGCGGGATTTAATCGAAGCGACCGGTGCACCGCGCTCCAGTGTTTATGAACTGGTCAGTTTGCTGAGTGAAGCGGGTCTGGTTGAGCTTGATGCGGAAGGTGCCGTATTTTTCGGTCGTGAAATGCACTATTACGGTGCGGACTACATGGCCCACAACGATCTAATCCGTCGTGCACATCAGCTTATGGTTGAGATCGTGGCGCGTCATGGCGAAACCGTCCAGCTGTGTATGCTGGAAGGTAACAAATACACCGTGGTGCTGTCGGAGAGCAACGCCCATCCGTTCAAGATCACCTCTGATATCGGTGTGCGCGTGCCGATCACCTGGACGGCGACCGGTCGTTTGCTGCTGAGTAACTGGTCGGACAGCGCCATCCTCGACCTGATTCCGGAGGAGGATTACCGGCTGGCCAGCGGTCAGATTCTCGATAAGCAGACCTTCCTTGAAGAGATTCACCGAGCCGGCCAGCTGGGCTACTGCATGACCGAAGGTCTGTCCGAAAGCTTTACCTGCTGTATGGCTGCACCGATTCGCTCGCGCAGCGGCCAGGCGGTCGCGGCGATCTGCTTTATGGTCAGTCGTGATACCCCGGCGGAACGCCGACAGATGCTGTTGCAGGAGCTGATCGCGTCCGGGCAAAAATTGTCTGATTTCACCTGAGCCGTTGCTTCGCTACAGCTTAATGCGGCGGGCTCCCGGCGCCGTATTATTCGCTTACAACCGCGTGCCGTCGGGTTTATTTTGCCGTGATTAAGGTTGTGTTAAGGTAATTGATAATAATAACTATTTCTTTTACCACGGAGTTTTGGCATGAAAACGCGCCTGTTACTGGCAATGGGGATTCTGGTCTCAACCGCAGCCTGCGCGACTGACTATCCGCTCACCGTCACCGACATGGATGGTCACACGCAAACAATCAGCAAAGAACCGCAGCACATCATTCTGCAGGATGGGCGCGATGTGTTGACGCTGGCGCTGCTCGATCGCGACAATCCGTTTAAACGTGTCGTGGCCTGGAACAATCTGCCGAAAAAGCAGGATACGCAAACCTGGGATATGCTAAAGCGCCGCTGGCCTGAAGCGACAAAAATTGTCGATATGGGCTTCAGCGATCAGGGCCAGGTTAATCTGGAAAGCGTGCTGGCGCAGAAACCGGATCTGATGATTGCGCAGCTGCGCGCTAAGCCGGCGCTGGAACAATCCGGCGTGCTGAGCACGCTGAACAACCTGCACATCCCGGTGCTGTTCGTCGATTATGAACTGCATCCGGCACAAAACACCGCCCCGAGCGTCACGCTACTGGGCAAAGTGCTGAACCGCGAAAGCGAAGCCAAAGCCTACACCGATTTTTACCAGCAGCGCTTCGACCGCATCACCCAAGCCGTTGCGAAGGTCAAAAACAAACCCACGGTATTTATCGAACCCATTGCCGGTAACAGCGATAACTGCTGCTTTACCCACAGCCATAATGGCTGGGGTGGCCTGGTAGAAGCGGTCGGCGGCAAAAATATTGGTTCGGCACTGCTGCCAGGCAATGCCGGCTTTGTCGCGCTGGAAAAAATCATCGCCATGAAACCGGACGTTTACATCATGACCGGTTCGAAGCGGCCAAACAGCAATGTGCTGCCGTTTGGTTACGGCGTGCAACCGCAGGAAGTGCGTGCCACGTTCCAGACGTTATTGCAGCGTACCGGTCTGGCGCAAATCGCGCCGGTGAAGCAGGGGCGCGTGTATGGGGTGTATCATCACTTCTACAATCACCCGTACAATATTATCGGCATGGAAATCCTCGCGAAGGATCTCTATCCGCAGCAGTTTGACGATCTCAAGCCGGTGGCGGATTTCCATACCCTCGTGAAAACCTTCACTCAACTGCCGGACGATGCCATCGAACTGAGCTATCCGGACAACCAGTAATTGCCCGCAGCGGGCGCCCGGCCCGCTGTTCGCTTTCCCTGAAAGGCAAAATCCCCACAAAAAGTGCACGACGATCATGACACTGCATATTGTTATGTTATAACATATCAATATCAGCACCCCTTCAGGTGCGCGTGATGTCATTATTCAGGAGTGATTATGTCAGCTTTATCCACAAACGGCGGCTTCAGGCGGCTGCCGGTCACCGTACTCTCTGGCTTTCTCGGCGCCGGAAAAACCACTTTGCTTAACCATATTCTCAACAACCGCGAAGGCCGCCGCGTGGCGGTGATCGTCAACGATATGTCGGAAGTGAATATTGATGCCGCGCTGGTGCGCGAGGGCGGGGCGGCGTTGTCACGTACCGACGAGAAGCTGGTGGAAATGAGCAACGGCTGCATCTGCTGCACGCTGCGCGAAGATTTACTGCTGGAGGTCAACCGGCTGGCGAAAGAGGGGCGTTTTGATCATCTGGTGATTGAATCGACCGGCATCTCTGAGCCGCTGCCGGTGGCGGAAACCTTTACGTTTGCCGATGAAGAGGGGCAAAGCCTGTCCGCCGTAGCGGCGCTGGATACTATGGTGACCGTGGTGGATGGCTACAATTTCCTGCGTGACTATGATTCCAGCGAAAGCGTCCGCTCGCGCGGCGAATCGCTCGGCGAGGAAGATGAGCGCACGGTAGTCGATTTGCTGATCGATCAGATTGAATTCTGCGATGTGCTGATTCTCAACAAAACCGACCTGATTGATGCGGCGGAGCAGGCACGGTTGACCGCGATTCTGCACTCGCTCAATCCCCGTGCGCGGATTATTCGCGCGCAGTTTGGTCAGGTGGCGCTTGATCAGGTACTGAATACCGGCCTGTTTGACTTCGATGCTGCGGCACAGGCCCCCGGCTGGCTGAAAGAGTTGCGCGGCGAGCACACGCCTGAAACTGAAGAGTACGGCATCCGCAGCTTTGTTTTCCGCGCGCGTCGTCCCTTCCATCCGCAGCGTTTTTATCAGGTGATTACGCAGCACATGCAGGGCGTGGTGCGGTCGAAAGGATATTTCTGGCTGGCAACCCGCCCGCGTCACGCCGGATCCTGGTCGCAGGCCGGCGGCGTCACGCGGCAGGGGCTGGCCGGGATGTGGTGGGCCTGCGTGCCTGAAGATCGCTGGCCGCAGGATGCAGACACGCTGCATTACATCCGCGAAAACTGGCATGAAGGCACGGGGGATGCGCGGCAGGAGATGGTGATCATCGGGATCGATATGGATGAAACTGCGCTGCGTCAGCAGCTGCACCATGCGTTACTGACCGATGAGGAGATGGCGCTGGGGCCAGACGGCTGGGCACAGTTGCCGGATCCGTTCCAGCCATGGTTTGACTGATGCGTCGCCGCGCAGCGGGCTGTGCGGCGACGAACCTATCATCATAACCCGGTATTCATCAGCCGCATCTGGGTGCAGAACGGACATTGACAGCCGCTCACCGCCGCCGCCAGGCGCGCATGCGCTTCGGCAATCGCCAGCGGCTGCGCCTGATCGGTGCTGGCAAGTGCGTTAGCCGGTTTCAGCGCCAGCTTCAATGGATCGATTTTCGCCTGAAATGCTCCCGCTTTCGCCGAAGCAAAAGCAATCACTAACAGTGGAACGGTAACCTTCATCGCAGCAACCTCAATCAGAGCACGGGATTGTAACGATATAACATAAACGTGGCGCTGTTAAGCGCCTTGATGCGGCGATCCCAGCCACATTGAAACTTCGACGCCATCAGCAAACGGCAGCGAGGTATAGAGGCGGCTGCCGTGCACCATTTCCAGATACTCCGGGCTGAAATCGGCATCATCGGCCACAATCAGGGCACCCGGACGCAACCAGGGCTGCACCAGCTGCAGAATCTCCGGATAGATCGCCTTCGCGCCATCCAGCACCAGCATATCAACGCTGGCTGGCAGGTCCTGACTCAGCGTGTCCAGCGCATCGCCCACGCGAATTTCAATCAGGTCATTGACGCCAGCATCGGCAAAATGATTGCGCGCCAGCGCCACTTTGCCCGGTTCAAACTCGCTGGTGATGATGCGGCCGCCGCCGTTATCGCGCACCGCCGCTGCCAGGTGCAGGGTGGAGAGACCAAACGAAGTGCCAAACTCAACGATATGCTGCGCCCGGCTGCTGCGCGCCAGCATATACAGCAGTTTGCCGGTTTCCCGCGAGACCGCCAGCGGCACATCTTTTAAATGACCGTAAAGTTCGCGGTAATCGGTTTTGCTCTGTAGCAGACGCGTTTGCTCCTCATCGGACATCACGCGAAACGCTTCATTGGTGGGATGCGCCATGTTATCCGCCAGCTCAAACAGATAGTTAAGCAGCGGCGCCAGCGGCGCGGAAGTCAGGGTGTTCATCATCGGGGTTCCTGCATCGGAAGATGGATTTTGCGTCAGGAACAGAATACGATGAATTACTCGCATTTCACTATTCGCGTTCAGGAGCAGACGATGGCCGCACAACGTAACGCTAAGATTTCTGAAAGAAAAAAGCCGCAGCAGGCGCGATCCAGTGAACTGGTGGCAGCCATTTTGCAGGCGGCGACTCAGGTTCTGGAGCAGGAGGGCGCCACGCGCTTTACCACTGCCCGCGTGGCCGAACGGGCGGGCGTCAGTATTGGATCGCTGTACCAGTATTTTCCCAACAAGGCCGCTATCCTTTTCCGTCTGCAGAGCGAAGAGTGGCAGCGAACCGGCGATCTGCTGGGTTCGATTCTGCGCGACAGCGAATCTACGCCGCGTCAGCGCTTGCATCAGCTGACCTGGGCGTTCCTGCACTCGGAGTGTGAAGAGGCGGCGATGCGCACCGCACTGAATGATGCCGCGCCGCTTTACCGGGATGCGCCGGAAGTGCAGGCCGCGCGCGCTAATGGCGAGAATGTGATGTGCGAATTTCTGCAACAGCTGCTGCCGCAGCGGGATGCGGCTGAGGTGGCGCGGGCGGCGGATTTAATCAACAGCACGCTGGGGGACGTCGGCAAGCATTTTTCCGAATCGCCGCGCAGCGCAGCAGAAATTCAGGCTTATGCGCGCGATATGGCAGACATGTTCTGTGCCTGGATCAGAGAAAAAGGGGCCGAATTGCAGTAAAAAATGGGCTGGAAATCTCTGAAAGCGGTTAACAAACTCATTATTCACATTCTCATTAATCCACACCGCGAGTAAGCTTGATAAAACCTTGGTAAAGCCGGATGGATTGACGGCACACAGAGACGGGAGAGCATGATGGCAGTAAAAATGATTGCGGTGGATATGGATGGGACATTTCTCGATGACAATAAGCAGTACAACGCGCAGCGTTTTGCGCGCCAGTACGCGCTGCTGAAGGAGAAAGGCATCCGTTTCGTGGTCGCCAGCGGCAATCAGTATTATCAGTTGCAGCACTATTTTCCCGCTATCAAAGATGAGATCGCCTTCGTGGCTGAAAACGGTGCCTGGGTGTCCGACAGCAATGAAGAAATTTTCTGCGGCGAACTGGCGCCGGAACGTGTTCATCAGGTGCTGGATATTCTCGCCAAAGAGCCGGAGATCAGCACCGTGGTGTGCGGTCGCAACGGCGCCTATGTGCACAAGTCAATGCCGGATGAGGTGGTCGCCATGCTGGCCAATCACTATCGTCGGCTGGAGAAGCGCGACAGCCTGTACGATATCGACGATACCATTTTCAAGTTTTCGCTGAATCTGGCACACGAAGGTGTCGAGGCGCTGCTGGCGCGTCTGCACAGCGAACTGAACGCGATTGAAAACATCATGCATCCGGTCTCCAGCGGATTTGGATTTGTCGATTTAATCATTCCCGGCTGCCATAAGGCGCACGGCATCGCGCTGCTGCAGGAGAAGTGGGGCATTGATGATTGTGAAGTGCTGGCGATTGGCGACAGCGCCAACGACATCGAAATGCTGCGTCAGGCCTGTTACAGCTTTGCCATGGCCAACGCCGCTGCACCGGTGGCAGCCGTGGCGCGTTATCGGACGGAAAGTAATAACGACGAAGGCGCTCTCAACGTCATCGCCCGCCTGCTGGCACGCGAAACGCCGTTTGGTTAACGGGCACCGGATCGATCCACGAACCGCGGCGCTATTTTGTGTGTGATAAATCGCGCCGCGACGGACAGTATGCGACCCGCGCGTGGTTATTCACGGGCGGATGACGCTGCAGGGCGGGCGTTTTCCGCCGGCGTGCCGCCTGCCGCGCGAAGGTTAGCTTCCATTTCATCCAGTGCCGCCTGGTTTTCTAATCCCCACTGATACATCTGCTCAATCGGCCGGGCGAAGGTCATGCCTAGCGCGGTCAGCCGGTAATCCACTTTCGGTGGGATCACTTCGTAAACCTGACGCGCAATTAAGCCGCGCTGCTCCAGCTCTTTCAGTGTCTGAAACAGCATTTTTTTCGAAATCCCCTGCAGGCTACGCTGCAGTTCACCGGTACGGGCGCGCTGTCCCGGCCAGTGATACAACGCGTGCAGCACCATTGTGCTCCATTTCACCGAAAACAGATCCATCAGACGGCGCGGTGGCGAATCCGCATAGAAAAACAGTTTGCCATCAACCCAGGCTGGCATCGCACTCTCCTTTATGGTCACCAAATAGTGACTACTATCAATTCTGCACCGCGTTGATTATAGTCTGCCGCCTTCATTCAGCCCACATCAGAATTTGAGGAAGGCATCATGAAAATTAACGCACTGGTGGCACAGGATGCAGCGCAACCGCTGGCTGCCGGCCAGATTACCTTGCGTCCGCTGCAGCAGCAGGACGTAAAGATTGAAATTCTTTACTGCGGCGTATGCCATTCTGATTTGCACATGGCGCGCAATGAGTGGGCGGTTAGTCGTTATCCGCTGGTGCCGGGCCACGAGATCGTTGGACGCGTGCTGGAGACCGGAACTCAGGTTACGCGTTTCAAAGCCGGTGATGTGGTTGGCGTGGGAGTAATGGTGGATTCCTGCCGTGCCTGCCACTTCTGCCAGCAGCAGGAAGAGCAGTACTGCGAAGCGGGCTTCACCGCCACTTACAACGGCATCGATAAATACACCGGCGACAGCACCTGGGGCGGCTATGCGCAAAATGTGGTGGTCGATCAGCATTTTGTCGTGTCGATCCCGCAAAATCTGGCGCTGGCGGGCGTGGCACCGCTGCTGTGTGCGGGCGTGACGGTGTGGTCACCGCTGCGCCATTTTGGCGTCAAAGCCGGCGATAACGTCGGGGTAGTGGGGCTGGGTGGTTTGGGCCACATGGCGGTAAAACTGGCCAGCGCGCTGGGCGCTGAGGTTACTCTGTTTACTACCTCGCCGGAAAAAGGCGCTGACGCACGTCGTCTTGGTGCGACGCGCGTGGTGGTATCGCGTGATGCCGCGCAGATGGCGGCATGCCAGACCTCGCTTGATTTCATCATTGACTGCGTGGCGGCACCGCACGATCTCGATCCTTACCTCGCGACGCTGAAGACCAATGGCCGTCTGGTGCTGGTCGGCATTCCTGACCAACCGCATCAGTCGCCGAACGTCACGCCGCTGGTGTTTCGCCGTCTGAGCATCAGCGGTTCATCGATCGGTAGCATCAAAGAGACTCAGGAGATGCTGGATTTCTGCGGCGAGCATAACATCACGGCAGATATTGAGCTGATCGCCGGTGAAGAGATCGAAACGGCCTTCCCGCGTATGCTGAAGGGCGAGGTGAAGTACCGTTTCGTCATTGATATGCTGGCAACTCGCTGGTAATTGCCCGGCCATGGCTGGCGATTTCAGGCTGAAATCGCCGGCTTTTCTATCAACAGATTACTCAGGCAATCTGTATTCCGTATCCGCATAGACCTGACTGCCTTCGCGTTTACCCACACCTAATACCATGACAGTGATGGTTTCATCCTGCACCAGGTACACCAGGCGATAGCCTGAAGCACGTAGTTTTATTTTGTACTGATCTTTTCGTCCGTGAAGTTGTGCTGAGGGGACACGGGGATTTTCCAGCCGTTGTACCAGCTTTTTCTTAAACTGCTCACGCACCGGATGACCCAGTTTCTTCCACTCCTTTTCAGCGGAAGGAACGAACTTTAATTTATAAGTCATCCAGCGAAATCTCTTTCGCATCCGCTAATTCAGAAATGCGTTCATCAGCGATACGACCCAGTTCTGCATCTTCTGCTAATTCCATCAGATATTGGTAAACAGCCGGTGGAACGCAGTAAAAAGCGGGCTCGTTGCGGTTTAAGATAGCAATGGTTTCCCCTTCCGCTGAACGCACTGTTCCCATGGGATCACGCTTTAAATCGGTGATGCTGGCAGCGGTGTTTGACAGGATCTGAAATGGCATGGTGAGGTATCCGGACTTAGATAATGAAAACAGGTGAAGTATATTAACACTTTATGGTGCTGATATTAGCGCTTTAAGAAGTGCTTTAAAAGAGTATTTTGGCTAAATACTATACCGCTTTTATGACACAGCACATTTTCGCCCCGCAACAGTAAATAATTCCCGTTACGGTCCGATAACCCCTTCTGCAGACTCAACAAAAACAACAATGACAGGAGCGAGACATGGGACTGGTCTCCCGATTACGGAATGTGCGCATCACGCGCAAACTGGCGGCGGGCTTCGGCATCGTCCTGCTGCTGGTGGCGCTGGCCACAGCGCTCAGCGTGCAACGATTCAACCAGATTCACGACATCTATCAGAAAACCAATCTGATTTATGACATCAACATTGAAGTCTTTCAGGCCAAAATCAATCGTCTTAAATATCTATACGGCGAGGACAAAGCGGGCGACACCATGACGGATTACGTCACGCACGCTCAGCAACTGACGCAGCAGGCCCAGCAGTTGCCGTGGACGGCGGACGCCAGAGGGTTGCTCAACGATGTCGCCAGCCATCTTGCCCGTTTCCAGCACAGCATCACCGCCATGACCCAGGCAACCCAACAGCTCAACGATCTGCGCAGCCAGCTGGACGCGCTGAGCCAGCAGGACATGACGTCGCGCTATACCGGGCTAATCCGGACCCCCGTCAGCACACCCGAACTCACCAACCAGATTTATCAGCTGCTGTTTGCTATCAGTAATGTGCGCGAAGAGGCCTGGGCGCTGCGCTTCAACGTCAGCGAGGCACTGCGCAATAAACTGGAACATGATTTTCAGCGCGCCGGACAGGACATGAACACGCTATTGACTCAGCTGCCAGCGGAGCAGCAGGGCGGATTTAACGCGCTATGGCAGGATACCGAACGTTTTAAAGATTTGAGCCTGCAGGCGGCAGCGATTTACGGCCAGCTGCGTGTCGCGGAAAACACCGTCAAAGTAGCAGGCGATAACAGCAGCGCGGCGATCAAACAGATCATCGCCCTGGTTAAGGCACGTAACGATGAACTGGCTAACGGGTCAGCGGCGCTCTCGCTGCTGATTGGCAGCCTGGCGATAGTGCTTGGCGTGCTGGTGGCCTGGACCATCATCCGGCAGATTACGCGCCCGGTGTTTCATAACCTCGCGCTGGCGGAACGCATTGCCAGCGGCGACCTCAGCTCGCAGTTTGTCACTAATCGCCAGGACGAGCTCGGCCAGCTCACCTCTGCCATGGGACGCATGAATGCGCGGCTGCGCGGCATGATTGGCGAGGTGCTGCACAGCGTCAGCAATGTGTCGCAGGCTGCCAGCACCATACATCAGGGCAACCAGGAGTTGTCGTCGCGCACCGCCCAGCAATCGGCTGCGGTGGTGGAAACCGCCGCCAGCATGGAGCAGCTCACCGCCACGGTGAAAAATAATGCCAGCAATGCGCGTCTCGCCAGCCAGATCGCGGCGGAAGCGACGCATAACGCCAGTCAGGGCGGTATCGCGGTGCACAACGTCGTCAGCACCATGGGCGAGATTTCTGATAGTTCTAAGAAAATTGCCGAGATTACTGCGGTGATCAACAGCATCGCCTTCCAGACCAATATCCTGGCGCTCAACGCGGCGGTTGAAGCCGCCCGCGCCGGCGAGCAGGGGCGAGGCTTTGCCGTGGTCGCCAGCGAAGTGCGTAATCTGGCACAGCGCAGTGCCGGAGCGGCGGAAGATATTGAACGACTGATTGGCGAATCGGTCGGGCGTATCAGCAACGGCCATCAGCAGGTAGCGCGCGCGGGTGAAACGATGGAGCAGATTGTCAGTAGCATCGCACGCGTGAATGAAATCATGGCGGAGATCGCGGCTGCTTCTGATGAGCAGAGCCGCGGCATTGAGCAAATCGCGCGCGCGGTAGGTGAGCTGGACGGTACCACCCAGCAAAATGCGTCGCTGGTCAGCGCGTCATCCCATTCCGCACAGGCGCTGGAAGAGCAGGCATTCATGCTGCAGCGGCTGGTCAGCCAGTTTCGTTTGCAGGGAGCTGCAAGCTAACAACACGCGCAGCGGCAGCGAACTTTACCCGCTGGCCGCTGTTACTATCTGGCGGCAAAGCACGTGTATTTACGTGCCCGCCAATGTGCAAGGCGAAAATTCTTAAAAAAAGTCGCCGCAGAGCGGCTTTTTCCCGATACACTGCCATTTTTGTCGACCTGAATTTTCCCGTGAATGAATTACTACTCGCCTGATGAAAACCATTTGAAGCGCCGGTCAAAACGCTTCGTCCGTCGTATGTTCATCATGCGTCAGCTCGGCACGATCCTCTGTTTCTTTCCGATTCTCTCAGTGTTACTGGAAATGCAGCGCGGACTGGCATTCAGCGCGCTGCTGTTTGTGAACGCCTTTTTCTGGCCCTGGCTGGCGTATCAGCGTGCGCTTCGTGCCGAAGACTCAACCGGTACCGAACGCCAGAATCTGACGCTGGATGCCGCCTTTGGCGGGATCTGGGTGGCGCTGATGGCGCTAAGCCCCATGCCCTCTTTTGTTATCATGGCGGTGCTGGCATCGGATCGCTATGCCGCTGGCGGCGGCGCGCAGCTGATTGCCGCCATACAGGCATTTTTGTGCGGGTTTATTATGGTGTGGCTGCTGGATGGCACCAGCGTACATCTGGCGTTCAGCACGCAAACCGTCTGGCTGACGTTGCCGCTGGCCACCTGTTATATGCTGGTACTCAGCGTGGCTTCCTACAATCTCACCTGGCATTTACGCACCCGCAACCGTGAACTGGAGCGCATCGCGCTGATGGATCCCGGCCTGAAAATCCCTAACCGGCGCCTGTTTGAGCGGCGGCTGGAGAGTGAGTTTCTCAGCACGCGGCGCGGCGATAGCAGCGGCTATCTGCTGTTGCTGGATGTCGATCACTTCAAAGTGGTCAATGATAGCTGGGGCCATGAGGCGGGCGATTTTCTGCTGGCCGAGATCTCGGCGCTGCTGCGCAACTATGTCGGGCTGCAGGACATTCCGGCGCGCTTTGGCGGCGATGAGCTGGGCGTCATCGTGCATCAGGCCAGTGATGAATCGGTGGTTGAACTGGCCGAAAGGCTAAAAGAGAAGATTGCCCAGCTGCGCTTACCGGCCTCGGCAGAGTTTCGCTGCTCGGTCAGTATCGGTATTGCGCCTGCGGTCAGCGCCGAATCGTTAAGCGACTGGCTGCGCCATGCGGATGAAGCGCTGTATGAAGTGAAGCGCGCCGGGCGCAACGGCGTGCGGCTGTGGCAAACGCCGCTGGCCCGCGCATCATAATCAGAAAAATTCAGGATCGCAGTTTACCGGAAAATTCAGCGAGTTGGCGATGAAGCAGGCTTCGTGTGCCTGATGATGCAATGCCCGCGCGCGATCGGCATCCGCTGGGTCGCGCAGTTTGATGCGCGGCTTCAGCGTGATATCGGTAAAGCGGCCACGCGCCCCCTCGACCATGTTCCCTTCGGCAGCATCTTCATACTCCTCCACCACAATGCCGGCATCGGCGCACAGGTGTAAATACCACAGCTTATGGCAGGCCGCCGCAGACGCCAGCAGCAATTCCTCAGGATTCCAGCGCGTTTTATCCCCACGAAATGCCGGATCGGCACTCAGCAAAATGGGCGGTTTACCGGGTGCCTGTAATTCGCTGTCACGATCGTAAGCGGTATAAGAAGCTGTGCCATCGCCGCGATTGCCGCTCCAGCGAAGGTAAATCTGGTAATGGTGCTGCCGTGCTGCCATGGGAAATGTCCTGTTCAGTGAGGTCATCTCAGCGGTTGTTATTCACAACGCTCGCTGCGTTTTGGTGCAAATTAATCAGGTGCGCGTCGATGCGCATCTGAAACAACTTACAGTAAAACATCTACGTAATCAGCGTATCTCATTGACATACATAAAGTGTTCAGTGCTGAAACGGTGATGCGCAAGAATCACCGGCGTGGCGCTTTGATCAAAAGAGACCTCATCGATCACCATCACAGCGTGTGGCAGAGCAAGTTCCAGCAGGCTGGCATCTTCTTCTGTAGCGAGCGTGGCGCTGATCTGCTCGCGCACTGCCGCAACACGCACATCGTACTGCTCAAACAGGTAACGATACAGCAACTGTGGTAGCTGTTCCGCCGGCGGAAAGTCGGGCAGACGCGCGGCGGGCAGCACCAGCGTTTCATGCATGGCCGCAATGCCCTTCACCCGGCGCAGGCGTTTCAGGCGAATCACTGCGTCACCCGCTGCGATCTGCAGCTTATCGGCTTCGTCGGTGCTGGCGCGGCTGTGCTGATACTCCAGCAGTCGCGTTTCCGACTGCAGCAAACCGCCCGATTTGTCATGCAGACGAAAATAGTGAAAGAAATGGCTGAGGTTATGCAGCGGCGCCCAGCCGGTCACCACCGTGCCGGTTTTGCGCCGGCGCATCAGCATCCCTTCCGTCGTGAGCGCCGCCAGCGCTTTGCGCACCGTACCGACCGAGACACCGAACTTCGCCGCCAGACTGTTTTCACTGGGCAAAATGGTGCCCGCCGGCAGTTCGCCCTGCAGGATGGATTCACTGATATGGCGCTTCACTACTTCGTACAGCGGAGCGCCTTCGCCTTCGTTCAGGCGACTGAATTGAGGAACGTCGTGCGCGTCATAGTTTTTTTGCATGTTTCCGATTACCGATTGACCCCAGCTGTTCATTTGCATTATCTATAAACTATATAGAAATACAATAAGTGAACAGTTTATGCGGGAAAATTCATCACTACAGCGCGCTCTGACCTATATCGCCGACGATCAGGCGCAGATTCTTGACGATCTGCAACGCATGCTGGCGGTGGATACCTGCTTCCCGCCCGGACTGGGTTACGCAGCATTCGCCGACCTGCTGAGCACGATGCTGCAGCCGCTGCATTTTGTTCTGCAGCGCGTTTCGGTGCCCGACGCGCTGTGGCAGGCGCCGGACGGCAGTGCCCAGGGCGAGCGGGTGAATCTGCTGGCCGCGCTGGATGCCGGCGCGGCTGAAAACTGCAATCTCTACTTTCACACCGATACGGTTCCGGCCGGCGATGGCTGGCGCTTTCCGCCGCTGGCGCTCAGCGTGGCGGAAAACAAGCTGTTTGGACGCGGCGCCGCGGATATGAAAGGCACCATCGTGGCCGCGCTGGCTGCGGTGCGGGCCGCGCAGCGCTATCAGCTCCACCTGCGCTATAACCCGGTGTTTTTACTCTGTACCGATGAAGAAGGTGGCCTTTATCCCGGTATTCGTTATCTGGCGGAGCACCAGTTATTCCATGGTCACCTGCTCAGCTTCAACGGTGGCGCGGTGCCGCGCATCTGGGCCGGCTGTTTTGGCAGTATCGATATCAAAATTATCGTCAGCGGCCGCTCGGCGCACTCCGGCGATCCGCTGCAGGGTATCAATGCTATTGAGGCTGCGCTTCCGCTGATGAATGCGCTGTATCAGCTGAAAGACGAGGTGGAACAGCGGGTTTCGGCAATGCCCGCACCGCCGCATTATCAGGGCCGGCCGCTCACCGCCTTACTGACGCTGGCCGCCGCGCACGGCGGCAGTAAAGGCTCCACCATTCCGGAACGCTTTGAGCTGCTGGTTAATCGCCGTTATGCGCCGGAAGAGCCGTTTGCCGACGTGTGGCAGGAGCTGACGCAGTGCGTGGATAAGGCGATGCAGGGCAGCGCCGCCAGCGACGTCACGCTGCAGCTCATTGGCCATCTGGCACCAGTCGCCGATCCCACCGGTCCGCACTGGCCGCGCTGGCAGGCGGCGCTCAGCCAGGGCTTCGGCTTCCCGCCAGCAGAATTCAAAGCCTGGGGATCCGCCACCAGCTCGGATATGGGCTGGGTACAGCAGGCCGGCATTCAGGAAATTCTGCTGGGCGGACTTGCCCGTCCCGATAACCGCATTCATGCCGCCGATGAATACACCACGATGGCAGATGTTATTGCACTTTCGCAGTCGATTCTGGCGTATCTCGCCAATGATTTTCAGCCAACCCAGGGTAATTAATAAACCAACGAGGAACAGAAGATGTGCGCCATGAAAGGGTTAAACCGCAGACAGTTTATCGCCAGTGCAACCGCCCTGACCGGAGCGGCGCTGCTGCCCTGGTCATTCAGTGCCTCGGCTGCCGCCGTTGCCAGCGCGACCCCGGGCGGCACGCCGCGTAAAGGTGGCGTATTGCGCATCAGCGTTGACCAGGCGGTCAGCGTGCTCAATCCCCATCAGGTGCGGGTTAATCCGGAATATCTGGTGGCAGAGCTGTTGTATAGCGGCTTAACCCGCCTGACGCAGGCGATGAAAGCGGAAGGCGATCTGGCGCAGTCCTGGCAGCCGAACGACGACTTAACCCAGTGGACCTTCACGCTGCGGCCCGATCTGCGCTTCAGCGACGGTTCGCCGCTCACCGCAGCGGACGTGGTCGCCAGCCTGCAGGCACTGCTGGACCCGAAAAACGCCTCACCGGCGCTGCACAACATCGGCCCGATTAAAACGGTAAGCGCCAAAGACAACAACACCATCCTGATTGAGACCGAGGCGCCTTATGCCGATCTGCCGGTGATGCTGGCCTATCCGGATGCCAAAATTATCCCGGCGCATATCGCGCAGGGGCAGTACGACAAGCTGAGTAGCGCCTCGCTCGGGGCCGGGCCGTTCCAGCTGGTGTCTTACGATCCGGAACGCAAAATTGTGGTGAAACGCAACCCGCACTATTACGACGCCACGCGGCCGTATCTGGATGGCGTGGAAGTGGTGGTGTATCCCGACGCTATCGCTGAAAGCTCCGCGCTGGTTGCCGGCGATACCGATCTGATGCTGAGTGCGCAGTCGAGCGAGTTCGCCCGCTTAGCCAAATCGGCGGGCGTGCTGCCGCTGCGCGTGGCATCCGGTCAGTTTCTTAACGTCAACATGGGCTGCGATCAAAAGCCCTTTAATGATGTGCGCGTCCGCCAGGCGCTGGCGCTGTGCGTGGATCGTCAGGCATCGGTAGATTTTGTCGCAGACGGTATGGGATCGCCGGGTAACGACACGCCAATCAACGCCGCTTATCCGTATTACGCGCAGCTGACGCAAAAAGCGCTGGACTACAGCAAAGCCAAAGCGCTGCTGGCGGAGGCCGGTTATCCGAATGGGCTGGATTTAACACTTATCGCCTCAGACAAGCCGTCAACCCGCACCCAGCTAGGGATTGCCCTGCGGGAGATGGCGAAACCGGGCGGTTTCCGTATCAATGTGCAGACCATGGCGCACAGCACCTATCTCGATCAGGTGTGGAAGAAGGGCAATTTCTACGTCGGCTTTTACAACATGCAGCCGACGCCGGATGCGGTGTTTTCTCTGCTCTATACCTCAACAGCGGCGTGGAACGAAACGCGCTGGAACAATGCGGCTTTCGACGGTGCGGTGATGGCGGCGCGCGAAACCAATGACGAAACGCTGCGCACCCAGCTGTACGGCAAAGCCCAGCAGCTGATGCACGACGAGGTGCCCTCGTTAATCCCGACCTTCTTTGATTTGCTGGCTGCCAGTCGTGAGCACGTGGCGGGCTATCATCTGCATCCGCGCGGTGCGGTATTCCGCCTCGATCATGTCTGGCTGACCGCTAACGCGCCAAAGCGCAGCCTGTAAGGAGCGACCGTGACAGCAAGTTACCTGCTTAAACGCCTGCTGCTGATGATTTACACGCTGCTGGTGGTGTCGCTGCTGGTGTTTGGCATCACTCAACTGCTGCCCGCTGATGCCGCGGTCACGCTGCTGGGACAAAACGCCACGCCGGAAGCGCTGGCGGCGGTGCGGGCGCGGCTTGGGCTGGATGCGCCCGCCTGGCTGCAATACTGGCACTGGCTGACACAGGCGCTGCAGGGCAACTTTGGCGTGTCGATGCGCAATGGCCTGGCGGTCGGGCCAACGCTGCTGACGGCGCTGTCGCGCTCGCTGCTGCTGGCGCTGTGCGCCCTGTTACTGATGCTGGTGATCGCCATTCCGCTCGGCATCTGGGCGGCCGTGCGGCGCGGTAAGACCGCCGATGTGCTGGTCAGCGTGATCTCGTATATGGGCATCTCGTTTCCGGAATTCGTCACCGCCACGCTGGTGCTGCTGCTGTTTGCCGATGTCTGGCAGATTCTGCCCGCCACCGGCTACGTGCCGCTCAGCGAAAATTTTATCAGCGGTATTCAGCACCTGATTCTGCCGTCGATCACCGTTGCGCTGATTCTGGTGGCACACGTTTCGCGCATGGTGCGCTCGGAAATGGTTGACGTGCTGCACACCGACTACGTTCGCGCCGCGTGGCTGAAAGGCCTGTCGCGCCGGCGCATCCTGTGGCGCCATGCGCTGCGCAATGGCCTGTTGCCCACCATCACCATTGTGGCGCTCGACGTCGGCTATCTGCTGGGCGGGATTGTGGTGGTGGAGGAGATTTTTGCCATTCCCGGTATTGGCCGGGAGCTGATTGTCGCGGTACAGGCGCGCGATCTGCCCACTATTCAGGCCGGCGTGATGATCCTCGCGGCAACCTATGCCGTGGTGAATTTCCTCGCGGATTTGGCCTACGTCATGCTCGATAAGCGGATTTCCTATGCCTGAAATACTGAAACGATTACTGCGCTCGCCGCAGGGTGCGGCGGGTGTGCTGATTCTGCTGCTGGCGCTGCTGATGGTAGCGGGCGGCGCGCACGTGGCACCGTTTGATCCGGAGTCGATTTCGATTCTGACGCGTTATCGCCCGCCCAGCGCGGAACACTGGTTCGGCACCGATCAGCTGGGGCGCGACATTTTCAGCCGGGTGCTGGTCGGCGCGCGGTCCACCATTTTGCTGTCGCTGCTGGCGACCGCGCTCGCGATGGTTATTGGCTCAGTACTGGGCACCGCCAGCGCCTACCTTGGCGGCAAAGTGGATGAATTCCTGATGCGCACCATGGATGCGGTGATGGCGATTCCCAGCCTGCTGTTTGCGCTGCTGATTGTCAGCACCCTGGGGCAGAGCAGCATGAACGCCGTGCTGGCTATCACTATCGCCTTCGTGCCGGGTATGGTGCGCATTGCGCGCAGCGTGGCGCTGGCGGCGCGTCAGCAGGACTACATCAGCGCCGCCATCGCGCGCGGCGAAGCGGGTTACTACATCATTCTGCGCGAAATGCTGCCGAACATTCTCGCGCCGATCATCGTGGAAGCCACCATTCGCGTGGCATTCGCCATCATGCTGTTTGCCACGCTGAGCTTTCTCGGCCTCGGCGCGCAGCCGCCCGAGCCGGAGTGGGGGCTGATGGTGTCCGAAGCGCGCAGTTATTTCTTTAAAGCACCGTGGATGATGATGATCCCCGGTCTGGCTATCGCGCTGGTGGCGATTGGCTTCAACCTGCTGGGCGATGGCCTGCGTGATGTGCTAAATCCAGGGAGCCACAAATGAAGAGTCCGCACAACCCGGTGCTGTCGGTGGACAATTACAGCCTCGATTATGCGTTAGCGCGCGGCCATTCGCTGCCGGTACTGCGCGATATCACCCTGCAGGTGATGCCGGGCGAAGTGCTGGGGCTGGTGGGGGAATCCGGCTCCGGCAAGACCACCCTTGGCTGGGCGATCATGCGCTGGCTGGCCAGTAACGCACGCGAGCAGGCGGGTGATATCCGGCTGAACGGCGAAAGCCTGCTGCAGCTGCCAGCGCACCAACTGATGGCGCTGCGCGGTAAAAAGCTTGGCATGATTTTTCAGGATCCCAGCGCGTCGCTAAACCCGACACTGACGCTGGGTGAACAGGTCACCGAAGTGCTGCGCCGTCATCGTGGGCTGTCAGCGCGCGAAGCGCAGCAACTGGGGGAATCGCTGCTGCGCGATGTCGAGCTGAAGCACCCGGCACGCATGATGCAGCGCTATCCGCATCAGGTTTCCGGCGGTGAGAAGCAGCGCATCCTGATCGCCACCGCCTTTGCCTGCCAGCCGGACTGCCTGATTTTTGATGAGCCGACCACGGCGCTGGACGTCATCAGCTCGGCGCAAATCCTCGATCTTTACGAGCGACTGCGCGCCGAGACCGGTGTCGCATCGCTGTATATCTCACACGATCTGGCGCTGGTGGCGAAAGTGGCCGACCGCGTATGCGTGCTGGAGCAGGGCCGCATCGTGGAGCTGGCCGCGACGCGCACGCTGTTCAGCGCGCCCGCGCATCCGTATACGCGCAAACTGATTGCCGCGGTGCCGGATCCGCAGCATCGGCTGGTCGCGGATGCGGCCGGCAGTCAGCCGCTGCTCAGCCTGCAGGCGATGACGATTGATTATGGCCAGCACGGCGTGCTCGATCGGCTGTTGAAACGGGAGGCGAACACGACGCGGGCCGTCAATGCGGTTTCGCTGACGGTGCATCAGGGTGAAATTCTCGGCGTGGTCGGCGAGTCCGGTTCGGGTAAATCTTCACTCGGTAAGGCGATAACCGGCCTGGTGCCGTTCACTGGCAGCATCGACTTCTGCGGCGCGACGTTATATGGCCGCGCGCAAATGGACCCGGCGTATCGCCGCCGCGTGCAGATGATTTTTCAGCATCCGGATGCGTCACTCAATCCGCGCATGACCGTCGGCGAAATTATCGCCCGTCCGCTGCGGCTGTATGGACTGCCACCGGGAGAAAGCGAGGCGCAGGCGGTGGCGCGTCTGCTGCAGGAAGTGCGGCTGCCCGCGGAATTTGCCAGCCGCTATCCGCACGCGCTCTCGGGTGGGCAAAAACAGCGCGTGGTGATTGCGCGCGCCTTCGCTAACCCGCCGGACCTGGTGATTTGCGATGAAATCACGGCGGCGCTGGATGTGTCGGTGCAGGCCACCATCATCGAGCTGCTGCTGGAGCTGCGCCGTCGCTACGGCACGGCGTATCTGTTCATCACCCACGATCTCAATCTCATCCGCCAGATCGCTCATCGCGTGGCGGTGATGTATCGCGGCGATGTGGTGGAAGTGCTGCCCGGCGAGAATATGCGGGCGCAGGCACAGCATCCTTACACCCGTGCACTGCTTGATGCCGTGCACATCCCTGATCTAACCCAATCCGTGGCATAACGAGAAGCGCATGAACCCTGAAGAGTTAATTCATCACATCGATCGTGAATACTGCCTCGCTTTCCTGGCAAAAATGGTGCAGCACAAAAGTTACAGTGCCACCGAGGGCGAGCGCGAATTAGCCCGCTATATGGCACAACAGATGGCGCAGCTGGGGCTGGAGACTGAACTGCAGCCGGTGGCCGGCGATCGGCTGAACGCGATTGGGCGGCTGGCCGGCAGCGGAGGCGGCCACAGCCTGCTGTTCAACGGTCATCTTGATACTAACCCGGTCACCGAAGGCTGGACCGTCGATCCCTGGGCGGGAAAAATTGACGATCAGTTTATTTACGGTATCGGCGTTTCTAACATGAAAGCGGGCGATGCCGCCTATTTCTGCGCGCTGAAGACGTTGATTGATGCCGGCGTGAAGCTCAGGGGCGACGTGATCCTCACTTACGTGGTCGGCGAGTTACAGGGCGGCATCGGTACGCTGGCGGCGATTGAGCAGGGCGTACGCGCCGACTATTTCATCAATGCCGAACCCACGGATTTACAGGCGCTGACCATGCATGCCGGCTCGCTGATGTTCACCATTGAACTGACCGGCGATACGCGCCATCTGTCAAAGCGTGAGGAGGCGGTCGACGCGATTGCGGCGGCGGTCGAACTGATTCCGCAGATCAATAACATCACCTTCAGCGGAGCGAAAAGCGCAGAACACCGCAAAATTAACCGTGGTCATATTGGCACCGTACACGGTGCGCTGGGGCGTGATTTGCAGGAGTGGCGGCCGCCGCAGGTCGCGGATTTTGTCCGCCTGAAAGGCTCCGCCCGCTTTGCGCCGGGGCAAACGGTGGACGGCGTGCTGGCCGACCTGCAGGCCCTGCTGGATGCACTGTGCCAGCGCTATCCGGGCCTGCAGGCGCAGCTGTTCGATGACGGCCTGCGCGATAAACCCACCATGCTGCCGTTTGAGGTGTCGCCGGAATCGCCAATCGTTAAAGCGGTTAATCGCGGCTGGCAGACTGTGCGCGGCACGCCGCAGCCTACTGGGGTGATTACGCCGCCCGCCTTCTACGGTACCGATGCGGCGCACCTGTATCAGCATGCAGGCATGGAGGGCATCGTGTGCGGACCCGGCGGCAAGTACAACACCATGCCGGACGAGCGCGTTGAGATCAGTGAATTTCTCGATATGGTGCGCATCTATTTGCTGGCAATCCTCGACATCTGCCAGCCGGTTGAACCTGCGTCATGATCGCCGACGCGCTGTCACGGCTGCGCAGCGCCATGCGCGCCGCCGACATTGAGGTGATGCTGATCGATCATGGCGAACTGCTGGCATGGTTAACCGGTTATACCGTGTCGGAAACGCGTTATCGTGCCTGTCTGGTGCCGTTGCAGGACGAACCGTGGATGGTGTTGCGCCAGCTGGATGCCGCGCCGTGCCGCGCGCAGTCACCGCAGCTGGCGATTGACGCGTACCGCGATGAAGACGATCCGTGGCTGGCGGTGGCGCAAAGCCTGACGCGGCGCGGCTATCAGCGGGCGCGGCTGGGCGCGGATTATGCATCCTACGGCATGACGGTGCATAGCTGGCAGCAGCTGGCGCGCCATCTGCCCGGGGTGCGCTGGTGTGATGTCAGCGGCATCAGCGACCGGTTGCGCAGCGTTAAATTTCAGGCTGAAATCGCCAGCTTACGCCAGGCCGCCAGCATTGCCGATGCCACGCTGGCCCAGCTGAGTGCGCAGGTGCAGGGCGGCTGGCGCGTGCGTGATGTCGCCGCGCTGGCGGCGGCACAATTTCTGCGACTCGGTGCTGACAGCGGTGAAACCGGACCGATTGTTATCGCCAGCGGCGACAGCGGATTTTTGCATGCCAGCGGCCATGAGCAGCGTCTGCAAGCGGGCGATGTGCTGCACGTTGAGCTGATCCCAAAAGTGCGGCACTACAGCGCGCGCCTGATGCGTCCGCTGATTGTCGGTGAAATCTCTGCGGCGCGCGCGGCGCTGGCACAACAGCTGATCGCCATTCAGGATCGCCAGCTGCAGGCGATGAAGCCGGGCGTTGCGGCCTGCACGGTGGATGCCGTCGCGCGTGAGGCGGTGCTCAGCGCCGGGCTGCGTGAGGATTACAGCAACATCACCGGTTATGCGCTGGGTCTGTATACGCGCACCCCGCGTCCGAGCGATTTCAGCTGCTGTTTTCATCCTCAGGCGCCGTGGTTACTGGAGGAAAACATGGTGTTTCACATGTATATTTCAGCGCAGGGCCTCGCCTTCAGTGAAACCGTGCGCGTCACGGCACAGGGCGCAGAGCGACTCACCACGCTGCCGCGCCAGCCGTTTACGCTGCCGGCTAACAATTAACAGGATGATGTACAGTGCAGGACGTTGAATTAATCGATTTGGCTGCCACCTTGCCGGGCCTGATGTTTGATCTGAAATACGCCACCGCCGATAACATCGCCGGGTATGCCATTTATCGCGACGCGCAGGCGTTGCTGCATCCGGATGCCGCCGCCGCGCTGCGCCGCAGCAGTGACATCGCCCGGCTGGCGGGGTTCCGCCTGCTGGTGCTGGACGCGTATCGTCCGCAGCAGGCGCAGTGGCACTTGTGGGATGCCTGTCCCGACGCGGATTATGTGGTGCCACCGGCGCGGGGCTCGAATCACAGCCGTGGCGTGGCGATCGATGTGACGCTGGTGGATGAGGCGGGCAACATTCTGGAGATGGGGACCGGGTTTGACGACATGTCTGCTGAGTCGCACCCGTTCCATCCCAACGTGCCGCAGCAGGCGCAGCGCCATCGCCTGTTGCTGAACGCCATCATGCTCGGCGGCGGTTTTGTCGGCATGCCCACCGAATGGTGGCACTTTGAACTGCCGGATGCGCAAAACTATCCGCTGCTCAGCGATCGCTTTGCCTGCGTCAGCCGGGCTGATCGCGCTCCTGTGAGTGATATTGCGCGTTAATAATCGCGTTGCTGAAGCGAGGGGGTTCTGCGCCTTCCCGCCTTGACACGCCCTCCGTTCCGACCCCAGAATGCAGCTTGTTCCAAGGGGTGCCCTGTTAGAGGGCTGAGATTCTACCCGCGCGGCTGTCACGGCCGGCAACGTAGTGACCCTCTGAACCTGATCCGGCTAATACCGGCGTAGGGATGTGGAACCGGGGTCACTGCACGCCCTCATTCCCTCTTTGCGCCTTTCTGCGAATCCTGCGCATTTCTCAGGCCCTGGCAGGCCGTTATGCCGCAGTCCAAAGAGGGCACCTTCATGACCGAAGCGTCAATCATCGCCGCGCTGCTGGCGTTTATGCAGCGCCAGGAAACCACGGAAGCGGATTTCAACCAGCTGGCGCTGCAGCTGTTCGCGTGGCAATTCGAACACAATCTTCCCTACGCCCGTTTCGCCCGCCAGCGCGGCCGCACGCCGCTGACGGTAAAACAGTGGCGGCAGATTCCGGCGGTGCCGATTACGGCGTTTAAAGATCTGACGCTGAGCTGCCGTCCGGTGGCGGAGATTCCCCACATCTTTATGACCAGCGGCACCACGGGGACCGGCCGGGGGCGCAGCTATCACCCGACGCTGGCGGTTTACGATCGCTCGATGCTGATCAATTTCCGCCAGCGCTTTATGGCCGGACATCCGCGCCTGCCGATGGCGATCCTGTTTCCGCACAGCAGCGAGCTGCCGCACTCTTCGCTGGCCCATTATCTGACGCTGGCGATGCAAGAATGTGGCACGCCAGACAGCGAAGTGATGGTGGATGCGCAGGGGCTGAAACTGCCGCGTCTGATCGCCGCGCTGGAGCAGGCGCAGGCCAGCGGCCAACCCTATGCCCTGCTGGGTGCCAGCTACAGTTTTGTCCATCTGCTGGACGAACTGGCGCGTCAGCAGCGGCGTTTCAGGCTGCCGCCGGGCAGCCGCATCCTCGACACCGGGGGTTTTAAGGGCCAGTCGCGTGAAGTTGCGGCGGAGGCGTTTTATAGCGCGCTGCAGCAGACGCTCGGCGTGCCGCGTTCGCACTGCATCAATATGTACGGCATGACTGAACTCAGCACCCAGTTTTACGATGCCGGCAATGAAATCTGCCCGCCGGTGAAATCCGGACCGCACTGGATCCGCACGCGCGTGGTCAACCCGCTGACCGGTGCGGACGTGCCGGAAGGTGAGACAGGCGTACTGGTGCATCACGATCTCGCCCATTTCAATTCTGTTTCCGCGATTCTGACCGAAGATGCCGGCGTGATGGTGCCCGGCGGTTTTCAGTTGCTGGGCCGCGTCGCGGGCGCGGATGCCAAAGGCTGCTCGCTGGCGATGGAATCGTTTCTCGCTGCCGCGCAGGCGCGGGCATGAAAGTGTATGCCGGCCATCTGCCGGGCATCCGCCACAGCGAGGTGGCGTGGCACAGCCTGCACTTTGGCCAGCAGGGCAGCACGCTGGAAGTGTGCGTGCCGGTGCTGTCCGAGGCGCAGATTGCCACGCTGGCGGCCAGCGTACGCGATAACGCGCGCCGCTACCTGCACACCCTGAGCGTAGCGCGCATCACCGCGTTGATTGATGAAGCCATCGCGCGCCTGCTTGACCGTTCGCACCCGTTGCGCCAGCAGGCGGAGCGGTTGCTGCCGCTGGTTACCGGCTATGACGCCGGGATGCTGCGGCTCGGTTTAACCGGCTATCTCAAAACCTTCCGTGAACCGCAGCTGCGGCGTTTTCTGGCGGAGGATTTCGGCAACGTGCAGATGCTGGACGATTTTCAGCCGCGGCCAAAAGGCGGCTTTGCCCGCGCGTTTGGTCCACAGCTGTTGCTGCAGGTCTGGGCCGGCAATGTGCCGGGTTTGCCGCTGTGGAGCCTGATTGCCGGCCTGCTGGTGAAGGCGGGAAGCGTGGGCAAAGTGGCGAGCGCTGAGCCGCTGATGGCGGGCTGGTTCGCCCAGCTGCTGGCGGAGATCGATCCGCAGCTGGGCGACTGTCTGGCCGTTGTATGGTGGCAGGGCGGTGATGAACGCACTGAGCAGCAGTGGTTCCGCGAGGCAGACGTGGTGATGGCTTATGGCGGAGAAGCCGCGCTGACGGCGATGCAGCGGCGTCTGCCGCCAGCCACGCGCTTTCTGCCGCACGGCCACAAAATCAGTTTTGGCATGGTGGCGCGCTCGGCGCTGGACGTGCGGCGCGGTACGGCGCTGGCGCGTCAGGTGGCTTACGATGTGATGCGCTATGACCAGGCTGGCTGTTACTCGCCGCAGGCGCTGTTTATTGAGCGCGGCGGCCGGGTGACGCCGCAGGAGTTTGCTACTTACCTCGCCCATGAACTTGCCGCGCTGGCACAGCGCTATCCGCGCGCGACGCTAACGCTGGGTGAAAGTCAGGCTGTGGCCGCGTGGCGCAACGCGGAGGAAATGCATGCGCTGAGCGGTGACCGCACGCTGTACGGCGATGAGCACGATGCCTGGGCGGTGGTGTACGTCGACAAGCCGGAGCCGTTACAACCGGGCGCGCTCGGACGTACGCTGAAGGTGATTGCCGTGGATACGCTGGAGGAGACGGTAAACTGGGTGGCCGCGCAGCGCGCGTATCTGCAAAGCGTTGGCCTCGCGGCCGCGCCCGAGGTGCTGTTTCGGCTGGCGGCGCAGCTCGGTGCGGCGGGCGTCACGCGCATCACGGCGCTGGGTAACATGACTTCACCGGAGGCGGGCTGGCATCACGATGGCCGTTTTAGCCTGCTGGATCTGGTCACCCTGTGCGAAATCGAACAGGCGGCGGAAACCGCCGCTGAACACTATGCGCCCTATCTTGACTGAGCTGGCGTGGAGAAACGCAATGAAATTCAGCAATCACACCGTGCTGGTGACCGGCGCCAGCCGCGGTATTGGCGCCGCCATTGCCCAGGCCTTTGCCGCCGAAGGCGCATTTGTCGTGGTCAACTATTTACGTAATCACGACGCCGCTGCGCAGGTGGTGGCGGCCTGTGAAGCACAGGGCGGGGGGGCACTGGCGATTGCCGCCGATGTGACCTGTGCCGCACAGGTAGCCGATATGATGCAGCAGATCGAGGCCGCTACCGGCCGACTGGATGTGGTGGTGAACAATGCCTTCGCACCTTATCGCTTCGATCCGGACCAGCGCCAGCGCTTCTGGGAAACGTCCTGGTCCGCTTACCAGACGCAGTTTGATGGCGCAGTGAACGCCTGCTACAACATGTGTCAGGCGGCCTTGCCGCTGATGCGCCGCCGCGCGCGCGGCAGTATCATCAATCTGGTGAGTGATTTAATCGCCCGGCCAGCGGTGGCTTATCACGACTATATCACCGCAAAAGCCGCGCTGACGGGCTTTAGCCGGACGCTGGCGGCTGAGCTGGGGGCGCTGGGTATTCGGGTGAACTGCGTGGCGCCGGGACTGGTGTATCCCACCGATGCCAGTCAGCATACGCCAGAAGCGGTACGCCATGCGCTGACAGCGCAAACGCCGCTCGGTCGACTGGCGCGCGCTGCGGATATCACCGGGCCGGTGCTGTTTCTGGCATCAGCATGGAGCGAATTTGTCACCGGCCAGACGCTGTATGTCGATGGCGGGTTGGTGATGCAGGATCATTAAGCCAGGTCGCCAGTCACCGCACTGGCGACCTGCCACCGCCCTCCCGGTACCTCAATCCGTTATTCCGCCATGCCCACCGTCATGCAGCTATCTGCGCACTGCAGGCAAATTTCAGCACAGGTCTGACAGTGCGGATGCTGGTGCTTCTGGCACTCCCAACCAGCCAGCTGACAGGCCATCGACGTGATGGTACAGAGCTGCTCGCTCAGTTCACTCTGGGCAGCCAGCAATTGGGCGGTTACGCGACACAACGCCGCGCACTGCTGATTCAGGCTAATGCAGACGCTCATCTCACTGGCGTCAGCGTCCAGCAGACAAGCCGCTGCACAGTGGTCGCAGGCGGTCGCGCAGCGATAGCACAGCGCGATACAGTCATTGAGTTCAGCGTTCATGGGTTTCCTTAGCGTCAGGGTAAAACGACGCGTGTGTGAGCCTGAAGGGAGAATTTAGCTAAAACAGAGGGGATATCAAGTGGATAGCGGCGGATTAACCCCGGTAAGGTGCATCGCAGATGCAATTATCCCTTTAATAATGCGGAGTTAGCTAATTGTAAGCTTGTGTATATATCAGCGCAGGTAATAAAAACCGCTTAAATAAAAGTGTACAAGTCTGTGTGGCTTGTACAAATATAGCCGCTGCGGATTTGTTAGTTAAATAAGCAATAGTTTAAATTCGTGGTAAATAAACGATGCAATTGAGGCATTATAAGCGAAGCGGTAAATGCTGCCGGATCGCTGAAGATTTGATCGATTAATTGTTTTCCAGCGAGAAAATTACTCTCCTGACAAGGTTTATCACGCATTTAAGCGAAGCGTAAACTCAATGTCAGGAGAGTGTGGTGCCAAAGGTTATCGAGGTTAAATCAGTATTAAGAGGGGAAAGTCTTATTTACGACGACTGATCTTTCCTCCCTTCCTGCCGGCTTCAATGGCACGCTGTGGATCGTTCTTAAAGTTACCACCACTGACCTGACCACCCTTGCGGCCTGCTTCAGCCGCGCGCTCCTTATCGGCTGCGAAGTTGCCTGAACCCCCACGACGTTGCGTCACTTTTTCTTCCTCTTCAGGTTTCTTCTTTGGATCCTTCATTTTTTTCCTCTCAGTTCATACCCGCATGAAGCAAAAATAAATGTAGCGATGTTTTTACCATAATCAAGCCAGGAATAATCTTAACTTTTAATTTACAGCACGTTGGTTGTTTAACTATGAGTCAATTCCAGCTGATTTATTCCGGCAAAACATCTGGGGTGGAATTGTTAACATTTTACTTTCATAAAGGGAAGCATTCTTTTAGCGCCGCTAATGTGATTCGATGAGGTTATGACAATTATCCGCTGTCGCAATTCTTAAAAACCTTTCTTGCACAGCTGCGCTTACTTGCTACGTTTAATTAAGTTGTTCGCCTGGACTTAATTAGCGCTTCGCTTATTTTCAGATAAACAGCCTGAAAGCGATGAGGTAAGAGCGTGCTGCCGGCTCAGTGACGAGCATCCAACGCGGCTGATGTGCCTGGCCGGTGTCACTTTACTTTGGAGCGAAACATGACGAAGGAATCTGTGTATCTGGACTGGCTGCGCGATGCGCATGCTATGGAAAAACACGCGGAAAGCTTGTTGAAAGCGGCGGTGTTGCGCCTGACGGAGCATCCCGCGTTGCAGACGCGCCTTGAGCAGTATCTTGAGCAAAGTCGTGAACAGCAGCAGCAGGTGAAAACGCTGCTGCGCCAGTATGACAGCAGCTGGTCGGTGCTGAAGGAGTCGTTAGGCCGGATGTCGGCGGTCGGTCAGGCCGCCAGCGACATGCTGCAGGATGAAGAGGGCATCCGTGTGGCCGTCAGCAGCTACGTGTTCTGTAACTATAAAATCGCCACCTACTCGACGTTGCTGGTGGCCGCAGAGCAGGCGGAAGAGGGGGAGGATGTCAGGATCGTGCGGCGCATCCTGCAGCAGGAAAGCCAGATGGCCAGCAGGCTGCTGCAGCTGCTGCCACAGGCGGCAGAAGAAGCCATTGTGCTGCGCACGGAACCTGAGCTTTCCGGCACGGATTAAGTCATCCTGCGGCGCGCCCTAGAGATCAATCACCAGTTCCGCCGATTTGCTGCGCGAGCAGCACAAGGCGATATACTGCTCCGGGGCGCTTTTTTCGCTGTCAGACTGCACGGTATCGCGGTGATCGATCTCTCCGGCGGTGACCCGCGTCAGGCAGGCGCCGCACATGCCCATCTCGCAGGAGAGCGGAACGTCCACGCCATGCTCCAGCAGCACCGTGGCAATGGTTTTGTCAGGCGGAATGGTACATTGCTGCCCACTGCGTGCCAGCGTCACGGTAAAGCCCTCTTCCGCGCCAGCCGTGCGGGCGACAGGTTTGAACGCTTCAGCGTGAATATTGGCGCTGTCCCAGCCGCGCGCCAGCGCCTGCTGCTGCATGTGCGTCATAAACCCTTCCGGTCCGCACAGGTACAGATGCGTGTCGGCGGCAGCATCAAGCAGTTCCGCCGGTGGATAATCACGGGCGCTGCGGCCTTCGCTGCTGTACCAGATTTCACAAAATCCATGCTGAAAACGCTGCGCCAGTTCGGCGGCAAAAGCTTCATCACCGCGCTGGCGCACAAAGTAATGCAGCACAAAAGGCACGGCGGCGGCCTCCAGCGCCAGCGCCATGGCGTACAGCGGCGTAATGCCAATTCCGGCCGCCAGCAAAATGACTTTAGCGGCCGGTAGCAGAGGAAACAGGTTGCGCGGTGGCGAAATCGCAATCGTCTGGCCGGGGCGCAGCGTGTCGTGCACGTAGCGTGATCCCCCGCGTGATTGCCCGTCGCGGGCAATACAGATTTGATAGCCGCGCGCGTCGTCGCAGCGTCCGGTCAGCGAGTACTGGCGTATCAGGCCATCACGCAGGTGGACATCAATGTGCGCACCCGGTTGCCAGTCCGGCAGCGGCTGGCCATTTTCCGCCACCAGCGTGACGCTGAGATTGTGACGTCCCTGACGATACAGGCCATCCACCACCACATTCAGCAGATCACTCATCGTTGCCTCCTTACACCAGGAAAAATTCGCCGAAGCCCATGCGCTTCAGGCCACGGCGATAAGCAATGGAGCTGCGATCGGCCGGAATATGTGCTTCCAGAGCCAGGTCGAGCGGCAAACGCTCCGGCTGCTGGGTTTCCACCATCAGGCGATCTTCTTCGAACACGCGCTGATTGAAGGCGTGCACCTCTTCGACCGGGATGTGCAGGTCAAAATTACGCGCGATGGGCGCAAACATGCGCGTTTTGCGCGCCGATACTGGCGACGCGGCATTCATGATCACCAGGCGCGATTCGCCGGGGAAATGAATGGTCAGCGTGGCGGTAAACGGCAGATGCATCTCGAAATGACGCAGCCAGCTAAATCCTTCCGGCGCCTGCTGCGGACTGTCAGCGGCAAAGTTACTCACTGAGCTCCAGTAATCCACGGCAAAACCGGTCTCGGTTTCGACCGGGTTATAGGCAGGTACTACCTGGTTGTTGGGATCGGCGAAGGTTTCCGTGTGCACCCAGGCGAAGTGCGCCACATCCAGAAAACCTTCCACCTGGCGTCCGGCAAAGCCGTTGACGTCAAAACCGGGGCAGTTGATCTGTTGAAAACCGGCATCATCCCAGTGCGGCATGGAGGGCAGCGGCGCGGGCTGGTCAGCGTCCGGCGCGAGGCACACCCAAATCAGACCAAAGCGCTCTTCCACCGCGTAACTGATCAGATTGAGCTTGGCCGGAATCGGCTGATCGGGGCTGGACGGGATGCGATTGCAGCGTCCACCGGCACCGAAGCGCAAGCCGTGATAAGGGCAGACGATACCCTCTTCATCATGAAAACCGAGCGTCAGCGGGACGCCACGATGCGGGCAAACGTCGCGTGCCGCTACCACCTGACCCTGCAGACGATACAGCACCAGCTGCTCGTCAAGCAGCACCGCTTTGGTCGGTGCGCCGGCGATATCACAGGAACGGGCAACCGGATGCCACTGTCGCGCCAGACGCAGCCAGTCATCAGGTTCAAACGTGCAGTGTGCGGGAGGCGTAATGTTATTCATGCTGTTGTCCTGTCAGGTGCTCACACAAGGCGTAATAGAAGGCTTCATTTTTGTCAGGACATTGTTAATATGCTTGCCTGTGCAAATCCATCAGCAAGAATGCAGCCAGGTGTTGCAAAAAACCGTACAGGTGAGCAATGAGCCCGTTTTCCCGCTTTGCCGTCTATTTTGCCGAAGTGGCGCGCAGCGGCAGTTTGCGCAAAGCCGCTGAGCAACTGCACGTTTCCGCTTCCGCCATTAACCGGCAGATTCTGCAGGCGGAAGAGAGTTTTGGTACGCCGCTGTTTGAACGTCTGCCGGAAGGGCTGCGCATGACCACCGCCGGAGAATTGCTGTATGACGATGTGATGCGCTGGCAGCGTGAGTTTCGCGTCACGCGGCAGCGTTTCGATGATATTCAGGGACTCAAGCGCGGTAACGTCACGGCCGGGCTGGTGCAGTCCCTGACCAAAGGCAGCGTGGCAGACGCCATTGCCGATATCGCACGCCAGCATCAGTGGCTGCGGCTGGAGCTGACGGTGGACAACAGCCACCGCATCAGCCAGATGATTCGCCAGTCGGAAATCGATTTTGGCCTGATTCTCGATCCCGCCGGGCAGAGCGGACTGGAAGTGCTGGCGTTTGCCGAACTGGAGATGGGCGTGGTGATGGCCGCTGACCATCCGCTCAGCACGAGGCCGCTGCTGTCGCTCAGCGAACTCAGTCATGAGCGACACATTGTGCCTGGTGCCGCGCTGGTGGTCCATGAACGTGTCGATGCGCTGTACCGCAAGCAGGGCCTGGCGCCGGAAAACATTATCGCCTGTAATGACATCCGCCTGATTCGCAGCCTGATTGCGCAGGGCACCGGCATCAGCGTGCTGAGCCTGCTGGACGTGATGACCGAGGTGCAGGAGAACCAGCTCTGCTTTGTACCGCTCAGGCACAGCGTGATGCGACCGCTGACCCTGGCGCTGTGTACTGCGCCGTCGCGCCAGCTATCGCGGGCGGCGCAGATGGTGATTCAGCGTATGACTGAGGTGATCGAGGCGATGGCCAGTGTCAGGCCCGCTGGCGGGCCGTAATCACGTTCAGTGCCCGGTTTCGGCATGCGGCGCGCGGGTTTTGCTGGCACCGGCACCGCCCGATGGACGGGCGATAATAATACCGAGAATACCGCCGGCAATTAGCGCTATCGCCACAATCAGCAATCCTGATTGATAACTTTGCGTCGCATCTTTCATTTTTCCCAGCAGCGGCGGTAAACCCAGTCCGACAAAGTTTGCCACCGTATTGATAAAGGCAATCGATGCCGCAGCGGCTACGCCAGCTAATTTTTCTGTGGTCACGGCCCAGAATATTGGCGTCAGGGCAAAGTTAAGCCCGACGGTCAAGACCAGCAAAAAATAGGCGAGCAGCAGGCTGCCCGAATAAATCGCGCCGGTTAATGCCAGGCCCGATAAAATTAATGGCAAGCCCATATGCCAGGCGCGTTCACCGCTGCGATCGGAATGGCGCCCGTTTAAATACATAAATACGCAGGCCATCACAAAGGGCAGGGCGGATAACAGGCTGATAATAAAATTACTCTGCTCTGCGGCCATGCTTTTAATAATCAACGGCATGAACAGCGTAATGCCGATGGAACCGAACGCCTGTAAAAACCACACCAGACTAAGCAATAACACCGTACGATCTTTTAATGCCTGCAGCCAGGAGTGGTTCTTATTCAGGGTAACACCCAGATTGTCCTGTTCGAGGCGCTGACGCAGCCAGTGTTTTTGCGGTGTAGTTAACCAGACAGCATCGTCGGGCTTATCGGGTAAGCGCCACAGCACCAGACAACCAAGCACCACTGCGGGAATGCCTTCCAGCGCGAAAAGCCAGCGCCAGCCTGCGATATCGGCAATGCCATGCATATTGAGAATGGCACCGGAAATGGGCAGACCAATAATCGACGCGCCCACCGATCCCATATAAAAGAAAGACATTGCCCGTGCGCGGTTACTTTTAGGGAACCAGCAGGAAATATAATAGATAATACCCGGCGCAAAACCGGCTTCGGCCATACCGAGTAAAAAACGCATCACATATAACTGATTGGCGCTATGAACCAGCGCCATGCCGGTACTGACAATACCCCAGGTAATCATAATGCGCGCTATCCAGCGCCGGGCGCCGACTTTGGTCATAATGACATTGCTGGGAATTTCAAACAGAATGTAGGAAATATAGAACATGCCGACACCGAGGCCGTACATGCTGGTGGTAAGCCCGAGATCGGCATTCATTTGCAGCGCAGCGATAGAGATATTGGTTTTATCGAGATTAGCGACAAAATAACAGATCACGATAAACGGGATGATGCGCTTATTTAATTGACTCAACGTAGAACCAGAAACATCGGAACTTATCATATCCACCTCGTCACGCAGCATTACGCCACTCCGCGCCGGCAGACGGGCGCAAGGGTAGCGATGTCATGAATGATCTGTTTCGCTTGCTAAGCAATAAATGAAGTGCAGCCGAAAAATAAAAATCATTTTATTTCGGCCACGCGGCAGCATTAACTATGCCGATAGTGATGTTGCACATGAGCGATATAAATCGTCATGAGTAAGCAGTGTAGTACAATCTATTTTGATTGTACTACAATAGAGATCACAGATTGGACGATTGGCAGATGTTAAACGATCGCGGCGTAATCACCGGTCCCCTCCGGCCAGGGTGTGAGCAAGTCGAAGCCGGTATCCGTGACGGCAACAGTGTGCTCCCACTGCGCGGACAGGGAGCGATCTTTGGTCACCACCGTCCAGCCATCGGACAGCACGCTGGTGCCCGCTTTACCGGCGTTAATCATGGGCTCAATGGTAAAAATCATGCCAGCCTGCAGCGCCAGCCCCTGGCCCGGCGTGCCGTAATGCAGGATTTGTGGATCGCCGTGGTAGATCTCGCCAACGCCGTGACCGCAATACTCGCGGACCACGGAAAACCCGGCCTTTTCGGCGACCTGCTGAATAGCCGCACCGATATCGCCCAGCGTTGCACCGGGTTTCACCACCCGAATGCCTGCCACCATTGATTCATACGTCACGTCAACCAGGCGCTTAGCGCGTACCGAAGGCTGACCGACGAAATACATGCGGCTGGTGTCGCCGTACCAGCCGTCTTTGATGACCGCCACGTCGATATTGACGATGTCGCCGTCTTTGAGCTTTTTCTCGCCCGGAATCCCGTGGCACACCACGTGATTAACCGAGGTGCAAACGGTACGGGTGTAACCCTGATAGCCAATGTTAGCCGGAATGACCTTTAGCTCATTGACAATATAGTCATGACAGCGGCGATCCAGTTCATCGGTGGTAACGCCGGGTTTCACCCAGGGCGCGATCATCTCCAAAACTTTGGCGGCGGCGTGACCGGCGGCGCGCGCCCGTTCAATCTCTTCAGCGGTATGCAGTTTAATACTCATTGCGCGATTCCCTGCGGAATAAAGGAAGGTTGGTCAAGCAGCTGCGCCAGTTCAGCGCCGCCATCACGTTCGACCCGCATCAGCAGGCGTGTCAGTTCCTGATGGCTGAGCTGCGGATAAAGTTCGGCCAGCATGCCGATTTTCATCCAGTGCTCCGCCTGCGCGTTGATCGAACGACTGAGCGCCGTGCTGGCGATGCGCAGATTCTCATGCATTAAATCCGAAATTTTGACGATACCCATGGCTGGCCTTTATATGAAACGTATATGATATGTATATAGCATATCCACAACGGCATGATTTGCAAGTTCAGATTTTCGCCTGTTCGAAAATGTCCGAAAATTGTCCGAAATTACAAATGAATCATACCAGTACGTACTCATCGCCACGGAGATCGGGATACTTCTGTGTCATCGCGAGATTCTTTTGACCCAGTAGCCGCTGTGTAAACACCTCACCCTAATGTGCTTCATTTAACCTTCCCGATAAACTGCGGATTTCATGGATGGATGCCATTGTCTGCTTATTTTCGGTGACATAGACTTCCAGACACAGGGCAATATCGCGGGTCGTGACTGCGGTCATTGCCAGGCCACCCAGAGATTTTCCGTTCGCGTTTAGCTGATATTTACGCAGCCGCAGTGTGACCGGTTTTACGTTGCATCTGACAAGGATTGCTTCATAAGCTGAAATCCATTCAGACACTGTCATTACTGGGCACGCCTGTAATTTATTCAAAAGGGCGGAGGGAACATAATTCCGGTCAAGATAATGGTTAGCTTCAATAGCCTGAGCAATCGCTTCCCGGCGTGAGGCATTGCCCAGCGAATACTCTTTTCCGGTATGAGGGTTGCGCCAGTGGTAAGTTTTGCGGGCGCTGACCTGCTCCCCGTTAATTATCACACCGCGATGTTAGTAATGTCTTCATAAGTCACATGAGGCCCCCATGAAGAAGCGTTTTTCCGATGTACAGATCATCAGTATTCTCCGCGAGGCTGAAGCCGGGGTTTCTGCTCGTGAGCTGTGCCGTAAACACGCCATTTCCGACGCTACCATCACACCTGGCGTAAGAAATATGGCGGTATGGAAGTGCCCGAGGTCTAGTGCCTGAGGTCGCTTGAGGAAGAGAACGCCAGACTCGGGAAGCTGCTTGCCGAAACCATGCTGAAAAGGAGGCACTTCAGGTGGATCTGGGGCGAAAGTACTGACGACGGACCAGAAGCGGGAAGCTGTAGTATTTATATGTGATGCGACTGGTCTGTCGCAACGTCGTTCCTGCAGGCTTACAGGATTATCCCTGTCGACCTGCCGTTATGGTGCTCAGCGGCCGGCGGCTGATGCACATTTATCAAGCCGTATCACAGAACTGGCGCTCGAACGAAGGCGTTCAGGTCACGCGTATTATGGACAGCATCGCGCTCTTTCGAGGTTATCCGGCGACAATAAGAACTGTTTAGGGCCCGGAGTCTACCAGCCGCGCACTCGATCAATGGACCTTTGAGCATGGTGTGCGTTGCGACTTATTCAGCTAGGTAAGCCAACGCAGAACGGATTTGTTGAGAGTTTCAACGGTCGCTTTCGGGATGAATGCCTGAATGAACACTGGTTCAGTGATATTCTTTATGCCCGGAAAATCATTGATGACTGGCGGCAGGACTATAACGAGTCCAGACCTCTTTCATCGCTGTAATACCAGACGCCGGCTGAATTTGCAGCAAGCTGGAGAAATGGAAAATTAGTAGGTAAACAAACCGACATTACTAACTGAGCGTTGTATCTAATACTGGACTGGGGGCAGGTCAGCATGACTTTATCAAGTGCGATTTCCCTGATGTATTAGGCGCTCTTCCCCGAAATGCTGTACTCATAACTTGTCCTTACGATTAAATTTGTACTTTAAAGTACAAATTTAATCGTAACGTTGCGCCTGTTTGTTCACGATGCCGCACAGAAGGTTAAAACGTATGATTAATACATGTGCTTTTTTTCAAATAATTCATTAATAATCAAATGGATATTTCTGCAGGAGAATAGTGTTCAGCAAATCCGGGATGAGATCTGCTGTAAGGGCCTTGAACTCACGCGGTCAAAATTTACTTGTATTTTTAGTTACCTCAACTAGAATTGGAACCAATCGGTTCCTAATGTGGCAGTAGGGAAGGTAAGTATGACGACGAATTCATCAGGCTTGGGTCGCCCACGCGAGTTTGAGCTGGAAACTGCAGCGCGTGATGCTATGAAGGTTTTTTGGGATAGAGGTTACGATCGCGCATCGCTGCCGGATTTGATTGCTGGCACAGGCCTGTCACGAGGAAGTTTGTAAAAAGCGTTCGGGGATAAAAAAGGTCTGCTGCTTGCAGCCCTTGGTTTATATATGAGTGATGGACGGCGGGAAACGGCGGGATTGCTCTCGCAGCCAGGCTCAGCTACAAACGCGATAAAAGCATCGCTTCTTCGATACGCCAGGCTCTCTTCCGGTGAACCAGGGCGGCGCGGTTGTTTAGTCGTCTCCTTAGCCACTGAAATGGCCGCATATGACAATGATGTTGCTGAGAAAACAGAACGTATGTTCAAACGGCTGCAGCAACTTTATGTTGAAACAATCATTCGCGCTCAGGAAAATGGTGAGTTACCTGAACATAATGAATTTTTTATGGCACGATTTCTGGTCTGTCAGATTGAAGGCATGCGGGTATTGGGTAAAACGGGGGCATCAGAAACAGAAATGCTTGAACTCGTTGAATGCACGATGAACAGACTAAGTCAGTAGTTTTTTTTCGTCAATTGGGAACCAATTGGTACCATAAGGAGCATTTAATGACCTTAAAACAAGCTTTGCTAACTGAACCTCGCCGATGGGCCATGTTTATTATATTGCTTGTAGGTGCACTCCTTCCGCCACTTGATTTTTTAATTGTCAACGTCGCGCTTCCGTTAACTCAGCAGGAATTTGCATCATCTTCCTCGGTTAAAAAATTAGTCATTTCATCCTACGCCGCAGTCTATGCCGTCACTTTGATTACAGGTGGCCGCCTGGGCGACCTTTATGGTCGGGGAAAAATGTTCTTCCTTGGGCTAATCGGTTTTGCTGCCGCATCGTTATTATGCGGTCTGGCATGGTCACCATGGTTGCTCATAGTCGGTCGTATCATGCAGGGGGCAACGGCCGCCATCATGGCGCCTCAGGCATTAGCTTCAATACAGGTTATTTTTCCTGAAGCAGAGAAACCATTAGCTCTGAGTTTATATGGGGCAGTGTTTGGTCTGGCTTCAGTTATTTGGCAAGCATTGGGCGGTGTCCTGATATCGCTGGATCTTTATAATTTAGGATGGCGGCTCATTATTCTGGTGAATTTACCGGTTGTAATGTTTGTCGTGCTGTTTGGCTTACCCTTATTAAAAGAGACGCGTGCGCGTAATGCGCGTAAGCTTGGCCCCATCAGTATGATTTTGGCGACTGCAATGCTGAGCGCATTGATTATCCCAATTATTGAAGGTCGTGAGGCGGGTTGGCCCTGGTGGTCATTGATGCTTTTTCTGACTGTTCCGCTACTGGCTTTTGTTTTATGGCGCTATGAGTTACACCTTAGCCAGAATGGAGGTTCTCCGTTACTTGACCCCGTGGCATTACGCTCACCGGGTTTAGGGCAGGGGCTGGCGATGCCGGTGCTGATGCGTATGATCACAGGCCGTGTTGCACCTGAGTTTTCTGGCATGATCTCAGGCGTAACGAGTTGTGCTTTGCAGATCAGTGCCGCGTTGAGTGTGGCACTGATAGGCGGTATTTTTTACAGTACGTTTGGAGATAGTCATTCCGGAGCTGATATTACCCATGCTTTTGGTATCTCTACGCTGGCCATTGCACTCTGCTTAGCACTCGGCGCAGCATTAAGTGTCAGGCTTATTCAGAAACCTGCAACGCGGGTCTCTGTGTCGAAAAATTTCATGTCGAATAAATTTAATAAGTAGCGGTAATAACTGTTTTGTAAAAAGGATGTATGGCTGATTTCGGCATGCACAGCATCGCTTAACCTTTATCAATAATATCATTGTCATGATGAAGGGCTGCCTTCATCAGTGATGAATACATGATATAGGCTAAGCGATAAGCTCTCTTTGTTTCCCTCCTGTCACAAGTAATTTTCATTGTGGCTCTATTTTTTTCAATTTATAAGGATGGTGTTATGAAAGTAACTTTGAAAACGACAGGCCGTTTTTTTATGGCAGCGGTCTTGTTCTTCCCACTATCGTTTGTAAATGCTGCACCTGCAGATAGTGATTTCCTTAAACCGGTGAACGTGACTCAGCAAGACTATACAGATACGGCATTGGTACGCCGCTTGCCTGGTTTCACGAATCACGAAGCTTACGTGAACGGAGTTAAACTCCATTATGTCACTGGAGGAAAAGGAGAGCCTCTGGTGCTACTTGGCGGCTGGCCTGAAACCTGGTGGGAATATCACAAAATAATGCCGGAGCTTGCTGCGCATTATCAGGTCATAGCGATTGATATCCGTGGCCAGGGCGGTTCATCTAAGCCAGCCTCAGGTTATGATAAGAAAACCATGGCGCGCGACATCTACTCCCTGGTTAATCAGTTAGGCTATAGTCATATTAACATCGTCGGGCATGATATTGGCGCAATGGTCGCCTATAGTTTTGCAGCAAACTATCCTGATTACACGAAACGCGTGGCCTTACTTGACGTTCCGCACCCGTTTGAGGCCTTCAGGAAGTTTCCGTTACTGCCACAAAAAAATGATTATCAGATAAACGATCCTAATCATGGCCTTCATTTCTGGTGGTTTGCGTTTAATCAGGTACCAGATTTGCCAGAGAAATTATTAGAAGGACGTACTGATATATTAGTGGATTGGGTCTATGACTACCTGAACAAAACGCCGGGTGCAATTTCAAGCTTTGATCGATCGGTCTATAAATTAGCAGCTGCACAACCTGATGCAATCCGCGCAGGAAATGGGTGGTATCAATCAATGCAGCAGGATATAGATGATTTGAAAACATATAAAAAGTTACAGACGCCCATACTGGGCATTGGGGGAATCAGTGCTCCACTGCTGTCTGCATTTCTTAAAGAGTATGCCCGTAATTACAAATTTATCGAATTTAAAGGTGCCGGCCACTGGATTGCTGAGGAGCGCCCTCGGGAGACCATAAAAGCCTTACTGGACTTTTTAAAATAAGACAGGAAGATATATTATTTCTGCTGAAAGTTAATGGATAGATGTTTGAGGGTTTTTTATAAAAAATTAGCAATCAAAATTGGCTATATTTAACGAGGGGTAGGGTAGACATAACCCTACCCCTGCTTTTTAGAAAGTGATAGTTGTTTTATTTATCTTATAACGTAGAAAGTTGTGTGCCCGTTTTTTTTAAGCATCAGTTCATAGTATGGCTCGACCTGCTCACTGCCATGGTATAAATGATGTGTCTACAGAAGGCCTGGATTAAGAAGAAAAAGCTCCCGATTAAGCGCAGATGATATCAACTTTAAATAATCAGAGGCGCATTACCAGTTCTCATCCCAGGCACAGTCGTGAAAAGCAAGCGATGAAACGTTTACTCACAAAGCTTTTTACAAACACGAATCAGCCGCAAGTAATTATCTCTTACTCACTGACAGCTATATGACGGTTAATCCAGTTAAGAACGGGCGCCAGCGCTTCATCTGAGTTCTTTTCGTATATCAGTCCATGTCCGTTACCAAATACGCCATGATCGGGTAAATGCAACACTTCAGCAGAGGCCCCGGCTGCGTTCAGGAAAGCCGCGGTAGGCGGGCTCGCCGCTGCAAATGCAGAAGCTTCAGCCGTAACGATCAAGATTGGTTTATCAATCAGTGAAGGTAATTGATAGCTGCCCGGCTTTTTACGTTTTAACTCAGCGGCAGAAGTAATCAGCGGAGAAAAATTCATTGGTGCTGCTGCGGGTCCCCAATCCATTACTCCTATGTTAGGTATCTCTGCGAAAGGAGGCCCCATGGGTTCCACTGCCACAATCATTTTTACCAGATCCGGACGGCGATCCGCCGTCAGCCAGCCATCCGGTCCGGAAGCAGAGTGTGTTATCATGATAGCGGGACCAATACGATCCAGAAGGGCAGCCATCCTGTCGGCATCCAATGTTTGTGAAAAAGCAAGGTCAGCAGGAAGCGGGCCATATCCAGCAATAAACTCATCCATAGCCGCCCCATCATTTACTGTAAAGGGCCACTGAGTATGCCGCTTATCTGTTCCGGGGAAGTATATCTTTTGCCCATTTTCGAACGAGAAAGCCGGTCCCATCTCACCCATTGTCTGTACATGAAAAGGTGAACGTCCGTGTCCTGGTCTGTCAATGACCAGCACCGTATATCCATCCTCAACTAAGCGTTGTGCCCACCCGGGTCTGCCATCGGGCGTATCAAACCATTCAGTGCCCTGAAAGCCACCGCCGTGCATCAGCACTACCGGATAAGGCCGGCTCATCAGCTTTGGCGCTTCCCACTCGACGTACATCGGTCCTCGCTGATAGGTCAGCCCATTTTGCTCAACACGTTCGCCGGGAATCCAGAAGTGCCCACGACGTATCGAGCGTACAGGTGCCTCATTCCACGGGCGGAATTTATGATTCTGCTGCATGAAATTTCCTTATTTTACAGTGGAGTTCCGCGAAATCTCACGGGTGAGATATCGGTAAAATGCCTTACGTCTGCCATCACTTTTTCAACTTCGTGTGAGGTGAAAGCATCACTAATAGCCGTTTCATTACGGAAAATACACTCACAGATTGCCAGCGTGCCGGGCTGTTTGGTTTCAGGATAAAAAACTGAAAGTTTCAACAGGCCATACGGTGCAAAAGCTTCCATAACCAGTGGAAGGTGGCTGTCAGCGTAGTAACGTCGGTCAAAACGAGAATCAGGGTCTCCCTGATAAGTAACGTAAAGGATCACAGGTTGCATCATTTATCCTTGCAGGCTTATACACTGAAAAGTTAAAAACCAGTCAACACAACTAATATACCAATTGATACATTAATGGGTGGTAGTTCTTATGTCAATCATTTATGTACTGATTGGTATGTTAGTGCAATATCGGTAATGCTGCGCAATGGACGTAAAGGCCTTAACACGGGGTAACGCGCTCTTGATACCCCAATGATTGGAACATCACACATTATTTCGAAAGGTTTTAGAGGGACTGGCCTAGGTCACCAACCGACATTACTAACTGAAGCTTGTATCCGTCCTGGGGAAAATCAATCTCTCAATATAAACCAATTGAATATTGACTCTATTTAAATAGCATAATCTTTACTTTTTATATTCTTAAAGAGAGAAAAAGCAGTACTGAAGAAAAACGACAACTCCATTGAAAAAGCAATTGGTGAGTGGGCGATAAAATTACTAACAATCCAGAATGCGCTGCCTATCATCGTATAGCACCGAATTTTAATCTCTGCTTTTTGAAAAGCTGCATAGTTCATAATCAGCCCAGCGAGCAAAGGCAGGACATCTTTACAACTTTGCCAGGTAAACATGCAGCCAAAAAACGATAACAGCATGAAAAAGATAAAAAATTTCTTGTTGTTGGTTATAGATGCGATAATAAACCGGCAACAGGCAATCATCATCATCAAACCTGAAGTGTACTCACCGAGGAGTGCAAAGTGAACAGACAGCAAGAATGTAGAAACAGATAATATTCGTAAAGTTGTGGTTGTTTTTTTAAAATGGAAAGAACTAACATCCAGGAAAAAAGATACAGTTGCGATAAACTGAGATAAAACAAAAAGACTAACTGGCACCTTGTCTTTTCCTTCTGGAATATATAATAACACATTAAGCTGTAATGAAAAAGTTGCAAGCGCTATACCAAAAAAATCCAAAACTTTGTATTCAATTAAGTAAAAAATAGACTAAAGGTACATCCAAACACAGCTTACTGTGTGGGTGAAAGAAATAGATTATCCGACACCATAAATTCAACTATCAGGATGATAAAGCAACATTGATTGCTTTCTCACAATGAATTAATGTGGTATCGAAAACAGGAACTGTTACGTTATCCTGATTAAGCAACATACAAACCTCAGTACAACCAAGAATAATACAATCAGCTCCATTATCAATTAAACGCTTAGCAATATCTTCAAAACGAATACGACTATCTGGAATAATAATATCTTTGCATAGTTCATCATAAATAATACGATGAATTTCTTTTCTATCTGACTCTGCTGGGACAATTGGTCTGAGAAAATGATTATTTAAACGCTCAAGATAAAAAGGTTGTTCCATTGTGAAGGCAGTAGCCATCAAACCGGGATTCTTCAAACCAGCACTTACAATTCTTTCAGCAGTGGCATCTGCAATATGAATGAGAGGGATGTTAACATCCTTCATGATTTGATCTGCTAATTTATGCATTGTATTTGTCGCCAAAACAATAAAATCAGCGCCGCCTCGTTCCAATGATTTAGCTTCAGTATTTAATATGGAACCAGCCTCCTCCCATAAACCGTTGGCCTGTAAATTCTCAATGTTTGCAAAATTTAGTGAACGAATTAATAGCTCAGGTGAATGTAAACCACCTGAGTGCTGACGGACTAAGTCACACATCTTCCGGTAATAAATCTGAGTTGAAGCTGCTGACATGCCTCCCAATATTCCAATTGTTTTCATTCTGTCCTCTTTTGTTTTAAGCTTTTTAAGCATTAGCAAATCAGATTAAAGTCATTCCTGTGACAGATGTAGCAGGAATAAATAGCAAAGAAATCAGCGCATAGCAACTTTAGCATTATCTCTGCTATTTTTAATTAGTAATGAAATTGCTGCTATAAGGAAATAAAATACACCGAACGCCGCATAGGGAACAACGGTTGTCACACCCAGGGAGATATCACTGCTGGCCTGATTGAACATAAATAGACCGGCCAGGCAGGATTGTGCACCACTTAAAATCATTGGCCATTGACCATTAGACGTTTTCCAGCGGCGGGCTGAAGCTAAAAGTTGCAACACGCCGGAAAAAATGGCCCATACGCCAAATACTTTAATGGTCGTACTGATGCCAGCGAAGAGTGACCCGATAATGGCCAGCGAGACAATAACGCTCACAATAAAATTAAATTTTTGCGGGGGATTTTGACGCAACCCTCCAGAACGTCGTGCATCAATAAAGTTGGCCAGCGCATCCCAGGCCGGATACAAAACAAAAAGAATGGCAGCCAGCGTTGGGTTACCTTTACCGATAGAGATAGCCAGCAAAATCCAGATTACAGATCCAGCTGCGCGTATAAAGAAATAGGTTTGCAGCCACTTATTTTGTGTATTACTTAACTGATCAGAACGGGATGTCATAATATCTCTCCGGTTTAAGTAACGTCGGCTTCAATTTTTGAGTGCCGGATCTAAGCGTTGCCACGTTTAGCATATACCCACTAGGCTACCTACTAAATGGTAGGCTGTCAAATTACGTTTTTGTTCTTTTGCGGCGTAGTTCAATGAATTGAATTTACTCATGAAACTTTGGCTTCCACTGCAAATCAACATCGAAGCCACCCGGTTCAGAAAGTGTCGGCGCATTTCTTTCAGGTAGCATAATGCCAGCGTGAGGTATTAAAGCAGTAATATAGACAGGATCGTTGCCGCGCGGAAAATTCAATGTTTCCTCCTGCGGAAGGCCAGCCTACTTTGACGTCGCTAAATCCACCTTTAATCTTGCGGCTTCTTACCGGGACCGGACTGTTGCCCTATCGTCACTCCGTTGCAGACATGCATCAGGTTCGGATAACAGGTTCGGTGACAATCGCTGAAACAAAATTCAGAAAAGCAGATATTTTTGCCGGCAGATAGGTGCGTGAAGGGTAGAGTGCATAAAGCGGAAACCTTTCGTCGGGCCACTCCGGAAACAAATCAACCAGTTTACCCTCTGCTAATAGCTGCTCAGCACCCAATTCCATAATCTGCGCTATGCCATACCCTGCAAGACAGGTGCCGTGCAGGGTACCGACATTGTTTACAATTAGCTGTCCCTGTAAATTTAGCGATTTGATCTCATTTCCGCGCTGGAATTCCCAGGTGAAAAGCTTGCCCGTTTCAGGTGAACGAAACTGAATGCATGTATGACGAGGTGAGGAAAGTTCGTCTGGTGACATGGGTTTGCCATGCTCTGTAATATATGCAGGCGAAGCAACTGTGAGAATACGGGTGTCCAGAAGCTTACGTGCAACCAGCGTTGACGACCGATGTTCGCCAAAGCGAATGGCCAGGTCAAACCCCTCTGCAACTAAATCGCCCAACTCTTCACGCGTGGAGAGTTCAACCTGTAAGTCAGGATGTTGCTTTAAAAACTGTCCTAACCGTGGGCCAAGTATCAGCCTCGAAAAAAACGGATGAACATTGACCCGCAGACGGCCACGAACGGAATTGCGACCATCAATCGCACACGCAGTAGCCTCCTCAAGCCCCGCCAGTAAGGGGACGATTTGCGTATAAAATCGCTGCCCCTCGTCCGTTAACGCGATAGATCGGGTGGTTCGCTCAAACAGCCGGATACCCAGACGATTTTCCAGCCTGACAATTGCCCGGCTGACACCTGAAGGTGACATATCCAATGCTTCCGCTGCTGTGGCGAAACTTCCCCCTTTCACCACAGCGGTTAATACTCCCATACCCTTTAGCATCCGCTCGTCAAATGCCATGCTTGCACCTCTATACAAATTCAGAAAGAGAAGTTTTTGCCTCGAAGGCTGAGCATTTTCCCCTCTCTTCTCGTTCAAACAGGTTAGCAGCCTGAACGCCATCGTTTAATGACTTTTTGTCACTTGAGTTATGACGTTCATGATATGGATTAACGAATCACGAGACCATAAACTTTTTTTTCATCCTCTCAAGCTTTCCGGTAAATGTTCACTTTCATGAATATCCTGCAGGTCAGGCCTGCTCAGGACATGAGGGTTTTAAAGCATTTAATACCCGGCCTTAACAGGCATGTAATAAAGGTGGCAGAGCCAGGCTGGCCTGAGAAAGAAATGATTACTGCACAACCCGAGGTATATCTATGCTGGAAAATAAATCTACCGCGTTAATTATTGGAGCCAGTCGCGGTCTGGGGCTGGGAATGACAGAACGGTTTCTGGAACGTAGCTGGCAGGTGATTGCTACTGAGCGCAACGGCGCTTCCCGCTCCCACCTTCGCGAGCTCGCCGGGCGTAATTCTCTGTTATCTGTTGAAACGCTCGACATGACCAGCGATGAGTCTCTAAAAACCCTGAGCGGCAGGCTGACGGGAAGAACACTGGATCTACTTTTGGTGAATGCCGGAACGGCCGGGTCGCCCGATGAATCATTCGCTCAGCGTTTACTCACTGTCATGCTTACCAATGTAGCGGGGGCCATGTCGGCATTACATATTTTTTCACCTCTGGTTCGGGCAGACGGGGTGGTTGCTGTCATGTCATCAGAACTGGCTAGTATTGCGGATAATGTGCAGGGAGGATGGGAGCCTTATCGATCCAGTAAATCAGCACTGAATCAGTCAATGCGAAGTTTTATCGCTGAAAATCCACAGGTGCCCTGGTCACTCACGGCGGTCGCGCCGGGGTGGGTTCGGACTGAAATGGGCGGTCCGGATGCGCTACTGGATGTCGAAACCAGCACTCGCGGCGTGACAGACATGCTCATGACACGCTTTAATCAGCGAGGTATTGCTTTCCTCAATTACCAGGGCAAAACGCTGCCATGGTAAGTTTGAGCGCTGGTTAATGACGCAAGCTGCCTGATGTGTAAACGCCGGGGAACTTTCAACGGCAGTCTTTCATCAGATCGTCTGTTGCACCGCGCTCTGTTCCTGACCGGAACATCTTTTGTCATCCCTGCGCTTTGTGGGGTTACCCGAATGCATGACGCGCATGATTAAACAGTGAAAACAGGCATAAATGTCCGCTTCCCACCTGAGCCAGAGCTGATACGCCTGGTTTTCAGGCGCGGACATTTAACTGCCGCTACAGGAGCCACAGGAAAGTAAATCCGCGATGACTGTCGCGTTAAAAAAGCTGCTGACCCACTGATGCCCCGCCATCGACAAAGAGGGTCTGGCCGGTTATAAAGCCGGCATCCTGTGACATCAGAAAAGCAATAGTAGCCGCAATTTCGTCTGGCTTGCCAAATCGCCTCATTGGTACTCCCCTGAGATAGCGCTCTTCACCTGCGCTGCCTGGCGGGTTATTCGCCCGAAAAAGCTCTGTTTCAGTCGGCCCCGGTGCCACCGCGTTCACCGTAATACCTGTCTGAGCGAGTTCCAGTGCCCAGTTACGGGTGAAGCTGATCAGAGACGCTTTTGCAGCGGCATAAGCTGTCCGTTCAACACTGCCAAGCACCGTCAGGCTGGAAATATTGATGATTCGCCCCCAGCCCCGGTCTTTCATGCCAGCGAGAATGGCCTGTGTTCCCTGTACAGCGGGATAGAGATTGACGCGTATAACGTCTTCGAAAGTCGCTAAATCTATATCGCCGAGACGCTGAGGTTTAACCAGACCCACATTGTTGACGATCCCGTCAAATGCGAATCGCTGACTTAACTCTTCGAAAGTCTGTTGTGTCTGCCTGGCGTTGGAAAGATCTGCGCTGATTAAGGTGCCTGGGAAATCGTCCCGGGAACCTCGTGCTATACCGACCACCTCATGACCTGCCCCGGCGAGACGGCGGGCAAGCGCCAGCCCGATGCCTTTGCTGGCGCCTGTGATTAAAAATGTTCTCTTCATTTTTGACTCCTGTTAATTCGCTCCGGCATTTTTTTGCGAGAGGTCACGATGATTTCACATGCTGCGGATGCGACGCAGTGAGGGCAGCATCTCTTCCGGCTCCGGCCGGCGCGTATAGTCGGGATTCACTTCAGCATAAATAATCGTGCCTTCCTGATCGATGACATAGCGGGCAGGCATAGGAAGCGTCCAGCTCTCATCTCCGTTGAAAATAGGCAGGTCGTTCTTCAGTCCTTTGTACAGTTCAATCAGATAATCCGGCAGGTTAAAACGCAGCCCAAAGGCATCCGCCACGCTGTTGTGTGGGTCAGATAGAATCGGAAAGCTGAGGTTATTGTGACGCATGGATTTACGGCTGTTAGCCGTCGTCTGGGGGGAGAGGGCGACAAGTGCTGCGCCCAGCGCCTGAAATGTGGGAAGCGCTTGATTGAGCGCCTGCAGTTCCATATTGCAATAAGGGCACCAGACGCCACGGTAGAAACTCAGCACAAGTGGACCTTTTGACAGCAATCCGGCAGAGGAAACGGCATGGCCCTGCGGATCGTTTAACGTAAACAGAGGCGCCTTATCTCCCGCCTTAAGCGCATGCGTAGCGGCGCCGGACTGAATCAGTTCATCCGTCGCGCGGCGCATAATTTCCGCCACCGGTTGAGGGATATTATAGGGGGGCTTACCTGCTTCAAAATCCGCCTTAAAAGCGTCAAGCTTTGCCTGCAGCATCATGATGTTTTCTCTGAAAAGTTATTTAGGGTGATCTCTTAATTTCCGGGCGGCTTTACAACAGTCACTTACCGGGGGACAAGCGCGTTAATGCGTTCTGTGGCGCGCTGTACGGCGGGACGGTTAATCATTTCATCAAACCAGCGAGCCACATTTGGTGTGTTTTCAAAACTGACCCCGGCAAACTCCCGACGCCACAGCCAGCCGAAGTGCGCAATATCAGCAATGCTGTATTCCTTTCCGGCAACAAACTGGCGGTCAGCCAGAAGGGTATCCAGCACCTTAAGGGTGCGGTCTGCTTCTGTAGTGAAACGCTGAATTGCCAGCGGCTGTGGTTCGGATGCCTGACGCTGGAAAAAACCTGCCTGACCGAAAGCCGGTCCCAGTCCTGAAGCATGAAAGAACAGCTGCTCAAATACCCGTGACCTGGCCGGGCCTGAAGCGGGTAAAAGCTTCCCCGTTTTTTCAGCAAGATAGATAAGGATGGCGGCCGACTCCGTCAGTACCAGCGGCTCAGATAAGGCGTCAGTATCAACAAGCACAGGGACTTTGCCGTTGGGGTTTAAGGCCAGAAATTCAGCTGACTTCTGTTCCCCTTTACGAACGTTCACCGGGTGTAAAACATATTCAAAACCGAGTTCTTCGAGTGCGACAGGCACCTTGATGCTGTTAGGCGTGGCGAAAGCATAAATATCAATCATGATCATTTCCTGCTGAGAGGTTTGCCGGGCCAGCCCCGGCAAGCTGAAAATGATAATGGCTGGCATGAGACAGGAATGGTAGATATGCTCAACGGATAACATCTATTCTTCAGAGGAATAAAATGGATCGCTTTCAGGCAATGGCCACTTTCATTCGGGTTGTGGATACAGGCTCCTTCTCTGCAACTGCCAGACAGCTAAACGTGGGCCAGCCTGCGGTCTCCAAAATTGTTGCTCAGCTGGAGTCGCGATTACAGACCCGTTTACTGACCCGATCGACCCACGGCCTGACGCCCACCGAGGCCGGGCAGCGCTATTATGAGCGTGCGTGGGCCGCCCTGCAGGAAGCCGAAGAGGCTGAACTGGCCGCCCGGGGAGCAGGAAAAGGCCTGTCCGGAAAGCTGCGGATTTCAGCCGCAACCACTTTTGCACGGCTGCATATCATTCCCCGCCTTCCGGCGTTCCTTGATGAGCATCCGGAACTGGATGTGGACGTGATCCTGGATGACCGAGTGATCGACCTGATTGCTGAAGGTATTGATATCTCATTGCGTATGGGAAATCTGCCCGACTCAGGTGTCGTCGCCAGAAAGCTGGCAACAGGACCCCGCTCAGTGATTGCCACGCCGGAATATCTCTCAGAAAGGGGGGAGCCGAAAACGCCGGCTGAACTCGCAGAACATCAGGCAATTCTCTATAACCCACAGCCCAGCCTCTGGTCATTCACCCGGCAGGGTGCCGTTGTGTCCACTGCCGTGAGCGGTCGCATCCGCGTCAGCGCCGCTGAAGGACAGCGAGCTGCCGTGCTAAGCCATATGGGGTTGTGTATTGCCTCCGACTGGATGTTTGCCGAGGAATTAAGAAATGGAACCGTTCAGAAGGTGCTGACGTCATGGCAACTGCCTGACATTGACCTGTGGGCCGTATTCCCTAACGGACGACTGGCGAGTGCCAAAGCCCGGCAGTTTGCTGGTTTTGTTGAAACCATCATGGGGGAGAGTAGAACATGATATTCCATTCAGGAATAGTTGTTATCTAATCTCCGGGCGATCCCAATGTAACTGGAATGGAATAGTGTTGTTTCATGTCCAGCCACTCCGGTCTGGTAACAACAAGGATCGCCACTATGTCTACGTTTGAAACTTATCGTTATGCCTTTCCTAATGCCCGCCTGACCCGTAAACCCAATGGCGTACTGGAGGTTAAATTCCATACTGCCGGTGAAAAACTGGTTTTCGATGGCCATACCCACGAGCAGTTCGTCGAGCTCTTCCATGCCATCGGCGAAGACCGTGAAAACCGCGCAGTGATCCTGACCGGTTCGGGTGATGCCTTTATGGACGCAATCAGTCCGGAAGGATTTGATTTCTTCACCCCGGCAGGTTTCGACAAAATTCTGCGCGAAGGCAGAAAGGTGCTGAACAACATTCTGGATATCGAAGTTCCGATGATTACCGCGCTAAACGGCCCGGTGCTGCTTCACAGCGAATATGCCCTGCTGACCGATACCATTCTGGCCACCCCGGAAACCGTTTTTCAGGATAAACCGCATTTCGAATTCGGGATCGTCCCCGGTGACGGCGTGCACATTCTGTGGCCAGAAGTTATTGGATCGCTCCGGGGCCGCCACTTTTTGCTGACCCGTCAGGTGCTTGATGCGGAAACGGCGAAAGACTGGGGCGTAGTAAACGAAATTGTGCCCGCTGATAAGCTTCTGGCCCGCGCTCACGAAATTGCCGACGGGATTGCTGCACTTCCGCCACTGACCTCGCGCTACACCCGGATTGCACTGACTCAGCGTCTTAAGCGTCTGGTAGATGAGGGGCTGGGTTATGGCCTGGCGCTGGAAGGTATCAGTGCCGCGCAGGTTGCCCACACACTGGCCCGGCAGTAAGCCTGTCGGATATTGACTTAGATTATTTGGCATCACTGAATTCATTTGATATTGCGCCAGGGCCCATGTGCTCTGGCTCAACGTGAGGTAGATTTAATGAACCCTTTATTCTCACCTGTGACTGCAGGAAAACTGCATCTGAACCATCGCGTCGTTATGGCGCCCACCACGCGCATGAGGACCGAACCGGGCGGTGTTCCCGGCAAGTTGATGAAAGAATATTACCGCCAGCGAGCGAGTCTCGGAGGGCTCCTTATCGCTGAGGCCACGGCGGTTTCGCCCTATGCGAATGCCTATGAAGATGCACCGGGAATCTTTACTGACGAGCAACAGGCGGGATGGCAGCGCCTGGTGGAAGCCGTGCATGCCAGAGGCGCTCAGATTGTACTGCAGTTGTGGCACCCGGGTCGTCAGTCCCTGCCTGAACTGTCAGCGGGACGTCAGCCCGTCGCGCCTTCAGCGCTCATGGCCAGAGATACTTATGGCGTGGTGAAAAATGAACGGGGATCCTATGAGGGCAAGCTTTTTCCCGTTCCTCGCGCTCTGGAACTGGATGAAATTCATGAGCTCATGGAGGAGTTACGGCAGGCAGCCATTCGGGCCAGAAATGCAGGATTTGATGGCGTTGAGCTACATGCCGCCAACGGTTACTTACCTGAACAGTTTCTGCTGGATGGCAGCAATCAGCGCACTGACAGTTATGGCGGCTCCCTTGAAAACCGTGCGCGCTTTCTGCTTGAGTCCGTTAGCGTACTGACTGATGTCTGGGGGCCGGGGCGCGTTGCTGTGCGTATTTCTCCCAGCGGGATATACGGTGATATGCATGACAGCGATCCGACAGCCACTTTCCGTTATCTGGTCGGGCGGCTGAACCTGTTTGACCTGGCCTATCTGCATGTTATCGAGCCCCGCATCGTGGGGCCGGAAGACAGGGAGGCTGGCTATTATGCGGAGCCGGTAGCCAGCCGCGATTTGCGCGCTTTTTATCAGGGGAAAATTATTGCGGCGGGCGGCTTTAAACCAGAGGATGCCGGGAATACGCTGCAAAAAGGTGAGGCCGACCTGATTGCTTTTGGTCGTCTCTTTACCTCCAATCCGGACCTGCCAGAGCGTATAAGAAACGCATTTCCTCTCGCTGCCTACAATCGTGACGCTTTCTTTGGCGGAGATGAGCGGGGCTACAGTGATTTTCCTGCTTATTCACTGCCAGCACCAAAAGAACGCCCGGTCTGAGTATACAACCATCAAAAGTTAACTGAGATTCGGTATTCCCATGGAATGCCGGATTTCAGATGAATGATCTTCAATCAAATATGAGTTTTTCAGACTCTGCAGCACTCCGCTTTCCGCTCATTGCGGAAATCAGAACGTCTTTCACCAGGGGGGCAACAAGTGAAGCCATGACAGTCCCAACCCTCGTGAATATTTATCGCTGGACGGTACCACGGCCAATTATGCCTGGCTTTTGTATCTGCAACACAAAGGACTTTTTAAGGGCTAATCTGGTTTGACCGAATTTGTCCGATAGAGCCGAAAAAAATCTAACTGTCTGATTATAAAGAGATGATTTGATAAGTCCATAAAAGCATCATTTGCAAGGTCAGATTTTCGCCTGTCCGTAAATTTGCAAAGCACGATTATCCTTTTGCGTTCTTCTCTGCTGTGTGCTGCTACATTCCCATTAATTATGCTTAACCCCGTAATCATAAAGAAGCTGCATCAGAACCATGCGTGGCATATCTTTACTGGAGAATCTGAAATTGTTTCTGAGTACAGAGACAATATTAGCGCTGAAAAGTAAATTGCCTTTGTAATAAACAGACAACTTCTTACCAATATTCTGCTTCGTAGTTTTATAAAATATTTTCCCACACTCATCACTTAAGGAGAAATTTACATTCTCAGAATCAATTTCATCACCGGCCAGGTAACTTATTGATTTTATACATTCTGGTGAGTATGTTTCCTTAGTGCCATTTACTTCAAATATGAAACTACCGGGCCCGGCGACAGAGGCAAAAGGAAAGAAAAGGGCAGTGAGAATGAGCGCGGTCTTAAGCATGCAATATCCATATTTTGAGCATATAAAGTAATGATAAAACAATGAAGCTGCTTATGCATCCCGGCTGATATAAGGCAGCACAAAGCGGCCAGGTGAGACAGCTGATTCAGTCTTACCCGACCTTATGCTGGCGGACATAGGCTTTTGTTTAGTACCCATTACGTCCGTCGTCATGGTTATGAATGTTGCCCACCGTTGCGGTCACCGGATACCAGGTAAAGGCGGACTCAGGCAGCGCGCTGTTCCGCGCAATATCTGCAGCTCGCGCCGGTGAGCTATCATGGCTCAGCCACTCCCGGACCGCGTCTGCAGTTATCACCAGTGGACTACGGTCTGAATGTCTAGCATGCTCGGATTGCTGGCTGCGGTGATGATAACGACGCCTTCGCGCCCGTGTTACAGATCAAAGGGTGCCTTACCGATAGCCACAAAGAACAGCGGCTGCCTGGCACGGTGGTAAATGAAGTAAGGCTGTTTTCCGGCTCCACTTTTTTGTCATTGAAACCAGCCGTCTGCTGGCATGACGGCACGGCCGTGATCCCACAGCGGCTTAAAATGCGCCCTGACGCAGCGGTTTCACCGCGGGCGTTAATGAGTGGCGCCTTATCTCATCACTCCGGATCTTAGCTCACAATAGACCGGGTCTAACACCAGATTCCAGGTGAAATGGAGCGGCAGCAGCCTGAAGAAATGTGTAATTACATCCGCGAACGCCTGGCATGAAGTTAATGCGTATTTTTCGTTTCATGGCAACGCCCCCTGATTAAGATAGCGTTGCACCGACCCGTTGAACTCACAGCGCAGAGCGGCCTGAGATTATATCGATTGCTCTGCTGACATGCGGACGTCAGCAGATAACAGCGGGACATAAATTGCCAGTTTGAGTGCAGGGGAGTCATTTGACGTAAACGTTGAATAGCTGAATGTCCGCGTTATCCCGTCTTTCCCTGTGAGTTTTTTCTCTCCGGACACCGGCGCCGTTATCACATGCTCACTCCACCATGTATCAAACTCCGGGCATTCACGGCTTAAGCGTTCTACCAGCGCAGTGAAGGTCTCATTGTCTGCATTTCGTGAATAACTGGAATGAAACAGGCCAAGCATTCTCTGTGCCTCTGCAGGCCAGGTGTCGCCAAAAAGGTATCTGGCCTCCTCTGTAGTGAACATGAAAACCATGATATTTCGCTCATTTGCAGCCAACAGGCTGAAGTCCGTGATGACCTGTTCTGCTGCAAAATTCCACACCAATACATCCCATCTGTCATTGGTGACGTAGGCAGGCTCACTCAGCGCCCTGACCAGATGCGATAAGCTAGCCGGGACTTCATGTTCAACATCTGCACTTTTTTTCCGGCCTGTCAGTGTTTTCAGGTGCAGAAATTCTGCCTTGTTCAGCTGCAGAGCTTTACCCAGGGCGTTAACTATCCGTTCGGAAAGCGTGTTGACCCGTCCCTGTTCGATTTTGGTATACCATTCCGTACTTATTCCCAGCATCGCCGCAACTTCCTCACGCCTTAGTCCGGGCGTTCGCCGTCTTTCAGGCCCGGCAGAGGGGGACGCTCAGGCTTCACCCTTGCACGTCGTGAACGTAAAAACTGGCTGAGCTCAGTATTCTTAACCATTTTTTGAACCTGGTAGTAAATTATACCTGTATAAAACTAGTGTATTTTACGCCGTTTTTGGTCGCCCTATGATGGTTTCATATTGTTCTATGCCCTCAGGAGAATATGACCATGAAAGCTGCTGTGCTTACTGCCTTTGGCCGTCCGCTGGACGTTAAGAATGTGCCTGCACCGGTGATGGGAACCGGGGAAGTCATTGTCGATGTGGTTGCGGCGCCCGTTCTTTCCTACACGAATGAAGTACTGAGTGGGGAAAGAAAATATCTTTTACCTGTGCCGGTCATCCCGGGCTGTGGTGCCATCGGAAAGGTTCGCCAGACCGGCCCTGACTCAGCCTGGCTGAAACCAGGAGACTGGGTATTCTGCGATCCGACGGTGCGTTCCCGTGACAACGCGCTGTCGCCAGAAATTGTCCTTCAGGGATGGAGTGCCCGTGGTGAAGGAGGACAAAAAATCCAGCAATATCACCTGAATGGCAGTCTTGCTGAACAAATACGCATTCCGACTGAAAACGCAGTGCCCATTGGCGACATATCGCCTGCAGATGCGGGGCGATGGTGTGCCATCAATACGCTGCTTATAGCCTATGGCGGATTGTTATCTATGGATTTGAAAGCGGGAGAGCGCCTGCTGGTCAGTGGCGCAACCGGTAATTTCGGCAGCTCCGCTGTGCTTGCTGCCCTGGCCATGGGAGCCCATAAAGTCATCGCACCGGGCCGTAATGAACGGGTGCTGAACGATTTGAAAAAACGTTTTGGATCGCGTGTGGAAACAGTAAAGCTCACAGGTACAGCAGAGATCGATATTGCTGCCATGAAGCACATGGCCGGGGGATCCATTGATGCGGTCCTTGATTTCCTTCCGCCGTCTGCGCAGGCCTCTGTCGCCCGGAATGCGATTATGTCAGTCAGACCTTATGGTCGTGCAGTCCTTATGGGCGGTGTTGGCATGCTGGGTGGGGACGATCTTTCGCTACCTTATCCCTGGATAATGCGTAACCTCATTACCGTAAAAGGGCAGTGGATGTATGAACCTTCGGCAGTCCATACGCTCTGCGGCCTTATACGCGCGGGACTGCTTGATCTCAGCCACTATGACGTAACCGAGTTTCCGCTTGAGAGAGTGAATGATTCAGTCGCGTATGCTGCGAAAAACAGCGGGCCGTTTAAACTCACCGTCGTGCGTCCCTGACCAAAGGCGCCGCGTTGGACCGGATTGCTCTCCTACGACGGCCCTGCGTATGGGTTCAATCACAAAGTTCTGGCACAAAAAAGCCCGCTGCGCGGGCTTGATAAGAACCGATTAATGCGGAATCTCAGAGACCTCTTTAACATCCGCTTTGTTGATCTGCTGTTTGACACCATTGGCATCAACGTAGCCGAGCAGTCCGCTTTCCGCTTCCTGCGGTTTACCATCGCTGACAATGGTACGGCCATCATTGGTATGAATGGCGTAGCTGGTACGGGTACAGCCGGTCAGGGCGCTCAATGCCACAATGGCTGCCAGTGGTAACAAAATCACTTTTTTCATGTCGCTCTCCCTATCGAGTAGATCAGTTGTTCAGTTCACTCATATTGGTGATCTGGTCACGGTTAATCTGTTCTGTTTTACCGGTTTGCGCATCTTTATATGAGACCAGGCCAGTATCACTATCCACCTGTGGCTTACCATCGGTGACGATAGTGCGTCCGTCGGTGGTTTTAATCGCCTGATTCGATGAACAGCCGGCGATGGCAAAAATCGATGTCAATAACACAGCCGCTACAGTCAGTTTCTTCATAGTAATTTCCCTGATTGGTCTGAAGTCCAGCTATAAGCGTAGAACAAAATCCGGATTCTGGTCTGACCTGACCCGCTTTCTTTGCACAATTAATGCGGTTTAACGTGCAATTGATGAGGAGGAAATTACCAGGCGCGGCTAATGTGTTTCGCCGCGTATATTGGGAAGGCAGGATAGCGTTGCGATATTACTCAGCGGCCAGGCGACCAAGCAGCAGAGAAAAAATAGCCTCGTAATGCGTTTTCAATATCACATCGTCGCACTGGTCGAGACGTGCTATTAGCGCGACAAACAGGGTTTTTCGGTTCAGCAACTTGCCGCTACACAAAATTTCCTGCACCAGCGTGCCAAGTAACTCATGCTGCTTTGCCTGCAGCGATCCACCAGTCCATGGTAATGCATCTTCAGAATTATTATGAAAAGGATCGTATCGCATCATCATTACCCTGATAGCAGTGCGTTAATTCAGCTTTTTGGCCAGCAGCCTGATCGCATTATCGCAGGCCTGCTGGATGGCCGGATTCTCAGAGCGCAAGCCCGTGCGATACAGCGCGCCAATTATTTGCTGAACAGATAAGGTTTCACCCGGTTGTACAATCTGTGTGACGACTTTGCCCAATAAAAGATAGATCTCATCGGCATCTTCTAATTCATCGTGCTTCACTCAACCCCGGAACAAATAAACATAAATCTAAGTAATATGTTACTGACTGATAAATATTATTAAGCGCGCGATTCCAGGGTTTAGAAAGTTATCGCGGCGAATATTAATTAGGAAACGCCTATTTCCTAATAGGCCAGACGAATCAGTCCAGAATGCTGAGCACCATATTAATGGTTTCTTTGCCATTAGTCACATCCTGAATTTTGCCTACCACACGCATACCAAATGCCACGCAAAGCAGCAGTCCGGCGGCGGTGTCGGCATCCAGTCGTGGCGAAATCGATCCGTCCTCTTGCCCCTGCTCAACCAGCGAAGTCAGGAAGTTGCGGTTGCGTAATACCGCTTCACGCACCAGCTGGGATAACTCTTCATCCAGCGTTTGCAGTTCCACGGTACTGCCAACCACCAGGCAGCCGCGTCTGCCCTCGATCTCGCTGGCTGAGTCGAGATAAAACTGCAACAGCTCAGCAATGCGCGCCCGGCCGGTCGGGTACTGTTGCAAACGGGTGCGCAGGTCCACATTGCGCAGCAGGATGTAGCGCTCAAACACCCGCAGAAACAGGGAACGTTTATCCTGAAACGCTTTATAGATACTGCCCGCCGTCAGGTTCATCGCTTCACCTAAATCGGCAATCGAGGCCGCATGAAAACCCTTCTGGCGGAACACGATCATAGCGCTGTCGAGCGCTTCGTCGATATCAAAGTTGCGCGGTCTGCCGCGCTCTCTGGCAGCCGGCGCCGGATTGGGTTTACTGGTCATAATGCGTGCTATTTAGAATGAATCGTTTCCAAATTATCCGGCTTATCGGTGACAGGGTCAAATCCTGCACAAACGCCTGGCCCGGCGTGCACTGATCGACAGCGAGCCGCGTTAATGTTCAGCCCAGCTAGTTGAGAATTTTTGACCGCCGGAGGATGATAAACCTTTTGCCGGGCCAGGACCTTTTCATGCTGATCTCCACTGAGGATACGCGCACTTTCAACACCGACATCCGCCTGGCGGCGACGCTGGCCGCCGTGGCGGGCGCACTGAACACTGCGGCGTTCGAAACGGTTGGTTTCTTCTCCGCCAACATGACCGGTAACGTCTCATCCCTGTCCGATCATCTGGCGAAAGCCAATCTGCATATCGGGCTGTTCTTCCTGCTGATTGTGCTGTTATTCATCGCCGGTTCGTCGGTCTCGACGCTGATCATCAATTCCGGCCGCAGGCGGCAGATACGCGGCATCTACGCCATCAATATTCTGCTGGAGGGCATAGCGTTGCTGGTACTGGGGATTGTCGAAAGCGGCTTTCATTTCAGCGAGGGCGGCGTGTTACTGATTCTCAGCCTGAGCTTTCTGATGGGCCTGCAAAATGCGGTGGTAACGCGCATCTCCAATGCCCGCGTGCGCACGACGCACGTTTCCGGCACGTCAACCGATATCGGCATTGAGCTGGCGATGCTCTTCGACGTGCTGCGTCGCAAAGAGTCACCAAAAGACGCGCCGCTGTACATTGAGCGGCTAAAACTGCATTGCTACACCGTGCTGGCGTTTCTCGCTGGCGGCGTGCTGGGCATTCTGCTGCTGCAGTGGCTAAGCTACGCGCTGCTGATCGTCATTGGGTTACTGCTCAGCGCGCTGGCGCTGTCGGCGCTGAAACGTGCGGGCAGCAACCCGCTTCACGCCCGCTAAGGAAGGGAATCATGATCTCGCTCGACGACCGCCTGCAAGCCATCTGGCAGCTGCTTAGCACAGTCACCACATCGCGTTCGGCTTTCACCCTGATGCAGCTGGCAACGGTGACCGCTGACGGCCAGCCCAGCATGCGCACCGTGGTGATACGGCAGTTTTTGCCCGCGCTGCCGGCCCTGCGTTTTACCGCCGATCGGCGCAGCGCCAAAATGCAGGATATTGCAGCCCAGCCGCAGGTGGCGTTACTGGCTTATGATGCCGCCAGGCGCGTTCAGCTCAGGCTGGCAGGCACGGCTCAGCGCGTTGACGATGCACAACAGCGTGCCGCAGCCTGGCATGCATTGCGCCCGCATTCGCACGCGTTGTTTCAGTCACCGGTCAGGCCGGGCAGCGTGATTGCTCATCCTGATGACGCACTGCCTGCCAGCGCGCAAAAGGCGGGCACCGGGCCCGACGAGCACTTCGCGCTGGTGCAGATCACCTTGCATAGCGTGGAGTGGCTGGATGTCAGCCGCGAGCCCCATCAACGCGCGCGATTTGAGGCCACTGCGGATGGCTGGCAGGGCAGCTGGCGCGTGCCCTGAGATTTATTGTTCCGCCGGTGTTTTTGCCTGACGCGGGCGGCCAGCCGCACCGGCGCACACCAGCGCCAGCAGCACCATGATCAGTACCGGCAGCATCGCCATGCGCAATCCGGCATGTTCGCCGATAAAGCCCAGTCCGGGCGGGCCGACCAGAAACGCCAGATAGCCCAGCGTGGCGGCAATCGTGACGCGCACCGCGCTGTTATGGCCATCGCCCGCCGCCGAGACCGTTAGCGGGAAGCCGAGCGACGCGCCGACGCCCCAGAACAGCACGGCCGCCGCCGCCAGCCATGGGTTATCGGAGAAAATCACCAGCGTCAGCCCCAGCGCGGCGGAGAAAGCGCTGGCGCGCAGTACCCAGACGCGGCCCAGACGATCAACCACCAGCCCACCGAGAAAGCGCCCCAGCGTCATGCCAGCGGTGAAGCCCGCGTAGACCAGCGTGCTTTGGGTATGATTGAGGTTATGGCCGTCGATCATCAGTAACGGCAGCCAGTCGTTAGCCGAGCCTTCCGCCAGCGCCATCGCCAGAATCACCACGCCGAGCACCAGCAGCTGGCGGTCACGCAGTTCACGTCCAACCTGGGCCAGAAAGCCGCCGTGATGCGGCTGTTCGCTGCGTTCGCTGTCGCTGGTGGCGGGCAGATGGCGCAGCGCCAGGGCGGCAATCAGCAGGTTAACCAGCAGCACCACGCTAAAGTGCCAGTGGGTGCTGATATCGGCTGCGGTCATGGCCAGCCCCGCCAGTGCGCCGATCAGCGTGCCGAAACTGAAGAAGCCGTGAATGATGGTCATGATTGACTTGCCGATGCGCCGCTCAAACGCTGCCCCTTCGACATTAACCACCACATCCATCAGCGCGGTTCCGCCGCCCAGCAACACCAGACTGGTAAACACCAGCCCGCTACTGGCGAGCGTTAACGCGACAGTCATCAGCACCAGGCCACCGAGCAGGATCAGGTAACCCGAGCGCATCACCCGGCTGGTGCCAAAGTGCGCGACCAGCTTACCGGCCAGCAGCACGCCCAGCATGGAGCCACAGGAGAAGCCAAACAGAATCAGACCCATCATTTCCGTCGAGGCGTGCAGCACATCGCGCATAAAGGGCGTGCGGCTGACCCAGGAAGCCCAGGTAAAGCCAGGGATAAACATCAGGCCAAAGATGGCCCATTTACCGCGTGTCTGTTGCTGAGGGTGCATAAGGTTCCTTTAGGGAGCGGCGGGCATGCGGAGGTGAAACGCTTTCGTTGCTGATGACCGTTAGCATGGTTCACAGAATAGCAGTTTTGCTGGCGCTCGTTGAGGCAATGTCGCTCGCGCCAGCTCGCCGGGGGAGTTCGTCAGTGGGAGAAAGCCCCTCCGCGCGACGACGCGGAGGGCAAAGGGATTAGAAACTCTGCCAGTCGGCATCGCTGGCCAGTGCCAGGCGTCCCGGCTGTGGCGCTTTATGGCTCGCCGGCGCAGGCTTGATGATCGGCGTTGTGCCGGATTCCGCCAGCACGAAGCGGGTCACCAGCTGGTTGAGCGTCTGGGCCTGCTCCTGCAGCGATTGCGACGCGGCTGAGGCCTGCTCCACCAGCGCGGCGTTCTGCTGCGTCACATCATCCATCTGATTCACCGCCTGCTGTACCTGGCTAATGCCCTGACTCTGCTCAACCGCGGCTGCGGCGATTTCGCTCATCAGTTCGCTGACCTGATGGATAGCGTCATTCATCACCTGCATGTTGCTGCTGACGTCGCTGGCCTGGGCGGCCCCGGCTTCGGTCAGTCGATGCGACTCTTCAATCAGTCCTTTGATTTCGCGTGCGGCCGAGGTTGATCGCTGCGACAGGCTGCGTACTTCACCCGCCACCACCGCAAAGCCCTTGCCGTGCTCACCGGCGCGTGCGGCTTCGACTGCCGCGTTGAGCGCCAGGATATTGGTCTGGAAAGCGATGCCTTCGATCATTGAGACGATGTCCGTGACCTTGCGCGAGCTGCCACGAATGTCATCCATGGTCGAGAGCATGGTGCTGAGCGAGGTACCACTTTTTTCCGACAGCGAACTGGCGTTAGCCGCCAGCTGGCTGGCCTGACGCGTGTTATCGGCGGTCTGACGTACGGTTTCACTCAGTTCAGTCATGCTGGCCGCGGTCTGCTCCAGCGAGGCGGCCTGCTGTTCGGTACGCGCAGAGAGATCTTCATTGCCGGCGGCGATTTGCACCGATGCGCTGCTCACCGAATGCGACGCGCTGCGCACGGCACTCAGCGAACCGGCCACGCTGCGCATCAGCTGATTAAAGGAGCGCGCCATATTGCCCACCTCATCGCGACGGCTTTCGTCTGCGCTGAGCGTCAGGTCGAGATTTTCACTGGCGCGCATCATCACTTTGCCGACATCCGCCAGGCTGCGGCGGATGCGCAGTACGGTGAACAGGGCGAACAGACCGAATACCAGCACCGTTGCAACCACGCCGCTGATGGTCGTCCACAACACATTATGGAAGGTGCTGCGGTTGGTGGCGCGTAACTCGTCGCCAATGGCGATGTTCAGCATCAGCTGTTTCTGATAATCGGCAATCAGCTGACGAATGGCGGCACCGATGCCGCTCTGGCCCTCAATCAGGTCGAGGCTGATGGCATTCTGGTGTGCACGCGACGCACTGAGAAAGGCGGGCAGCCGCTCAGTCACGTGCTGAATATTGCTAAAGGCCACCTCAGTCAGGCGCTTATCTTCCTCGCTGGAGATATCATGCTTTATGTAGTAATCGGTGAGCGATTTCAGCCCGCCGATCTGTTTATCAATGTCCGCTTCGACGGCGGGCATGTTGCTGTCCTGCAACTGGGTCTGGTGTTTGTACAGCGTCAGCGCCAGCTGGTTGCTGCGATCAATCAACGTGTTGAGGTCTTTGATTGAAGGGATGGCGTTGGTTTGCACATATTCAAAGCGCTCCTGAAAGCCGGAAAGCAGTGAGATGGCGAGCACGGCTTGCAGAATGATGGCGCCAAACAGCATGGAAAAGGTCAGTAACAATCGTTGGGAGATGTTCATCTTATTATCCTTAATCTAAACGCACCCCGACGCCTGACGCGGCGGGTACAAGGGCAGATTAAAGAACATCGGCAGATTGTGGTTTTTAGTTAATGAAATTTTAGCGCCGGGTAGCAGAAGAGGCTGGCGGGTTAACAGTGGAGCCGGTCGTGGAACAGGTCGCCGTGAACGGCGACCCTGAGGTGGTGCAGGTTTAACGATGGGTGCAGAATGCGACAAGGTCGCCGTGAACGGCGACCCTACAGTGCATGTCCCGTGATTTCCGTCGGGTGCGTATTCATGCGCACCTGGAAACCGGCACCCCGCGTTCCACTCACGGTCGGCGGAATAGCGCCAGGCTGCGGCCCTCCAGCTCAAAATCCTTCTCTTTGGTAATCACTAATCCCTTGCTGGCGCTGTCGGAGGTGGTCAGCTCCAGCACCCAGCCGCCTTCGCCAAACTGCGGGATGCGGAACGGCACATTGCCTTCAAACGGATTGAACAGCATCAGCACATCGTGCCAGATACCCTCTTCGGTTTGCAGATCCGGACGCCCGATGTACACGCCGAGCGTCGAGCCCTCGTCCCACTGTTCCGCCTGCTGGAAACCGCCGCCAGCGTTAAACCATTTAATCTCCATGCCGTCGCGCCAGCTTTCACGTCGCAGCAGCGGCTGCTGTGCGCGCAGTGCAATGATTTGACGGGTGAAATCGCGTAACGCATCAGCGGAAGCCGGCAGATCTTCCCAGTGCAGCCAGGAAATCTCGCTGTCCTGACAATAGCCGTTGTTGTTGCCCATCTGGCTGCGGCCAAACTCATCGCCCGCCAGCAGCATCGGTGTGCCGTGAGAGAAAAACAGCGTGGCGAGGAAGTTACGCTTCTGCCGCTCGCGCACCGCGTTGATGCCTTCGTCGTCGGTGGGGCCTTCGGCACCGTAGTTGTATGAACGGTTATCGTTATGGCCGTCGTTGTTATCTTCCCCGTTGGCATCGTTGTGCTTGTCGTTGTACGAGACCAGATCGTTCAGCGTAAAGCCATCGTGCGCGGTGATAAAATTGACGCTGGCCCACGGGCGGCGGCCGCGTTGATCGTACAGATCGCCGGAACCAAGCAGGCGCGCGGCAAAGTCGGTTGAGACGTTGTCGCCTTTCCAGTACTCACGCACCGTGTCGCGATATTTGTCGTTCCACTCAGCCCAGCCGGGCGGGAAACCACCCACCTGGTAGCCACCGGGGCCGATGTCCCAGGGTTCGCCGATCAGCTTCAGTTTAGAAAGCACCGGATCCTGCGTCATGGCATCAAAGAAGCCGCCACGCTGATCGAATCCTTCCGGCTCGCGACCGAGAATGGTGCCGAGGTCGAAGCGAAAACCGTCGATATGCATCGATTCTGCCCAGTAGCGCAGCGAATCCGTCACCAGCTGCAGCACGCGCGGATGGGAGGTATTCACCGTGTTACCGGTGCCGGTATCGTTGATGTAATAACGGTGCTGATCCGGCAGCGTGCGGTAGTAGGAGAAGTTATCAATCCCTTTAAACGACAGCGTCGGCCCCAGTTCGTTGCCTTCCGCGGTGTGGTTATACACCACGTCGAGAATCACTTCGATGCCGGCATCGTGGAAAGCGCGCACCATGTCGCGAAAGCCCTGAATACCGCGCGGACCGAAGTAGCGGCTGGCAGGCGCAAAAAAGGCCAGCGAGTTATAGCCCCAGAAGTTTTTCAGTCCGCGATCCAGCAGGTGCTGGTCGTCCGGGAACCAGTGCACCGGCAGCAATTCCACTGACGTCACGCCGAGGCTTTTGATGTAGTCGACGGTGGATTTGTGGCTCATGCCGTCATAGGTGCCGCGCATCTCTGCCGGAATCGCCGGATTAAGCTGGGTGAAACCTTTGACGTGGGTTTCATAAATCACCGTACTGGACCACGGAATGCTGGGCCGGTTATGGTCCTGCCAGTCAAACTCATTAGTGTCAATCACCCGGCACTTAGGGGTAAACGGCGCGCTGTCACGGGTATCCAGCGTCAGATCTTTATCTTCGTGCAGTAAATCGTAAGCGAAGTGCGCTTCATTCCAGTCGATGTTGCCCTGCAGCTCGCGGGCGTAGGGATCAATCAGTAATTTGCTCGGGTTAAAACGATGACCGTTTTCCGGATCGAACGGTCCGTGAACGCGATAACCATACAGCGCGCCGGGTTTCAGCCCGGGCACGTAGCCGTGCCAGATTTCGTGGGTATATTCCGGCAGATCGAAGCGGGCGATTTCATGCTGACCGCTCTCATCGTACAGACAGAGTTCGACCCGTTCCGCGTGTGCTGAAAACAGCGCAAAATTGACGCCGTCCCCATCAAAGTTGGCGCCGAGCTGGTGCCCCGATCCAGCGGTGATTTCTAAAGGTTTACCGTTAGACATTCAATCCTCTCCATCCAGTGAATAGATAGTCATGTAAAACAACAGGTTTATCGGGGACGCTACTGGCTAATCAGCACCAGCGGCGCGCTATAACTCACATTGTCCAGCGTAATATCGTCATTAATCACTACGGTCTCGCCGGTCAGCACATTGCGATAGTGGCGATGCGCCAGCGATTCCGGCAGTGCCAGTCGGGTATGACTCCACTGTGCACCATTGAAAATCAGTCGTGGCGTAATCACCAGCAGCGCGTAGTCGCTGTCCTGACGGGCAAAGGCGATCACTTTTTCCGCATGTTCGCCCGATGCACTGAGCGGTTGATAATCACCGAAGCGGAACAGCTGCGCATGGTCGCGGCGCAGATGCAGCAGGCGCGCAACCATCTGCTGCTTCAGCCGGCCGCTCAGCCAGTCCTGCTGGCTGGCGAAGTCCGGCGCGGCGTGGACATCCAGCTGCGCCGTCAACTGAGCGAAATCCGGCTCGCGTCGGTTGTCCGGATCGACCAGGCTGAAATCCAGCGCTTCGCAGCCCTGATAAATATCCGGCACGCCCGGCGCGGTCAGTTTGATCACCGTCTGGCTCAGGCTGTTAACCAGTCCGGCCCGGATGAACGGCTGCAGTGCGTGGCTGAAGTCCTGCAGGAACGCCGGATTGGTGGGTGACAGCAGCTGGCGGGCATACTCCAGCACGGCATTTTCATAAGCTTCGTTGCTGTCCGCCCAGTCGGTGCGTAACTTCGCTTCGCGCAGGGCTTTTTCCACAAATGGCAAAAAGCGATCGCGCAGCGCGTCCAGTGCCGCCTTGTCCTCCGGCTGCAGCGTGGTGGGCCAGATGCCCGCCAGCGCCTGGTACAGCATCCACTCAACCGGCGGTTCGGGCGCCGGGCCGTCCGCCAGCGTGACCACGTGCGGCTGATTCATCTGGCGCCAGCGCGTCACATTCTCCGCCCACAGCGCCGGCGCTTCACTCAGGGTATACAGCCGTGCACGTGCATCCTCACCGCGTTTGGTATCGTGCGTGGAGGTACCCGACAGCCCATCCGGCTGGTGCTGCAGGCGGGTTTGCATTTCGCGATGAAAGCGTTCAAGCGAAAACGCGTGCGGCAGCGGTTCGGCACCCACTTCGTTGATCGCCAGCGCCACGTGATTGCGGAAAAACAGCGTGTCTTCGACCGATTTCGCCATCAGCGGGCCGGTCAGCTGCTGGAAGCGGGCGCGGAATTCCGCCGCATCCTGCTCGCCCTGTTCAGTGATCGCCCCCAGCAGTAATGCCTGCAAAAAGCTCAGCGCCGCAGGCGAGGCGCTGTGTTTAACATGCTCCAGCACCTGTAACAGCAACGCTTCGCCTTCCAGCGGCATACCGGCTTTCCGGCCGTAGGTGCGATACACCGGGAAGGCGATCAGCAGTTCGCGCAGCGCCACGTGCAGCTCAGCCTCACTGAAGTTGCGATGCACCAGATCGGCTGCCTCGGTAGCCAGCGCCAGCAGGCGACTGAATTCCCCGGCAAAGTTGCGATCGACCATCAGTTCACGTGCCGCACGCAGGCCAGCCGCCACGTCGTTACGTTCAGCGGATACCGCTTCATAGGCCAGATGCAGCATATCGATCTGATTATCATCAATCAGCGCATGTGACAGCGCGGCGATAAACTCGTAACCGGTGGTGCCGGACACTGGCCAGTCGGCGGGCAGTTGCTCACCGTCAGCGAGAATCTTCTCCACCGTGATATAGCACGCGTCGCCTGCGGCCTGACGCAGCTGTTGCAGATAACCGAGCGGATCGGCCAGCCCGTCAACGTGATCGACGCGCAGCCCGCTCACCACACCGCTGTGTACCAGTTCGAGAATCAGGCGATGCGACGCCGCGAACACCTCTTCATCTTCGACGCGCACGCCGACCAGCCCGGTAATTTCAAAGAAGCGGCGGTAGGAGAGCGCGCTGCGCGCCTCACGCCAGTTCATCAGCTGCCATGGCTGTTGCGCATGCAGTTCCGCGATGGCCGCGCGATCGCGCAGCGCCAGCACCTCGTCTTTACGCTGCTGCCAGCTGGCGGGCGTCAGCGGATAGTAACTGTCGTAATAGACCAGCGCCGGATTGCCGCTGTGCGGATCGGCCTTAATGCTGAGTTCATCATTGGCCAGCACGCGGTCAAAATCATCGCCGAGGAACGGCAGCGTCAGCCTGCGCGACCAGTCGATATCAAAGTAACGTGCGAAGCGGCTGGCTTCCCCGTGTTCAATCACATCGCGCCACCAGGCATTTTCCAGCGACGCCGCCATGTGGTTAGGCACAATATCGAGGATCAGGCCAATCCCGGCCTGCTGCAGCGCCGCGCTGAGGCGGTCAAAACCGGCGCGTCCGCCAATCGCCGGGTCAATCTCATTGGCATCGGTAACATCATAGCCGTGCGTCGAGTCGCGCGTGGCGGTAAAGATCGGCGAGGCATAAAGATGGCTGATGCCCAGCTGCTGCAGATAGGGCACCAGCTGCGCTGCGCGGTCAAAGGTCATGCCGTTACGGAACTGAATACGGTAGGTTGCGGTTGGAATGCTCATTGCGCTGCTCCTTTTGCCAGACGCACGATGAGAGAGTGCTGCGGCAGCTCGCCGCTTTCCTGTGGCCACGCAAAGAGCGTCTCGCCGGGCATAGCGGGCAGCGGCTGGCTCTGCTGTCCAATATTCAGCGCCAGCGACAGCTGGCCCTGCGGGAACTGCCAGCAGACGGCGACAAAGCCTGGGGCGGTGCGCAGCACCTGGCCGTTATGCCTGTGGGCATCCGGCAGCAGCGGCACGATGTGCTGCTGGCGCAACGCCAGCAGCTGGCGCGTAAGCGTCAGCCACGCCTGGCCTGCGGGATTTTCCACTTTGCGCCAGTCCAGTTTCGAACGCGTGAAGGTCTCTTCAGCGTTGGGATCCGGTACCGTATCGTCATGACCGGCGTGACCGGTAAACTCGCGCGCACGTCCTTCGCGCACCGCTTTCGCCAGATCGCCGTGGAAATCGGTAAAGAACAGGAATGGGTTGGTTTCACCGTACTCTTCGCCCATAAACAGCAGCGGAATATGCGGTGACAGCAGCAGGGTGGCGAGCAGCACTTTGGTGCGATCGGTACCGGCCAGGTTAATCAGGCGTTCGCCCTGGGCGCGATTGCCCACCTGATCGTGATTCTGGATGAAATCGACAAACGCGACCGGCGGCTGGCCTGCGCTGGGTACGCCGCGCCGCTGGCCACTCTGTGGTGACAGCTCGCCCTGATAAGCAAAGCCCTCGGTGAGAATGCGCGCGATTAATTTCTCCGGTACGTCGGCAAAATCCTGGTAATACGCGTGCGTCTCGCCGGTGGCAAAGACGTGAATGGCATTATGAAAATCGTCGTTCCATTCACCGCTGAACAGTGGCGCGTTACCGTCCGCATCGCGCGGATGCAGGAAGATCACGTTGCGGCTGTCTTCGGTGGTGAGATGGATCGGGCGAGAGTGGATTTCGCTGCGAATGCGTTCGGCAATCTCGATCAGCACATGCTTGCTGGACGTATCCTCAATCTGGTCGATGGCATCGAAGCGCAGGCCGTCGAGGTTAAACTCTTTCAGCCAGTAGAGCGGTGCTTCGACGATATAACGCCGCGCGGCATCAACATCGTAAGCAATCCCGGCGCCCCACGGCGTCATGCGCTCTTCGTGGAAAAAGGCCGGTGCCAGCAGCGGCAGGTAATTGCCTTCCGGACCAAAGTGGTTGAGCACAATATCCAGCACCACCGACAGTCCCAATGCGTGCGCGGCATCGACAAAGGCTTTGAAATCATCTGGTGAGCCATACGCCGCGTGCGGCGCATACAGCAGAACGCCGTCATAGCCCCAGCCGCGCGTGCCGCCAAACTGCGATACCGGCAGCACTTCGATCATGGTGATACCGAGGTCGGCCAGCGCGGGGAGTTTTTCGATAGCCGCGCGGAAGGTGCCTTCGGCGGTAAAGGTGCCGATGTGCAACTCGTAGACCACCGTTTCGTGCCACGGCCGTCCCTGCCAGTCACGCTGTTGCCAGTCGTAATGGTGAGGGTCGATAACCAGAGAAGGGCCGTTGACATCGGCGCGTTGTGCCCGCGCGGCCGGATCGGGCACCATGCTGCCATCGGCCAGCTCGTAGTGATATTCGCTGCCGTGACCAGGCCCGCGCAGCGTCAGGCTGAACCAGCCATCCTGCTGCCGCTGCATGGCATGCTGCTGACCATCGGCGTGAAGGGTAATTTGCTGCTGACCGGGTGCCCAAAGGCGAAACCGCACGCTGCCGTCAGCAAGGATTTCAGCACCCCAGGATTTTTCCAACGTTGTGGATTCCATTCTATTGCCTCGTTAAGCCCCGCACGGGGAATGGACGACATCAAGCGATTCGCGTTCCTTAAAACCATTTACTCTCTGAATACAAAAGACTAAATGCCCTGGTAGCAAACGGGTACGCAGATAAATCACTGAGTACCCTGAAAAATCATAGCCTATATTTTCAGATTTAATTCCCGCTGCGCTTTAAACAGTACCGTTACGTAAATTTTCCGATTTGTTCGCTTAAGCACCTTTTAATCTCAGTCATAGGCTACGCTTATCTCTGCGCAGTTAACCGCTGCGCGAAATAATGCCAGGCGGCACTGTCACTTAAATGAGGAGAACACTGATGAACGAAGATCGTATCAGCGGAAACTGGAAGCAGTTCAAAGGAAAAGTGAAAGAGAAATGGGGCCAGCTTACAGATGACGATTTAGACGTAGCCGAAGGGAAACGCGATCAATTAGTCGGCCGCATTCAGGAGCGCTACGGCTACGGTAAAGATCAAGCAGAGAAAGAAGTCAAAGAGTGGGAAGATAGTAATAAATTTAACTGGTAGTGTTGGTTATCCCCGGCACACTGATGTGCCGGGGTTTTGTTATTTATAATGGCACTGTTTTCGAGTCGGATAAAATATCAGGCATATCTTGCTTTATTTTCTATGTTATTTAAGACATAAATAAGCTTATGTATTCATCACTCCTGTAAAAAATCTTTCGGCCCCTGTAGGGTCGCCATTGATGGCGACCAATGACAGGTGCTTACCTGCACAAACGCTTTTTCTCAAAGGGGTCTGCGGTGATCGTCCTTATTAAGCGAAAGCAGCGCGACAAAACTCACTACGGCGGTGGCCATCACATACCAGGCGGGAATGTCGGCGTTGCCGGTTTGCTTCATCAGGCCGGTAATGATCAGACCTGCGCAGCCGGAAAACAGCGCGTTGGAGAGCGAATAGGCCAGCCCCAGCCCGGTGTAACGCACGCGGGTAGGGAACATCTCGGCCAGCATCGCCGGTCCCGGTCCGGCCAGTATGCCCACCAGCGCACCGGCGATAAATACCACCAGCGCTTTGATCGCCATACCGCTCTCCGGATGCTGCAAAACTTTCAGCAGCGGGAAAGCCAGTACCAGCAGCAAAAACGTCGCCAGCAGCATTACTGTGCGGCGGCCATAGCGATCGCTGAGTATGCCGGCCGGCAGGATGGTGGCGGCAAAGCCGAGGTTAGAGATCACCGCAATCAGCAGCGCCTGGTTGAAGCCGGTGTGCAGCGCGGCCTGCAGATAGGTAGGCATGATTACCAGGTAGGTATAACCGGCGGCCGACCATACCATTAGCCGCCCAATGCCCAGCCCGATAGCGCGTAGCGTGACACCCAGCGATGCCTGCTGTTGCGGTGCCGCCGGTGTCTGGCGGAACTGCGGTGATTCATCGAGGCCGGTGCGCAGCCACAGCGCCACTGCGCCGAGCGGCAGCGCCAGCAGGAAGGGAATGCGCCAGCCCCAGGCGTTCATGGCGGCATCGCCCAGCAGCAGCGGCAGTACTGCCACCACGCCCGCGCCCGCCAGCAGTCCGAGCGCCACCGTTAGCGACTGCCACGCGCCATAAAATCCGCGCTTGCCGGGCGGCGCCGATTCGGTCATCAGCGAGACCGCACCGCCGTATTCTCCGCCCGCAAACAGTCCCTGCAAAATGCGTAGCAGTGTAATCAGCAGCGGCGCAGCCACGCCAATGCTGGCATAAACCGGGACCAGACCGATGGCGACGGTGGCCAGCGTCATCAATACCAGCACCGCGATCAGCACCGGTTTACGGCCATAGCGATCGCCCAGGCGGCCAAACAGCACCGCCCCTAACGGGCGAAAAAAGAACGCCACCGCAAAGGCCGCATAGGTGAGGATCAGGCTGGTGAGGGCGCTTTCTCCTTCCAGCTGGAAGAAATGTTTAGCGATTAGCGTGGCCATGAAACCGTATACGGCGAATTCATACCACTCGATAAAATTGCCGACGGATCCGGCAATCAGTACGCGTTTTTGATTAACGGCGGGAGCCACGGCAGATGACATCATTATCCCTTAATGAGTAAAAAACAGTCAGAGAGGGGCAGTCTACCGCAGCCCGGGGCGATTATCTGAGTTATAAGTCTGACGCAGGGCACAAAAAAGGTGCGCATTGAGCGCACCTGATGTGAATATCAGCGAGGATTATGCTGGCTGCTGTTTTTTACGGCTGCGCTGTTTACGCAGTTTATCAATCAGTTTATGCGCTTCGGCTTTGGTCGCCACCGCAGGGGATGAACCTTTCAGTGGCTTACGTGCTGTCTCACTCAGCGTTAATACTGTTAACAAACCAATCACGCCGGCACCCATCATGTAATACGCCGGCATCATGGTGTTGTGCGTGGTGTCGACCAGCCATGCGGTAATTAACGGTGTGGTGCCACCGAACAGCGAGACTGACAAATTAAAGCCGATAGCCAGCGCGCTGTAACGAATATCGGTGACAAACAGTGCCGGTAATGTCGCTGGCATGGTGCCGCTAAAGCAGGTATGCAGTAAGCCCAGCACGGCCAGACCGGCAAATACCCATAGCATGTTGCCAGAACCAATCAGCATGAACGCCGGGATCGCCAGCACTAATAATCCCAGTGCGCCGAAACCAATCACCGGTTTACGGCCGATGCGGTCGGTAAAATGGCCCCACATTAAGGTCAGCGGCATCATGATAAACATCACCACCATCACCAGCAGCAGACCGGATATTTCGCTCAGCCCCAGAATGCCGGTTAAATAACTTGGCATATAGGCGGTCAGCATATAATTAGACACGTTAAACAGCAGCACCAGACCAATACACTTCAATAGCGGCTTACTCTGCGTGCGCAGCATTTGCCACAGCGTGAGCTGCGGCTTGTTATGTTCGACCTCTTCACGCTTATCCATGTGCTCTTTAAACGCGGGTGTCTCTTCCAGCTTCAGGCGGATATACAGGCCAAACAGCCCCAGCGGCGCGGCCAGGAAGAACGGAATGCGCCAGCCCCAGTCCATCATCGCCTGATGCGGCAGCAGCGCAATCATACCTGTCACCAGGCTGGCGCCCAGCAGATAACCGGCGAGCGTACCAAACTCCAGGAAGCTGCCCATAAAGCCGCGGCGTTTGTCGGTGGAGTATTCCGCAATAAAGGTGGCGGCACCGCCATATTCACCGCCGGTGGAAAAGCCCTGCACCAGACGCGCCAGCAACAGCAGGATCGGCGCGGCAATACCGATACTGGCATAGCTGGGAATCAGGCCAATACAGAAGGTGCCAATCGACATCATAATCATGGTGAAGGCCAGCACTTTCTGCCGGCCAAAGCGATCGCCGAGTGGACCAAATACCATGCCGCCAATCGGGCGCACTAAAAACGCGGCCGCAAAAGTACCAAACGACGCAATAAGCTGCGCAGTATTACTGGCGTCCGGGAAAAATACCTGGCCGATAATCACGGCAAGGTAACTATAAACGCCGAAATCAAACCACTCCATGGTATTACCCAGCGCTGCGGCGCTTACGGCGCGTTTCAATAATTTGTTGTCAATGACGGTAATATCGTCAACGGTCAAATCAGGTTTATTGGTCATCGTTCCGGTGCTCATAAACTCCCCATGAGTAAAATTGGAGCGATCTTATAGCTTTCGCAGCCGGCACTTCACAAAGGGAAATGAAAGCTATAAGAGGCTGAAAGGCGGTCACCTTAGGAAATATTTTATCTTTACGCAAGTTTGCGACATATATCCTTGCAATTAAGCGTAGCGTTAGAGTATGAGACTGTCAAAAGGCGCAGCGGCTGAAATAACCCATTATGCTGATGCTTAAAGCTGATAGCATTCTGCACATGATATTCTTTGGTGAGGCGATGATTTACAGGGAAATATGCTGCGTTGCTACAGGATAAGAATGTCGGCTTTGATAAATTTCATACGTTACTGGCAAGTACATCACCAAAGGATTTGGCTGAAAGGAATAGCCAGACCGTTGCCATGCTGGACACCAACCTGCGCCGCCAGTCTCGTAGCGGATTGTCGTTCATGACGTAGCTGCACATCGTGGTCTGGCTCAATAGCTGTCTTGTCGCGTTAATTATCGTGATTGTCGGCTGAATACATCTTTCAGACCCTGGGAAAGCAATGCGCGTGATAAACCGCTACCGTCCACAGGAATCAACGTCCTGCGATGAATTTTCCATTGATCCGCAATGCGTTTTAACTCCCAGCGATTCACGACAACACGGTGTATGCGATACCCAGGAGAGCTGCCGTGATTGGCCAGCATACGTGATTCGCCTTTATCATCCAGATAAATTAACTGTAAATAAGAGGTCACTACCGCGCTGTCTCCGCGCAGATCAATCAGGGGTAATCCGGTAAAATGTGCTAATCCGCTAGCCAGTGCTTCCTCATGCTCAGGCCGCAAAATAAAGGCGGCTATCGCCTCTGCACCCTCCGCGCCATCAAGATGAGGGCCGCGATTGAATTCACTCTTTTCCAGATAAACCGATAATGTATATTCCGCCATTGCAGTATCTGCGCTGGGAGGATGTGACGCAATCAATTCATAAATCGCCAGTTTGTCTTCGATAATTTGTAATCTCTGCGCTAATTCAAGGTTTTCCTGCAGCATAAAGTGCTCCTAATATTATTTATTAATTATGATTTGAGTGATTATAACGAGATACTTACAGGCGTGAAGTTCCTGTATCTTAATGGTGTGTTAAGTGGCAATTAATAAAGGACATCAATAATGATTAACAGCGCGGAGTATCTGGCTTTACGGGCTTTTGTCGTGGTTGCTCAGCAACTGAATTTCAGAGCCGCTGCGGAAATACTAGGGGTATCCGCGTCAGCCGTCAGTCAGCAAATCACCGCGCTGGAAGCACAACTCGGGCAACGTTTGCTGAACCGGACCACCCGGGCGGTATATCTTACCGATGATGGCAAGTCCCTGTTTCTTCAGACTGCACCCATTATGGCTAATCTGTATGAAACCCTGCAGCAGGCACACGCCAGAAGCCAGGATATTAAGGGGCTGATTCGCGTTCATGCTTTTCGATCGGGTGCTGAAATGTTTCTTGATCACAATATTGCCGGGTTTCTTACTGATTATCCCAACGTGCAGCTGGATATCACAACCAGCGATGCGCCGGTCGATCTGAGCCGCGGTGGCTATGATTTATCACTGCGCTTAGGCGAGGTGCTGGAACCGGGATTTGTTGCTATTCCATTAGGCAAGCCGCTCCATCAGATTGTGGTCGCTGCGCCAGCATATCTGGCAAAGCATGGTGCGGTTGAAGTCCCGGAAGATCTGCTCAATCACAATTGCATCGGCTGGCGCTGGCCGGGAAGTAGCAGGGTAGAGCCCTGGCAGTTTTTAAATGAGGGGAAAATTTTTGATATTCCCGTGCATGGAAATCTGGTGGTAGACGATCGCGAAAGGCAGCGGCAGGCCGCTATTGCTGGCGCAGGGATTGCTCAGTTAACGGCGGAACGGGTCAGTGCATCGCTGGCCGCCGGCAAGCTTTGTCGCCTTCTGCAACCCTGGGAGATGGAATTCCCGGGTTATTCACTTTGCTGGATAGCAGGTAAAGCCATGTCACCTGCCATGCGCGCGTTCATACAATGGCTGCGCATAAAATAACCCTGCCCGGAGTGTGCCAGCGCACTCTGTTCACTTCGATTAATCACCACGTTTTTGGCTCATCTTCGCCCGGCTCAACCCTCTTATAAACGTTTACCAGCGGCTTCACGCTGAAACGTTTCATATCTCATTTCCTTACTCAGCCCATTGAAGAGTGGTCAGTTGATGTATACAACAGAACTTGTATACAAGTGCATTTTTTATCCATGACACCAACATCGGGAAAGACCATGCAAAGTACAGATACTGAAATTGAAAAGCGGGTGATCCGTAAACTGTCGTGGCGACTGATTCCGCTCCTGATTGGCTGCTACGTGATTGCGGTGATCGATCGCGCCAATATCGGCGTGGCTGCCCTCACCATGAATGCCGATCTCGGCATCAGCGCCGCCAGTTTTGGCCTCGCCGCCGGTCTGTTTTTCCTGCCTTACGCCATCCTTGAACTGCCCTCCAATCTGCTAATGGAAAGGGTGGGCGCGCGCTGGTGGATCGCCCGCATTATGGTGACCTGGGGCATCATCTCCGGTGCGCATATGTTTGTGTGGAGTGAAAACAGCCTCTATGTGATGCGCGCGCTGCTGGGTGCCGCTGAAGCCGGTTTCTTCCCCGGCATCGTGTTTTATCTCACCCTGTGGTTTCCGGTGGCGTGGCGCGGACGCATTATCGCCTCGTTTATGACCGGCATTCCGATTGCGCTGATTATCGGCACGCCGGTTTCCAGCCTGTTGTTAGAACTGCACGGATGGCTGGGGCTGCGCGGCTGGCAGCTGATGTTTCTGCTGGAGGCCATTCCGGCGATTATGCTGGGATTGATCGTCCCCTTTGCGTTGCCCGATCGGCCGGAAGATGCCCGCTTCCTCAGTGCAGATGAGCAGCACTGGCTGGTGACAACACTGGCTGCTGAGCGGCAAAAACTGCCGTCGCGCGGCCATGGCGGTCTGCTGAAAGCGCTGTTCAGCCCGCTGGTGTTATTGTTCAGCCTCACCTATTACGGACTGGCGAACCTCAACGGCGCGGTGAGCACCTTCCTGCCGCTGATCATCAGCGAAACCGGCTTAAGTCATGTTCAGACCGGATTCATCACCATCATCCCTTACGTATTTGGTCTGGCCGGCATGCTGGTGCTGGGACGCATAGCCGATCGTCCCGGGTCACGGCTGCTGGCCAATTATCTGGCGCTGATCTTCTCCTTTGTCGGGCTGTTATGCGTCGCGTGGTTCGATAACTCGCTGGTGAAAATGATGTTTTTGTGCTGTTCAGCATTTGGCTTTTTCGGCGCGATGCCGGTGTTCTGGGGATTACCCGCGCAGTTTATCCCGGCGTCCGTGGTGGCGGGCGGCCTCGCCCTAATCAATGCGCTGGGCAGTATTGCCAGTGTGGTGAATCCGTGGGTCATCGGCGTAATACGCGACCGCAGCGGCAGTTATAACGGCGGATTTTACTGGCTGGCGGCGATGGCCATGCTCTCGATCATTACCCTGAGCCTCATCTTTCGTCGCCAGCGTTTACCGGCTTACCAGGCCAGCAATGAACAACGTGAGGGGCAGTAGTATGAAGATTATTGATGTCCGGTTACTTCAGGTGAAAGGTGTGATGCCGGGAGAGGGTGATTTCTGGGAGGAGCGTCTCGCGCGTCCCACCGATGTCTATGCGCAGTTTCGTACCGTGAATAATCATGACGGTGGCGTTCAGCTGGAAGACGGTTTTGCCATTACCACTGTGTTTCTTGAGATCGTTTCTGATGAGGGCGTGGACGGGCTGGCAGGACCGGTGCCGCATGCCGTTGCATCAATCATTCATGGCCAGCTGCGACCGTTGTTGCTGGGTCAGGACCCGCGCGACACCGAGCGTTTGTGGGATCAGATGTACCGTGCGCAGATTCATGGGCGTCAGGGCGATGGCATGCTGGCGATCAGCGCGGTGGATTGTGCCTTGTGGGATTTGCGTGCCAAATGGATGCAGCAACCGGTGTTTCGCCTGCTGGGCGGTTCGTTACGGGAAGAAATACCGGCGTACGCATCAATGCTGGGCTTTGCGGTGCAGGATATGGCGCGGGTGCACGAGCGGGCGCTGGAGTATAAGGCGCTGGGATATCGCGGACAAAAATGGTTTTTCCGCCACGGCCCGATGAGCGGCAGGGAAGGGCTGAAGAAAAATATCGAACTGGCAAAAACGCTGCGCGAAGCCGTAGGGGATGATTACGATCTGATGTTTGATTGCTGGCAGTCGATGGATGTGACGTATCTGCTTGAACTGGCAAAAGGCATCGAGCCGTATCGCCCGCGCTGGCTGGAAGAGTGCGTAATGGCCGACAGAATCGGCAGTATGCAACGACTCAAAGACAAACTGTCCATCCCGATGGCGGGAGGCGAACATGAGTACACGCGCTGGGGTTTCAAACGCTTCTTTGAATCCGGGGCGCTGGATGTGATTCAGCCCGATATTTACTGGTGCGGTGGGCTTTCAGAAACGTTAAAAATTGCCGCTATCGCCACCCTGTACGATCTGCAGGTGATCCCGCACGGTCATTCCAGCATCGCGACGGCCCATTTCAGCACCACGCAATCACCGATCCACACGCCTTATCAGGAGTATCTGGTGAAATGGAACGATATTCATCAGTACTTCCTGCGCGATCCGCTGGTGCCGCAGAACGGATTAATCCCGGTACCGCAGGGACCCGGCATGGGCATGGCACTTAATCCAGCGCATATCCAGCAGCAGACATACTTGTTCACCCCATAACCCAACGTTCCCTCAAACAGGCCCGTTATTGTTTGGGGGATCTGTCTCTTGTATACTACAAAACACAGTGCCCATCGTCATTCTGACCCCCTAAATGCTCGCTGTTTAAAGGACGCTCGCCACGCTATGCCCGCCGATAAACTCATCATTGACTGGTCATCGAAAAACATCCTCCGCCCGCAGTCATTGAGCAGCATTCTGGCCGATCATATTCGGGATCTGATCGTGAATTGCCAGATTGCACCCGGTGCATTAATTTCCGAGAACGACATTGCCACCCAGCTTAACGTGAGCCGGACGCCGGTAAGAGCGGCGCTGCAAAAGCTGGAGATGGAGCGTCTGGTGCAAATTATCCCGCAGCGCGGCACTTTTGTGTTTTCGTTTAATGAGCGGGAGATGCGCGAAACCTGTGAGATGCGGCAGATTCTGGAGTCAGGCGCATTAAAGCTGGCGCTGCAACACGATCGTCAGGCGCTGATCGCGCGCCTGAACGAACAGCTGGCGCGTGGGCGCGATGCATTACAAAACGCGCCGGAGACCTACCGCGAAACCGATGCGGCGTTTCATATGGCACTGATTGAAGCCAGCCAGAACAGCGAGCTGGTCGGTTTTTACAAAACCAGCATCAACCGCATTCGCGCCTTTCTCAATCACCTGACGCGCACGCCGGATGAGTTTCAGGGTTCGCAAAACGATCATGAAGCGATCGTGGCGCGGTTAACTAATTACGAGGATGAACAGGCGCTGGAACTTCTGCACTGGCATCTTGGCGGCATTATGCGCATGTTCCAGCGGTCGGTGGCGGACACCGACTCAGCCAGTTAACCGGCATCACTTCGCAGTCAGAACATCGCTGAAAAGCGGTCACGCCTCAAGGGCTGCAACCACCGCCAGACCCGCCAGCTCCGCGCTGGCCAGCAGTTGCTCAACGCTGTGACCCTGACGCGCTCTGGCAGAAAGTCCGGACATCACGGTACTGACAAAATCGGTCAGGCGCTGTGCCTCCTGCGGATAGCGGACGGCGATGTAGCGCCGGATGGTATCCTCAGCGGCGCGATGAAACACTCTGGCCGCCTCGCGCGCCTGCTGATCCTGACAGCGAATTCCTTCCAGCACCAGACAACCCGCACACACCTCATCCCGGGCATAGTGCAGCGCCGCCGCTTTCAGTAATGCATCGAGGGCTTCGGCCACCGGGCGGTCGTCGCGCAGTATCTCAGCCAGGGGAATCGAGCCGGTAGCGGCGTAGCGATCGAGAACGCGGGCATACAATCCGGCCTTATTACCGAACGCGCTGTAAAAGCTCGGCGGGTTGATGCCCAGCGCGTCAGTGACATCGGCGACGCTGACGGCGTCATAACCTTTGGCATGGAATAACCCCTGCGCGACTGCTACGGCGTGTTCGGGGTCAAAGTTACGGGGACGACCAGGTGATTTCATATTTTATAGTGCTCGCTACAAAATCGCATTGACATTAATTCGGGCTCATTTTGTAATGCATACTAAGAAATCACACGTGGAGATGCAAATGAGCGTATTTAAAGATAAGCAGGTTCTGGTTCTGGGCGGCAGTCGCGGTATTGGTGCGGCTATCGTGCGTCGCTTTGCTGATGAGGATGCCAGCGTGACCTTCACCTTCTCCGGTTCGCCTGAGGCCGCCGAAAAACTGGCGCACGAAACCGGTTCGGCTGCCGTTCATACCGACAGCTCAGAGCGCGATGCGGTGATTGCTACCGTGCGCGACAGTGGACCGCTGGATGTGCTGGTGGTTAATGCTGGTATCGCCCTGTTTGGCGATGCGCTGGAACAGGATCCGGACGCGGTCGATCGCCTGTTCCGCATTAACATTCACGCGCCGTATCATGCTGCGGTTGAAGCCGCCCGACAGATGCCAGCCGGCGGCCGCATCATCATTATCGGTTCGGTCAATGGCGACCGTATGCCAATTCCCGGTATGGCGTCTTATGCGCTAAGTAAATCCGCTTTACAGGGGCTGGCGCGCGGCCTGGCGCGGGATTTCGGCCCGCGCGGCATCACCATCAACGTGGTGCAACCGGGCCCGATTGATACCGATGCCAATCCGGAAAATGGTCCGATGAAAGATCTGATGCACAGCTTCATGGCCATTAAACGCCATGGCCGTTCTGAAGAGGTGGCTGGCATGGTGGCGTGGCTGGCAGGACCCGAAGCCGGTTTCGTCACCGGTGCCATGCACACCATTGATGGGGCGTTTGGCGCATAACATCAGTGTCTGAACAGGGCGCTGACCACCGCGCTGAATACCGAACCGGTGGCAAAAGCGTGTTCGGTCATGTGCTCCTCATGGCGAATATCAGCCAGCCGCCGCAGCGCCGCCTGCGCGCTGGCTGCATTAATTTCTTCATCCATCTTGCTGTAACCGTCCGCCATCAGCAACCGGGCACGTTCCACATCCGATCGTTCCAGCGTGGCGATAACCTGTTGTTTGCGGTAAAAAACGTAATCTGTCATAAGCGCGTCCCGTTGCCGTCATCGTGATTATGCCGGGAAGGCGATGGTTTAAATCAGCTGAACATCGCATCCTATTTATCGCGCAACACATTGCGCCGCGATCAAAACCTGGCCGTTGTATAAACAATTCGCAGCATAGCTGTTTCTCCCCGCGCGTCAGGCAACCTATTTTATCAGCCCGGCCCTTCGCTGCCCGCTGCCAGCAGCGGCACCACGACATCGCTAATCGGCGTAGCAATAGCATGCTGACGGCCATAGCGCTGTACCACACCATTGCGGGTATCCCACTCCAGCGGGCGGTTGGCCTGGCGATCGGCCAGGATCGAGGTGCTCAGATCGGGCGGCGCGCGATGAAAGCCATCAATAATTTCCTGCGGCACGCTGTCGTCGAGCACCGCGCCGGCCGCGCGTGCCACCGTCAGGCACTCCTGTAAATAGGCTAATCCCAGCTGCGTGATATCGCCGCGGCTAAACATGCCGGCGCGACGGTTGGCCAGCACCATCAAACCGGCGACGGCATTTTGTAACAGCTTGCGCCAGGCGATGGAGAGAAAATCCGCGGCCAGTGCCACCTCACAGCGCGTATCGCGTAGCGCATCCACTACGCGCGCGGCCTGCGGCACATCCGGCAAGGTCAGGCGAGGCTGGGCGCGCAGCCAGACTGACGCATCCGGCTCGCGCTGCGCCGGAAACCACACCACCGAAGGTAATACCGTGGCGCCGTTGACGTAAGGCGCCAGCTGGCTCTGCTGCTCGACGCCATTTTGCAGCGCGCACACCACGGTTTTTTCATCACACAGGGTGGCCAGCCACGCGGCGCTGTCCGCGACCTGGGTGGTTTTAACCGCCACGAACAGCAAATCGCAGCGTTGAGTAACCTGCGAGGCATCATGCAATACCGGACCGGGCACGCTGATTTCGCCCGCATCGTGGCGCAGCGTTAACTGGGCATGGGCCGTGCGGCCGCACAGCAGCGGGGTGCGCCCGGCTTCATGCAGTACCGCTGCGACGGTGGTACCAATTGCACCGGGGCCCAGCAGGGCGATTTTACAACGTTCAGACATGCTGCCATCTCCTCATCGCTTAACCGATCATCAGCGTGCCGAGTGCAATCACCGCACACGCCAGCATTTTTCTTACCGTTAATGCTTCACCGAGAAACAGCGCGCCCAGCACGGCGGCAAACAGCACGCTGGTTTCACGCAGCGCCGACACCGCGCCCATCGGCGCTGCCGTCATGGCGTAAATGATGATGCCGTAGGCAAGCAGCGAAACCAGGCCACCCGCCGCGGCGCTCAGCACGCCCGGTCGCCACTGCAGCAGGCTTTTGCTGTCGCGCAGCGCGATGTAGACCGCCGGCATTAATATGCCCCACAAGCTGCACATCCACGCGGTATACGCAAACGCATTGCCGGCAACGCGCACGCCCATGCCGTCCACCACGCTGTACGCGGCGATAAAGGCACCGGTCGCCAGCGTGTAGCGCAGGCCCGGCAGCGCCAGTTTGCCGCCGCGCAGCGCCAGCGACACAATGCCAGCGGACACCAGCACGATGCCGCACAGCGTAGTAAAGGCGATGTGCTCGCCGGCAAACAGCGCGGCGGCGCAGGTCACCAGCAGCGGAGACGATCCGCGCGCAATCGGATAGGTCTGGCCGAGATCGCCGCTCTGGTAGCTGCGCACCAGGCACAGGTTATAGCCGACGTGCAGCAGCGCCGACAGCAGCGCATATTTCCAGCTGGCGCGCGCCGGCAGCGGCAGAAACAGCGTACTGAGCGCACACACCAGCGCGATCGCCACGCACATAATGGTCATCGACCACAGGCGATCGGATCCGCCGCGCAGTAAAGTGTTCCAACTGGCGTGCAGCAGCGCGGCGCACAGCGTTAAGACAATAATGTAATCAGGCATAGGCTGATGCTATGCAGCCGCAAAAGGATTGGAAAGCGAAGATTTATCATTGCGCTATGAGTAAATACTCATACTTCACTGATAATCCTGCTGCGCCTGACGTGATTCGGCGAGCAGCCAGCGTCGAAAATCAACGATGTGCGGCTGGCTTTCAATACCCTGCGGACAGACGAAATAGTAGGCGGCGGGCGAGGAAAACGCGACGTTGAACAGCCGCACCAGGCTGCCGTCGCGCAGCTCTTTTTCAACATGACCGCTGCGCGCCAGCGCCACGCCTTGCCCCAGCAGCGCGGCTTCCAGCGTCATATTGGTGTCGGCAAAACGTACGCTCTCCTGTAAGGCATCCAGCGTCAGGCCGACCTGTTTAAACCAGATCTCCCACTTTGGCACCAGATCGGCGCCATCACGCATCAGCAGCGGGTAGCGCAGCAGTTCTGCCGGTTCCTGCGGCGTGCCGAAGCGCTGCAGCAGCGCCGGGCTGGCGACCGGAAACAGCTGTTCACGAAACATAAATTCGCTGTGCAGCGCCGGATAATTGCCATGGCCAAAGCGGATCGCCACATCAGAATCCTGGCGCGAGAAGGTGATGGCATCATCGGTGCTTTCCAGCGTTACCAGAATTTCCGGGTGCTGGCGCGTCAGGCCCGGCAGGCGTGGCAACAGCCACTTCAGCGCAAACGAGTAGGTGGTATTCACGCGCAGCCGCACGCGGCCTTTCTGCTCGCGTAAGTCGGCTAAGGTAGTTTCCAGATTACTGAAAAACTCGCGCACGATCGGTGCCAGCGCCGCACCGGCCGGCGTCAGACTCAGCGTTTTGCCGCGCTGAAACAGCTGCACGCCCCAGATCTCTTCCAGGTTTTTGAGCTGATGGCTGACGGCGCTTTGGGTGATAAACAGCTCTTCAGCCGCGGCGGTAAAGGTCGGATGGCGCGTCGCCACTTCAAACGCGCGCAGCATGGCGGTAGGCGGTAACTCTCTCATCAGTGCAGCCTTGTTTTATGAGCGTTCACTCATGATAGCGGAATCGTCTGTTCACTCACGAAACTTATTCACCCACCCTCCAGCTTCGCCTCACAGCCTGTCAGTCTGCTAACAATGACCGACACATTCATCACTGAATCGGCGGCCAGCTGAATGGTTGGTTATTTACCGCGTGGCAGTTTTAATCCGCCGCCTGATAGTGTTCCCGCTGCGCTCGCGTCCTGACGCTGATTAACTATGTTTATCACTCAATATAAGAATGGGGTGATGAAATGCGAAACCGTGTATTTAGCGCGCTGGCGTTATTGTTATTATCCGGCTGTGGCGCGAATAACAGCGCCTCGCCGGTTACGGCACCTGGTGCGCCGGAGGCGGGGAAAACCGCGCTGCTGGAGAGCGGGGCGGCGGCGTTGCAGTCGCGGCCGCCGATTGAGGCGATCAATACGTATCTGGATGGTTTTCATTATTACTGCGGAAATCAGCAGGGGCAGATGGAGGCCCATCACTACGTCACCATTCTTAATGATGATGTGATGCAGGCGGTTATTTTTGACGGTAACAAAAAAGACGCCAAATTAATGGGCGTGGAATATATCATCAGCGAACGTTTATTTAAGCAGCTGCCGGCGCAGGAAAAGCAGTACTGGCACAGCCATCGCTATGAAGTGAAATCCGGTACGCTGATTGCGCCCGGCCTGCCGCCGGCCGCGGAGCACGCGCTGATGAGCAAAATCGTCAACACCTACGGAAAAACCTGGCACACCTGGCATACCGACCGCGATAAAACGCTGCCGCTGGGCGCGCCGACGCTGATGATGGGCTTTACCGCCGACGGCCAGCTCAATCCGGCGCTGCTGGCTGACCGCGACAAGCGCTTTGACGTCGATACTGCGACAATCCGCGCCGACCGCGCTGATATCGCCGCCCATCCGGTGGCGGCCGGTGCCGATCATTGCCGGCGCGTGCATCCGTAACCCGTGCTTCCGCTTTACTCGTGATACATCTGGCTGCGGCCGCCGTCGATCAGGATATCGGTGGCATTGATAAAACGCGCCTCGTCGCTGGCGAGAAACAGCGCGGTGTAGGCCACTTCATCCGGCTCGCCAATGCGTTTACACGGTAACAGCGCCGCCTGATGCGCGCGCTCGGCCTGCGGATCCGGACAGCTCGCCAGCCAGGCTTCAGCGGCTGGCGTCATGATCAAACCGGGCGAAATACTGTTTACGCGGATGCCCTGCGCGGCGTACTCCACGCCCAGGGATCGCGTCAGGCCGATCAGCCCGTGTTTAGCCACCGGATAAGGGAACGCGCCTGGAATGATTTTGTGCCCGTGCACCGAGGCAACGTTAACGATGTTGCCGTACTGACGGGCCAGCATCGCCGGCAGGACGCTGCGTATCAGGTTGTAAGGTCCTTTCAGATTGGTGTCCATGCAGCGCTGCCAGTCATCCTCGTCCAGCGTCAGCGGATCGCGAAAAACGTTTACGCCAGCGCAGTTGATCAGGATATCAATATCCCCCAGCGCCTGCTGCGCCTGCTGTACCGCGCGGCTAACCTGCTGCGGCTGCGTGACATCGGCTGCGCAGGCCAGACAGCGCTGGCCGGACTGCTGCTGCAGCTGCGCCGCCAGCGCTTCGCTGCTGTGTGCGTCGCGATCGAACAGCGCCAGGCGGGCGCCTTCGCGTGCAAACAGGGTGGCGATGGCGCTGCCGATGCCGCTGCCGGCACCGGTAATGATGGCGGTTTTATTGGCTAAACGTGGGGACATAGTCGCTTCCTTATGAGGATGTCGGGAGAATCAGCCAGTCGGCCAGCTCTAAGGTATTATCACCGCGCTGCAGGCGAATCAGCGGCCAGCTGTCGCTGCGCGTGAGCGGCGACAGTCCGCTGCGGCTGAGCAAAAAAGTGTCTTCGCTTTTCACGCCGCTCAGCGTCGGGTTCCACGCCACGGCGATGTCGGGCTGCACCTCGCCTCGACTCTCCGGGGTGATAATCCAGTCGCGGCAGCCGTAACCGGCCGGACCGCCCTGATGATGATCGCGCCACGCCTCAGCGTGACCGTGGCGTTGATAAGCCTGAGTGATGTCGGCAAAAACCGCTGACCAGCTGCGCTGCGCCTGAGTGGCATACAGCATATCGGCGTGGATCTCCGCCAGCGTCAAAATGCGCTGGCGCAGCGCCGGGTCGGGTTCGCCGAGATGCACCAGGCGCGTCAGGCTGACATGCAAACCGTGCCGTTCGGCACCGAGGGTGATCAGCATCATGCGCTGCAGCGTTTTGTGCGTCGGCACCGGATGTTTAAATGCGGCGATGCGCTCATCGGCGGCCACCAGCGTGCACATCGGGCGAATGCCGCGCGCCAGACAGCCGGCGGCAATGTCGGCTTCGACCTGCCATTCGCTAACGCCCGCGCGCAGCTGGCGCGCCACCGTTTCGACAACCTGCGCCGTCTCCTGTCCCAGCGTGCGAAAGCGCTGCTGTTCCGCTGCGCTCAGCCCCTGGCGCAGCGTGATCATCTGCGGCTGGATATCGCTCAATCCTGCCATGGGCGTATCGCTGCCGATATTGCCCGCCGGCAGCACGCTGCTCAGCGACTTGTACCACGGATAGTGCCGGGTCGCACAGCTGAACGGCAGCGGCTCTTCGGCCAGAATGCGCGGTAGCTCATTGTCCGGTGCCAGCAGCAGCACGCTGTCGCGGCCAATCAGCAGGCTGGCAACGCCAGTCTCGGCGCGATCCACTACATAATAGCTGGCCCCGTCGGTCAGCCAGGCGATGTTATCGCGGCGCGTCAGCAATACCGCATCCAGCTGCCAGTGCGCCAGCGCCTGTTGCAGGCGCGCCAGTTTGTCACTCATACACGGCCTCCTTGTGCTCAACAATCTGCGACTGCAGAACCAGCTCCGCAGCGCGATGCGCCACGGCCATCACCACCGCATTGGTGTTGCCACTGATAATATTCGGCATCATCGAGGCATCCACCACGCGCAGCCGCTGTACGCCGCGCACGCGCAGGTCGTCGTGCAGCACCGCCAGCGGATCGTCATCGTGTCCCATGCGGCAGGTGCCGACCGGGTGATAGCCGGTTTTCACCATGCGCCGGCAGTGGGCGCCAATCGCTTCATCACTGGTGACTTCCGCACCAGGGAAGATCTCCTGATCGACCATCTCGCGGATGGGCGCGGCCGCCAGCACCTGACGCGCAAAGCGAAAGCCGGCGAGGGTGCGCGCTAGATCGTCCGGATGGCCGAAAATCTGCGTATCGATCACCGGCAGGCTGCTGGCGTTGTTATCGCGTAGCGTCACTTCACCAGTGGCTTTCGGGCGCAGCAGCAGGGAGTTCACCGTGACACCGTCACCGGGATCGGCACCCATCACATCGCGATCGAGATAGACCGTCGGCACGCAGAACATCTGAATGGTGGGCGTTGCCGTGAAATCGAGCGGATCGAAAAAGGCGCAGGTTTCCACGCCGGTGGTGGTCACCGGGCCGCTTTTGAACAACAGATATTGCAGTCCGGCTTTGACCATCGGCCAGCCGCGATCCTGACCGTAGTAGCCAAACGCACCGCGCGTGCTGGCAACCACCGGCACTTCGTAATGGTCCTGCAGGTTTTTACCCACGCCCGGCAAGGCATGGCGCACGGCTATGCCGTGCTGTTTCAGCTGCTCCTGCGGACCGATGCCAGAGAGCATCAGCAGTTTTGGCGTCTGGTAGGCACCGGCAGCCAGAATCACTTCGCGGCTGGCGCGCGCCTGTTGCGGCTGGCCATCCTGACGATAGCGCACGCCGCTGGCACGGGTGCCGTCAAACAGCACTTCTTCAACCTGTGCACCAGTAACCAGCGTCAGCCGTGCGTCATGGCGCAGCGGGTTGATAAACGCATCGACCACGCTGCAGCGCTGCCGCGTCTGACCGTCGATGGTGTGCTGCATGAAGCCGACGCCAGACGGATTGCCGCTGTTAAAATCCGGCGTGTAGGGAATACCCAGCCCTTGCAGAGTTTTGACATAGGCGCGGCTCAGCGGACTGAAATGGCCGAGATGCGACACCTTCATCGGACCGCCAACGCCGTGATTGGGTGCGCCGAGGTGATCGTTATCTTCGATGGCGGTAAAGTGCGGCAGCAGCGCCTCCCACGACCAGTCGATGCCCTGATCGCCCAGCGCCTGGTTCCAGTCGGCGTAATCCTGTTTATGGCCGCGCATGTAGACCATGGCGTTGACAGTCGAACCGCCGCCCAGCACTTTGGCCTGCGGCACGATCACGCCGCGTCCGTTGAGCTGCGGCTGCGCTTCGGTTTGATGCATCGTCAGAAACCGGTCGCTGGCGAGAAACTTCATATAGCCGGCGGGCATTTTCAGCACCGGATGGTATTCGTCGCGCCCGGCCTCCAGCAGCAACACGCGCGCATTTCCTTCGCTGACCAGGCGCGCGGCAACGATACAGCCCGCGCTCCCGCCGCCCACCACAATGTAATCGTACTCTTTCATAACGCTCCGTTTACTCCGATGCGATGGAATCTAACCGGCGCAGGCGCTGCGCCGCCGGGTTGTGCTGCTCGCCCGGATCGAGCGGACTGAGCAGATAACGCCACGAGATAAACGCACTCACCAGATACAGGAAGGCGTAGCCCCAAACCACCCCGAGTGTGCCGAGCAGCGCATTGATTGCGCCGTACAGCGCCGGTCCAAAGAAAGTGGACAAGCCGGCGGCGAAGCAGTAAATCGCCATGGCGTTACCTTTATCCTTCGGCTGGCACAGCGAGGAGAACAGCGCGGCGGCGGGCACGTAGCCGCACAGCGTGATGCCGTACAGGCAGGCGCAGATCACGCTGAGCACAAAGCTGCCGTGACTCCACTGCGGCACAAAGTACATCAGCAGCATCGAGACGCCGGAACCCAGGCCGCCGAACACCGTCAGCACTTTGCGCCAGCCGATGCGGTCGCTCAGCTTGCCAACGATCGGATTAAAGCTCATGCCCACCATTCCCATGATGGTGATCAGGCTGAGGTATTCGGTCTGGGAAAAGCCAATCTGTTCGGTGAAAAAGCCCGGCAGAAAAATAAAGAAGCCGAAATAGGGCGTGGTGTTGATGATGCGCACCACTGCCGCGGCTGTGATGCGCGGCTCACGCCACAGAATATCGATGCCGCCCATCAGCGTGCGCAGCGAGCCCTGCTGACGATGTTCGGCATCCAGCAGCGACTGATAACCGCTGCGCTCTTTCAGCGCCAGCAGCATCACCAGCAGACCGATCGCCACCAGACCCAGCGACAACCAGAAGGTGGCGTATTCGCCCACCAGGCGGATAGAGAAGATCGCTACCAGCGAACCGAGCGTCGGCAGCCCGCCGGTAAATGCCAGCCAGAACCAGCCGGTGGCGGAGCCGCGCATCTCCGCCGGGGCCGCCGACTGAATCCACACCAGAAAGGCGTAGGCAAACATCGGGTAAGCCACGCCGCGCAGGCCATAGGTTAGTGCCAGCAGCAGCACGCTGTGCGACGGCAGCGCCACGGCCAGGAACAGCACTTCAAACACAATCCAGATCAGGCCGCCCGCCAGCATCACTTTACGCGGGCCAATCAGCGTTGACAGCGAACCGGCCAGCCATGAGCCCAGCGTGACGGTGACGCCGTAAAAGGCGATTACCCATGCAGCGATATTCAGGGAAAAGCCGTTTTCGTGCAGATAGGGCGCGAGATAGTTGGACTCGACGCCGTCGCCAATCATAAACAGCAGGACCGCCAGATAGCCCCAGGCCAGCGCGGGCGGAATGCCGAGGCGGATCAGCCACGGATGGGTTGCAGGTGATGTTGTCATTATGTTTTCTCTGTAGGGTTGGTGTCAGCACAGCCAGATAAAGCGTTCGCCCGGCATTATCAGAACGTTTTTTACCGGGATAGCGCGAACGGGTTGTTATGAGCAGGGACTCTAAAGCACGGCAGGCGCGCAGGATGGCGCAACCATCACAGAAGTCAGTAAACACTGTTTAGTAAGATGAGCGCGGATGAAGCGAAAGGAGGCCGCGTGAAAACCGTCGGACTGAATAATTTCCAGGTGCGTAAGCACAATAAAGCGCTGTTTATGCAGCTGATGTGGCGTCATAAACGTCTGAGCAAATCGCAGCTGGCGCAGCTCAGCGGCCTGACCATACCGGCAGCCAGCAAGATTTTGCAGGAGCTGCTGGAGCAGGGCCACGTGCAGCACTCCAGCGCCACGCTGAGCACGCGCGGCAACAGCAACGGCAGTTTTCAATTGCCAGCGCAAGGCGCGTGGACGCTGTGCCTGTGCGTCAAGCCGACCAGCATTGAACTGCAGCTGGCGGATTCGCAGCTGGTGGCGCAGGGCGACTATCAGCAAATCAGCATCAACGCGCAGACGCCAGAGCAGCTGCTGGCGGAGATTGAAACGGTGTGGCGCGCGACCTGTAAACGCTGGCCGAAGCGGCAGATTAATCTGGCGCTGGCGGTGCACGGGCAGGTCGATCCGATAACCGGTGTCTCGCAGCATATGCCGCAGGCGGCGTGGCGCAGCCCGCTGCAGTTGAAGTTTCTGCTGGAGGAGAAGCTGGCGGTTGACGTCCGCGTCGATAACGACTGCGTGATGCTGGCGCTGGCGGAAAAGTGGCTGAACCGCAATGCGCTGGCCGAATTCTGCGTCATCAATGTCGATTACGGCATCGGCTCATCATTTGTCATCAACGGTGAGATCTTTCGCGGCAACCTGTACGGCAGCGGGCAGATTGGCCACACCATTATTGATCCGCACGGGGAGCGCTGTAACTGTGGACGGCAGGGCTGCCTGGAGACGGTCGCCTCGCTCAGCACGCTGAAGCGGCTGGCGCATCAGCGCGCGCCGCAGGCGGTGCAGCCCACCAGCCGTCAGCTGCTGACCGCCTGGCAGGCCGGCGAGCCGTGGATCGTCGAGTGGGCGCAGCGCAGCGCGGAAGCCATCGGCATGAGTCTGTACAATTTCCTTAATACGCTGAATATCAATCAAATCTGGCTGTACGGTCGCAGCTGTACTTTTGGTGAGAGCTGGCTGCAGACCATCGTGCACCAGATTGATTTCAACCCCTTCGATCCGCGCGATGCGCTGAAAAGCAAAGCCACCAACGTGCATTTTGGTCAGCTTGACCGCGCGCGTCAGGTCCTCGGCATCGGTTATCTCTATGTCGAGGCCGATCCCGGTACGGCGTAGTTTACTAAACTCCTGTTACTAAAATCTGTGAGGGCCTGAACTTTCACCCTGCGGTATCGGTGGTGAGATAGCCGCACTTTGACCCTGGTGTGGAGAGTGGCCGTGAACAATCATCAACATCTGAATATGCGTTACGTGTGGAGCATCTGTCTGGTGGCTGCCTGCGGCGGTTTGCTGTTTGGCTATGACTGGGTGGTGATTGGCGGGGCCAAACCCTTCTATGAGGCCTGGTTCAACGTCACCGATCCGGCGGCATCCGGCTGGGCGATGAGCTCGGCGCTGGTGGGCTGCGTGTTTGGCGCGCTGGTGTCCGGCTGGTCAGCGGACAAGCTGGGGCGGCGGCTGCCGCTGATTGTCGCCGCACTGCTGTTTGTGGTGTCGGCGATCGGCACCGCGCTGGCCAGCAGCTTTACGCTGTTTGTCTGGTGGCGCATTCTCGGCGGCGTCGGCATTGGTATTGCCTCGGCGCTCAGCCCGATGTACATCGCGGAGATCAGCCCGGCAGACAAGCGCGGCAAGTTTGTCGCGGTTAACCAGCTGACAATCGTCATTGGCGTGCTGGCGGCGCAGCTGATCAACCTGATGATTGCCGATCCGGTCGTCGGCGCATCAACCCATGCGGCGCTGCGTGAAACCTGGAACGGTCAGGTTGGCTGGCGCTGGATGTTCGCCTCGGCCGCCGTGCCGTCGCTGGCATTTCTGCTGCTGATGATGTGGGTGCCGGAATCACCGCGCTGGCTGATGCTGGCGGGCCAGCCGCAGCGCGCGCTGGCGATGCTGAATAAAATTGGTTCGCCTGCTTATGCGCAGCAGACGCAGCGCGAGATTGCCCGCGCGCTGGAACAGGATCGCCAGCAAACGCGTGCCCGCGCCGGCTCGCTGCTGGCACCGCGCACGCTGCCAATTGTCATCACCGGCATCGTGCTGGCGATTTTCCAGCAGTGGTGCGGTATCAACGTGATTTTCAACTATGCGCAGGAGATTTTTGCTTCGGCTGGTTTCGATATCAACGGTACGCTGAAGTCGATCGTGGCCACCGGCCTGATCAATTTGCTGGCAACAGTGCTGGCACTGCCGCTGGTGGATCGGCTCGGTCGCCGCAAACTGATGCTGATCGGCGCCGGAGGACTGACGCTGTGTTATGCACTGATTGCCGGTGCCTACACGCTGGGCATCACCGGCTGGCCGGTGCTGATTCTGGTACTGGCGGCGATTGCGGTTTATGCGCTGACGCTGGCGCCGGTCACCTGGGTGCTGCTGGCGGAAATTTTCCCCAACCGGATTCGCGGTCTGGCGATGTCGGTCGCCACGCTGGCGCTGTGGATTGCCTGTTTTGTACTGACCTACACCTTTCCCATCCTCAATGCCGGACTCGGTGCAGCGGGCAGCTTTATGCTGTATGGCGTGATTTGTGCGGCGGGCTTTGTCTTTGTGCTGCGTCGCGTGCCGGAGACCAAAGGCATATCGCTGGAGCAGCTGGAGCAGCAGCTCACCGCAGGCGAGCCGGCTGCGGTAGCAGGTGAGCATTCGCTGCGGTAACCGCAGCCATGCTTCAGGCAGAAAGCCGGTGCGCCAGGCGGCGCACCGGTACAACACCCGCTTACACCTGCGCCATACCGCCATCGACAAACAGTTCGGCGGCGTTGATGAAGCTGGCGGCGTCGGAGGCGAGAAACGCCACCACCTTGCCAATCTCTCCTGGCTCACCCAGACGACCGAGCGGCACCTGTGCGGCCAGCGCATCGAACAGCCCCTGGCGCTGATCTTCCGGCACCAGTCCGCCTAAGCCTGGCGTCTGCACCGGGCCGGGGCTCACCACGTTAATGCGGATGCCGCGGTCTTTCACATCCAGCGCCCACGAGCGGGCAAAGTTACGCACCGCCGCTTTACTGGCGCTGTAGACGCTGAAGCCCGGCGTACCCTGAATCGCGGCGGTGGAGCCGGTGAGAATCACCGACGCCTTATCGCTCAGCAGCGGCAGCGCTTTCTGCACGGTGAACAGCACGCCGCGGACGTTGGTGCTGAAGATACGATCAAAATGTTCTTCTGTGATGGCCCCCAGCGGCAGCATGTCGCCGCCACCGGCGTTGGCAAACAGGATATCCAGCCGGCCGGCCTGGCGCGCAATCTGCGCATAGACGGCGTCGAGATCGCTTAACTGTGCCGCATCGGCGCGAATGCCGGTGGCGCTGGCGCCGATGCTGGCGACGGCCGCATCCAGCTCAGCCTGACGACGACCGGTGATAAACACGCGTGCGCCCTGTGCAGCCAATTCCTGGGCGGTGGCGAGGCCAATACCGGAGGTGCCGCCGGTCACTAAAGCAATTTTGTCTTGAAGAATCAGGTTCATAGTACGTACTCCACAGTTGAGCAGGTTAAATGGTGACGGCCTTGCCGTCGCTGAAGTGCACTGTAGCGCTGCCGCTTTTACGGATAAATGGTGTAAAATCGAAAGGACTATTTCTCTGGGTGGATAATCAGATTGGTGCGACAATGGATCAATTGCTGGCAATCCGGGCGTTTGCCCGCGTGGTTGAGGCAGGCAACTTTACCCGGGCGGCCAATTCACTGGATATGCCTAACGCCACCCTGAGTAAGCTGGTGCAGGAGCTGGAAGCGCATCTCGGCGTGCGCCTGTTGCAGCGCACCACGCGCCGGGTCACGGTGACGGCAGAAGGGCGCGATTACTACGAGCGGGCGCTGCGCATCGTGCGCGATCTCGAAGATATCGATTGTGCGTTCAATAGCGTCACGGCAAAGCCGCGCGGTCAGCTGCGTATCGATATCGGCGGTTCAACGGCGCGTGATGTGCTGCTGCCGGCGCTGCCCGATTTCGTCGCCAGGTTTCCCGACATCACCCTGGACCTTGGCGTGTCCGATCGTACCGTGGATCTCATCAGTGATAACGTGGACTGCGTAGTGCGCGGCGGTCCGCTGAGCGATTCGTCACTGGTGGCACGGCACTTAGGCAATGCGCAAATGATCACCTGTGCCACGCCCGGCTATCTGCGGACCTACGGCATTCCGGCCTATCCGCAGGAGCTGAACAATGGCCACCGCATCATCAGCTATCTGTCGCCGCAGAGCGGGCGCGCATTTCCGCTGCGCTTTCGCCACGGTGAAGAGCGAATCGAGATCAAGACCGCGCACCGCGTTGGCGTCAATGAGAGCAACGCGCACCTTGCCGCGGCGGTGGCGGGTCTGGGCATCATTCAGACGTTCCGTTACGCTGCGGCCGCGGATTTGCAGGCCGGACGGCTGGTGGAGATCCTCGCCGACTGGCGTCCGTCCGACTATCCGTTCCACGTGGTTTATCCGCAGAGCCGCCACCTCACCCAGCGCCTGCGGGTGCTGATCGACTGGCTGCGTGAGGTGTTTCCGCAACGGCTGAATGGATGACAGGGTGTAAACAATCTGTTAACGTTTGGCCTCAACCCCATGCTACAGGCGCGTTTATGACACTCTCTGCTGATTCCGCATCGTCATCTGACTTTCGCCTGTATGCGCCTTGCTGCCCGCCACCTCCGGCACGCGTTGTGATTCGCTAAGTATCGAACTTTCTGCGCCTCGCTTAGCGAGCGCGCTAACAACGTTTGTTTCAGGAGCAATGCTATGCGTTCTTCTTCTTCGCTGACTTCGCAGGCAGCGACGTCAGGCTTTGTGCTGCTGTGGGGCAGCGCAGCCATTTTCTCGCGTCTCGGGCTGGATAATGCCTCACCGCTGGCACTGCTGGTGGTGCGTTTCAGCATCGCGCTGGTCGTGCTGTTGCTGGTGGGACTGTTTCGCCGCCGCTGGCTGCCGCAGCCCGGTACGCGCCCGCGCGTGATGCTGACCGGCCTGGTGTTAATCGGCGCTTATTCGCTGTGTTATTTCCAGGCGATGGCGGAGGGCGTGACGCCAGGGCTGATCGCCACCATCATGGGCATCCAGCCTATTCTGACGCTGTGCCTGGTGGAGCGGCGTCTGCCGGGCAGGCGATTGCTGGGCTTAACGGTCGCGCTGGCGGGGCTGATACTGCTGGTGTGGCGTAGTCTGGCGGCGTCACAGCTGCCGCTCAGCGGCGTGCTGTTTGCGCTGGCCGCGCTGCTGTGCATGACCTTCGGTGCCATCATGCAGCAGCGGGTGACGCAGCATCCGGCGCAGGTGCTGCCGCTGCAGTACGGCGTGAGTTTACTGCTGTGCCTGCTATTGCTGCCGGTTAAACCGGTTTATGTCAGTTTCACGCTGCATTTCTGGCTGGCCGCGCTGTTCCTCGGCGTGATGATCTCCGTGGTGGCCCAGCTGCTGCTGTATCGCTTACTGAGTGCGGGCAGTATCGTTAACGTTACCAGCCTGTTTTATCTGGTGCCGGTAATTACCGCGCTGCTCGACTATCTGCTGCTGGGTAACCGACTGCCGTGGCTGAGCCTGCTGGGCATGGCGGCGATTCTGGCGGGTATCCTGCTGGTGTTTCGTGCGCCACAACCTTCGCGTTAACATCATGCCCCGCCAGCCGGCGGGGCATTTCAGCCATGATCGGTCAGCGCCTGTGCGGCGCAAATCAACGCCAGATGACTGAGGCCCTGCGGCATATTGCCGCGCCACTCATCGCTGCGCACGTCGAACATTTCATTGAAGGTTTCCACGTTGCCGCGCTGGCACAGCTTGTCGAGGATCTGCTGCATAGCGCTTTCGGCACGCGTTGTCTCGCCCAGCGCCGCCCAGGCTTCCACCAGCCAGAACGAGCAGGCGATAAAAGTGCTCTCTTCCTGTTCCGTGCCGCTGTAGCGATACAGCATGGCGCTACCGTGTCCCAGTTCCTGCTCAATGGCACGGTAGGTGGCCTGCATGCGTGCCGGGTTGACGCGGCTGCCATAGGGATGCACCAGCGCCAGCGCAGCGTCCAGCCTGCCGTTGCTATCGGGATAAAACACATACGCCTGTTTCTCTTCGTTCCAGCAGTGCGCTTCAATCCAGCTGCTGATGCGGTCGCGCTCGCGCTGCCAGCGTTTCAGCCAGGTCGGTTCAATGTGGCGCGCTTCGGCCAGCGCCACGGCACGGTCGAGGGCCAGCCAGCAGGCCATCTTTGAATGCGTATAGTGCTGCTGCTCCGGCAGTTCCCAGATACCGCTGTCTTTCAGCCGCCACCGATCGGCACAGTGATTGGCCAGCGCACCCAGCATGCGCGAGGTGGCTAAATCCAGCACGTGCCCGGCGCGTATAAACAACTCGGCGGTCGCCAGCATATCGCCGTACATGCTCAGCTGCAGCTGGTCGCGGGCGTTGTTGCCCACGCGTACCGGCTGGGAATGATGATAGCCACGCAGCGGCACGAAGCGTTCGGCAGGCACTTCGTCGCCTTCCAGCGTGTAGCAGGTGCGCAGCGCGGTACCGTGGCGAATAATGGTTTTCGACAGCCAGGAGAACGCCGCTTTACAATCTTCCAGCGCACCGAGAAAAACAAAGGCTTTGATGATCAGACAGGCATCGCGCACCCATGCGTAGCGGTAGTCATAATTCTTCTCTCCGCCAATGCCTTCCGGCAGCGAGGTAGTGGCTGCCGCCGCCAGCGCGCCGGTGGGGGAATACCATAAAAATTTCAGCGACAGCGCCGAGCGGCGCACGTGCTCAGCAAAGCGCCCCTGATAGCTCAGGCTGCGGGTCCAGTCGCACCAGGCGGTATGGCTGGTTTCGATGCGGGTATCGATCGCCTCCAGCGGCGGCACCGCCAGCGGTTCGCGTTCGGTGACCAGCAACGCCACCAGCGATCGACTGCCCTCTGCGGTGCGTAGCGTGGCGCAGATTTGCTCATCGTCACGCTGTTCGATCTGCCAGTCCTCGCTGGTGCGCAGCATTGCCAGCAGATCGCCAACGTGGTAGACGTCGCCCTGTTCGGTGCTGTCCTGCCACGGCGAGCGGGTTTCGGCAACGGTGCCAAAGCGCAGCGTCAGGCGCAGTGTCACTTCGCCTTCAACGCCTTCTACGCGCCGCGCCAGCTCACTCCACGGCAGACGGCCTGCCAGCGTGCTGTTCAGCGATTCGGTCAGCAGCACGCTGCCGTCATCGGTAAAAAAGCGGGTTTCCAGCACGTTGCTGTCAGCACGGTAGGCGCGTTCGGTACGGTAAGGAGCGTCAGGTTCGATCTGGAAAAAACCGCCGATCACGGGATCGAGCAGGCGGTCAAACAACGGGGCGGAGTCAAGGTTGGGCGCGCACCACCAGTCAATGGCGCCGTCGGGCGCGATCAGCGCCACCGACCGGCCTTCACCGATGGCCGCGTAGTCGCCGAGACGGGCAAAGCCCTGATCGCGCATCGGCGACTGCAGCGTTTGATTATTCATGGATCTTCCCTGTCAGCAGAAACGGCAACGTGGCCGCCCGCGGCAGCCACGTAATCCGGATGAGCACCCGTATGTCAGAGGGTGCCGGTACCGCCATCAGAGCACCATACCTGGCCTGAGGTGAAGCTGTTGGTGGTCTCCGCAAAGGTCACATACAGCGGCGCGATTTCAGCTGGCTGGCCGGGGCGGCCCAGCGGCGCGCTGGCACCAAACTGCTCGACTTTTTCCTGCGGCTGGCCGCCGCACACCTGCAGCGCGGTCCAGTACGGTCCTGGCGCGACGGCATTGACGCGAATTTGCTGTTCGCCCAGCTGTTTCGCCAGCGCTTTGGTAAAGGCAGCGATAGCGGCTTTGGTTTGCGCGTAATCCAGCAGAATGGCGCTCGGTTCATACGCCTGAACCGACGAGGTATTAATAATGGATGATCCGGCAGGCAAATATTCCAGTGCCGCTTTGGTGATCCAGAACATCGCATAAACATTGGTCTTAAAGGTGGCGTCAAAATCTTCCGTTGAGAGCGTGCGAATTGACTCATTAAATTGCTGGCGACCGGCGTTATTCACCAGAATATCCAGACCGTCGAGTTTTTCTGCTGCCTCTTTTACCAGCTGCTGGCAAAAAGATTCTGAGCGAATATCACCCGGAATAGCCACCGCTTTACGGCCTTCCGCTTCGATTAATTGCACCACTTCAGCGGCGTCCTGCTCCTCTTCCGGCAGGTAGTTGATTGCCACGTCAGCCCCTTCACGGGCATACGCAATGGCTACTGCGCGGCCAATGCCGGAGTCACCACCGGTAATCAGCGCCTTGCGCCCGGTTAAACGGCCAGTGCCGCGATAGCTGGTTTCACCGTGATCGGGACGGGGTTCCATCTTACTGGCTAATCCCGGAATGGGCTGATGCTGCTTTTTGAATGGCGGCTTTGGATATTCCTGGGTAATCAGCGTTTTGTTAGTAAATGAAGTCATACCTATCTCCTTGTACAGTGGAACGAGTAAATTAAGCCTGGCAGAGATGTGATATTTGTCACGTCAAAAAATAAGCAGTCGCGTTTTATTAAAGCGTGGCGGCAGTGGCTGAAATGATATTTTTAGTTACAAAATCACTAACGTAATGATTATTTTAGCGCTGCGTAAGCTGTGCGCATTATTAAGCGAATCGGTCTGCTTGCGGGATAAAGATTTGTTTCTAAGCTCTATGCATAACTTTACATAATAACCGGCGCTGTCCGGCCCGAATATTTATGAGCGATGGCTTAAACGAGGCGTTAAATGAGCGAAGCACAATGTACCATTATATTTAATGGTGAACGCTTAAGCGGAACCGCAAATCAACCGTTAATTGATTTTCTGCAGGAGCAGGGAAAAAAACTGCCTCATGTCTGTTATCACCCGGCGCTGCCGCCGCTGCAAACCTGTGATGTCTGCTGGGTGGAGGTGGATGGCGAAGCGGTGCGCGGCTGCACGTTACGCAGCGCCGAGGGCTTGCGCGTGGTCAGCCAGAGTGCGGTACTGCAGGCGGCACAGCAGGAGGGCATGGACCGCATCCTCAATCGCCACGAGCTTTATTGCACGGTGTGTGAGCACAACACCGGCGACTGCACGTTGCATAACACCGTCGCGGACATGCACATTCCGATTCAGTATTACCCCTACCAGCGCAAACCGGACAGCAAAGACCACAGTAATCCGTTTTATACCTACGATCCGGATCAGTGCATTCTGTGCGGACGCTGCGTGGAAGCCTGCCAGAATGTCGAGGTAAATGAGACGCTGTCGATTGATTACAGCGCCGATCACCCGCGCGTGCTGTGGGATGGCGGAACGCAGATTGCCGGTTCCAGCTGCGTCAGCTGCGGGCACTGCGTGACCGTCTGCCCGTGCAACGCGCTGCTGGAAAAAACCATGCAGCCCGACGCCGGTCCCTTCACCGCGATGGATGAAGACCTGAAGCGGCCGCTGATTGATTTCGTCAAATCGCTGGAAAACAGCATCGGTATGGAGCCGATCACCGGAATTTCGCTGATCGATGATGCGCTGCGCAAAGTCGAAATTAAAAAAACCAAAACCGTCTGCACCTATTGCGGCGTCGGCTGCAGTTTTGAAGTCTGGACGCGCGATCGCCACATCCTCAAAATCCAGCCGGTGGCTGATGCGCCGGTTAACGGCATCTCAACCTGTGTCAAAGGCAAATTTGGCTGGGATTTTGTGAACAGCCCGAACCGGCTGACCACGCCGCTGATTCGTGAAAACGGCCAGTTCCGCCCGGCCAGCTGGGAAGAGGCGCTACAGCGGGTTGCCGACGGACTGCGCGCGGTGGCGCGCCAGCACGGCGGTAACGCCATTGGTTTTATTGGTTCCAGTAAAGCCAGCAATGAGGAAGCCTACCTGACGCAGAAGATCGCCCGTCTGATTTTCGGCACCAATAACGTGGACAACTCCTCGCGCTATTGCCAGAACCCGGCGACGGAAGGGCTGTTTCGCACCGTGGGCTACGGCGGCGATGCCGGTACGCTGCGCGATCTGCAGCAGACCGACCTGATCATCACCGTTGGCAGCAACCTGGCGGAAAACCACCCGGTTTTCGCGTCACATATCAAGCAGAGCCACAAACATCGCGGACAAAAGCTGCTGGTGGTCGATCCGCGCCGTCACGAAATGGCTGAGCGCGCCGACTGTTATCTGCGCATCCGTCCCGGTACCGACATGGTGTGGGCATCGGCGATGGCGCGCTACATGTTCGATCACGGTTATGCCGATGAAGCATTCCTGCGCACGCGCGTTAATCAGGTGGCGGAATATCGCGCCTCGCTGGCTCCGTTTACGCTTGAGATGGCCAGTGAAGTCACCGGTCTGAGCGTGGCGCAGTTGACCGAAGCCGCCGAGATGATCGGTAACGCGGGCAGCGCCTGCCTGCTGTGGGCGATGGGCATTACGCAGCACAGCCACGGTGCGGATACCAGCACCGCACTCTCCAATCTACTGCTGGTCACCGGCAACTACGGCCGCCCTGGCACCGGCGGTTACCCGATGCGCGGTCACAATAATGTGCAGGGCGCCAGCGATTTTGGCTGCTTAAGCAATGTCTATCCCGGCTACGAAAAAGTGACCGATGCGCAGGTGCGGGAAAAATGGGCGCGCGCCTGGGGCGTGGCACCGGAAGCGCTTTCCGATAAAGCCGGGCTGGATAACTTCATGATGGTGGAAGACGCGCATAAACAGCGGGTGCGCGCCATGTACATCATCGGCGAAGAGACCGCCTTTTCTGATGCGGACTCGACCAAAGTGCACGAAGCCTTTAGCCGGCTGGATTTCATGGTGGTGCAGGACATCTTCATGAGCCGTACCGCGCAGTTTGCGGATGTGGTGCTGCCTGGCTGTCCGAGCCTGGAGAAAGAGGGCACCTTCGTGAATACCGAACGGCGCATTCAGCACTTCTCGCCTGCGTTTGCGCCGCTCGGCGACAGCCGGCCTGACTGGCAGATACTGACTGAGGTCGCCGCGCGTCTCGGCCATCACTGGCACTACCCAAATCCCGGCGCCATCATGGCAGAAGCTGCTGGTATCGCCGCGCTGTTTGCCGGGGTCAGCTATGAGAACCTCGTCGGCTGGCAGTCACAGCTGTGGCCGGTAAACGCCGACGGCAGCAGCACGCCGCTGCTGTATACCGAGGCGTTCGCCTTTCCTGATGGCAAAGCGCGTCTCTACCCGCTGACATGGCAGCCACCGATGGAAGCGCCCGATACGCAGTACGACCTGCTGCTGAACAATGGCCGCATGCTGGAGCATTTCCAGTCGACCAATCAGACCGGGCAGGGCGGGCGCATCAAATCGCTGTCGCCCAACTGGTTTGTTGAGATTTCGCCGCAGCTGGCGCAGGAGCGGCAATTACAGCAGGGCGACTGGGTGGAGCTGCGTTCGCGCCGGGGCAGCGTAGAGGTGCCGGTGGTGGTGACTGAACGGATGGCCGGCAATGTGTTGTTCATTCCTATCCATCATGGCAAACCGGGGGTGAACGGGCTGACCGGTGAACACCACGATCCCGACGTCAACACCCCGGCCTACAAAGAGATTGCGGTGACGATGCGCAAACTGGCGCATGCGCCACAGCCGCACCCGATTCCGCTGCACAACTTCCGCCACGGCCAGCGCACGCCGCTGGATCATCTGCCCGTTGAACAAAAATGGCAGCAGCCTGAATACCGGCTACCGCCTGAACACGTTTCGCATCCGGAGAAAAGCTAATGGCCGAACCGCTGCACTATCAACCCGCTCCGACGCGCACCGAACCCAGCGCGCAGGAAGCGCTGAACGAACTGCTGGAGAACCTGCATCAACACGGTTTCCTGCGCCTGGCTAATGACATGGTAAAAGCCAACAATGACATCGGCAAAATCGTCGCCGCCGGGCTTAACCGGCCCGGCACGCAAAATGCGGTTCAGAACCTGTCGCTGCTGTTTATGACGCTCAGCACCGTACCGCCGGAGCGTTTCAACCATTTGCTGCTGGCGCTGCGCGATGCCCTGCTGGCGATGAAGCCGGCCAGCGACACGGCGCAGCAGGAGAAAAGCGCGCCGGGCGTCAGTGGCGTGCTCAAACTGCTGAATGATGAGGCGCTGTGGCAGGGCATCCGGCCACTGCTGGCGGCGCTGGAAACCTTCGCGCGCGCCATGCAGGGTGACGAGGAGAAGCCGATAACCCGCTACAGCGGTAAGCCGAGCCGTGAGTAGCCAGGAGTGGGTGCTGCTGATCGCGCGCGGTCAGTTTGCCCTGACGATGGGCATGCACATTACCCTGGCAGCGCTGACGCTGGGGCTGGCCCCGTTTCTGGTGTGGTTTGAAGCGCGCTGGCTGTGGGGCAGGCGGCCGGAAGCGCATCAGGCGCTGCACTTCTGGATCAAGGTATTCGCGCTCACCGTGGCGATTGGCACGGTTTCCGGCGTGATCATGGAGTTTCAGTTCGGCACCCACTGGTCGGTGTTTGCCAGCAAAGCGGGCGGCATTATCGGTCCGCTGATGCTGTATGAAGTGCTGATCGCTTTTTTCCTTGAGTCGGCGCTGACCGGCGTGATGCTGTTTGGCATTGATCGGGTGAAACCCGGCGTGCATTTCGCCATTACCTGTCTGGTGGCGCTCGGCGCGGTTTTTAGCGCTTTCTGGATCCTCGCCGCTAACTCATGGATGCAAACGCCGCGCGGCTTTACGCTGAATGATGCCGGCCAGTTCACGCCGGATAGCGCCTGGAGTTTGATTTCCGCGCCCTCATTTGGCTGGCGGCTGGCGCACATGCTGCTGGCCTCGTGGATCAGCGTGGCGTTTTTGCTGGGTGGTGTCGCAGCGTGGCGCCTGCTGCGTAATGCTGGCGAGGCCGCCAGCCGGCTGATGCTGCGCAGCGCGCTGACGGTGTCGCTGTGCATCCTGCCGCTGCAGATGGTGGTGGGTGATCTGCATGGCGAAAATACCCGTGATTATCAGCCCGCCAAACTGGCGGCGATCGAGGGCAGCTGGCAGCCGCCTGCGCCAGGGGAGGGCGAGCCGCTGCGGCTGTTTGCGCTGCCCGATCAGGCGCAGCAGCGGAACCACGCCGAGCTGGCAATCCCGGCTATCGGCTCGCTCTACCTGCGCCATAACCTCAGCGGCCACATCAAAAGCCTGGGTGAATTCCCGCGCGACAGCCTGCCGCCGGTGCTGCCGGTGTTTTTTGCCTTTCGCCTGATGGTGGGCCTGGCGCTACTGATGCTGCTGAGCAGCCTGGCGGGCAATGTGCAGCGCTGGCGCGGTCGTCTTGATCAGTCGCGGCGCGTGCTGCGTCTGCTGGCGCTGATGTCACCGGCTGGCTTCATTGCGCTGCTGGCGGGCTGGGTGGTGACGGAGGTCGGCCGGCAGCCGTGGACGGTATACGGCATGCTACGTACCGCCGACAGCCTGGCGCCAATGTCCCTCGGCAGCAGCGTCGCCATTTTCTTGTCGGTGGTGGTGATTTACGCACTGAGTTTTGCCTTTGGTCTGGGTTATCTGCTGCGCCACCTGGCGGCACCGCTGCCGGATCCCCAGGCGACGGCGGTAGCAGAAACCATACAGACGCCAGCCTGAGGAGGGTGAAGATGTTGGTCGAACTTTCTGCGGTGCTCCTGCTGTTTGCCCTGCTGATGTATCTGGCGCTGGATGGCACGGATAGCGGCGTGGGGATGCTGCTGTACAGTTTCGACCAGCCACAAGAACGGCAGTGGATGGTGCACAGCCTGCTGCCTCTGTGGGATGCCAATGAAACCTGGCTGGTGTTGCTGGCAGGCGGCATGCTGGCGCTGTTTCCGCCGCTGTACAGTCTGCTGTTACAAACGCTGAAGGTGCCGCTGTTTCTCTTCCTGCTGGCGCTGTTTTTGCGCGGGCTGGCGCTGGCGTATCGCGGTCAGCCTGGCGAGACCGGGCGACGCTGGCTGGACCGGCTGCTGATGGTCAGCTCGCTGCTGGCAGCGTTTCTGCCAGGCTGGATGAGCGGGTTGATGCTGGTGTCGCGTCCGCCCAGCGGGATTGTGATTGATTTTTCGCTGGTGCCGCTGCTGTGCGGTCTCGGGCTGGTGGCGGTTGATTTGCTGCTGGGCTGCTGCTGGCTGTGCTGGCGCATTGGCGAGCCGGTGGCGGAGCGGGCGCGGGCGCTGGCGATGCTGTGGTGGGTGGTGACGCTGGCCTGCTTTATTGCCGTGCTGCTGCTGGAGCCGGCGCTGTGGCAGCAGAGCTGGCAGCGCTGGCCGGGAAAAGTGTTGCTGAGCCTGTTGCCTGCGCTGTGGCTGCTGCAGCTGCTCACGCTGTGGCGGGAAGCGATGGTGGCGTTATTGATGATCACGTTGGTGCAGACGGGCGTGGTGGTCGCGGCGCTGGCGTGCGGACTTTATCCGTGGTTGCTGCCGTGGCAGCTGGAGATGCACCAGCAGGCCTCCTCGCCGGTGACGCAGGGGTTCGTGGTGACGGGTTTGCTGATTGTGTTGCCGCTGACGCTGCTGTACCACAGTTGGGCGTTCTGGGTGTTTAAGCGCCAGCCGCAGGCAGCACAGCGGTCGCCATAAATGGCGCCCCTACAGGACATAGCTCAATTGCGTATTAGTTTCAGGTATTTCACGGATCCGCCGGTCGCCATAAATGGCGACCCTACAGGGGCCATTCCCGGGGGCCTCAATGCATACCGGCATCGGGTCTGAGGTCATCTGTAGGGGGCGCATTCATGCGCACCGGAATGGCTGCACAGAAATATCAGTGTGAACAGCACGGTTAATCCACCGCCGGAATGCGCATAAACAGCGTGCCGCGATAGGGGATCGGCAGGAAATCACGGAACAGGGTTTCCAGCGTCTGCTGCGGATCGATGTCGGCGAACAGCTGCGGATACAGCGTTTTTGCCATGAACTCGGTCACCGCAATATGCCACGGGCTGAGATAAAAATTCATCCAGATTGCCGCTGCATGGCCGTTGCGAATCGCCTTCAGCTCACGCAATCCATTCTGCTGCGCGGTGAGCTGGCGGAAACTGCTTAGCACCGCGTCGGGCGTGACGTCCGGCCCGAGGCGCAGCAGGCCTGCGCTGGCGTTATCGCCAAAGCCGGTGGCAAAGTAATACTCAGGCTGGGCTGCGATCACCTGCTCCTCACTCAAACGGCCAAACACGCCGTGCTGGGTTTTGCCAGCAATATTGTCGCCGCCGGCGGCGTTGAGCAGCTCGCCCAGACTGCCGTTAATCGCCGTCACGCAGCACTCGTTGCGCCGTCCCAGATGCAACTGCAATAGCACCGTGGGTTTCGGCCCGTGGTAGCGCGCCAGCCGTTCCTTAATCACCTGCAGATGGGCGCTGTAAAAGCGGTTGAACGCCGCCGCGCGCGCCTGCTGATTCAGCACCTCACCAAAAATCTCTACGCTGCGCCGGGTGTTCTTTAACAGATGTACGCGCAGATCGATCTTTACTACCGGAATATGCGCAGCATTTAGAATGCTGACCAGCCTCAGATCGGCATCATCGTAGCGCGCCAGACTGGGCAGAATGACCACATCCGGCCGCAGGGCGAGAATCTGCTCCGGATTGATCGCCTGAGGGCCGCCCGATCCGAGCGTCGGGATGTTCAGCATCTGCGGAAACCGCTGCGCAAAACTGTTCCACGTCTGGCTGTCATACTTTTGCAGATCGCGCGGCCAGCCGACGATGTGGCGGAACGGGTCATCCGGCGCCAGCAGCGCCAGCGCATACAGCATGCGGCTCTCACCCAGTACGATGCGCTGCGGACTATCGGGAATCTCTACCCGATTGCCGTCAATATCGGTGATCACCCTGGCCAGCGCGCTGGTGCTGAACACCAGCAGCAGGAGGGCAGCCAGCCAGGCACGCCACGTCAGCGGCTTTTTCGCTCGATCAGAATTCAACGCTGGCCTCGACCATCAGGTTACGGGTTTCCCCTTCGCGCACGCGCAGGTTGCCGCCGCTGGAGGTGTAGTAGTGCTTATTGAACAGGTTATTCAGGTTAAGCTTCAGCTGGGTTTTCTCGCCAAACAGCTGATTATTCCAGGCGATAAAGCTGTCGGCGACCACATAATCCGGCAGCGTAAAGCTGTTCTCCGGATCGCCGGCGCGTGAGCCAACGTAGCGCGCACCGCCGCCGACGCGGAAGTCACCGGGAATGCCGTTCAGCGTCAGATTATGGCTCAGGTAAAGTGCCCCGGCGTGACGCGGTGCATTCTGCAGGCGGTTGCCCTTGTTCGCCGGATTGACGCCATCGTCGACGATTTCAGCCTTATCGTAGCTGTAGTTGGCGCTCAGATCCCAGCCCGGTAGCACTTCACCATTGAGCTCAAATTCAGCGCCGCTCGAACGCGCTTTATTGATGGCGCGCGTGGTGCCGTTGATATTAAGGGACATATCGCGTTCGTCGATGCGGTACAGCGCTACGCTGGCAAACAGCCGGGGCGAAATCTGCCACTTGCTGCCCACTTCCCATGTGGTGCCCTGTTCCGGCTTGCCAACGTTGCCGTCATCGTCGACGTCAGTCGACGGCGTAAAGGATTTGCTCACGCTGCTGTACAGTGAGACATCCGGCGTCAGTTTGTAAATCAGCCCGGCCTGCGGCAGGAACTTGTTGCCCTCGCTGTCCAGCGTTTGCACCACCGGATCGAAGCCCTTTGACGCGCGCTGTTCATAGTGCTGATAGCGTCCGCCCAGCACCGCAATCCAGTCGTCGGTGAGCGAAATGCTGTCTTTGGCGTATACCGAGCGACTGTGCAGGCGGTTAAGCAGGTTGGCGTTGGCGCTATTTTCACTGCTGCTGTTGGTGATCGGTGCCAGCATATCGTATTGCGGATCGTACAGGTTGAAGCCGGTGTTCGCTTTACCCTGATACTGGTGCGCACGGTAAGTCTGGTTCATTTCATAATCGGTGCCGAACACCACATCGTGCGTCATGCCAAACAGCTGCGGGGAACCGATCACATCCCACGCCACGTATTTGGTTTTATGGTTGAAGCCACGGTTGGCGTCGGCGCGGCGCGTCACCACGCCGGTGGTGGGGTTAATCGCCGTGACCCGCACTTCGTTGTTGTCGTACTGACGCTGGTTCCAGCCAAAAGTCAGGCGCGTGCTCCACGCCTCATTGAACTGCCAGTCGTAGTGCGCGTTCAGGGTTTTATTGTGGCCCCACGCATGGTTAGCTTTATCGTCCAGGCGATCTTTATAGCCAATCGCTACCGGCTTACCGTTAACAAACGCCGTGCCGCGATCGTAGGGAATATCGTACTGATAATCTTCGTAGCTGATGAGGAAGCTGGCCTGCTCGCCATACCACTGTAGCGAGGGGGCAATTAAGGTGTGTTTATCGCTGCCGAAATTGCGCCAGTAATCCTGATTCTGCTTTTCGGCAATCAGGCGGAAAGCAAAACCGTTGCCGAGCGGGCCGGTGACGTCCAGCGTGCCGGCGCCGCCGCCCTCGCTGGCTGCGCGACCGCTGACTTTGGTGTGCCAGGTGTATTGCGGCTTTTTGCTCACAATATTGATCACGCCACCGGGATTCTGGATACCGTACAGCAGCGAAGCCGAGCCCTTCAGTACCTCGACACGTTCGGTGGTGGCGTCGAAATTCAACCCCTGGCTGCTGCGCACGCCATCACGATAGATGGAACCATCCGAGTTGCTGCCAAAGCCGCGGCGTACAAAGCCATCTTCGGTACCTGCCAGCGTATTGCCTTCGCTTACGCCGCTGACAAAGCGCAGCGCGTCGGCGAGGCTGGCGGCCTGATAATCCTCCAGCTGCTGTTGCGTCACCACGCTCACCGATTGGGCTTCATTGAGGCGCGACACCGGCGTTTTACTGGCGACCGAACTGCTGGTGGCGCTATAGCCGTCGTCACTGTTTTGCTGCTGCGCCGTCACGGTGAGGGTGCTGTTTTGTTCAGCGGCAAGGCTGTCAGTACTGCTGAGTGCCGTTACGCCGTAAATAGCGGCAAGGATAGCCGGATGGCACAGTAATTTAACCGCCCGCGGTGAGTTGTTCTGCATCGAATATAAACCTGGTGTAATTGCGGGATTATTTATTCCGCGCAACGAAGCTATCAGTAAAATGCTGCCGGTGACGAACAGGACATTCGCGGCCCGGCATTGTTATGCCATCAGTCAGCAGAAAAAGGCGGCTGAGATGTAATTGAGAATCATTCAAACATGAAAAAATGTAGTAGTAAACGTAAATGATGGTGTGGATACTACAGCAGAACGCGGCAGAAACTTTTGAACCGGGATTATCATTAAACTTATTTTAAATCAGCTTATTATTTATTTTATAGCATTTGAAGCTGGCCGGGTTAAGCCAGGCGAGAAGGGAGTGGACAGCGGTAGCGGCGCAAATTTTCACTACAAGCCGGCCTGCCGACGCGGTTCACAACGATGCGATATTACTAACAGGCAACATAATGGCGGCTAATAACATTAAAAATCGGGTGGATGTATTCGGTGAACGCTACCGTGCGCGCGTCACGACATTATCGGCCAGCCTGCAAACGGTGGCGCGATATATCCACGAACATCGTGAGGCTATATTAGACGCGACTGCATTGGATATCGCCCAGGCCACCCAAACTTCTGACGCCACCGTGGTACGCACCGTGCAGGCGCTGGGCTTTGCCGGTTTGCGCGATCTGAAAACCACGCTGGCCGCGTGGTTTGGCCCGGCGCAAAACTCGGAAGAGAAGATGAGCGCGACCATCAGCGAACTGTCGTGTGACATCAACTCCGGCATCGATTTTGTGCTGGGCGGCCATCAGCGCGCCTGCGAAGTACTGGCAGAACCGGTTAACCGTCAGGCGGTGGCGGCTGCGGTGACACTGTTGCTGGAAGCGCGTCAGGTGGCGCTGTTTGGCATCAACGCTTCCGGCATTCTGGCGGAGTACAGCGCGCGACTGTTCCGGCGCATCGGCCTGCCGGCGGTGACGCTTAACCGTGCCGGGATTGCGCTGGCAGAACAGCTGATTACGCTACAGCGCGGCGATGTACTGATCATGATGGCGCAGAAATCGGCGCACCGTGAGGGCATGACGACGCTGAAAGAGGCGCAGCGGCTGGGTATGCCGGTGATTCTGCTGACCCACGCGCTGGATTCGGCGTTTGCGCAGCAGGCGGATGTAGTAATTAACGTGCCGCGCGGCGGTGAAAATGGTCGCATGCCGCTGCACGGTACGGTGCTGGTGTGCCTCGAAATGCTGATTCTGGCGGTGGCCTCTGCCAGTTCGGCACGCACGGTTAAAACCATGAAACGCATTCAGGATCTCAATCGATCGCTGAAACCCACGTCGAAGAAGGCGGGATAACCGCACATCACTCAGGCGCGGCGGCGGGGCTATTCACTCCGCCGTTCGCTTCCGGATCTATTTCACAGACTCGCTTGCAAGGCGCGCGTGGCTGTCGTTAATATTAAGGAAATAAACATTTCCTTAATGAGTCCGCGTTAACGGCGCGGTAGCGCAGGATCGCATCCAATAAGGAAATAATCTTTACCAAAATAACCGGAGAACGCTTATGTCACTGCCTGCCCTGAACGCCGCGCCGCGCTGGTCACAGCCCGTCGATCACCTGCCGCAGTTTAACCATGCTTACGCCACGGTCGCGGGCGTGCGGCTGCACTACGTCAGCGGCGGCAATGTGCAGGGACCAGTGCTGGTACTGCTGGCGGGCTTTCCGCAGAGCTGGTTTGCCTGGCGTAAGGTGATGGCGCAGCTGGCGGCAGACTACTTTATCATTGCGCCGGATCTGCCCGGCCAGGGCGATTCCGACAAGCCTGCCAGCGGTTATGACACCACCTCGCTGGCGCACAGCGTGCAGGGATTGTTGCAGCAGTTAGGGGTTGAGCGTTACTACCTGGCCGCGCATGACGTGGGTGCCTGGGTTGCCTGGCCGCTGGCGATGCTGCACGGTGATGCCATCAGCAAACTGGCGCTGCTGGATGCCGGCATTCCCGGCGTGACGCTGCCGGATGCGCTGCCTGCGACGCCGGACAAAGCCTGGAAAACCTGGCACTTTGCTTTTCACCTGTTGCCGGATCTGCCGGAAGCGCTGATCGCCGGTCGTGAAGCGCTCTATCTGCAGTGGTTTTTGCAGCGCAAAGCAGCCAGCCCGATGGTGTTTGGTGACGAAGAGATGGCGGAATATGTGCGGCTGCTGCAGCAAAACGGCGCGCTGCGCGCCGGCATGGCGGCGTATCGTGAGGTCAGCACCTCGGCGGAGCAGAATCGTCAGTTGTTGCAAACCCGGGGAAAACTGGCGATCCCGCTGCTGGCGGTGAGCGCCGATCAGGGTTCGATTGCCGATATGGCCCAGCCGCTGCGCACTTTTGCGGCCGACGTCAGCGGGATTCGCCTCGCGCACTGTGGTCACTTTATCCCGGATGAGCAACCGCAGGCGCTGGCCGACGGGTTACGTCAGTTCTTTGTGTGACGCATCACTTAACCCTGATTATCCATGTGTAAGCGGCCGAGCCGTGAAGGGGGGGGCGGCTGACTTGCAATAGCCACTGCATTGCGGCTAAGATAGGAACCAGTTGGTTTATAATTAAAGGGGAGGGCAGTGATGAAGAACCTGACCGTCATCGGTCGCCCGCGCGAGTTTGAGCTGGAAGAGGCCGCCCGCAGCGCCATGCACGTTTTCTGGGATCGCGGCTATGAAGCGGCGTCGCTACCGGATTTGATCGCCGGGACCGGTTTATCGCGCGGCAGTCTCTACAAGGCGTTCGGCGATAAAAAAGGACTGCTGCTGGCCGCGCTGGATATCTACATGACCGAAGGCCTGAAAGCCACCTCGGATATTCTGGCGCAGCCCGGCGCGGTTAAAACGGCGATTCGCGCCTCGCTGCTGCGTTATGCCGCGCTCTCCAGCGGTGAGAAAGGGCGGCGCGGTTGTCTGGTGGTGTCACTCACCACCGAGATGGCCGCGCATGATGAACAGATTGCCGAACGCACGGGGCGCATGTTCCGGCGTTTGCAGCAGCTGTATGCGGCAACACTGGTGCGCGGTCAGCTGAGCGGAGAACTGCCCGAGCGTGATGAGCAGGTGCTGGCCCGCTTACTGGTTTGCCAGATTGAAGGGATGCGCATCCTCGGTAAAACCGGGGCAACGGAAGCAGAAATGAACGCCGTAGTGGACTGCACGATGCGTCTGCTCGACTAATTTTTTTATCCATATTGGAACCAATCGGTTCCTTAGTGAGGTGTTGTGATGTCCGATCCGCACGCGTTAAATCCCGAGCCACGCCGCTGGGCGATGTTTATCGTCCTGCTGACAGGCGCATTTTTACCCCCGCTGGACTTCTTTATTGTCAATGTGGCGCTGCCGTCGATTCAGAGCGACTTGGCCACGTCCGGCTCGGCGGAGCAATTTGTCATCTCGTCCTATGCCGGGTTTTATGCCGTCACGCTGATCACCGGCGGTCGCCTCGGCGATCTGTTTGGCCGCGGGCGCATGTTCTTCGCTGGCCTGACCGGTTTTGCGGCGGCTTCTGCGCTGTGTGGCTTTGCCTGGTCACCGGGTGCGCTGATCGCTGGCCGCGTGCTGCAGGGCATCACTGCAGCGATTATGGCACCGCAGGCGCTGGCCTCGATTCAGGCGATTTTCCCGGAGGCGGAGAAATCGCGCGCGCTGAGCCTGTACGGCGCGGTATTTGGTCTGGCCTCGGTGATCGGTCAGGCGCTGGGCGGCATCCTGATCTCACTCAACCTGTTCAATAGCGGCTGGCGCGCCATTTTCCTGGTCAATCTGCCGGTGGCGCTGCTGGTGGTGTTGTTTGGCATCCCGTTGATTAAAGAGACGCGAGCTCAGCACGCGCGCAAGCTGGATTTTGGCGGAATGGGACTGTCGATGATGACGCTGGGTCTGCTGATCGTGCCGCTGATTGAAGGACGGGAAGCGGGCTGGCCGCTGTGGGCCTGGCTATCGCTGCTGCTGGTGCCGGTGCTGGGCACTCTGTTCTGGCGCTATGAAAGCCGGCTGGCAAAGCAGGGCGGCGATCCGCTGATCGACCCGGCGATTTTCAGCGTGCCGGGGCTGGGGCTGTCCCTGCTGCTGGCGCTGCTGTTCTACTCGATTGGCGTATTCTTCCTGCTGTTCTCGATCTATTTACAGGGCGCGCTGCATCAGGGCGTACTGAGCGCCGGGCTGATCTTTCTGCCCTTTGGTGCGGGTTTTCTGCTGGGACCGTTATCCACGCCCTCTGCGCGACGGCTGATTGGGCCTTACGTTAACGCCACTGGGATGGTGCTGGAAGTGGTCGGCCTGCTGGGCCTGGCGTGGCTGATGGCCAGCACGCCGGTTGGGATGTCACCAGCGGCGCTGCCGCTGGCTCTGGGACTGTTTGTGGTGGGGTTTGGCCAGGGGCTGGCGCTGCCGACGCTGATGCACATCGTCACCGGACGCGTGGCACCCGCCTGGGCCGGGATGATTGCCGGTATCGCCAGCTCCACCTTGCAACTGAGCACGGCGCTGAGCGTGGCCATTATCGGCGGGATCTTTTATGCCGTGCTGGGCACGGGCAAGGGGCCAGGAGAGATTACCCATGCCTTCATCGTGGCGATAGTGTGTATGTCGATTTGTCTGGCGGCCGGCGCGCTGCTGAGCATCCGGCTAGCGCGCAGGCCTGCCGCACAGACGGCGGTGCTTAAAACACGCGGGAGTTCCAACGCGTTGCGGGACTGATGGCTGAAGACTGGGGGTGATCACCCCCAGCACCTTACCTGATGGCGTCCATTCCTCAGAACGACATCGTGACACCGGCGTACCAGGCGCGGCCCGGTTCGTTATAGGTCGATGCCCCGGCATTTTCGCGATAAACGCGCTTGTCAAACAGGTTGTTGATACCGGCGTTGGCGCTCAGGTTTTTAGTGATGTCGTAGTTGAGGTTCAGTCCGACAATGGAATACGGGCTGATTTCACGCTGCGACAGTCCACGGCTGGCCTCGAGGCTGGTTTCCGCATACTGACGTGGCTTCTGCCGCCCGTATTGCGTCCAGTTGATGTTGGCGCTGAGCGCCTCGGTCGCCTGCCATTCCAGCTGCGAATTGATGGTGAATTCCGGAATTACCGTCAGCGGGTTGCCGGTTTTTTTGCTCTCCGAGCGGAACATATAGGTGGCATTGGTGCGCCACTCCAGCGTGTCGGCGATCAGCGGGATGCTCAGATTGCCTTCCAGCCCTTCGACGATCGCTTTGCCGCCGTTTTCCCAGCGCAGCAGGTTATACGAGCCGGTTGAAGCCACCGGCGTGGTGCCGGAGATGATTTTGTTTTTGTAATCATTGCGGAACCAGGTGATGCCCGCGACATAGCCCTGATTACTGAACTCAATGCCCACTTCTTTATTCACACTGATCTCGGGATCAAGGTCTTTGCTGCCCAGCAGGTAACAGCGTGACAGGCCAATCGGACAACCGTTGCCGCGCGTCGACAGAATATAGCCCTCAGTGGACTGATACAGGTTTGGCGCTTTAAAGGCGCGCGCAATACCGGCTTTCAGCGTGAAGTAATCACCGAGGCCCTGCGACAGGTTGAGGCTCGGGCTCCAGTTAGCGCCAAACTGATTGTGATAGTCAAAGCGCAGGCCGGGAATCACTTCGGTGGAGTCGGTGGCGGCGATGTTGTCTTCGAAATAGAGCGAGCTGATGGTGGCGCTGTTTTTACTGTCACGCTGCGAACCGTCGCTGGAAACGCCGCCGAAATCGACGCCCGGTGCGCTGGTAGCCTGTACCGAGGCCGGATCGTTAAGCTCATCGCGATTCCACTCAGCACCCAGCGTAACCGTTTGATCGACCAGCAGCTGCAGCGGGAAATTGATCTCGCCGCCGGCGCGATAGCTCTCCAGCCGGCTGGTAGCGTACGTATCGCTGTTGATCATCCCTTCGGTGCTGCCGCCGGAGCCTTCTTTCAGGCGGGTGTTGTTGGTTTTCTCATAGCTAAAGTTAAGCTTAGAGGTGCCCCAGTCCCAGATGCCGTTGTGCACCACTCCGTAGTTCTGGCGATACAGGCGGTTGGTTTCGCTGCCGTACAGCGCTTCAACCAGTCCGCTGGCGCTGGCATTGCTGTTGCTGTTTTGCGTGTCGCCGGCATAAATATTGCCCTGGCGACTGTAGCCATAGCTGAAATCGACAATCTGCGTCGGGGTGATTTTCCACGACAGCACGCCGTTGATGTCTTTGTTACGCACCCCTTCGCGTCCGGCGGCATAAGCGCCATTTTGCGCGGTATTGATGTCGAAGGCGTCGGCATCCGTTTTGTTCAGGTTGCCGTACAGCCGCATGGTGAGCGCCTCTCCGGCCAGCGGACCGCTGAGGTTGAAGTTCGCGCGGCGGGTGGCGCCTTCCTTGTCATCTTCTGGCTGGTTAGTGAACAGCGACAGCGAACCGTGCCAGTCATTGGTCGGGCGTTTGGTAATAATGTTGACCACACCGCCGGCGGCACCGGAGCCATAACGGGCAGCGGCCGGACCGCGTATCACCTCAATGCGTTCCACCATTTCCGGCGGTACCCAGTTGGTATCCCCGCGTGAGTCGCGCTCACCGCGCCAGCTGTAACGCACCGAGTTACGGGAGGTGACCGGCACGCCATCGATCAGCACCAAAGTGTTTTCCGGGCCCATGCCGCGAATGTCGATCTGACGGTTGTTACCGCGGCTGCCGCTGGCGCCGTTACCGGTGAGGTTAACGCCGGGCATTTTGCGGATGATGTCCGCGAGGTCGTTAACGGGCGGACTTTTTTTGATGTCTTCAGCGGTAATGGTGGAGACTCCCGGCTGCTGCTTCAGCTCCTGCTCTGCCGTCACAATCATCGACTCATCGTCGGCCAGCTTCTCCGTGGGTTCAGCGGCAAACACCGGTGAGGTTAACAGGCCCGCCAGGCACAGTGCGACCGGACGCTTTTTGCCACATACAGTTACATTCACTTATATCATCTCCCTGATGCGTTAACATTTGTAAGCAAATGCGCATGATAATGAGAATGGTTTGCATTGTATATTGGTGTGCAACTTCTTTACATTCCTGCGTAAATCGCCTCACCGTGCCGTTTTTTTGTCAGTTTTTGTCAAGAGGGCAACATAGTGGCTTAGACAGGAACGTTATGGCTAATAAGCAAATCATCCAGCGTGGCAGGATAAGCAGGTGCCTGATTTGCGGTAACAATCTGATTTTTGCGCGACTACAGGGCCGCGTTCAGGCCAGCAAAGAACCCTATTGCCGGATTTCGGCAATAGATATCTGTTTTTCGCATTTGTGATCGCTGCCTATCTTCCAGAGAATGGCTACGGGACGTTTAGAGGATGACAATCCTTTGCGCCGCGCGGCTTTACGCGACATGGGCAAAGGGAAAAATACATCGCTACCTCGACGCCTTTTCCCTGCCGGGAAACATTTTAAATATCAGGAGAAAGGTTCCAGTGAAATTCGCAAAAGGTATCACCCTTTTCGCACTCGCTCTCAGTGCGCACACCGCGTTTGCCGCCGAACAATCCGTCCCAACCGACAGCTCACTGCATGTTCAGGCTGATGCCGCGCTGAAAAGCCTGGTGCCCGCCGACGTGGCGAAGCGCGGCTATATTGTGGCAGGAACCAACCCCAACACGCCGCCCACCACCTTCTATAAAGAAGACAATAAAACGCTGGCCGGCCGTGAAATTGACATCATGAACGCGGTCGGTGAGCGTCTCGGCATTCAGGTGCAGTGGCGTGACACCGGCGGCTTCGACAACATCATTCCGGGACTGAAAACCGGCCGCTACGATGTGGCCTTGTCCAACATCAACGCCACGCCGGCGCGCGCCAAAATTATCGACTTCGTGAGTTACTACGACGCCAGCCGTCTCGGCATTATTTCGCGGAAAGACGCCAACGTCGCGCCGTTCAAAACCCTCGACGAGGTGTGCGGTAAAGAAGTCGGCGCCGGTTCCGGCACCACTCAGGTGACCCGTCTGGAAGAGGCCAGCAAAGCCTGTGAAGCGGCCGGGAAAAAACCGATTAAAGTGTCAGTGTTCCCGGATCGCCCGGCGGGTGTTCAGGCCGTGGTCAGCGGGCGTGTGCCGATGTTCCTCGGTCCGTACGAAGGCCTGTTGTGGCAGGTGAAAGTGATCAAACCGCTGACCATGAGCGGCGAAATCACCGTGCATGATGCGCCGGTATCGGTCGCCTTCCCGAAAGATTCCGCGCTTGAACCTGCCGTACAGGCAGCGCTGAACTCGCTGATTAAAGATGGCAGCTACCAGAAGATCCTGGATAACTGGGGCATCGGCTTTGGCGCGGTTAAAGAGTCAAAACGTAATCAGGATATCTTTCAATGAGTGACTTTCACGACCACACCGACGATCTGAAAATCGTCGGTAAACGCTACTACGGACGCTGGCTCAGTGCGCTGGTGGTGCTGTTGTGCGTGGTGGCGATGGCGCATTCGATGATCAACAATCCGCGCTTCGAATGGGGCGTGATTGCGGAAAACTTCACCGGCGAGTCAATCCTGCAGGGCGTGCTGATGACGCTGCAGCTGACAGCGATTTCGGTGGTGCTGGGCTTCGCCTTTGGCACGGTGCTGGCGCTGATGCGCCTGTCATCCAACCCGGTGCTGGTCGGCGTCAGCTGGTTCTATACCTGGTTTTTCCGCGGCGTGCCGATGCTGGTACAGCTGTTCCTGTGGTACAACATCGCGGCGCTGTACCCGACCATTTCGCTGTCGCTGCCGGGTCTGGGTGAGATCTGGAGTACCCAGTCTAATGCGCTGGTCAGCCCGTTCAGCGCGGCGGTGATCGCGCTGGTAATGCATCAGTCTGCCTATGCGGCGGAGATCGTGCGCGCCGGGATTCAGAGCGTTGGCAACGGCCAGCTGGAAGCCGCCCGTGCACTGGGTTACCGTCCGGCGCAGATTTTCCGTCATACCGTACTGCCGCAGGCGATGCGCGCCATCATGCCGCCGGCGGGTAACGAAATCATCGGCCAGCTGAAAACCACGGCGGTGGTATCGGTGATCTCCCTGCAGGATGTGCTGTTTTCGGCGCAGATCATCTATCAGCGCACCTATGAAGTGATCCCGCTGCTGCTGGTGGCAACGCTGTGGTATCTGCTGATGACCTCGGTACTGTCGGTTGGTCAGTTCTATGTCGAGCGCTACTTTGGCCGTGGCGTCACGCGCCGCGAAAAGCGCAGTTTACTCAAGTCGCTGCCCGGTTTCTCCGCGCCTAAAGCCGAAAGGAGCGTAAGCAATGGCTGAAGCGATCGCCTTACGTAAGGTGACCAAACGTTTTTCCGGCGTCACCATTCTGGATGAAGTTAATCTTGATATCCCGGCTGGCTCGGTGACGGTGATCCTCGGACCGTCCGGCTCAGGCAAATCGACGCTGCTGCGCTGCATCAACCATCTGGAAAAACTGGATGGTGGCACGATTCGTATCGGTGGCGAGATCATTGGTTACAAGCAGAAAGGCCAGGCGCTGCACGAGCTGAGCAGCAGCGAGATTGCGCGTCAGCGCGCCGAAATCGGCATGGTGTTTCAGCAGTTCAACCTGTTCCCGCACCGCACCGTACTGCAAAACATTGTCGATGCGCCGATGCGGGTGAAAAAACAGAGCCGCCAGCAGGCGACCAGCAAAGCGCTGTCGCTGCTAAAGCAGGTGGGGCTGGCCGGGCGCGAAGAAGAGTGGCCGCAGAATCTCTCCGGTGGTCAGCAGCAGCGCGTGGCGATCGCCCGTGCGCTGGCGATGGATCCCGGCGTGATGCTGTTTGATGAGCCCACGTCTGCGCTCGATCCGGAACTGGTGGGTGAAGTGCTGCAGGTGATTAAACAACTGGCGCACTCCGGCATCACCATGGTGATCGTGACACACGAGATCGGTTTTGCGCGCGAGGTGGCCGATAACATCGTGTTTATGGAAGGCGGGCGGATTGTGGCGGCGGGGCCGACGCAGCAGGTGCTCGACGATCCGGAAAACGGACGGGTAAGAAACTTTATTGCAACGGTGCTGTAAGCACCGTTTTTCATTTTTGACTCCAGGAAGCATGATGACGCAAAAACCGGTGATGCACAGCGCCCACTGGGGTGCTTTTACTGCCCGCCTGCAGGGCGATCGACTGACTATCGAACCATTTCACGGCGATCCGGATCCCAGCCCGCTGCTGCAAAACTTTCATAATGTCCTGCATCACCCGGCGCGCGTGGCGCAACCGATGGTGCGCCGTGGCTGGCTGGAAAATGGGCCCGGCGCGGATCCACGTCGCGGTAATGACGACTATGTGGCGGTGAGCTGGGAGCAGGCTTACACGCTGGTGGCGCGCGAACTGCAGCGCGTCGGTGACGCTTATGGGCCGGAAGGTATTTTTGGTGGCTCATATGGCTGGTCAAGTGCCGGCCGCTTTCACCACGCGCAGAGCCAGGTGCACCGCTTTCTTAACACGGTGATGGGTGGCTATGTGCGCTCGGTGAACAGCTACAGTTCCGGCTCGGCTTCGGTGCTGTTACCGCATATCGTCGGCGACATGAATGAGATCGCCCGCCGCGGCGTCAGCTGGGAAGAGATCGCCCGGCATAGCGAGATCGTGCTGGCGTTCGGCGGCCTGGCGCTGAAAAACTCGCAGGTGGCAAGCGGTGGTCTGAGCGAACACACCGAACGCGGCTTTATGCAGCAGGCGGCAGAGCGCGGCGCACGCTTTATTTCGGTGAGCCCGTTGCAGAGCGATCTGCCCGATGAGGCGCAGGGAGAGTGGCTGGCGCTGCGTCCTGGTACCGATGCGGCCTTCATTCTCGGTCTGCTGTCGGTGCTGATTGACGAGCAGCGCACCGATGAAGCTTTCCTCGCGCGTTACACCGTCGGCTGGCCGCAAATGGTCGCCTATATTCGCGGCGAAGAGGACGGTACGCGGCGCGACGCACAGTGGGCGGCTGAGATTTGTGGCGTCAGCGCGGCAACAATCACCGATTTTGCCCGCCAGCTGCACGGCAAGCGCGTGCTGGTTACCGTGGCGCACGCGTTGCAGCGCGCGGAACACGGTGAGCAACCGGTATGGCTGGGGCTGGTGCTGGCGGCCGCGCTGGGCCAGCCGGGGCTGCCGGGCGGAGGATACACCTATGCGCTCGGCGCACTCGGCCATTACGGTAAGCATCATAACCTGGTGAGTTTCCCGGCGCTGCCGCAGGGCAGGAACGGTATTGACCGGCTGATCCCGGTGGCGCGCATCGCCGATATGCTGCTGCATCCCGGCACGCAGTTTGATTACAACGGCCGGCGTCTGACCTATCCGCACATCCGTCTGGCCTACTGGGCGGGCGGCAATCCGTTCCATCATCATCAGGATCTGGCGCGGCTGCGGCAGGCGTTTTGCCAGCTGGATACGCTGATTGTGCACGAGACCGCGTGGACCGCCAGCGCGCGCCATGCGGATATCGTGCTGCCTGCCACCATGACGCTGGAGCGTGAAGATATCGGCGGTGCGCCGACCGATCGTCATCTGTTTGCCATGCAGCCGGTGGCGCAACCTTACGCGCAGGCGCAGGATGACTACACCATTTTTGCTGAACTGGCGCGTCGTTTAGGCCGTGAAGAGGCGTTCACCGAAGGACGCGACGCCCGCGGCTGGCTGCGCCATCACTATGCGCAGCTGCAGGAAAAACTGGCCGCGCATCAGGTGACGATTCCTGACTTCGACCAGTTCTGGCTGCAGGGCGTGATTGAACTGCCGCAGCTGAAAGATGGCGGGCGGATGATCAATGCGTTTCGGGCCGATCCGGCGGCGGCACCGCTATCGACACCGAGCGGCAAAATCGAAATCTTTTCCGCCACCATCGCCAGCTTTGGCTATGAAAATTGCCCCGGCCATCCGGTGTGGCGCGCGCCGCAGCAGCAGCCGGATGCGGAGCATCCGCTGTGGTTGATCGCTAATCAGCCGGCCACGCGTCTGCACAGCCAGCTGGATTTTGGTGACTACAGCCTGAGCGGCAAACGCGAAGGACGTGAGGTGTGCAGCCTGCATCCGCACGATGCCGCCGCGCGCGGCATTACCGACGGCGACATTATCGAGTTGTACAATCAGCGCGGTCACGTGCTGGCCAGCGCTCGCGTCACCGAAAGCATTATGCCGGGTGTGGTGCAGCTGCCGACCGGCGCCTGGTACGATCCGGTCGATCCCACCGCGCTGCGACCGCTGTGTCGCCACGGCAATCCGAATGTGCTGACGCTGGATATCGGCACTTCATCGCTGGCGCAGGGCTGTAGCGGACAAATCACCGTGGTGCAGCTGCGCAAATACCGCGGCGAACTGACGCCGGTGCAGGCATTTATTCCGCCGCAGCCGGTCAGCTACAGCACTGAGATTATCTGAGGCCGTGCAGGGCTTCGCCTACCGCATCAAATAGCCGGTCCAGTTCGGCCGGCTGGGTATCAAACATCGGGCCGAACTGCAGCGTATCGCCGCCAAAGCGGACGTAAAAGCCGGCTTTCCACAGCGCCATGCCCGCTTCAAACGGCCGCACGGTCGCGTCACCTTCACGGGGTGCCAGTTGAATGGCACCGACCAGCCCGCAGTTGCGGATATCCACCACCTGCGGACAATCGCGCAGCCCGTGCAGCGCGCGTTCAAAATGCGGTGCCAGTTCAGCTGACTGGCTAATCAGCGCCTCGTTTTCCAGCACGTCCAGCGTCGCCAGCGCGGCCGCGCAGGCCACCGGATGCGCCGAATAGGTGTAGCCGTGCGCAAACTCAACCGCGTGCTGCGGCAGCGGCTGAGACATAAAGGTGTGATAGATTTCACTGCTGGCCACCACGCCGCCCAGCGGAATGGCACCGTTGGTAATCTGTTTGGCGAAGTTGAGCAGATCCGGTGTGACGCCAAAATACTCCGCGCCGCTCCAGCGTCCCATGCGGCCAAAGCCGGTGATCACCTCGTCAAAAATCAGCAAAATATCGTGCTGCGTACAGATCTCACGCAGGCGCTGCAGGTAGCCGTGCGGCGGAATAATCGCGCCGGCGGAACCGGACAGCGGTTCAACAATCAGCGCGGCAATAGTCGAAGCATCATGCAGTTCAATCAGCTTCAGCATCTCATCCGCCAGCGCCTCGCCGCCCGTGGCGGGCTGGCCGGGGGTGAACGCCAGATCTGGCTGCAGCGTATGCGGCAAGTGATCAACCTCCAGCAGCTGACCAAAGGCCTTACGGTTGCCGCCGATTCCTCCAAGGCTGGTGCCGCCAATGTTCACGCCGTGATAGCCGCGCGCGCGACCAATCAGCCGGGTTTTATTGGGCTGGCCTTTGGCCCGCCACCAGGCGCGCGCCATTTTCACCGCAGTATCCGCCGACTCCGACCCCGAACCGGTAAAGAACACATGGTTGAGATGGCCGGGCATCAGGCTGGCGATGCGCTCGGCCAGCTGAAACGACAGCGGATGGCCGTACTGAAAGCCCGGCGAGTAATCCAGCGTACCGAGTTGCTGCGCGACTGCCTGCTGGATTTCACGGCGCGTGTGGCCCGCGCCGCAGGTCCATAAACCGGACAGACTATCGAAAATCTGGCGGCCGTCGCCATCGGTCAGCCAGTGGCCGTGCGCGGCGACAATAAAACGGGGATCCTGCTGAAAATAGCGGTTAGCAGTAAACGGCATCCAGTGCGCCTGTAAATTCAGGTCGGCGGTATTGATCGGCTGTGACATCGGGTTTTCTCCGGCATGTGTTAAGCAGAGTTTGCAATCCGCCGCCGGGTAAGTTAAATGCTAATTAACTTGTCTTCACTTATGGATTTACTCACCTGAATGAAAAAGAAAGCGCTGGCCCAGGTGACCGACTTTGACCTCAAACTGCTGCGCGTTTTCAAAACCGTCAGCGAGTGCGGCAGCTTTTCCGCTGCCGAAAGCCTGCTCGGTATTACGCGCTCGGCCATCAGCCTGCACATGAGCGATCTGGAAAAACGGCTGGGCATGCGCCTGTGCCAGCGCGGCCGTGCCGGGTTTGCGCTCACTGAGGAAGGGCGTGAAATTTTACGACACAGCGAGACCATGATGGCGGCGGTGGAAGATTTTCGCCAGCAGGTGAACCAGATGCATCAGCAGCTGCGCGGAGAGTTCAACATCGGCATCATCAATAATCTGGTGACGCAGCCGCGCATGCGTCTCACCCATGCACTGGCGGCGCTGCGGGAGAGCGGGGCAGGGATTCGTATCAACATCAGTATGTTAACCGCGGCGGATATCGAGCGAGGTCTGCTGGAAGGACGCCTGCACGTGGGCGCGCTGCCGATGGCGGCGCCGGTCTCCGGGCTGGCGTACGCACAGCTGTATGATGAACATGCGCAGCTCTATTGTAGCCACGCGCACCCGCTGTTTAACCAGGCGGAGCGGCCGGAACACCACGCGCTGGCGGCCTGCGATGCGATAGCGCCGCTGTTTCGCATGCCGGCGGAGGCGATTGCGCTGCATCAGCAGCTGAACTGCAGCGCCACCGCTTCCGATCGCGAAGGGATCGCATTTCTCATTCTCACCGGGCGCTATATCGGTTTCCTGCCGGACCACTACGCCGCGCAGTGGGTGGAGAAAAAGCAAATGCGCGCCCTCGCGCCGCAGCAGTTCCATTACCACAGTCAAATCGCGCTCGTCACCCGCCAGGGCCCGCGTCACAACGCCATCCTGCAACGCTTTTTGCAGGCGCTGGCGCTGGACGAGCACGGCGCTTAGCGGAGGCGTTTAGGTTATCTAGTTACAACATACAGTTAGTGTGCTACATCAATCCGGACGCCAGCACCGTGCGGCGCAAAGTCTGACAGACCTTAGTGGCAGGCAGGGTGGCGAGAGAGAAGAGGGCGAAAAAAAGGGGAGAACCGTACGTTCTCCCCTGAGATATTACTGCTTTATGCGCGCAGCGGCTCGCCGCGCACCGGGCGATCGCCCGCCACGAAGTAGTCCGCTTCGCTGCGCGGCAGCGGCTGGCGGCCACGAATGTTGTCGGCGATCTTCTCGCCAATCATGATGGTGGTGGCATTCAGGTTACCGGTGATGATCAGCGGCATAATTGAGGCGTCGACCACGCGCAGCCCCTGCAGGCCGTGTACGCGACCTTCGCCATCCACAACCGCCATCTCATCGCTGCCCATTTTACAGGTGCCGCACGGATGGTAAGCGGTCTCAGCATGGTTGCGCACAAACTCATCCAGCTGCTCGTCGCTCTGGCACTCCAGCCCCGGACTGATCTCTTTGCCGCGATACTTATCCAGCGCCGGCTGGTTGATGATTTGCCGCGTGATGCGGATGGCATCGCGGAACTCATGCCAGTCCTGCTCGTGCGCCATGTAGTTAAACAGAATCGCCGGATGCCGGCGCGGATCGCGCGACTTAATGCGCACGTGACCGCGGCTTGGCGAACGCATCGAACCGACGTGACACTGGAAACCGTGCGCTTCTACCGCATTCGAGCCGTTGTAGTTAATCGCCACCGGCAGGAAGTGGTACTGAATGTTGGGCCAGGCAAACTCTTCCCGGCTGCGGATAAAGCCACCGCCTTCAAACTGGTTGCTGGCGCCGATACCGGTGCCTTTGAATAGCCACTCGGCACCAATTTTCGGCTGATTCCACCACTTCAGGGCCGGATAGAGCGATACCGGCTCTTTGCACTCGTACTGCAGGTACATCTCCAGATGATCCTGCAGGTTTTCACCGACGCCCGGCAGATCATGCACCAGCGGGATATCGTGCTGCTTCAGCAATGCCGCCGCGCCAACGCCGGAGCGCTGCAGAATCTGCGGCGAGGCGATAGCACCGGCGCACAGCAGCACTTCACGCCGCGCATGCACGGTGTGCGACGTATCGCTGGCGCCGTGCAGATACTGCACGCCGACCGCGCGTTTGCCCTCGAACAGAATACGATCGGTGGTGGCGTGGGTGATGATTTTCAGGTTCGGACGCTGTTTTGCCGTATCCAGATAACCGCGCGCGGTGCTGGAGCGGCGGCCCTGCGGCGTCACGAAACGGTCCATCGGACCAAATCCTTCCTGCTGATAACCGTTGAGATCGTCGGTACGCGGATAGCCTGCCTGCACGCCGGCTTCAATCATCGCGGCGAACAGCGGGTTGTTGCCAGGCTTACAGGTGGTGATGCTCACCGGGCCTTCGCCACCGTGATAATCATTAGCACCGATATCGCGCGTTTCCGACTTGCGGTAGTAGGGCAGGCAGTCGCGGTAAGTCCAGTTTTCCAGTCCCGGCTGCTGCGCCCAGTTGTCGAGATCCATGGCGTTACCGCGGATGTAGCACATGCCGTTGATCAGCGACGAACCGCCCAGCCCTTTACCGCGTCCGCACTCCATGCGGCGGTTATTCATGTGTGGCTCAGGCTCGGTTTCGTACGCCCAGTTGTAGCGTTTGCCCTGTAACGGCCAGGCCAGCGCCGCCGGCATTTGCGTGCGGAAATCAAAGCGGTAATCGGGACCGCCGGCCTCCAGCAGCAGGACGTTCACGCTACTGTCTTCGGTCAGTCTTGTTGCCAAAACGTTCCCTGCGGATCCGGCTCCGATAATGATGTAATCAAATTCCATTAGTCGCTCCTCAGGTTAAGCTTGATTAAAATACCGACTGAAAACGGGTCAGTTCGACCTGCACAGACTTCACCTGGGTGTAGCTCTGCAGCGTCATCAGGCCGTTCTCGCGGCCAATGCCGGAGTGCTTGTAACCGCCCACCGGCATTTCAGCGGCGGATTCACCCCAGGTGTTGATCCAGCAAATGCCCGCTTCAATCTGGTGAATGACGCGGTGCGCGCGATTCAGATCCCGGGTGACCAGACCTGCCGCCAGGCCGTATTCGGTGGCATTGGCGCGGCGCACCACTTCTTCCTCGGTGTCGTAGGTCAGGATCGACATCACCGGTCCGAAAATCTCTTCGCGTACGATGGTCATCTCATCACGGCAATCGGTGAACACGGTCGGTTCTACCCAGGCACCGTTATCAAACGCCGCGCCGCTCAGACGTTTACCGCCGCACAGCAGGCGCGCGCCTTCGCTGATGCCGGATTCGATATAGCGCAACACATTGTCTCGATGCGGGAAGCTGACCAGCGGGCCGAAGTTGGTGGCCGGATCGTTGACATCGCCAGCTTTGATGCGCGCCACGCGTTCAGCGATTTTGGCCTCAAACGCCTGCTGCAACGCCGTCGGAACAAATACGCGCGTGCCGTTGGTGCACACCTGGCCGGAGCTGTAGAAGTTCGCCATCATGGCGATGTCGGCGGCGAGATCGAGGTCGGCATCGTCAAACACGATCAGCGGCGATTTGCCGCCCAGCTCCATGGTCACCTCTTTCAGCGTGGAGCCGGCCGCGTTGGCCATCACTTTTTTGCCGCTGGCCACGCCGCCGGTGAAGGAGATTTTGTCGATGCCCGGATGGTCGGTCAGCAGCTGACCGGTCACCGCGCCGCGCCCGTTCAGCACGTTGAACACGCCATCCGGTACGCCGGCTTCGCTGTAGATTTCTGCCAGCTTCAGCGCGCTCAGCGGCGTCACTTCGCTGGGTTTAAAGATCATCGCGTTACCAGCCGCCAGCGCCGGTGCAGATTTCCACAGCGCGATCTGAATCGGATAGTTCCATGCGCCAATCCCGGCGACCACGCCAAGCGGTTCGCGGCGCGTATAGACGAAGGAGGTATCACGCAGCGGGATCTGCTGGCCTTCCAGCGCCGGAATCAGTCCGGCGTAGTACTCCAGCACATCGGCACCGGTAACAATGTCCACCGCCTGGGTTTCACTCAGCGGTTTACCGGTGTCGAGGGTTTCCAGCGCCGCCAGCTCATCGTTACGCTCGCGCAGGATATCCACCGCACGGCGCAGGATGCGTGAGCGCTCCATCGCCGTCATGGCCGCCCAGATTTTCTGGCCTTTTTGCGCGGCGGCGACCGCGCGATCGACATCCGCCTGCGCGGCTTCATGGACCTCGGCCAGCACTTCGCCATTGGCCGGGTTGATAGTCTGGAATGTATCGCCCGCTGCTGCGGCAACGTATTGACCATCAATGTATAAATGCTGCTCGGTGAATCGGGACATGGTTGCTCCTTCCTCAGTGATTCGCGGCGCCAGCCAGCTGCTGGCGAATGAATTGGGTGGTGAGCGTTCTGGCAATCGCCAGATCAAACGGTTTGCCGCTCAGCGCGGCGCGCAGCCACAGGCCATCAATCAGCGAGGCCAGACCGTGCGCGGCCAGCCGCGCCTGCTCACGCGGCAGCTCGCGGCGAAACTCGGCAGCGAGCGTGGAAAACAGGCGACGGCTGCTGACGCGTTCCAGGCGACCCAGCTGCGGCTGATGCATGCTGCTGGCCCAGAAGTCCAGCCACGCTTTCATCGCCGCGCTGTGCACCTGGGTGTCGTCGAAGTTACCTTCAACAATCGCCAGCAGGCGCGCTTCGGTGCCGGCTCCCGCCAGCGGTTTCAGTCGTGCCGCCACCGCATCACGCAGCTGACGCGTCACGTCGCGCATGGTGGCTTCCAGCAAACCGTTTTTGTCTTTGAAGTAGTGGCTGATGATGCCGGTCGAGACGCCGGCGCGCCGCGCAATCTGCGCAATGGTCGCGTCATTGATCCCGACTTCGTTAATGGTACTCAGGGTCGCATCAATCAGTTGCCGACGACGTATCGGCTGCATTCCCACCTTTGGCATGACTCCAGCTCCACCGCAATGTAAGACCCCTATTAAAACTTTTTTTGATTGCACGTTCAATATAAAAAAGAAACTTGTTAGGATACTGTGTTTCGGTTGTTATAAAAGCGCAACGGGATGGTGAATGCTGAACCGTGCCGAACAATCAGGAGGGAAAACAGGAGAACGATACCGATAAGGCCGATCGCTACGGCCCTGCTACTTCATTGAATAATTACAGGAAATTAACCAGAGGTAACCGATGATTAATCCACCTGCCAGTGAAAAAGACAGAATCAATCCCGTGGTGTTTTACACCTCTGCCGGACTGATTCTGACATTTTCACTTGTCACCATTTTGTACAGCGATCTCGCTGCCGGCTGGATTCAAAGCGCCGTCAACTGGGTATCGTCCACCTTTGGCTGGTACTACATGCTGGCCGCTACGCTGTATATCGTCTTCGTCATCTATATGGCCTGTTCACGCTACGGCGCCATCAAGCTGGGCCCGGAGCAGTCCAAACCCGAATTCAGTCTGCTGAGCTGGTCGGCAATGCTGTTTGCCGCCGGCATCGGCATCGATTTGATGTTCTTCTCGGTGGCGGAACCGGTCACGCAGTATATGCAGCCGCCGGAAGGCGCCGGGCAGACTCTGGAAGCGGCGCGTCAGGCGATGGTGTGGACGCTGTTCCACTACGGTCTGACCGGCTGGTCGATGTATGCGCTGATGGGCATCGCGCTCGGCTACTTCAGCTACCGCTATAATCTGCCGCTCACCATTCGCTCGGCGCTCTATCCGATCTTCGGCAAGCGCATTAACGGCCCGATTGGCCACACGGTGGATATCGCGGCGGTGATCGGTACCATTTTTGGTATCGCCACCACGCTGGGTATCGGCGTGGTACAGCTCAACTACGGGCTGAAAGTGTTATTTGATGTGCCGGAAGGGCTGACGGCGCAGATGGCGCTGATTGTACTGTCGGTGGTGATCGCCACCATTTCGGTGACCTCGGGCGTGGATAAAGGCATCCGCATCCTGTCGGAGCTGAATGTCGCGCTGGCGCTTGGTCTGATTCTGTTTGTGCTGTTTATGGGCAAGACGGATTTCCTGCTCAACGCGCTGGTGCTGAACGTCGGTGATTACATCAACCGCTTTATGGGCATGACGCTCAACACCTTTGCGTTTGATCGTCCGACGCAGTGGATGAACAGCTGGACGCTGTTTTTCTGGGCGTGGTGGGTGGCGTGGTCGCCGTTTGTCGGCCTGTTCCTCGCCCGTATTTCCCGCGGCCGTACCATCCGCGAGTTTGTACTCGGCACGCTGATCATCCCGTTCACCTTCACGCTGCTGTGGCTGTCGGTGTTCGGTAACGCGGCGCTGTACGAGATCATCCACGGCGATGCCGGTTTTGCCCAGGAAGTGATGGCGCATGCCGAGCGCGGTTTCTACAGCCTGCTGGCGCAGTACCCGGCGTTTAAGTTCAGCGCCTCGGTCGCTACGATTACCGGCATGCTGTTTTATGTTACCTCGGCGGATTCCGGCTCGCTGGTGCTGGGAAACTTCACCTCGAAGCTGAAGGATATCAACAGCGATGCGCCAAACTGGCTGCGCATTTTCTGGTCGGTGGCGATTGGCGTGCTGACCATGGGCATGCTGATGACCAACGGCATCTCTGCGCTGCAAAACACCACGGTGATCATGGGCCTGCCGTTCAGCTTCGTGATCTTCTTTGTGATGGCCGGGCTGTATAAATCACTCAAAGTGGAAGATCACCGCCGCGCCAGCGCCAGCCGTGATACCGCGCCCTATATTCCGGCGAGCAATGACCGTCTGAGCTGGAAAAAGCGGCTGTCGCGCCTGATGAACTACCCGGGCACGCGCTATACCCAGCAGATGATGGAAACCGTGATCTATCCGGCGATGCAGGATGTCGCCAAAGAGCTGGAGCTGCGCGGCGGTCGCGTATCGCTGGAGAGCGTTGCGCCGGAAGAGGGCCAGCCGCTGGGCTACCTTGATCTGCGCGTGCACCTCGGCGAGGAGCAGGATTTCGTCTATCAGGTGTGGCCGCAGCAGTACTCGGTACCGGGCTTTACCTATCGCGCCCGCAGCGGTAAGTCGCACTATTACCGGCTGGAAACCTTCCTGCTGGAGGGCAGCCAGGGTAACGATCTGATGGACTACAACAAGGAGCAGGTGATCATCGACATTCTCGATCAGTACGAGCGTCACCTGAACTTTATCCATCTGCATCGTGAAGCGCCGGGCAGCAATATCACTTACCCGAGCGTGTAACAGTGCGGGCAGCCGTGCAAGGCGGCTGCCCGTTTAATCACGTGGCGTTCCTCGCATAATTGCCAGCGGCAGCTAGACTCACTAGCTGACCTGAAGGGGAACATAATGAAATTGGGTTTTGCGTGTAAGTACTTTGATTCTGAGGCTAAACAGCCATTTCCATTTAAAACCACCACCCGCACACGCTTTCTCGCTATGGAGCGTAACGCGGCGGCCACGCTGCTAATGACACTGGCACAAAATAACCTGCAGAACCTCTCTCTGACGCTGGAACAGCTGGCGCAGCAGCCGGATGCGTTGCGCATGATGCGCATCGGCAGCGATCTGCTGCCGCTGTACACCGTGCCGCTGGCCACTGAACTGTATGGCGATATTCTGCCCGAGCTGCAGCCGCTGTTTAGCCGCTGCGGCGAATTGGCCCGCGCGCACAACATTCGCCTGTCGTTCCATCCCGGCCAGTATACGGTGCTGGCTTCGGATAATGATGACGTGGTGGATCGGGCGCTGGAGGATGTCGAGTACCATACGCTGTGCGCGGTGCTGATGGGCTACGGCAGGCAGTTTCAGGATTTCAAAATCAACATCCACATGAACGGCAAACGCGGTATTGAGGGCTTTCGCGCGGCGTTTATGCGCCTCAGTCCGGAAGCCCGCAATATGCTGACGGTGGAAAATGACGAAATTTCCTGCTCGCTGGATGACGTCTTGCAGGCGCGTGCGCTGTGTCCGGTGGTACTGGATATTCACCATCACTGGGTGAAAGAGAATCAGTTTATTCAGGCCAGCGATGCGCGCGTGGCACTGATTCTGGAGTCGTGGCGCGGCGTGCGGCCGGTGCTGCACTATTCGATCGCCCAGGAAGGGTTGATCCCGGAGAGCGGCTTTCCCGATCAGGAGCTACTCGCCGCCTCAAAGCCGAAGCTGCGCGCCCATTCTGACTACTATTTCAACCAGACGCTGAATGACTGGGCGCTGTCGTTTGATCGCTTCGACATCATGTGCGAAGTCAAAATGAAGAACCTCGCGCGCGATCGCCTGTATGACTATGCGCAGACGCGCTGATTAACCGCTTACGGCGCCGTGATCACAATGGCGACGCGGCGATTTTGCGCCCGGCCCTGCGCAGTGTTATTGCTGGCGACCGGCGCGCTCATGCCCAGCCCGCGCGTCACGATGTTTTGCCGTGGAATCGCCGCGCCGGTGGCCCACTGATCGGCCACCGCGTTGGCGCGTTTCAGCGACAGCTGCTGGTTGTAATCCGCTTTGCCGTAGTTATCGGTGTGGCCGTCAACGCGCAGATGTTCAATGCCGGTGGCGGCCAGGCTTTTCGCCATCTGCGCAATGCTGGCTTTGCTGGCGGGCGTCAGGTCAGATTCATTGATGCCAAACAGGATTTTATCGGACAGGCCCAGTCCCCAGCCTTCGGCGTTTTCGCTGAAGCCGGCGTCGCGCATCGCTTTAATCTGCGCGTCGCTAAAACGCCCGGTTGACTGACAGCCGACACAGGCCAGCACCATAACCAGCAAACATGATTTCAGTTTCATACGCGTACCTTACTCATTCCTTTGTTTTTATACATATGCATATCGGCGCGCTCCAGAATCGACGCCACCGAATCGCCATGCTGCGACCAGGCGTAGCCGATGGTCACCGATGTGGTGATCTGCGTGCCTTCCGAAATCACAATCGATTGCGCGATTGCGGTACGAATATCTTCCGTCAGCTGCTGCAGATCGGCTTCTGAGGTGCGGCTGGTGATCAGCATGGCAAACTCGTCACCGCCCAGCCGCGCTACCAGATCGTCCTGATACGCCAGCGCGCTGAGGCGCGCCGCGATAGCCTTCAATACTTCATCACCGGCGGCATGGCCCCAGTTGTCGTTAATGCTCTTGAAGCGGTCGCCGTCGAGAAACAGCAGCACAAAATTCTCATGCGCCAGCTGCTGATCCAGCAACTGCGACAGGCGGCCAACAAACGCCGAGCGGTTGGCCAGTCCGGTTAACGGATCCTCCAGCGCTTTGGCCGCCAGTGAACGGTTATCGCGCAGCAGCGAGGCTTTTAGCGTCTGCATTTCACTCAGCAGCGAGTTGAGATCTTCGGAAAACAGCTGAAACTCTTTGGTCGGATTTTGCGGTACGCGCGTCGAGAAATCGCCAGAGCGAATCACGTAATGGATGGCGCTGGTGATATTGCGCAGCGAGCGCAGAATACCACGATGCAGAAATTCACTCAGCAGGCAGGAAATCACCAGCACGCACACCATACCGATGGATAAAATCATCACCGAATAGCGAATAAAATCAGCCGCACCGCTGACGGTGCCAGCCAGCATTAAATGGCCGACCTGGGTTTCGGCGTGATTAATTTCCACCGCCAGCGGCTGCTGATAAATCCAGCGACGCAGTAGCGTTTCATACCAGCCGCTCTCTTGCTGGCGATCGTGCCAGTCCACCAGTACGGTATTGCCCGCCGTGACCAGCTTCGCGGAGGCAAACATCCCTTCATTGCCGAGCAGGGCTATTTTGTTGCGGGCATCATAGCTGTCTTCAAATACCGTCGCGGCGGTCAGGCTGGTGCTGAGTGTGGCGGCAATGAGTTCGAGGTTTCTTTTCTCATAGCGTTTAATAAACAGTAAAGACGTCGATGTCAGCAGCAGCCAGCACAGCAGTAATATCACGGCGGCATTGACGGTGCTGATACGACGCAACTTATTGCGAATCGATGATTTATCTTTTTTTATGCTATCAAACTTCATCTTATTTGCTTCCTTTGCGGGACAGCAACAACACGTCCGGGCTCACTCTGACACCGCTGCGCGCCAGCGAGTCAAGGTTGACGGAAAATGCGGTGTGATCGCGGTTAAAGATCAGACAAAAGGCCGCGCCAACCGCACAGTCCGGGTTGTTTTCCGCGATGGACAGGACGGCTTTACCCTGTAGCATCGCCAGCAGTTCAGTTTGCTGCGGCGGCGTCTGATCGCCGAAGTAAATGGCATCGCAGCGCTGGCGGCTGAGTTCGCTGGTCTGGTTAATCCACACCACGCTGAACGGCGTCGGGCCCTGAGGCTGCGCAAGGTGCTGTGCTGAAGCGAATACGCACAGCTGTGGCGGCTGTGTTAACTGTGGCCAGTGGCTAAAACTGATGATGCCGCTGACGATGCGGTTAGCCTGATCGTCACGCTGAACCGCACTGTTTGCCGCCTGAGCAGCAGGAAAACAGAGGAGATAAATGAGAGAAAATACGGGAAGAAATGCGCGTAAGCCCTGCAATAAATAGAGCAGCTGGCTGTCGCCCTTCACCTTTAATTGTAGTTGTAACATAGCGCTATCTCTGAACAGCAACCGGGAAATAGTACCATCGCGCTGTACAAAAGAGTACCGCCGTACAGGCGCTGATACCGCGATCAGGCAGGGTAGAATAAATTCGTCAGGACCGGATTTAAATAGAGAGTTAAAAGAGGAATGAATAAAAAATCAGCAGGATAAGCGTATTAAGGCTGACTTCTGCCGGATATTCCCGCAGCAAAATTAGCGCAGCGGCGCGATTTTTCGCAAAAAGATTTGCCCGGCGACGCCGGATATTCCCTTTGTGGCGCAATGGCCCTGAATTGAACAATCATTCAGCGCCATTCACCGCATATTTTTAATTAAAAATCCAAATCCCGGCCGTTGCTGGCAATGACCCGCTGATACCACCAGAAGGATTTTTTGCGCAGCCGGTTGAGCGTGCCGTTACCGTGGTCGTCGCGATCGACATAGACAAATCCGTAGCGTTTACTCATTTCACCGGTCGACGCCGCGACCAGATCGATGCAACCCCAGGTGGTGTAGCCCATCACCGGCACGCCGTCAGCAATCGCTTCACCCATGGCGCGAATGTGCTGTTGCAGGTAGCTGATGCGGTAATCGTCTGCAATTTCCCCGCTGGCATTGATTTCATCGTGCGCGCCGAGACCGTTTTCCACCAGAAACAGCGGCTTCTGATAGCGGTCGTACATCATATTCATGGTGATGCGCAGGCCAAGGGGATCAATGCCCCAGCCCCAGGCGCTGCGCGCCAGATGCGGATTGGTCAGCGACTTCACCACGTTGGCGGCGCTGCTGTTCTGTTCATTCATCTCTGCCGACGCGCAGCGCGAGGCGTAATAGCTGAAGGAGATGAAATCGACGGTATGGCGCAGCAGTTCGCTATCGCCTTCCGCCATGACAATCTCCACGCCTTTCTCGCGGAATACCCGGGCGGCATAAGCGGGATAAGCGCCGCGCGCCTGGACGTCGATAAAGAATAAGTTCTCGCGATCTTTCTGTAACGCGGCCCACACATCTTCCGGCTTGCAGGACCACGGATAAAAGTTGCCGCCGGCCAGCATGCAGCCAATCTGATTCTGCGGATTGATCTCATGGGCGATTTTGGTTACCAGCGCGCTGGCGACCAGTTCATGATGCGCTGCCTGATATTTCACCTGTTCGTGATGTTCATCCGGCGCGAACACCAGACCGGCACCGGAGAACGGGCTGTGCAGCAGGATATTGATCTCGTTAAAGGTCAGCCAGTACTTCACCAGCCCATCAAACGCTTCGAAGCAGGTGCGGGCGTAGCGGGCGAAGAAATCGATCATTTTACGGTTGCGCCACGAGCCGTATTCGGTGACCAGATGCATCGGCACATCGAAGTGACACAGCGTGACCAGCGGTTCGATGCCGTATTTGCGGCACTCCTCAAAAACGCTGCGATAGAAGGCGATACCTTCCGCGTTCGGCGTCAGCTCATCGCCGTTAGGATAAATGCGGCTCCAGGCGATGGAGGTGCGAAACACCGTGAAGCCCATCTCCGCCATCAGGGCGATATCTTCTTTATAGCGGTGATAAAAATCGATGGCGTCGTGGCTCGGATAGAACTCATCGTCGCGCAGCGTAAAGCGCGGCTCCAGCCCCAGCTTAACCGCCATACGGTGCTCGCCGTGGGGAATCATGTCCACCGTGGTTAAGCCTTTACCGCCGGCGCGATAACTCCCCTCTGACTGGTTGGCGGCTAATGCGCCGCCCCATAAAAATCCCGCAGGAAATGTCACTTCAGACATCACTCACCTCAATCACAGTCCATTATTAGTTTGCGCTGACCGGCTTTGCCGCTTCCGACTTACCGGGGCGCGGCGCGGTCTCTGTCACCGGAATATCTTCAAAGCCAAGAATCAGCGTCAGAATGAACGACAGCACCACTGACAGCACCATCACGCCAGCCACCCAGACGATGCTCATCGGGTTGGTGGGATCGAAAAACTGGACGCTGGTAAACAGGCCCGGTGAGGCCATCGAGTGGCTGGCGAGGCCGCCAATGCCGGCCACCGCACCACAGATAAAGCCGCTGATCAGGCTGGCAATCAGCGGGCGCTTCAGGCGCACCGCCACGCCGTACAGCGCCGGTTCGGAAATGCCAGCGACGATGGCGGAAGCTGCCGCCGCGAACGCCGTCTGCCGCAGTTCCGGATTTTTGGTTTTGAACGCCACCGCCAGCGATGAGCCGCCCAGTGACAGGTTGGCACCAATTTCCGACGGCATTACCATGCCTTCTTTGCCGGTCTCAGCGATGGTCTGAATAATGGTCGGGGTAAACACGCGATGCATGCCGGTCATCACCAGCAGCGGCCACAGCGCGCCCATGATCGCCACCGACAGCCAGCCGAGATAACCGTGAATGGTGTACACCAGCGCCGAAATGCCGCTACCGATCCAGATACCGAGCGGGCCAATAAAGACGATGGCGATGGGGGCTGCAATCAGCACAATCAGCATCGGTTTAAGGAAGTTTTTGGTCACCGCCGGGGTAAAGCGATCGACCCAGTATTCGATGTGCGACAGAATCCACGTCATCACCAGCGCGGGGATCACCGTGTAGGTGTATTTCACCGCGGTGACCGGCACTGAGGCGAATTCCACCACCTGACCCTGCGCCGCTTTGGCCATCAGGTCGATAAAATTGGGATGCACCAGCACGCCGGCAATGGCAATCGCCAGCGACATATTGGTTTTAAATTTAAGCGCCGCCGAAGCCGCCACCATCACCGGCAGGAAGAAGAAGGCGCCGTCACCAATCACATTCAGGATGATCAGCGTCGACGAGCCTTTGGGCAGCACGCCGCTCATCTCCAGCATCATCGCCAGCAGTTTCACCATCGATCCGCCAATGATCGCCGGGATCAGCGGTGACATGGTGCCGACCAGCGCATCGAGAATGCCCGCGCCGATACTGCGCAGCGTGATTTTCCGTTTCACCGGCGCGCTGCCGCTGTTGCCCGGCGTGCCGAGTTTCATCACTTCCTGAAAGGCGAGATTGACGTTGTTGCCGATGATCACCTGACACTGGCTGTCGGTGTGCACCACGCCCATTACGCCGGGAATGGCTTTCAGCGTAGCATTGTCGACGCGCGCGCTGTCTTTCACCACGAAGCGCAGGCGTGTCATGCAGTGGGTAACGGCTTCAATATTCTCTAATCCGCCGAGCGAGGCCACAATGGCTCGTGCGGCGTCAGCGTAGTTGGTCGCCATGAATGTTTGTCTCTGATTGTAGGGTAGAGGAAACGTCGGTTTCGTCTGGCTGTTATGTGTTCATGAGAAACCGGTTTCACAAAATCATGAACAGGCGCATTCATTCAGACAAGAAAAATCGCTATTCTCGTTTTAATTTTGTGATGTTGATCGGCTGACGTGCGGCGGGTTCTTCACCCGCAGGTGCAGGGCGACAAGAAAATTCCCCGTCTTATTCATCGCTTAGGTACACTGAGGCGATGAGCAGCGAAGCAGAGTGAAGCATGGCAACCATACTTGAGGTGGCAAAAAAGGCCGGCGTGTCAAAAGCGACGGTGTCGCGCGTGTTGTCCGGCAACGGCTACGTGAGCCAGGAGAAGCGCGATCGGGTGTACCAGGCGATTGCTGAGACCGGCTTCCGGCCGAATTTGCTGGCGCGCAATCTGGCGACTAAATCCAGCCAGACCATCGGCCTGGTGATCACCAACACGCTGTATACCGGCAGCTATTTCAGCGAAATGATGCAGCATTCGGCGCGTATTCTTGAGCAGCAGGGCCGTCAGCTACTGCTGGTGGACGGCAAACACAGCGCCGAAGAGGAGCGCGCGGCGATTCAGTTTCTGCTCGATCTGCGCTGCGATGGCGTGATCATCTATCCGCGTTTTCTCACCATTGATGAGATGGACAGCATCATTGCCCAGCACCGCCATCCAATTCTGGTGATCAACCGGCGACTGCGTCAGCACGACAGTTACTGCATCTACTCCGATCAGCAGCGCACCAGCGCCGAGGCGGTGGCGCAGTTGATTGCACTCGGCCATCGCGATATTGCTTTTATCACCGGATCGCTTGACTCGCCGACCGGGCGCGAGCGCCTGGCCGGTTATCACGCGGCACTGGCGCAGCATCAGCTGGTGGCGGATGACGCACTGGTAGTGGAAGGCAAATGGCAGGCGCAGCACGGGGCAGCGGCAGTGGAAACGCTGCTGGCGCGCGGTAAACCGTTCAGCGCGCTGGTCGCTAGTAACGATGAGATGGCGGTGGGCGCGCTGAAAGCGCTGGCGGCGCATAACATCCGCGTGCCGCAGCAGGTGGCGGTGCTGGGTTTCGACGATATACCGCTGGCGCCCTATACCATTCCGGCGCTGGCCAGCGTGCGCATGCCGGTGACTGGCATGATCGAGGAGACCATTGAACGCCTGGTATCGATGCTTGACGGCGGCGAAATGCGTAACCGCAAAACCTTTGCCGGCGAGCTGATTCTGCGTGAATCCGTCGGTCCCGGCCCGTTTTACCCTGGCTGAAATCAGGCATTCAGCAGCGCCTGCTTAAACGAATAGATGTGCACGCGCGCGGCGTCTTCTGCCCGTGTTACGTCACCCTGCGCCAGCGCCGCAATGATTGCGTCATGCTCGGCAATCACCTCCTGCATGTGCTGTGCGCTCGACAGCGTGGTTGCCCAGAAGCGCTGCGCCTGGGCATGGATGATGCTGAGAATATCTGACAGACGCCCGTTGCCGGCGATGTCAGCCAGCACCTGATGAAACTCGCGGTCCAGCAGCATCATCTGCTCACGATCGCGCGCCACGCTGGCGGCGGCGATGCGCTGATTCAGCGCCTGTAGCTGGGCAATCTGCGCCGGATTCACGCGCTGCGTCGCCAGCCGCAGACACAGCGCTTCATTTACCAGCCGTACTTCAATCAGCTCCAGCGCATCGTCAATCGACAGCGGTGCCACCATCACCCCTTTACGCGGGATAATCTGCAGTAACCCTTCGGTCGCCAGCCGGTGTACCGCCTGGTTAACCGGCGTGCGGCCCATAGCCAGATCCTCCATCACCTGCGCGGTATTAAGATATTCACCTGGCTTATAGCGCAGCGTAATCAGGCGATGCCTGAACGCCAGATAGGCCTGTTCATTCAATGAAACGCTTTTTTGTCCGGCCTGTGACTTCACATTTTCAGCAACTGAATCACTCATCACGCAGATCCTTATTGGGGTACTGAGACATCTTACACAAAAACCTGGCATGAAAATGGCTATCTTGAAATTGCAGTGAAATTTCACACGCATTTTTCATCAGGAGATCATCGCATGCATTTACGCTTTACAACCGACTCACAAGCCGCCCCGGTGCTGGATGTCGACATTAAGCAGCTGGTCATTGCCGGGTGGGTAGGCCGCGACCAGGCGGCGGTGCTGCACCATATCAGGGAGCTGGAGGCGCTGGGCGTGCCCGCACCTGGTGCAGTCCCGCTGTTTTATCGCGTAGCCACCCAGCAGCTGGCGCAGCACAGCCCGCTGGAAGTGGTGGGCGAGCAAACCTCCGGCGAAGCCGAGCCGTTTGTGTTTTTCCATCGCGGCGAATACTGGGTGTCGCTGATTTCCGATCACACCGACCGTCACCTGGAAACCTTCAGCGTGGCACTGTCGAAGCAGGCCTGCGTTAAGCCGGTCGCCGATCATGCGTGGCGTATGGCAGAGGTTGAGCCGCACTGGGACAGGCTGGAGCTGCGCGCGTGGATCAAAGTCAACGGCGACTGGGTGACTTATCAGCAGGGCACGCTCGACTCTCTGCTCACGCCGATGGATCTGCTGGCGCGCTACTTTGGCGATCGCCCGGTCAGCGAAGGCTTTGCGATGTCATGCGGCACGTTGAGCGCGATTGGTGGCATCCGTCCGGCCAGCGAGTTCCGCATGGCGCTGCACGATCCGCTGCTGAATCGCACGCTGGAACACCACTATGTCACCGGCGCACTGCCGGTGATTGCCTGAGGAGACGCGTATGACCACCTTATGGCAGGCGAGCCAGCAACTGCGCGCCGGAGATCTCACCGCAAGCGCCGAGACGCAACAGGCACTACGCGCCGCCGAGCAGCCATCGGGCGAAGGCGCACGCGTGTTTACGCGGACCTGCGCCGACCGCGCCGTTCAGCAGGCGCAGCAGGCTGATGCGCGCTGGCAACAGCAGCAGCCGCGCAGCCCGATTGACGGACTGCCAGTCAGCATCAAAGACCTGTTTGATGTGGCGGACGAACCCACCTGCGCCGGCTCGCGCGTGCTGGCGGATGCGCCGCCCGCCGCGCGCGACGCGCATATCGTGCAGCAGCTGAAACAGGCCGGTGCCGCTATCGTCGGCAAAACCAACATGACCGAGTTCGCTTTTTCCGGGCTCGGTATCAATCCGCACTACGGCACGCCGGCTAACCCATGGCAGCGCGGCGAAAAACGCATTCCCGGCGGTTCTTCATCCGGCGCGGCGGTGGCGGTGGCCGACGGCATGTGCCTCGCGGCGGTCGGCACGGACACCGGCGGCTCGGTGCGGATACCGGCGGCGCTGTGCGGGCTGACCGGCTTCAAACCCAGCGCCAGCCACATTAATCAGGCCGGCACGCTACCGTTATCGGCGGCACTCGACAGTATTGGCGTAATTGCCCATGACGTGCGCAGCTGCTGGCTGCTCGACAGCGTCATCGCCGATCGGCCTTTGCCGCTGACAGAGCGTGATATCAAGCGGGCGCACTTTGCGATTCCACAGACCCGGGTGCTGGACGGGCTGGATCTCGCGGTCAGCCAGGCGTGGCACCACGCGCTGGCACAGCTGCGCGCGCAAGGTGCCACGCTCACCGAGCTGCCGCTGTCTGAACTGGCAGAACTGGAAACCATGAACGCCCGGGGCGGCATCACCGCCTGGGAAGCCTGGCAGTGGCATCAGTCGCTGCTGCAGTCGCACGCGACGGGTTATGACCCGCAGGTACGGATGCGCATTGAGCGCGGCGCGTTGCTGAACGAGGCCGACGCACAACTGTTGTATCAGCAGCGCGCCGACTGGCGGCAGCGGGTGGAGCAGGCGGTGGCACCGTTCGATGGCCTGCTGCTGCCCACCGTGCCGCTGATTGCGCCGACCATCGCCGAACTCGACGACCCGGAGCGCTATCGCCAGGTCAACCTGCTGATGCTGCGCAACACCAGCGTGATCAACATGCTGGACGGCTGCGCCATCTCCCTGCCTTGTCATCAGCCCGGCAGTGCGCCGGTGGGTCTGATGCTGGCCGCCACCCATGGCCACGATGCCGCGCTGCTCAGCTGGGCGCTGGCGCTTGAATCCATCCTGCAACGAGGTCTCTGAAAATGACACATCCTCACGGCATGCTGTTCGTCGCCACCAACGTCGCCGCTGAAAACGAAGCTGATTTCAATCAATGGTATGACCATGAACATGTCGCCGAGCGCGTCGCCATTGACGGCTTTCTCAGCGGCACGCGCTATCAGGCGCTGGATGCTGAACGCAAGTACCTCGGACTGTATGAAACCCGCTCGCTGGAAACCTTCACCAGCGCCGATTACTACGCCGCCTTCACGCGCCAGACGCCGTGGTCGGTAAAAAACCTGGAGCGGATGATCAAACCGATGCGCCGCGTGTGTGCCATCACTCAGCAGCACGGTCAGGGCAGCGGCAGCCACCTTGCGGTGCTGACGCTACAGGCTGGCATTGAAACTGCAACGCTCAACGCCTGGCAGCAGCAGGTTGCCACGGTGCCGGGCTATATCGCCTCGCGCTTACTCACGCCGGACACCACGCTGAGCACGCCGCTGCCACAGGAAGATCGGGCGCAGCGCGCCATGCAGCCGATGCTGCTGCTCAGCTGTTCGTGCGCCGATGCCTGCCAGACACTGGCGGCCGCCGCGGCACAGGCGCTCAATGCCCGCGCTGAATTTTATGCGCTCAGCTGGCAGCTCACTAAACAGGAGATGGCTCATGGCGAATACTGATTCTACTCTGCCGCACGCCGCGCGTGCCGCAGCAGGGAAAACCCACACCGGCCGTCTTGCCGCGGCCAGCTCCATCGGCACCGCGCTGGAGTGGTACGACTTTACCGTTTACAACATCATGGCGGCGCTGGTATTTAACCATGTGTTTTTCCCCAGCTTCGATCCGCTGGTCGGCACCATTCTGGCGTTTTCAACTTACGCGGTGGGTTATGTGTCGCGTCCGGTGGGCGGTTTTATCTTTGGCCATCTCGGGGATGTCGCCGGGCGCAAGGCGGTCTTGATCACCACGCTGGTGATCATGGGCGTGACTACGGCGCTGATGGGCATGCTGCCCGGTTATGCGCTGTGGGGCATCTGGAGCCCGATTCTGCTGGTGGCGCTGCGCTTTGTGCAAGGCATCGCGCTGGGCGGCGAATGGGCCGGCGCGGTGTTGCTCTCCATGGAGCACGGCGAAGCCAGTAAGCGCGGGCGTAACGCCTCGTTCGCCCAGGTCGGGCCTTCCTGCGGCACGTTAATTGGCACCGGCTTTATCACTTTAGTGACGTTGTCACTCAGCGGCGAGCAGTTTCAGGAGTGGGGCTGGCGCATCCCGTTCCTGCTCAGTCTGCTGCTGGTGATGTTTGGCCTGTGGCTGCGGCGCGGCGTGGAAGAAACCCCGACTTTCGTGGCGATGCAGCAGGCGGAGAAAACCAGCCACACGCCGCTGAAAGAGGTGTTCCTGCGCTATCCACGTGAACTGCTGATCGCCGGCGGCTCGCGCATCGGCTCCGACGTGCTATACGCGCTGGTAGTGGTGTTCACCCTGACATACGTCACCACCGTGCTACAGCTGCCGCGTCCGCTGGCGCTGATGGCGACGATGGTCGGCGCGATTGGCAACGCGTTGACGGTGCCGCTGTTTGGTGCGCTGTCCGACCGCCTTGGCCGCCGTCCGGTGTACATTGCCGGTGCGCTGCTGGCTATCGTCTGGTCGTTTGTGTTTTTTGTCCTGCTCGACAGCACCCAGCCGTGGCTGATTGTGCTGGCGGTGGTGATTGGCCTGCTGATTCACGCCGTGATGTACGGTCCGCAGGCGGCGTTTGTCACCGAGCAGTTCCCGAGCCACGTGCGCTATGCCGGTTCGTCACTGGCCTATACGCTGGCCGGCATCATCGGCGGCGGTTTTGCCCCGCTGATCATTACCTCGCTGTACAAAGAGCTGGGCAGCACGCTGTGGGTGTCACTGTATGTGACGCTGGCGCTGGCGATTACTTTGTTTGCCTTATGGAAAGCCAAAGAAACCGCGCACCAGTCGCTGTAATCACCTCTGGCGAGGGATCGCCACCTTTTATTAAATATTCATGTGCAGCGCCGGTTCACTCTGCGGCGGCTCGGTCGAGATTTGCGGCAGCGGCAGCGGTCGTCCGATGTAGTAACCCTGAATGGCATCGCACGCCAGCTCCTGCAGCTGCGACATCTGCACCGGCGTTTCCACGCCTTCCGCGGTTACCGACAGGGAATAGGCTTTGCCGAGTCCGATCATGTTTTCCACCACCTGGCGCGCCTGGGGCGAATCGGCCAGCGGAAAAATAAAGGATTTATCGATTTTGATGCCGTCGAACGGGAAGGCGCGCAGGTAGCACAGCGACGCATAGCCGGTACCAAAATCATCAATCAGAAATCTCACCCCCAGCGCTTTCACCGCCTGCATCACCGCCAGGGTTTTATCCGGATCGCTCAGCAGCGCGTTTTCCGTGACTTCAATTTCCAGCCGCTGGCTCGGCAGACCGCTGAGCTGCAGCACCCGGGTGATGCGTTCGGCTAAGGCGCTATCCTGCAACTCGCTGGCGGAAATATTCACTGAAACCGCCATTTCCGGCCGGTAGCGGGCGATGTCCTCGCAGGCATTGAGCAGCACCCAGTCGCTCAGCGCGCTGATCAGGCCGGTCTCTTCTGCCAGCGGAATAAACTGATCGGGCATCAGTAAGCCCAGCCGCGGATGCTGCCAGCGTACCAGCGCCTCGACCGCGCTGATGCGCTGCGCGATCAGGTCATAGCGCGTCTGATACACCAGCCGCAGCTGGTTCTCCTGCAGCGCTGCGCGCAGCTCATGCTCCATTTCGCGCCGCTGCACAATTTTCTCTTCCATGTCACGGTCGAAAAATATCCACTGGTTGCGGCCGCTGTTTTTCGCTTTATACAGCGCGATGTCGGCAAAGCGCAGCAGATCGCTGGCGTTGTCGGCATCCTGTGGTGCCAGCGCGATGCCGAGACTGCCGCCGATGTGGATGTCGTTGTCGTACACCGGAAACGGCAGATTGAGCTGGGCGATGAGCTGCTGACACAGCGCGTCGACCTGCTCGCGGCTGCCCGCCTCCGGCAGAATCACCACAAACTCATCGCCGCCGAGCCGTGCCACCAGGCCATTGCCGTTGAGCGTGCGCCGGATACGATCTGATACCGCATGCAGCACCTGATCGCCCGCTGCATGACCGTAGAGATCATTGACCGGTTTGAATTTATCCAGGTCGATCATGATCATCGCCAGCAGCGGCTGCGCCGGCAGTGGCAGGCTCAGCTGCCCCGTGAGGAATTCGCGCATCTGCACGCGGTTGGCCAGTCCGGTCAGTTCATCGAAGTGCGACAGATAGTGCGCGCGTGCCTGCGCTTCAACTTCCAGCGTTACGTCGCTGGCGCTGCCGCGAAAGCCGCTGACGCCGTGCGCCAGGCTGACGCGCTTGAGGGTCAGATTGCAGTAGCGCGGCTGATGCTGGGCGGAGAGATAGCGGCAGCCGTTCAGCGTGAGCTGACCGCCCGAGTCTGCCAGCTGCAAAAGCCGGGCGCGCTGGTGCTCATCGCACAGCAGGAAATCCAGTAGCGTGCGCTGCAGCCACTCCTCGCTGGTAAACCCGGTCACTACCGGGAAACGGCCGGAAACCCAGCTGAAGCGCAGCTGGTCGTCCATCTCCCAAATCCAGTCGGTGGTAATTTCGGCGATATCACGGAAGCGGCGTTCGCTGGCGCTGAGCGCCCGCTGGCTTTGCGCCAGCAGCAGCGTATTTTCATCATTGAGCTGCGCTTTACGCAGCGCGTTGCGCATCAGCATGATGGCACCATACAGGGTGATCAGCATGGCGATCACCAGCAGCGGCAGCAGGGCGGTCAGCAATTTACCGCCGGGGTTGCTGCTGGTCCAGCGCAGCGTGGCGTCATGGCCGTCGGCGGCGAGGCGCAGGCTTTCCGCCACTGGCGCGCGGGGTACAGCGAATTCCACCCGCAGCGCGTTGATGCCGTACTCGTGCCCCAGCTGCTGTAATTTTTGCGGCGTCAGGCGATCGGCAAAGATCATCAGCGATGGCGCACCGGGCACCTGCGGCACGCTGTTATCGCCACCGGTGGTGATCCATGCCGCGCACAGCAGCACTAACTGCTGATTTACCACCACAAAGCGCGACAGCGCCTTACCGTCATTGTGCTGTAACTGCTGACGCAGCGCGGGCAGTTGCTGGCGACCGAGCCAGCCGGTGAAATCGCGTTGCTGCAGCTGACCGTCGATCACGCTGTAAACCGTGTCGCCGCGCGGCGCGATGACAAACACGCCCTCATAAGCAAAGGTCTGGAACAGTGACTCACCCAGATTCTGCCGCGTCCACGCCCAGTCAGTATTCAACGTGCGGTGCAGGTTTTGGTAGGCTTCGCCCCATTCTGCATTATCGGAGAGGTGAAACTGCATCACTTCCTGACGCGTCTGCAACGCCTTCTCCAGCAGCAGGCGGTTTTGCCGCGCCTCCTGCTGGTTGAGATCGCTGGCGATAAAGCACAGCGTCACCAGCGCCACCATAAAGGAGAGAAAAATCAGCAGCACCATCAGCAGCATCGGCTGGCGCATCAGTCCGCGCATCCGACCATCGGTCGGGAAATCCATCAGTGAACGTTTCGCCATCATAGACTTATCACAAACCAGTAAAATGATATTTCATAAGTACGTTATGAGTATCGGCATGACTGCGCCGAACCTGGGCGAAAAAGTAAAAAAAGCGTGAGCGGAGCGGCAAAAACAGATCGCATATTCGGCCAGAAGCCCGACGATGCCGTGGTGTAATCAGATCTGCATAAGGTCTGTTAATAACAGGCCCTGCCGCTGCGTTTCCGCCAGTACAATACGGCGAATGCCGGTAAACTTTTCCCGTTGCGCTAATAGCTTAGTGTTTATTTCATGCTGATGACGATTAATATATTACAGCCATAATTTATCAGAGCGTGATTTAACATTCTGGACCTGAAGAATTTCCTGCTTAAATGATGATGCGTTATCCAGGACTATTCTTGTTGAGTGTAAATCTTTGTCAGTGCTAATTTGCTGAAACCCATCTGCTCCTCTTTCCAGAGACCACTTATGCAACCACGTATCACGCATCTTGATGGCATGCGCGGATTAGCGATCCTGCTGGTGATTGCTTATCACGCCTATGCCCGCTGGCCCGAACTGTTGCCGTATGCCGCCACTACCCAGCATATTCCGCTGCTGGCATTTGGCTGGGTCGGCGTGCAGTTGTTTTTTATGATCTCCGGCTTTGTCATATTTATGACGCTGGATAAATCATCCGGCTACCTCAGCTTTCTCAAAAAACGCTGGCTGCGCCTGTTTCCGGCGATGCTGATAGCCAGTCTGCTGCTGTACGTTGCCGGCGGCTTTTTTCCGGAGTGGTCGCTGATGACACCGGAAAGCCGCAACCTGCTGCCCGGTCTGATATTTATTAATCCTGAGACGCTGACGCAGCTCACCGGCATTGAATTCCGCTCCATGGCCGGATCGTTCTGGTCTCTCTATGTTGAAGCGCTGTTTTATCTGATTATTGGCGCGGTTTATTTCACCCTCGGACGTAAATATTGTCTGCCGGCGCTGATTGTGCCGATGTTATTACTTTCCGCCTCGTCGGTATTGAAATCACTCGGCCATCCGTTATTAATCGATGTCATTTCAAAATTCGGTTTTATTCACTACGCCTGGTTTATGGTCGGCTGTCTGGTTTATGAACGTCTGCACGGGCGCGATAAACGTTATCACTACGCACTGACCGCGCTGGCTTTGCTGATTAATTTCAGCTACTACGTTAAAAACAGCGGCGTGGTCGCCGTGATACCGCTGCTACTGGTAATGCTGTTTTTTATCGCCAGCTTTTATTCCAGACAGATTGAGCGCTGGCTTTCCCTGCGCTTTTTCACCGCCATCGGATTTGTCAGTTACGCACTGTATCTGATTCATGAAAATTTAATGATCGCGATATTGATTAAGCTTAATGGCTATATCAAAAATGAGGCGGTGATGACGATGCTGCCGGTGGTGGTGGCCAGCGTACTGTATTACGTTGCCTGGCTGATCAGTAAATATGCCGAACCGGCGCTGCGTAATGCGCTGAAGTGGAAGCGGCAGCCCGCGCCGCAGGCGGGCAGTGGGCTGTAAACGCGCGGGAGCCAGCGCTCCCGCGTACGCTGTCACACATCCAGCCGGTGAATGACGTTCACAAACTCGTGTACGCCACTGTTGATTTCCCGCAGGCTGCGCGACAGCACGCTGATCTTCTCCTGTTCGGTCACCACAAATTGCCTGACCTCATCCAGCTGCTGATACATCTGCTGGATCAGGTCGGCATTTTGCTCCACGACCACGGAAATCTGTTTGGTGGCGCTGGCGGTCGAGGCCGCCAGGCGGCGTACTTCACCTGCCACCACGCTGAAGCCACGTCCGGCCTCGCCGGCACGCGCGGATTCGATGGCGGCATTCAGTGCCAGAATGTTGGTCTGCGAGGCAATCAGGTTGATGGTTTCCACCACGTCGCTGATGCTCCTGGCTGAGGCGGTGAGCTGCGCGCCAATTTCGGCGGCGGCATTCACCTGCTGCGCCACCAGCCCGGAGTTACGCACCGTTTCATCCAGCACTTCATTGGCGTTATCGGTAATTTGTGAGGTCTGCTCAGAGGTGGTCAGCGCGATATCCGCCACGCGCTTCGCCGCCTCGACGCGCGCGGTGATATCTGAGGCGATCTTAATCACTTTGTAGACCTTACCATCGCCGTCAAACACCGGGTTGTAGCTCGCCTCCAGCCAGATGCGCTCGCCGCTGGCGGTCTTACGCTCAAAGCGACCGACAAAATGCTGACCGTTACCGATTTTGCGCCAGAAGTCCGGATTCTCGCGGTAAAAATTGTCGAAGCAGAACAGGCGATGATGCTGGCCGGCGATGGCTGGCAGGGTATAGCCCATGTGGGTGAGGAAGTTGGCGTTGGCGGTAATGATGTGACCGTCCGGCGTGAATTCAATCACCGCCATCGAACGGTCCAGTGCCGTTATCACCGCCTCTTTATGCTCCAGTTCCTGATGGCGCGCGGTGATGTCGCTCGCGACCTTGATCACTTTGTACACTTTGCCGCGCTCATCGCTCACCGGAAAATAGGTCGCGCTGAGCCAGAAGCGCTGATGCTGCTTGTTGAAACGCTCAAAAATGCCGTTCACCGATTCGCCGGCGGCCAGCGTTTGCCAGAAGGCGTAATAGTCGGAAGACTGGCTGTAAGCAGGGCTGCAGAAAATCCGGTGATGCTGTCCCTGAATTTCATGCAGCTGATAGCCGGTGACCTGTAAAAATTGTGCATTGGCGCTGAGGATTTCACCGGCCGGTGAAAACTCAATCCAGGCAACATGCTGCTTTATCGCTTCAATATCCTTAGCAATGTCGCCACTTTTGGCAAATGGCAGAGAAAGGCTCGATTTTTTCACCCCGAACATGAGAGACCTCAGGCGCTTGGTATGCTGTTGAACGAAATGCAGGCGCAGATGCGCGCGTGCTAACGCATTCGGCGCGTCCAGTGGACGGCACCGCATGATTTCCCCGGTTGTCCATTACAGCCGTGCCACAGGCACAGGCTGCTGTCTCGCTGCGCACCGATGTGCGCAGGTGGGGTGTGTAATGGTGTTACCTGCCTGATGTTGTTACAGCGCAAGCTGTAAGCTGATTTTGCTATGCAACTTTGATTATCGACCGTGGCGTTAAAAATGTGAGAAAAAAGTGATCAACACCGCGCGTGCGGGTAAGAAAAGTGCCTAGCGGACTTGTTAAAAGATGCATGTTAAATGTATGTTAATGCCCGAGACGTGACGCAATCAACGCCCGATGACGGCCTGGAGAAAAACCACCATGACGACCGCGCTGTGCCAGCTGTTAAAACTGCAGTATCCGCTGATTCAGGCACCGATGGCCGGTGTCGCCACGCCGCAGCTGGCCGCAGCGGTATCCAATGCCGGGGCGCTGGGATCGATTAGCGTTGGCGCGGTGACACCGCAGCAGGCGGCAGAAATGATTGCCCACACCCAGGCGCTGACGCGTGGCCCGATCAACGTCAACGTATTTTGTCACGCGCCGGCAAGGCGGGATGCCGCGCACGAGGCGGCGTGGATCAGCCGGTTCAGCCCGCAGTTTGCGCAGTACCAGACGGCGCTGCCGCCAGCGCTAACGGAGATCTATCAGAGCTTTTTGCACAATGAGGCGATGCTGAGGGTGCTGGAGCAGGCGCGGCCGGCGGCGGTCAGTTTCCATTTCGGCATTCCCGATGCCACGGCCATCACCCGGCTAAAGCAACGTGACATTGTCACGCTGGCGACCGCCACCAGTCCGCAGGAAGCACGGGCAATTGCCCGCAGCGGTATCGATATCATTGTGGCGCAGGGTTATGAAGCCGGTGGTCATCGCGGCCATTTTGATCCGGGCGCGCCAGACCAGCAGCTTTCGACCGTTGCGCTGGTGCAGGCGATTCGTCAGCACACCACGCTGCCGGTGGTGGCAGCGGGCGGCGTGATGGACGGTGCAGGCATCGCGACGATGATGAAACTGGGTGCCAGCGGTGTACAGCTCGGTACGGCGTTTGTGCTGTGTCCGGAATCGGCGGCCAGTGCGGCCTATCGTCGCGCGCTGCTGGCAGCTGGCGAGCGTGGCACGGTAATGACGGCGGCGATCTCCGGGCGTCAGGCGCGCTGCGTGCGCAACGCATTTTGTGAATTGTGCCATGACGTAACGCCGGAGGAGATTCCCGACTATCCGCTGACCTATGCGCTGGGAAAAGCCCTGGCGGCAGCGGCGGCTGCGCACGGCGAGGACGGCTTCGGTGCGCAGTGGGCCGGTCAGGGCGTGGCGCGGGTGCGCGCGCTGCCAGCGGCACAGCTGGTGGAGACGCTGATTGCAGAGTGGCAGCGGGCGTAAAAGCAGGCTGCTGCCACATACTTTGTAACGTTACAGACCGAGCGCGCGCGTTACCGCTTCCGGCATTGACGGGCGCCCATTGGCGAGGCAGGTGGCGACAAACGTGGCCTCGGCATACACCACGCCGTCGACCTTGATTTGCTGCACGAAGTTCACGCGATTGCGCTTCTCATTCTGCTCCAGCGCGCAGGTGACTTCCACCTTATCGCCTTTCACCAGGCTCTTGCGGAAGCGCAGCGTGTACTCCAGCACCATGTAAATCTTGCCCTGACTGAACTCTTCTTCAATGTCGATACCCAGCGCCTCGCGCATGTAAGCGTGGCGCGTCCACTCCATGTAAAACGGGTAGTAAAGCCCGTCGACCACGCCCTGAAAATCGATATGGCTTTCATCTACGTCATAGTGCTTTACGAACATTTTTGCATCCTGATAAGCGCGTTACGCGGTGAGGCAATGGGTATACCGCAGAATGACGCCGCGGGTAAACGGCAAGATGTTGCAAAGTAATTCCACTGTCGCCTGACGGAATGAATGCTGGTATTTTCCCGTGCTGCAGCAGAAACTGACAGCTGCATCACATATCCATAATCAACTGGCTACCTTTTTGTGACAAATCACGCAGCCCGGACACATTTTTCTGCGCAGGGTCGCGCGGCCAAACATAATGGTTTTACTATGTACACATATGTTGTACAGAGTAAAACAACAACTCTGGCCGATTTGCGTTAAGCCATGACTCTGTGAGGAACTCTATGTCTGACAAGATAACCCGCGCGGCCGCTGTGCCCGATATTGAGCAGCAGACCGTAAAACGCGTCATCTGGCGCATTCTGCCGTTCCTGATCGTCTGCTATCTGATCGCCATTATCGATCGCGGCAACATCGGCATGGCGTCCCTGCAAATGAATGAAGATCTCGGGCTGAGCAAAGCGGTGTTTGGCCTGGCAAGCAGCCTGTTTTTTGTTGGCTATTTTCTGTTTGAGGTGCCAAGCAACCTCGCGATGCAGAAGATTGGCGCCAAAATCTGGATTTCGCGCATCATGGTGACCTGGGACATTGTCTCGGTGTGCACCGCGTTCGTCAGCAGTGCGGAAATGCTGTACGTGCTGCGCTTTCTATTGGGCGCCGCCGAAGCCGGCTTCTTTCCCGGCGTGATCCTTTATCTGACTTACTGGATTCCGGCGAAATATCGCGCGCGCGTAATTGCGACCTTTATGGTGGCGATCCCGGCAGCCAACTTTATTGGCTCGCCGATTTCGGGCGCAATCCTGACGATGGACGGCTGGTTCGGCCTGCGCGGCTGGCACTGGCTGTTTATCATCGAAGGATTCCCGGCGATTGTGCTGGGGGTGCTGGCTTTCTTCCTGCTCAGCAACCGTCCGGAAAATGCCCACTGGCTGACCAGTGAACAGCGCAACTGGCTGAGCGGCAAACTGGCTGAAGAGAATGCCCAGCGCAAAGCGATTGGTCATATCACCCTTTGGCAGCTGCTGCGCCACAAGCATATCTGGGTGATGGCGCTGATTTACGCCGGCGCGTCGGCAGCGGGTTCGACGCTGAGCGTCTGGTCACCGCAGCTGCTGAAATCATTTGGCCTGGATAACTTCACCACCGGTTTGATGAATGCGATCCCGTACGGTCTGGCATCGATTCTGATGATCGTCTGGGGCCGCAGCTCTGACCGCAGCGGTGAGCGTCGCTGGCACACCGCGCTGACACTGTTCCTGATTGCCGGTGGACTGCTGGCGGCGTTCCTGACCGATACACTGGCGGGCAGCGTGGTGATTCTGTCACTGGTGCTGATTGGTGCTTACTCGATGAAAGGGCCGTTCTGGGCACTGGCCTCGGGCTGGATGTCCTCAACCACCGCAGCGGCCGGTCTGGCTGCTATCGGCGCGATGGCCAACCTGATTGGTGGCGGGCTGATGGTGAACGTTTACGGCATCATTAATGAGAAAACCGGCAGCCATGCGATGGCGATGATTCCTCTGGCGCTGCTGTGCGCGGCGGGCGGCATTGCGGTATTGCTGATGGGACGCAGCAAAAAGCTGCACGTTGAAGCGGAACAGCCGGTGGCCAGCACCGGGAAATAATCTCATGAGCCTGTGCCAGGGAGGGCACGCATCTGGCTCATCACGTCTGCCGTTATCCTGCTTTCATCCTTTAAAACATCCGTTTCCCGATGCGCCACAGGCACACCGGGAAACGCGGCGTTATTATCTGTGCTCAGCGCTGCGCTGGCGCCACGGATCTTTCACCATGGCGACCGCCAGTGCGCCAATCATCAGGACTGCCGCCACCGCCAGCAGCGCCCACATAAAGCCGCCGGTAGACTGACGCACATAGCCGATCAGCGACGGGCCGAAGAAGCCGCCGAGATTACCAATCGAGACAATCATGGCTAAGCCGCCTGCCGCGGCATTGCCGGTCAAAAAGCCGGAAGGCAGCGCCCAGAACGAGGCCTGAAACGCCAGAATACCGCTGACGGTGCAGCACAGTGCCAGCATTTTGATCACCGGCGCATCGCTCAGCGCGCTGCACATCAGGGCTAAGGCGGCGATCACCAGCGCGCCGCTGATCCAGCGAATACGGTGCGCTGATGCATTAGCGCGGCGCGCCCACAACAGCATGCTCACGGCACCGCAGACATAGGGCAGCGCGGCAAGAAAGCCGGTTGCCGTATGGCTCACACCGAGCTGTTTGATGATCTGCGGCATCCACAGTCCCACGCCGATCGAACCCACAATGCCGCAAAAGTTAATAAACGCCAGCAGATACAGCAGCGGATTGCGCAGCGCGTCGCGCATCTGGGAACCGTGCGTTGCCGCGATTTGCTGCTGCTCATCGGCCAGCCGGCGGCTCAGCAACTGCTGTTCACGCGGTGCCAGCCAGCGCGCTTTCTCCGGCCGGTCGCTCAGCACAAATAGGCACATGACGCCGAGGATCACCGCCGGTAAGCCTTCAATCAACAGCAGCCACTGCCAGTTACGGATATGCTCATGGCCGGTGATCTGCATCAGCGCGCCGGAAATCGGTGAGCCGATGATATTGGCCACCGGAATGCCGACCAGGAACGCGGCGGTGATTTTGGCGCGCCAGCTGCCAGGGAACCAGTAGGTAAAGAACAGATAGATGCCGGGGGTAAAGCCGGCCTCTGCTACACCGAGACAGAAGCGCGCAATGGCAAAGCTGACGGGGCCGCTGATGAACGCGGTCGCCATCGAAATCAACCCCCACGAAATCATGATGCGCGCGATCCAGATGCGCGCGCCCACTTTTTGCATGATCAGGTTGCTGGGAATTTCAAACAGGAAATAGCCGATAAAAAACATGCCCGCGCCAAAGCCAAACTGTTCGGCGGTGATGCCGAGATCGGCGTTCATGCCCAGCGCGGCAAAGCTGACGTTGGTGCGGTCAAGGTAGCTGACCACATAACAGATAAAGATAAACGGCAGAATGCGACGAAAGGCTTTGGCGGCCGCCTGCTCACTGTCCTGGAAATCCTGTTCGCTGAGCGTTTCATGGCGGGGTGGCACCGCAGCCGGCTGAGCCGGCGCAGGGCTGGATGTTGAGTGCAGGGTCATAGTAATCTCCGGTGCGTTCGGATGACGCAGAGTTGTAGTCAGAGAAACGAGGTATCGATGGCCGGCAACGTGCGGCCTGGCGTGTTCTGGGTGCAGGTCAGGATGCTGCCGCTGACCGATTCGGTGATAAACAGCTGATTAAGGTCGGCCCCGCCGAAGCACAGGTTGGTGGTGGAACGCCCCAGCGGACTGAGCAGAATCTCTTCCGGTTCAGCCAGATCGTTAAGACGCCAGACGCGCCCCAGGCCGGGATTGGCGATCAGCAGTTCGCCGCGCTGATTGATGGTCAGCCCGTCCGGCCCGCTGGGTCCGTGCGAGGTAAAGAACAGTCCAACTTTGCTCACCGAACCATCCGCCAGCAGCGGCACGCGCCACACGCAGTTGCCGCGCGTCATCGCCACGTAGAGGATTTTCTCATCCGGCGACAGCACCAGGCCGTTCGGGCTCGGGCAGTTATCCAGCAGCAGATCCAGCCGGCCATCCGGACTGAGCCGATAGACGCGTCCGCTGGCATCGTGCAGCCCGGTCTGGCCCTGATCGGTAAAATAGAGATTGCCGCGACTGTCAGGCGTTAAATCGTTGACGCCGCGAAAGCTTTCGCTATTACGCCGCGTCAGCCACGGCGTGATAGTGGCGCTGCTGATTGACAGCTTCATCAGGCCGTTACGGTAATCGGTGATGATCAGCGTGTCCGGATCGGTCAGCTTCATGCCGTTGGGCTCACCGTCATACTGCACCACCAGCTCCCAGTTGCCGCTCATATCAACGCGAAAGATGCGGCCATAGGGAATGTCGGTGACATACAGACAGCCGGAGGGATGCCACACCGGGCCTTCGAGAAAGGAGTCGGTAAGCTGGCCGCCGCGATTGGCGGCAGCCCAGACATTGCCGGCGTCCGGCCGGCGAAACGCTTCAGGCAGGCGCGAAAACAGCGTTAACCCGCGCACCTCCGGTACGGTGAGCACGGTCATGATACCGCCTCCTGCTCCTGCAGAACCTGCAACGCGTTGCGCGCGGCACCGGTGCCCATGCGCACGTAAGCATTGTCGCTCACGCCACCAATGTGCGGCGTAATAATCACATTGTTGAGCGACTGCCACAGATGCGGTGCAGTCAGCGGCTCGCTGGTGAAGCTGTCCAGTCCGGCGGCACGCAGCGTGCCGTTTTGCAGCGCGGTCGCCACCGCCTGATCGTCAATCAGTCCGCCGCGTGCGGTGTTGACCAGAATCGCGCCAGGCTTGAAACGGGCGAGGGCGGCCGCGTTGATCATCTGGTGATTGCTGTCCGTCAGCGGACAGTGCAGCGACACCACATCGGCACGGCTGTACAGTTCATCCAGTGATTCAACCGCTTCACAGCCAGCCGGCAAGGTTTGCGCATAAGGATCGTAGGCCAGCACCTGCATACCGAAGGCCTGGCCGATGCGCGCTACGCGGCTGCCGATGGCACCCAGACCGACCAGGCCGAGCGTGCGTCCTTCCAGCTCCAGCGATTTATGCTGCGCTTTATCCCAGTGCCCGTCGCGCATCCGGCGGTCCAGCTGCGGCACGGATTTAGCACAGGCGAGAATCAGCGCCCACGCATGCTCCGACACGGCGGCGGCATTGGCGCCCACTGCCGCGCGGACCGCAATCTGGCGTTCCGCCGCTGCCTGCTGATCGATAACGTCAATACCGCTGCCGTGCTTGGAGATCACGCGCAGCGCCGGCGCGGCGTCCATGATGCGCCCGTTGATTTTGCCATAGCGCACAATGATCGCCTGAGGATTATGGCGCTCGCATAGCGCGATCAAATCGGCTTCCTGCGGCTGGCGTCCGGCATAAATCAGCTGATAGTCCTGCAGCAGCTCGACGGCTTCAGCAGCCAGGTCGCTGCCGGTGATGAGGATAGTTTTTACGTTGCTCATTACAGCGATTCTCCTTCTGCTAACATACCCGCCGCGCGCAGGGCACCTTCCAGCCAGCCCGGACGTAAATCGCCCTGCTTAATACCCGTGATGCGGCGCGTTTCGGCGTCCAGCTTCTTCGCCGCCAGGGCAATGATGCGTTCCACATCCTGTTTAGCGATCACCACCACGCCATCGGCATCGCCGACCACCAGGTCGCCCGGCTCAATCGACGCACCGGCCACCGACACCGGATGGTTCACGCGTCCGGGAATACTTTTGGTGGGGCCGCTCGGGTTGAGGCCGGCCGCAAACACCGGATAGCTGCCCTGCGCGAGGGCGTCAGCATCACGCACCGCGCCATCAATGATGATGCCGGCGATGCCGGACGCTTCGGCCTGGGTTGCCATGATTTCACCCAGCAGCGCGCAACTGATGTCGCCTTTGCCGTCCACCACCAGCACATCACCCGGCTGGGCGATAGCCAGCGCCGCGTGAATCGCCAGGTTATCGCCCGGACGCACTTCCACTGTGATGGCCGGCCCGGCGACTTTCATCTGCGGCGACAGCGGTTTAACGCGGCCATGCAGGGTGCCGCGACGACCGGCGACATCGGCCAGAATCGCCGCCTGGAATGCGGCGGCCTGGCTGACGGACAGGGCGCTGACGCGCTCGATGTTGCGGTTGATCAGGTTATTTGCAGACGCAGACATAATTCACCTCGTGGTTTGTTTTACCTGGTACAACAATGTTGTACAATATAAAACAACTATATCGACGATCTGACGCCGCATGCCAGTGTTACGAAGGTGTTTGTGATGTAAACACGATGTGACTCACAGTTTTCAGGTACACTCAGGACGGCACAAATCAGGAGGAAAAAATGGGAAATGAAGGCGTTAATGCGGTGGAGAAGGCGTTGTCGCTGCTGGATTGTTTTAAGCCGGGCGAAGAGAGCCTGTCGCTGACTGCACTGTCGCAGCTTTCCGGCTATCACAAAACCACTGTCTATCGTCTGATGAACTCGCTGGAAAGGATGGGCTATGTGGTGCGCAGTGACAGCGGGGTCTACACGCTCGGCCCGCGTCTGTTATACCTCGGCAAGCTTTATGAGCAATCATTCCATCTGGCCAGCGTGGTGCAGCCGGAATTGCAGGCGCTGGCAACGGCGACCAACGAGAGCGCCAGCTGGTACGTACTGGATAACGGCCAGCGTCTGTGCCTGTTTCGTGCTGAATCGTCTGATGGCCTGCGTCATACGCGCCTGCCGGGGACAATTTTTCCGCTCGATAACTCAGCCATCAGTAAGGTGCTGCGTTTCTGGGGCATGAATGAAAATCTCTTCGATGCGCTGCCGTCGCTGCCAATATTCAGCTCAGGCGCGCGCGATCCGCACATCGCGGCCTTTGCCGTACCGGTATTCGCCGAAAATGACCGGCTGACCGCTGCGCTGGCGCTGACCGGCCCGGTTTCGCGTCTGACGCTGAATCGCAAAGATGAAGAGTTAGGCGTGTTGATGCGCGAAGCGGCTGCACGCCTGTCAGCCAAACTGGGCGCGCGCAAAGCATTTTGTGATGCGGTTTATGCGGCCAAATAAGGCTGCGCATTAATCACTCATCGGCGGGCCAGCAGGCCTGCCGCACTCCTTCGGATTTTTCAAAGCAACACCTCAGTTAATGCTGTTTTCCCTGCTGCGCTAAGCCCGGTATACCTTGCGGAAACCAATTAAACGCTGGCAGGCATCATGAGCACCCATACCCGCATCCGCAAATTCAACACCAAAGATACCTATCCTAATCAGTCGCTGGACAACGACCTGTGTCAGGCCGTGCGCGCCGGCAACACCGTTTACGTGCGTGGCCAGATTGGCACCGACTTCGAAGGCAACCTGGTGGGGCTGGGCGATCCGGCAGCGCAGGCCGAGCAGGCGATGAAAAACGTGAAGCAACTGCTCGAAGAAGCGGGCAGCGACCTGTCGCACATCGTGAAAACCACCACCTACATCATCGACCCGCGCTATCGCGAGCCGGTGTATCAGGTGGTGGGCAAGTGGCTGAAAGGCGTGTTTCCCATCTCCACCGGTCTGGTGATCTCGGGACTGGGCCAGCCGCAGTGGCTGATGGAGATCGACGTGATTGCGGTGATCCCCGACGACTGGCAGCCGCAATAAGGAGCGCCGCATCATGACGTTATCGATTGTTGGACGCTGTGCGCAAACCGGCCAGCTGGGCATTGCGGTCAGCTCGTCGAGTATTGCGGTCGGCGCACGCTGTCCGTGGCTGCGCGCCGGCGTCGGCGCGGTCTCCACGCAGAACATCACGCTGCCGGCGCTGGGCCCGCGCATCCTTGATCGGCTGAGTCAGGGCGAGACGGCGCAGCAGGCGCTGCAGAGCGGCCTTGCCAGCGATGACTTTTTTGATTATCGCCAGCTTACGGTGCTGGCGGCCGACGGCAGCAGTGCCTGCTTCAGTGGAACGCACACGCTGGGGGTGAATCACGCGCTGCGCGGCAGCGACTGCGTAGCGGCCGGTAATTTGCTGGCGAATCCCGAGGTGATTGCGGCGATGGTCAGCGCGTTTACGCAGCAGCCGGGCGAACTGGCCGCACGGTTAATCGCGGCCATGCAGGCCGGGATGGCCGCCGGAGGTGAAGCCGGGCCGGTTCATTCGGCGGCGCTGGCAGTGGTGGGCGAACCGTCGTGGCCGCTGGTTGATCTGCGCGTTGACTGGACGGAGGGCGATCCCATCGCAGAACTTCATCAGCTGTGGCTGGCCTATCAGCCGCAGATGCAGGATTACCTGACGCGCGCGCTCAATCCCACGCTGGCACCCCGTTACGGCGTGCCGGGTGATGAATAAGCGTGAGGAGACGCGATGCTGACCAGCCGTAACCTGCTCGAACATCTGGTGGCTTTCGACACCACCAGCCGCGAATCCAATCTCGCGCTGATCGATTTCTGCTGGCGCTACCTCAGCGGGCTGGGCGTGACCTGTGAACTGATGCACAACGCAGAACGCAGCAAGGCCAATCTCTATGCGCGGCTCGGGCCAGCCGGCAGCGGCGGGGTGATGCTATCGGGTCACAGCGATGTGGTGCCGGTTGATGGCCAGACGTGGACGGTGCCGCCGTTTGCGCTCACCGAACGTGACGGCAAGCTGTACGGACGCGGCACGGCAGACATGAAAGGCTTTCTCGCCTGCATGCTGGCTGCTGTGCCGCATTTTCTCGCCCAGCCGCTGCGTCAGCCGCTGCATCTGGCTATCTCCTATGACGAAGAGGTGGGTTGCCTCGGCGTGCGCTCGCTGGTGAAGGCGCTGGCGCAGCGCAGCGATCGACCGGCGATCTGCCTGATTGGCGAGCCGACAGAACTGCGTCCGGTGCTGGGCCACAAAGGCAAGCTGGCAATGCGCTGCGAAGTGCAGGGCGCGGCCTGCCACTCGGCTTACGCGCCGCAGGGCGTCAATGCGATTGAATACGCCGCGAAGCTGATCCAGCGCTTAACCGTCATCGGTGAACGTCTGGCGGCGCCGGAACGACAGGATGCGCGCTTCGATCCGCCATTTAGCACCGTGCAAACCGGGGTGATCCACGGCGGACGCGCGCTGAATATCGTGCCTGACGCCTGCAGTTTTGATTTCGAAGTGCGCACGCTGCCGCAGGAGGATGCGCAGCAGGTGGCAGAGGAGCTGGTGACGTATGCACAGCAGACGCTGGAGCCGCAGATGCGCGCGGTGCAGCCCGCCAGCGCCATCCGCTTCTCGCCGCTCAGCGCCTATCCAGGGCTGGATACCGCCGCGCACAGTGCCGCGGCACAGCTGATTGCCCGGTTGAGCGGCAGCGACAGCTTCGGCACCGTGGCGTTTGGCACTGAAGGCGGACTGTTTGCCGCCGCCGGCATCCCCTGTGTGGTGTGCGGTCCCGGCAGTATGGAGCAGGGCCATAAGCCCGACGAATTTATCACCCTCGCACAGCTGGACGCCTGTGACAGCCTGTTACGCCGGCTGGCGACCTGGATGTGCGAATGAACCCGCGACGAGCCACCCCGTCCGAATCCGGAGATTGTATGGTCAGTGCAGAAGTAACCCCGTTTCCGCAGCCGCTGTCATCGGCGCCGCATAAGGCCAACGTGGCGGTGCAGCTGGATGGCGTCCTGAAGCGCTTTGGTGATGCCATCGCGCTGCATAAAATTTCTCTCACCATCCACGAAGGTGAGTTCATTACGCTGCTCGGCCCGTCCGGCTGCGGCAAAACCACGCTGCTGAACCTGATGGCCGGCTTTGCCGAAGCCGACGGCGGTGAGATTTTTATCGATGGCGAACTGGTAACGGAAATCCCGCCCTATCAGCGCGAGATCGGCATCGTGTTTCAGAACTACGCGCTGTTTCCGCACATGACGGTGGAGAAAAACGTCGGCTACGGCTTGCGTATGCGCGGCGTGCCGAAAGCGGAGATCGCCGAGCGGGTCGGGCAGGCGCTGGCGCTGGTGAAGCTGGCGGGTTATGGCCAGCGCAAGCCGCGTGAACTGTCCGGCGGGCAGCAGCAGCGCGTGGCGCTGGCGCGTGCGCTGGTGATTCGCCCGAAAGTGTTGCTGCTGGATGAGCCATTCTCCGCGCTGGATAAAAATCTGCGGTTATCCATGCAGGTCGAGCTGAAAGCGATTCAGCGCAAACTCGGCGTGACTACGGTCTTTGTTACCCACGATCAGGGCGAAGCGCTGAGCATGAGCGACCGCGTGGTAGTGATGTCGGCCGGACACGTGCGCCAGATTGGGCCGCCGGATGAGATCTATCGCCGCCCGCAGGATCCGTTTGTCGCCAGCTTCGTCGGTGACGTGAATATTCTGCCGGGCCGCTACGCCGGCCGCGACACCAGCGCGCTGCTGGAGCTGGGCGGTAACACGCTGCGCCTGCCGGCCAAACGGGTGCAGGCCAGCGTCGGCGACCGGCTCGATGTGTATGTGCGTCCGGAAAATGTGCAGCTGGCGCCGCTCGGTCCGCAGGCGCTGCTCAGCGCCACGGTGCTGACGCATGTGTTTCAGGGCGATCACGTTGACGTGCACCTCGACATTCCGGCGCTCGGCAGTGCCTCACTGTTTGCCCGGCAGTCCGGACTGGAGGCGCTGACGCGCTGGCCGGTCGGCAGCGTGGTAGGGCTGACGTTTGATGACGAGGGCGTTTGCGCCTTCGCCAGCGACGCACAAGGTTAGCGCATGGCAACGGAAACCATGACGGCGATCATCGCCGCGCAGCCGGGTGGTGCAGAAGTGCTGACTGCGGTGCAGCGCCCGGTGCCGCAGCCGGGACCGGGCGAAGTGCTGCTGCGCGTGGTCAGCGCTGGGGTTAACCGGCCCGATATTCTGCAGCGCAACGGCATGCCACCGCCGCCAGGCTGCAGCGATATTCTCGGGCTGGAAGCGGCGGGCGTCATCGTTGCGCTCGGCGCAGGCGTCAGCGAACTGCAGCCGGGCATGGCGGTGATGGCGCTGCTGAGCGGCGGCGGTTATGCACAATACTGCGTGGCGCGCGCCGACCTGTGCCTGCCGGTGCCGGACACGTTGCCTCTCAGCCACGCGGCGGGTTTTCCCGAAGCCGCGTTTACCGTCTGGCACAACCTGTTTGAGCTGGGCCGTCTGATGCCGGGCGACAGCGTGCTGATTCACGGCGCGGCCAGCGGCGTGGGCACGCTGGCGATCCAGTGCGCCCAGGCTTGTGGCGCGCGGGTGATTGCCACCGCCGGCGGTGCAGAAAAAATTGCCGCGCTGCAGCAGCTGGGCGTGTGGCGCGCCATTGATCGCCATAGCGAAGATTTTGTGGCGGTGATTCAGACGCTGACCCGGGAACGCGGCGTGGATGTGGTGCTGGATAACGTCGGCGGCGACTACATTGCGCGCAACCTCAGCGTGCTGGCAGCGGGCGGGCGGCACGTCAGCCTCGCCTTTATGCAGCGGGCCACGGTGGAGATCGATTTACAGCTGATTATGCGCAAAGGCTTAAGCCTGACCTCTTCCACGCTGCGACCGAAAAGCGCAGCGGAAAAAGCGCGTCTGGCGCAGTGCGTGCGCGCCCATCTGCTGCCTTTACTGGCCGCCGGGCGCATCACGCCGCAGGTGCATCAGCGATTGCCGCTGACGGCCGCCGCGCAGGCGCACCGCATCCTCGAAGCCAATGCCAATATCGGCAAAGTGCTGCTGCTGCCAGATGCGGAGGCTATGCCATGATGGAACTCTATTACGCCTCTACCTCGGCTTACGTGCGAAAAGTGATGGTGTGCGCCCAGCTGCTGGGTCTGGCGCCGGAGATCACCCTGCTGGCGTCGGCGGCGCACCCCATCGAGCGCGATGCGCGCATTGCCGCGTTTAATCCGCTGGCTAAAGTGCCGGCGCTGCGCACCGAACAGGGACTATGTTTATACGACAGCCGGGTGATCTGCGAATACCTTAACCACCGCGCCGCGGGCCAGTTGCTGCCGGCAGACGGCGAGGCGCGCTGGCTGTGCCTTACGCGCCAGGCGCTGGGTGATGGGCTGCTGGACGCCGCGCTGCTGGCGCGCTACGAAACCAGCGCCCGCCCGCTGGAAAAGCAGTGGTCAGCGTGGCGCGATGCGCAGCTGACCAAAGTGGCGGCTGCGCTGGCGGCCATTGAGCAGCAGGCGGAGGCGTTCAGCCGCACGCCTGACGATCTCGGGCTGATCGCCATCGGCTGCGGATTGGGCTACCTCGACTTCCGTTTTGCTGAACTCAACTGGCGCGCCACGCATCCGCAGAGCGCCGCCTGGTTTGCCCTCTTTGATGCGCATCCGGCGATGGCCGCGACGCGCCCGCACCTGTAACGGAGCCGCAATGTCTCAGATTTTCTTTCTCAATGGGCCCAATGCCAATCTGTACGGCATGGATCGCCACGGTACTTACGGCAGCGACAGTTTCGCCAGCATCGGCGAGCGCTGTCAGCGGCGCGCCGACGCGCACGGCCTCAGGCTGCAGTTTCGTCAGAGCAACCATGAAGGAGTGCTGGTGGACTGGATTCAGGAAGCGCGCCAGCAGGCGGACGGGCTGATCATCAATGCCGCCGGGTTGTCGTACCGATCAGTACCGATTCTGGATGCGCTGCTGATGTTCGATGGCCCGATCATCGAAGCGCACATGAGCAATATCTGGCAGCGCGAGCCGTTTCGTCATCAGTCGCTGGTGTCGAAAGCCGCCACCGGCGTGATCGCCGGGCTGGGCGCGCTGGGTTATGAACTGGCTATCGATGCGCTGGCGACGCTGCTACAGGAGCCCAGCGCATGACGACGCTGGTGTTTTATAGCGAGTTCGACAGCTTCGAGGCGTGGTCGGCGCTGCTGGCACCACAATTACCGGATGTCACTATCTGCCGTGCCGATCAGGTTGCGGATGCCGATAGCGTGCAGTTTGCGCTGGCGTGGAAGCCGCCGCGCGGCTTTTTTGCCCCGTATCGCCAGCTGAAACTGCTGGTGAATCTGGGCGCGGGCGTCGACTCGCTGGTGGGGCGCGACGACCTGCCTGACATCCCGATCGTCCGGCTATCGGACCCGGATATGGCGCGCATGATGGCCGGTTACGTGCTGTTTGCCGTGCTACGTTACGCGCGTGACATACCGGCATTTGAGCGCGCACAGCGTGAACGTCGCTGGCATTATCTGCATCCGCGCGAGCCGGCGTCGATTCGCGTGGGCGTGTTGGGGCTGGGCGAACTGGGTGCGTACGCGGCGCGCGAGCTGGCGCGTCAGGGCTTCGACGTGCGCGGCTGGTCGCGGTCGCCCAAAGCGCTGGACGGCATTCACTGCGTCAGCGGTGCGCAGGCGCTGGATGCGTTTCTGGCCAGCAGCGACATTCTGGTGGTGATGCTGCCGCTCACGCCGCAAACCCATGGTTTGCTGGATGCGCAGCGTCTGGCGCGGTTGCCACCGGGTTGCGCGCTGATCAACGTGTCGCGCGGCGCGATTATCGATCAGCCCGCGCTGACCGCGGCGCTGCAGAGCGGACAGATCGGGCACGCCACATTAGACGTGTTCGATCGTGAGCCGCTGCCGCCCGACGATGCGCTGTGGGGCATGGAGAATGTGCTGATCACCCCGCATCTGGCGTCGGTGGCGATCCCTGCCAGCGCCGCGCGTCAGGTGGCTGATAACATCCAGCGGGTGATGCGCGGCGAGCCGGTGCTCAACCAGGTGTTTCCCGCGCGGGGTTACTGAGCGCGTCAGGCGACGCGCACCACCTGCGGGTCGAAGTAGCTTGGCGCGGCCATGCCGGGAATGTATTGATCGGAGATGAACATGCGGCAGCGTTCGGCGAAGGCGTTGACCACCATCGACTGCTGCACGTGGGCCACCGTGGCGTATCCCAGTAACATCGGCCGGTTCACGCCGGCAAGGCGCACGCGGATCACCCGTTTGCCATCCTGCGACAGATTGGCTTTGGGCCGCACATTGGCGATGCCAAATCCCACGCCGTTGGCCACCATCGCGCGTACCACTTCCATATTGCCAGAGCGCATCACAATGTTGGGCGTGACGCCCGCTTCGCTAAACAGGCTGAGAAAATATTCGCGGCTCCATGGCATATCCAGCAGCACCATCGGCACCGTAGCGAGATCCTGAATGGTCACCGCAGACTGACTGGCAAACGGGTGATGTTCGCCGACCATCACATACGGCGGCAGCTGCGCCAGCGACTGAAACGCGATGTCGCTGGCCGGCACCAGATCGTAGGTCAGCGCGATATCGATATCGGCGGCGCGCAGCTGTTTCAGCAGCTGTTCATGATTGCCCTCCACCAGCGTGATGCGCACGCCGGGGAAGGCACGGCCAAAGCCAAACACCAGCTCCGGCGTCAGCATCGGGGCCAGCGTGTCGAGACAGCCGACGCGCAGCGGGCCGCGCACGTTATTCAGCGACTCTGAGGCGATGGTATACAGATTCGACATCTGTTCCAGAATCAGCTTCGCCTCTTTTAATACCTGATGGCCAATGGCGGTGAGCGACACGCCCTGCGCGTGGTGGCGCACAAACAGCTGCACCCCCAGCTCGGATTCGATGTGGGTAATGGCGGCCGAGATCGACGGTGACGACACGTGAATACGTTCGGATGCGCCAATAATGCTGCCGGCTTCGCCGGACGCGACGAAGTATTCCAGCTGGCGCTGGGTGATGCGACTGAGCATGCAGATTCTCCTGGTGTCGCCAGCGCGATCTTGTCGCGCCGGCTTTTCTATTTACCCCTGTTTCCATGCATTTATCATGCCGGACAGCGAATGGCAGCATAATCCCCTGCCTGGGCCTTCACGCCCATTCGCTTCTGCCTCACTAAGGCTTAAGAAAATCCGTTGCAAAGCAGCGACTTTTTTAGCGTCAGAAATTCCGATGCAACGGCGAGGAAAAGGCTGTTTTACCGCAGCAGCGGCCAGCGGCAGAATCGCTGTGACACCTGCTTTTCACTTTCGCACTGTTTTGGCGCAGCGCGCCGTGGCGAATCAACGGTGGTTCAGAGCAGCGATAACAGCCTTTTCATTCACTGGGGACAAAAATATGTTGCGTAAGATGTGTGCCTTAACGTTGTTAACCACGGGAATTCTGAGCGCAGGGAATGCCATGGCCGCCGACAAGCTGATTGTCAGCACCTGGGGCGGCAGCTTTAAAGATCTGATCGATCAAACCATCGCTAAAGAGTTCACCAAAGAGACCGGCGTCGAAGTGCAGTTCGTCACCGGCGGCACCATCGATCGCCTCAACAAAGCCAAACTGGCGGGCGGTTCGCCGGAAACTGACGTGACCTTTACCACCGCGCACGTCGGCTATCTGTATGCCAACAGCGGCCTGTTCGAGAAGCTCGACATGAGCAAAATTCCTAACGCGGTCAATCTGGTGCAGCAGGCGAAAGTCAGCCCGTATCATCTTGGCGTGTGGGGCTACGTCTACACCATTGGCTACCGTCCGGATTTGGTGCCGAAAGGGGAAACCTTCACCAGCTGGAACGACCTGTGGAAGCCGGAGCTGAAGGGCACGCTGGCGCTGCCCGACTGGGATCCGAGCCACATCATCGCCGTGGCCGCCAAACTCTCCGGCAGCGATGCGGCGCACTGGCAGCAGGGCCAGGCGAAGCTGAAAGCGCTGATTCCTAACATCAAATCGTTCTACACCGATGATGCCAACAGTCAGCAGCTGATCTCCACCGGAGAAACGCCGGTGCAGGTGATGCTGTCGATGAACGCCTACAGCATGATTGCGGAAGGGGTCAACATTAAGCTGGCGATACCGAAAGAGGGCGCGATCCTCGGCGTGGATACCGTCGGCATCAATAAAGGCAGCAAACATGCCGATCTGGCGTACAAGTTCATCAACATCGCACTGAAACCGGAAATTCAGCAGCAGGTGGCGAAGATCTATCGCGGTAGCCCGACGGTGACCAACGCGCATATCGATCCGGAGCTGGCGAAACTGCCAGGCATGCTGACCACGCCGGCGCAGTGGAATGCCACCATCAATACCGATCCCCAACTGCGTGCGGAGAAAACCGCCGAGTGGCGTCAGTGGTTCTCTGAAAACATCATGTCTCACTGATTGTCCTGGTGCTGCGGCGGGGCGGGTGCCTCGCCGTAGCCGGTAACACCTATGCAGGCAGTAACGTCCATGACGAAAAAACCGACATTTTTACCCTGGTTCATTCTTCCCGCCACGCTGACCGCGATGGGGCTGGTCGTCGCGATGTTTGCGGTGATGCAGTTCAGCGTGCGTGCATACATCCCCGGCTCGCTGGATGTCGGCGGCTTTACGCTGGCCAATTTCAGTGGCCTGTTCAAACGCATCTATGGCGACGCGTTTCTCAATACCGTGCTGCTCAGTGCCAAAACGGCCCTGTTTGGTTTGCTGATGAGTTACCCACTGGCCTATGCGCTGGTGCGCACCCGCACTGCGTGGATCAAATCCACCATTCTGATCATCGCGATTACTCCGCTGTTTCTGGGGGAAGTGGTGCGCACCTATTCGTGGATTATCGTGCTCGGTAATAGCGGCTTTCTTAATAGCCTGCTGCTGGCGCTGGGCATCATCAGCCAGCCGATCCAGTTTATGTTTACCCAGACCGGTGTGGTGGTCGCGCTGGTGCATGTCACCATGCCGATCATGGTGCTGATGCTGGCGACGGCGCTGTCACACATCAATCCGGACTACGAAAAAGCCGCCACCAGCCTTGGTGCCGGGCCGGTCCGCGCGCTGCTGACGGTGACCATTCCGCTGTCCATTCCCGGCATCATCGCCAGCCTGACCACCGCGTTTGCCTGGACCTTCAGCGCTTTCGCGACACCACAACTGATTGGCGGCGGGCGCGTCAGTACCGTGGCTACGCTGGTGTATCAGCTGGGCTTCTCCTCGATGAACTTCCCGTTTGCCGCAGCGCTGAGCATTGCTGGCCTGCTGCTGACCATTCTGCTGCTGCTGGCGCTGAAGCGCATGACGCGCTTCCTGCACGCCATGGGAGGGCACTGATATGACCCGTTCTCACAACGACAAACTGATTGCGCTGCTGGGTAAACTGCTGGTGATCGCCATTCTGGCGTTTGTCATGTTGCCCACCGTCGTGGTGTTTATCTCGTCGTTCAGCAGCACCTCCGTGCTGTTCTTCCCGCCGAAAGGCTGGTCGCTGCGCTGGTTTGAGCGGGCGCTGAGCTACGACGATTTTCGTCACGGCTTCTGGTCCGGACTGATTGTCACAGCATGGGCGTCAACGCTGGCGGTGGTCATCGGTGCCACGCTGGCGATTGCCATCGAGCGCTATCGCTTTCCCTGCAAACAGGTGCTGGAGAGCATTCTGCTGTCACCACTGTTTATTCCGCATTTCACCATTGGCCTCGGCCTGCTGATGCTGGTGTCGCAGCTCAACCTGGGACGCGGCTACGCGCTGGTGATTTTCTGCCATGTGGTGTTGGTGCTGCCGTTCGTGCTGCGCAGCGTCTATGTATCGCTGAAAAATCTCGAGCAGCGGATAGAACTGGCGGCGGCCAGCCTCGGCGCATCGCCGCTGCGCGTGGTATGGACCATTACCGTGCCGCTGATTCTGCCGGGCCTGTTTGGTGGCTGGCTGTTCGCGGCAATTCTCTCATTCAATGAATTCACCGCCTCGCTGTTTATTACCACCCAGGCGACGCAGACGCTGCCGGTGGCGATGTACAACTACGTGCGCGAATTTGCCGACCCGACGCTGGCGGCGCTGTCGGTTATTTATATTGTGGTGACCGCCGCGATGTTAATTATCGCCAATAAGTTTTTCGGGCTGGGGAAAATATTAAACGTTGAGGCCGGGCATTAATTTCGCTGTGCCATCGGGCCGCCGTTAAACATGACAACCTGGTGTTAATCGCCAGCGGCGCAATATTTGCGCCGCGCTGGTGGCATGCCAACTATTCGGGGATGACCTATGTCAGTAGAAAAAATCAATACCGTGATTGTCGGAGCGGGCCAGGCGGGTATCGCCATGAGCGAACATCTGGCGCAGATGCAGATCCCGCACGTGGTGCTGGAGCGCAGCCGCATTGCCGAGCGCTGGCGCTCCGAACGCTGGGACTCGCTGGTGGCAAACGGCCCGGCGTGGCACGACCGCTTTCCTTCGCTGAAGTTTGATAACATTTCACCGGAGGCGTTTCCGCCGAAAGAGCGCATGGCGCAGTATTTCGAGGATTACGCAAAGATGCTCAACGCGCCGGTGCGCACCGGGGTTGAAGTACAGCAGGTGACGCGGCTGCCCGGACGCAGCGGCTTCCGGGTGGTGACGTCGGTGGGAGAATTCGACGCGGACAATGTGGTGGCTGCCACCGGGCCGTTTCAGAAGCCCGCGTTCCCGGCCATCGTGCCTGAAGGCGCGGTGCCGCAGCAGATCCACTCATCGGCGTACAAGAATCCACAGCAGCTGGCGCCCGGAGCGGTGCTGGTGGTGGGTGCGGGTGCGTCCGGCACCCAGATTGCCGAGGAGCTGCGTCAGGCCGGCCGCGAGGTGTTTCTGTCGGTCGGCGAGCACTACCGCCCGCCACGCGCCTATCGCGACCGTGATTACTGCTGGTGGCTTGGCGCGCTGGGGCTGTGGGACGAAGTGAAAATCAAGCCGAAGAAACAGCACGTGGCCTTTGCCGTCAGCGGCTATGAAGGCGGTAAAACCGTGGATTTCCGCCGGCTGGCCCATATGGGCATTACGCTGGTCGGCATCACCGAGCGCTGGGATAACGGCGTGCTGCGCTTTGCGCCGGGGCTGGCTGAGAACATCGCCGAAGGTGACAGAGCTTATTTCGAGGTGCTGCGCGATGCGGATGCGTACATAGAACGCAACGGGCTGGATTTACCGGCCGAGCCGCAGGCGTGGGAGCTGTTGCCGGATCCGGACTGCCTGTTAAATCCGCTGATGCAGCTGGACGTGCAGGCGGCGGGCATCAGCACCATTATCTGGGCCACCGGGTTTAAATTTGATTTCAGCTGGCTGCAGGTGGATGCGTTTGATGAACAGGGCCTGCCATTCCACAAGCGCGGTATTTCTGCCGAGCGCGGTATTTATTTCCTTGGCCTGCCCAATCTGGTCAACCGGGCGTCGTCGTTTATTTACGGCGTGTGGCACGATGCGAAATATATTGCCGACCACATCGCGCTGCAAAATGCCTATTCGGATTATGTGAAGTCGTAATTATTTTCCCAGGTGCGCATGAATGCGCACCCTACGGAAGATTCACAAAGCCCGCACGTACTGTTGCCTTGCAACCTTTGAATTAGCACGATAAATCGTGCCGCTACACCAGGTGCGGTTGGAAGATGCAGTAATCACAACGCGCACAAACCGTAGCGGCGCAATTTATTGCGCAACAGGCAGCAGTGCGATGGACAACTAGCACGATAAATCGTGCCGCTACATAAGGTGCGGCTGCAAGGTGCAGTAATCACAGCGCGTACAAACCGTAGCAGCGCAATTTTATTGCGCAATCTGACACAGCATTCAGCCAATCCTCAGACAAAAAAATGCCGGTGGGCGATTACTCGCGCACCGGCATCGGTTCGATTGACTCAGCGATGGCGCTATTACAGCGCCATATCCTGCTTCGCGGACTCTTCGCGCGGTTTGGCCTGCGCAGGTGCCGACTGCTGATCGTCCATGTTAATCACTGGCGGTTTGGTCAGCTGCAGCACGGATGCGGTGTTATCCCATACCTGCTGGGTCAGCGCGGTGTTGCCGTTCAGCTTCTGGCCGAAGCTTGGCACGATAGCGCGGATCTTCTGCTGCCACTCTGGCGACGCGAACTGCTGCGGGAACAGCTTCTGCATCACGTTCAGGGTGATCGGTGCCGCAGTTGATGCGCCCGGAGAAGCACCCAGCAGGGCCGCCACGGTTTTCTGCTGATCGGTCACGATTTCGGTACCCAGCTTCAGCACGCCGCCTTTCTCAGCATCTTTCTTGATGATCTGCACACGCTGGCCGGCCTGAATCAGTTTCCAGTCCTCTTTACGCGCGTTCGGGTAGTACTCTTTCAGCGCGGCAAAGCGGTCGTCATCGTTCAGCATCACCTGACCAATCAGGTATTTCACCAGGTCAAAGTTATCGATGCCCACGTGCGTCATCGGCATGAAGTTGCTGGTGGTGGTGGCGCTCAGCAGATCGAACAGCGAACCGTTCTTCAGGTATTTGGTCGAGAACGTGGCGAACGGTCCAAACAGCACCACTTTTTTACCGTCGAGGTTACGGGCATCGATGTGCGGTACCGACATTGGCGGTGCGCCTACGGAAGCCTGACCATACACTTTCTGCAGGTGACGGCTGGTGATTTCCGGGTTTTCGGTCATCAGGAACGAACCGCCCACCGGGAAACCGCCGTAGTTATCGGCTTCAGGAATACCGGTTTTTTGTAGCAGCTTGATCGCCGCACCGCCCGCGCCGATGAATACGTATTTCGCATCCACTTCACGGTTTGCGCCGCTCTTCACGTCTTTGATGGTGACGTGCCAGGAGTTGTCGCTGTTGCGTTTGAAATCGGTGACCTCAGAGGAGGTTTCCAGCTTGAAGTTCTGATCTTTCTGCAGGCTGCCGATCAGCTGACGGGTAATTTCACCGTAGTTCACATCGGTACCCACCGGCGTCCAGGTGGCGGCCACTTTCTGATTCGGATCGCGACCTTCCATCACCAGCGGTGCCCACTGCTCGATCTGTTTGTGATCGGTAGAGAACTTCATGCCCTGGAACAGGGTGGTTTTCTGCAGCGCCGCATAGCGTTTGGTCAGGTATTCGACATTTTTGTCGCCCCAGACAAAGCTCATGTGCGGGGTGGAGTTGATGAACGAACGCGGATCGTGCAGCACGCCACGCTGTACCTGGCTGGTCAGGAACTGGCGGGTAATCATGAACGATTCATTGATTTCCAGCGCCTTACTCACATCGATGGAACCGTCTGCACGCTCTGGCGTGTAGTTCAGCTCCATATTGGCAGAGTGGCCAGTACCGGCGTTATTCCAGCCGTTGGAGGATTCCAGCGCGACGCCGTCGAGACGCTCAACCATCAGTTGTTTCCAGCCCGGTTGCAGCTCCTGCAGCCAGGTACCGAGCGAGGCGCTCATGATACCGCCGCCAATCAGCAGCACGTCGGTTTTTTCTGGTGCGTTCTCAGCGTGAATCGCTGAAGAGACAAGCAGTGCCGTCAGCGAAAGCGCGGACACAAGTTTTTTGGTCTGAGTCATGCCAGTCCTGTTTATTCTTTGCAGATGAACGTTAAAAATTCGGTTGGCAAATTAAAAGATTGTTACGAAAAGATTAACTTGTTTTTAGTTAATTAACTATTGATGGCAATTAATTAACTTTCATAAAAGCGGGATGGCGAAATAAACGGCAGGAATACAGCAGCAGTGCGGGAAAAAGCAACAATATATCCGCTAACGGAGCGCGGTTATTATTTATAACCACGGGCAAGACTTAGGTCAAATTAAATCCGCCGGCGCGATGACAAATCATGCACTATCACTGCACGGAGCGTGTTGATGATCTGACGCCGAATGGGTTTACCCTAAGGTCTCTGATGACTTGTTTAACTTTCGCGTGGACATGAGCATGGCGGGCAAAACCCTGTATGAAAAGCTGATCGAACAGCATGTGGTACGTCACCTGGACGATGAGGGGCACGTGCTGCTCTATATCGACCGGTCAATCCTCAATGAATACACCAGCCCGCAGGCGTTTAGCGGTCTGCGCGACCGGTCGCGTCGCGTGCGCCATCCGGCCACTATTCTACTCAACGTCGACCACGTGAACCCGACGCGGCCAGTGCGCGATGCGGCGATGACCGACGCTGGCGGTCAGCTGCAGGTCGATTACTTCCGCAAAAATGCTGAACACTTTGGCATCGAGCTGTTTGACGTGCTCGACCCGCGACAGGGCATTGAACATGTGGTGGCGCACGAGCAGGGGCTGGTGATGCCGGGGATGGTGATTGCCGCCGGCGACAGCCATACCACCACTTACGGGGCGTTTGGCGCGCTGGGCTTCGGCATCGGCACCTCGGAAATCGAGCACCTGCTGGCGACACAGACGTTGATTTATCGCACGCTGAAAACCATGCGCGTTGAAGTCACCGGCGAGCTGCCGTTTGGCTGCGCCGCCAAAGACATCGTGCTGGCGTTGATCGAACAGATTGGCGCATCCGGCGCTACGGGGTATGCGATTGAGTTTACCGGCAGCGCGATTGATGCGCTGAGCATGGAAGGGCGTATGACGCTGTGTAACATGGCGGTGGAAGCCGGCGCGCGCGGGGCGATTATCGCGCCGGATGACAAGGTCTACGCTTACATTGCCGGCAAACCGCAAATGCCGGTGGGCGAACTGTGGCAGCAGGCGCTGGCCGAGTGGCGCACGTTGCGCAGCGATGATGATGCGGTATTTGACCGGCAACTGACCATTGATTGCAGCGATCTGGAACCGAAAGTCACCTGGGGCATCAGCCCGGATCAGGCCTGCGCCATCAGCGGCCACGTGCCTAATCCGGCTGACGAACCCGATCTGGTGAAACAGCAGGCGATGAAAAATGCGCTGCACTACATGGGGCTGCAAGCCGGCACGCCGCTGGCCGGCATTGCCATCACCCACGCGTTTATCGGCTCCTGCACCAACGGGCGCATTGAAGATTTGCGCGCTGCGGCAGCGGTGATTGGTACCCGCAAAATCGCGCCGCACGTGCGCGGCATCATCGTGCCGGGCTCAACCCAGGTTCGGCAGCAGGCGGAGGCGGAAGGCCTGGCGGCGATCTTTATCGACGCCGGCTTCGAGTGGCGTCAGTCGGGCTGTTCGATGTGTCTGGCGATGAACGAGGATGTGCTGGCATCGGGCGATCGCTGCGCATCGGGCACCAATCGCAACTTTGCCGGCCGTCAGGGCGCGGGCGCGCGCACTCACTTAATGAGTCCGGCGATGGTCGCCGCCGCTGCGCTGGCGGGCCATCTGGTTGATGTTCGTCACTATCTGCAATCCGGGGTGTAATATGCAAGCTTTCACTACCATCACCGGCAAGCTGGCACCGCTGCCGGCTGCTAACATCGATACCGATGTGATTATGCCCAAGCAGTTTCTCAAAGGCATTGACCGGCAGGGGCTGGATCGCGGCGTGTTCTTTGACCTGCGCTTTCTGGCCGACGGTGCACCAAACCCTGATTTCATCCTTAATCAGCCGGGCTGGCAGAACGCGACGTTTTTGCTGGTCGGTGCCAATTTTGGCTGCGGCTCCAGCCGCGAACATGCGGTGTGGGGGCTGAATCAGCTGGGCATCCGCGCGATTATCGGCACCAGCTTCGCCGGCATTTTTGACGATAACTGCCAGCGTAACGGCGTGCTGACGCTGAGTCTGAGCGAGGCGGATTATCAGCGTCTGAGCGCGGTGGCCGCCGATGCGCAGCGCAACACCATCAGCGTGTCGCTGGAGCAGCAAACCATTCAGTTCGCGGATGAAGTGATTCACTTTACGGTCAGTGCCCTGAAGCGCGAAATGCTGATCGGTGGCGGCAGCGCGGTGGACTGGACGCTGCAATATGAAGCGGATATCAGCCAGTTTGAAGCGCAGCACTTTGCGCAGCGTCCGTGGCTACAGCGCACCAGGGAGCAACCATGAGTAAGATTATCGACCGCGGCCCGTCGCCGTTTATCGCCGGTTTTACCCTGCAGGATGTGACGCTGGATAATGGCGTTACGCTGCGCGTGGCCAGCGGCGGCAAGGGCTCGTCTTTACTGATGCTGCACGGCCATCCGCAAAATCATCTGGCCTGGCGTAAAATCGCACCACAGCTGGCGCAGCATTATCAGGTGATCCTGCCGGATTTGCGCGGCTACGGTGACAGCGACAAGCCCGCCAGTGACGCTGAGCATCTGCCGTATGCCAAACGCAGCATGGCGCAGGATATCAGCCAGCTGATCGACGCGCTCGGCCTGCAGCGCGTGGCGTTTGTCGGCCACGATCGCGGCGGGCGCGTCGGGCACCGGCTGGCGCTCGATCATCCGGAGAAAGTCAGCTGCTGCGTGTTTGTCGATATCGCACCCACTGCCACCATGTACGCGCTGACCGATCAGGCGTTCGCCACGCGCTATTTCTGGTGGTTCTTCCTGATTCAGCCGCACCCGCTGCCGGAGACCATGATTGGTCACGATCCGGCGTTCTTTTTGCGTAAACACATTGATGGCCAACTGAAAACGCCGGGCGCGACCGAAGCGGCGGTGTTTGAAGATTATCTGCGCTGCTATCGGGATCCGGCGATGATCCACGCAGTATGTGAAGATTATCGCGCCGCCGCCAGCATCGATTTGCAACACGATGCCGCTGACAGCGACCGGCGCATTGCCTGTCCGCTGTTACTGCTGTGGGGCGAAAAGGGCACGGTCGGTCAGCTGTATGATGTGGTGCACACCTGGCAGGACAAGGCGCTGCAGGTGCAGGGCGAGGCGTTACCGTGCGGCCATTCACCGCAGGAAGAGGTGCCAGAGCGGTTTCTGCACTCGCTTCAGCGCTTCCTGGGATCTGTGTTATAACCACGTGGCGTTCACTCACCATGTGCTGTTATGAAAATACTGCTTGCCGGAAAAAGTTATCAGAAGCCGTTACAGGGTTGGCCGTCGATTGAAGACCTGTACGTGTTTATCAGCGTGGCGCGGCATGACGGTTTCGGCCGCGCGGCGATTGAGCTGGGTCAGTCACCGTCTTACATCAGTAAACGCATCGCCATTCTGGAAAAACAGCTGGAGACGCGGCTGTTTTTCCGCACTAACCGCGTGATGCGCCTGACGCCGGAAGGTGAAAAAGCGCTGGAGGGCGCGTTGCAGGTAGTGCAGGAAATGGATGGCTTTCTCAATAATTTCCGTCAGTGGCGCGGCGAGCTGACCGGGGAAATTACCGTCGGCTGCTCATTTGGTTTCGGTCAGGACTATTTATCGGATGCGGTTTCGGCATTTATTCACCAGCATCCGTCGCTGAATATTAAACTGATGCTAAGCGATCGGGCATTCGATTTGCTACAGAGCGGCACGGATGTGGAAATCTGCGTTGGCGACGATCTCAATCCTTCCTATATTGCCCGCCGGCTGATTGCCAACCGGCGCATTTTATGTGCCGCGCCAGCGTATTTATCCCGCGCCGGTATGCCAGCCTCGCTGGATGCGTTAATTCATCACAGCTGTCTGATCATTAATGAACGCGATAATTCATTTGGTAACTGGGCATTGACCAATGGCGAGCAGCAGGTGTTGTGTCGCCTGAACAGCCATTACTCTTCCAATAGCGGCAAGGTGATTCTGCACTGGGCGTTGCAGGGGCATGGTATTGCGCTGCGTTCAGCGTGGGATGTGGCGCCGTATCTGGCGACGGGCGAGCTGGTGGCGGTATTACCGCAGTGGTATCAGGAAGCCAATATCTGGGCGGTGTATACGCAACGCGGCGCAGAATCGCAGCGTATTAAAGTTTTTCTCGATTTTCTCGCCGCCTATTTTAATGAAAAAAGCCTGCCGGAAATGACGGGCAGGCCATAAACAGAAAACGCGTTAATCCGAGCATCAGCCGTAAGCCACCTTATCATTGATGTGATACAGCGTGGCGGTGGCCGCCATCACGTGCTGGCCGTCGTGGCCCGGCTCATGCGATTCAACGTCGGTGATGTGATAACCGACGGCTCCGGCCGCCTGGGCTTTTTTCACAATGGCGTCTGTTAACTCTTCCATTGACGTGGCCCAGCTTACGGAGGTCACACCCGCTGGATGGATTGAAGATAATTCGCGGTGCGTCAAATCGGCGCGAATTAAAACCGGTTTAACATTTTGCGGCGTAAAAATGGAAATCACATCGTTAATTAACGCTTTCATGGTCTTACTCCTCAAAAATAACAACAGAGCCGGAAGTGAATTAACCGATCCTGAGATCGTTGTTTATTGGTTTATACATTCCGGCAAAGCGCACGGTGAATCATCATGCCGGTAGGGTTAATAAACACCTTTTGAGGTTATGCGTTTTAGCTTTAATTGCTAATCAGATGTTAAGAAAAGTTCCGCCACAACTCCGGTAATGTTTCGCTAATATTTTTTCATCTGCTTACATTTACCGCGCAGAATAAAAGGCGGGAGGAGCAGGCCATCCGTGGCCTGAGGTTTAAAATTCGCGCTGACCGCCCAGCTCAATCACCCGGTTGGGCGGAATATGAAACTGCTCATGGGCACGTAATGCATTGCGCTGGCAGAAGTGAAAAATTCCGCCGCGCACCCGCGCCAGACCGCGGCGTTTTTTCATCACCAGCGTATCGTGTGCGGTAAAAAATGACGCTTCATTCACCGTGCAGCCAAAACCTTCCAGTCCGCACAGATGCAGAATCTCGGCCATCGACGGCACTTCACGCCAGCCGTAGGCGGCAGTGACCTGCCAGAACGACGGCGACAATTGCGTAATGCTGATGCGCTGCTGGTTATAGACGCGCGGCGTATCAGTGGTGCGGATATGCAACAGCACCACGCGGCGGTGCAGCACGCGGTTATGCTTGAGGTTGTGCAACAGCGCCTGGGGAATTTCAAACTCCTTACGCGCGAGGAAGATGGCGGTGCCCTCGACGCGGTTCGGCGGATTGCTCTCCAGCGATTTTATCAGCGCCAGTAAACCGTCCTGATCGTTATTCAAACGGCGAATCAGGCGGTTACGCTCGCTGCTCCAGATCAGCATCAATCCCATCATGGTCAGCGCCAGCAGCACCGGTACCCAGCCGCCGGACAGCAGTTTCATCAGGTTGGCGATGAACAGCGGCACGTCGACCACCAGCATACACAGCAGGAACAACAGCGCCAGCGGCAGCGGCCAGCGCCAGTTACGCAGCGCCACCACGCCCGCCAGACAGGCGGTGATCACCATGGTGCCGGTCACTACGATGCCGTACGCCGAGGACAACGCCGACGACTGACGGAAAGCCAGCACAATCAGCATCACGGCGGTGAACAGCAGCCAGTTCACCACCGGAATGTAAATCTGCCCGGACTCGGTATGCGAAGTAAAAATGACGCGCATCGGCGGTAAAAAGCCCTGGCGAATGGCCTGATGCGTCAGGGTATAGACGCCGGAAATCACCGCCTGCGCCGCGATGACCGTGGCCAGCGTTGACAGTACAATCAGCGGAATCTGCGCCCAGCCGGGAGCCAGATTAAAGAACGGATTGTTCAGCGCCTGCGCATCGGCGATCACCAGCGCGCCCTGGCCGAAGTAATTCAGTATCAGCGCCGGCATGGCGATCACCAGCCAGGCGAGACGAATCGGCGCTTTGCCCAGGTGGCCCATGTCGGCATACAGCGCTTCCGCGCCGGTCACCGCCAGCACCACCATGCCCATCGCCGCGAGCGAGAGCGCTTTGTGGCTGAGCAGGAAGGTCAGCGCATAGGACGGACTGAGCGCGTGCAGCACTTCCGGGTTGAGCAGAATACCGCGTATACCAAGTGCGCCGATGGCCACAAACCAGACAAACATTACCGGGCCAAACACCCGGCTGACCTTTTCCGTGCCGTGTTTCTGGATAATGAACAGCAGCGCGAGAATGGTGAGCGCCAGCGGCACCACATATTTTTCCAGCCCGGGCGAGACCACCTGAATCCCTTCAATGGCCGACAGCACCGAGATGGCCGGGGTGATCACGCCATCCCCATAGAAAAATGCGCCGCCAATCAGACCGGCCAGCACGATGATATGACCGGCTTTGCGGCCAACGTTGCGGCGTGCCAGTGACATCAGGGTGAGAATGCCGCCTTCGCCGTCGTGGTCGGCGCGCATCACGAAGCAGACATATTTCAGCGTGACGATGAGCGTCAGCGCCCAGAATATCAGCGACAGAAAGCCCATCACCGCCAGCGCCGACGGCGCGCCGTCCGGCAAAATCGACAGACACTCTTTGAGGGTATACAGCGGGCTGGTACCGATATCACCAAACACGATGCCGGCGGCGGCCAGCATGCCAGCAGGCAGAGACTGTTTCTCTGATTGACTCATACATTTCCTGTTTTTTCAGGGAGAAAGGGCGAGCGCCATCAACCGCACTGGCGTGTCGCAATCACCCACTTTTATGCTGGCGAAGATAGCGTTTCAGCGGCGTAATCGGTAGGGGTTGGCGTTTTTTTGTACGCGATTTTTATACCAATCGGCCAAATTTTTACGCCATTTTTACACCGCTGCGGCTTTTTCAACCTGAAGTGTAGACGATTCAGACAGCAGGAGAAGCGGGCTGGCTGGCAGAAAATGGGATGGGGAAGCGCAGATAGCGAGATGACTAAAAATACAGGAAATAGCGATGCTAAGACTTTGTACCAAAAATTATGTCCGTACCCTCTGACCGCACAATTTGTAGCGGCGCGATTTATCGCGCTAAGTTAAACACTTCACAGTTGCCGGAATGCGCAATGAATTGCGCCGCTACGATCCGTGCGGCATTGTATTTCGGCACCACCATCCTGCACACATTGTAGCGGCGCGATTTATCGCGCTGAGTGAAACACCGCACAACTGCCCGAATGCGCAATAAATTGCGCCGCTACGATGGGTGCGGTAATCCTGTTCCTGCCTGCATCAACAGGCAGGTAATCCTTACCAACCCTTAATAATATCGCCTTTATAAATCTCGTTGGCTTTATCCAGTACCGGCTGTGACTGGAACGCTTCTTTCAGCTTCTGCACGTTCGGGCTGTCTTTATTATCTTCGCGCGCCACAATCGCATTCACATATGGCGACGCTTTGCCTTCCATAAACATCCCGTCACGCGAGGCGGATAAATTCACCAGCGCGGCAAAATTATTATTAATGATCGACAGATAAACCTGCGGATCGTCCAGCGTGCGCGCCAGCTGCGGCGTATCCACTTCCACAATCTTCAGCTTTTTCGGGTTATCGGTAATATCCAGCGTGGTCGGCAGCAGACCGGCTTCGGGTTTCACCTTCAGCAGGCCCTGCGCCTGCAGCAGCAGCAGGCTACGCCCCAAGGTGGTCGCCTCGTTAGACACGGTCACGGTAGCGCCATCCGGCAGATCCTGCAGTGATTTAATCTTGCGTGAATAACCGGCAATCGGGAATACGAAGGTATTGGTCACGACGGCAAATTTATATCCGCGCTCTTTGGACTGCATCTCCAGATAAGGCAGGCTCTGGAACGCGTTGGCGTCGACATCTTTATTGTACAGCGCTTCGTTCGGCTGCACGTAATCGTTAAACGCCACCACATCGACATCGAGCTGATATTTATCGTGTGCCACCTGCTTCACGGTCTGCCACAGCGCCTCATCCGGTCCGGTATTGATCGCAACTTTGATTTTGTTGTCGTTGTGGTTGTCACAGGCGCTGAGCAGGGTGACAGAGGCCGCCAGCAGGGCGGTAAGCCATGTTTTTTTCATTGTTTGCAGGTTTCCTTATGTTTGCAGGAAACCGACTATAGTATACGTCCAGACGTCTGTACATCCGTGCGCGGTGCGATCGCCTGGTATTTATCCAGCGCGCCTGTGTAAGCGCTACGGCTGTGGATGTTGCAGACAGGCCAGATAGCGGCGGCCCGACTGCTGCACCGCCTCATCGGCACGCGCGAGAATTTCGCGGCCGGCAAACGCGCCGTACAGGCGCGTAAACTTCACGTCCTGCAACCGCTGCAGCATGGCTGTCACCGTGGCGCCGGCCAGCGGTAGCATATTGGGATAGCTCCACATAAACGAAACCGCACTGGCACCGGGCGTTACCTGCAAAATATCGCCGCTCATCAGCACGCCGCCGTCGTGCGCCCAGTGCAGCACCGTGCCGCCGGCAAAGTGGCCGCCGAGACGTAACAGCCGCACGCCCGGCAGCAGATCACAGCTGTCGCCGTGCCAGGGCTGCAGACGGGGCGATGCGCGCATGATCCACTCGCTGTCGCTGGCGTGCAGATACACCGGTGCGTCGAAGGCGTCGGCCCAGTCCTGCATGGTGCTGTAATAGTGGGGATGGGAGATGGCGATGGCGTGCAGGCCGCCGAGCGCACGCAGCAGCGTGACGGTGGCGTCATCCAGATGCGCGATGCAATCCCACAGGATATTGCCGTGCGGCGTTTGCAGCACAAAGGCGCGCTGGTTGATGGCAAAATCCGGTACGGTTTGCAGGCTGAGCAGCCCGGGCGCCAGCTGTTGCCACTGGTTTTGATGCGAGGCGCGCAGCGCAGACTGATCGATCCACTGCTGCCCGCCGGGCGGCACAAACTGGCGTTCATCCTGACAAATGCGACACTGCGTAAGGGCAGGTTGCTGCTGCTGATAAGACGTGCCGCAGGCGGTACAAATGGTGATCATGGCTTCTCCTCACAGTCCAGTGAGGATCAGTGTAGGCAAGGTGCGAGGTTAGCGCGCGGTGTCCTGCTGTGGCTGCAGCTGATAAATCCACGCCGTCCGCTGCTGGCCGTCGGACGTAGTGACCTCGACCGGCACCCGCTCGTAACCATCCTCAAACTCATCCAGCATCGGCCAGTGCAGCGCCAGCCGATCCGAGATGAACAGATAACCCGGCACGCGCGCGCCGTGCTCATCAAGTACGATGCCGGGAAAATCGGCGGCCGCGCCCCAGCCGTTGGCATAGTAAGTGCCGGCGACCGTCCCTGCCAGCCACTCACCGCCGATGTTTTCCAGGATATGCGCATTGCACTGGCCCGGCTGCAGCGTGCCGTAAACGAAAAGCGTGTTCATTTTCCCTCGTAAAATCATGCAAAAGCGTTACTTTACCTGCCTGCTGCCGCCCTGTCATCCGCCAGGGAAAGGCCACACCGGCAGCGAAATTCTGCGTTACCGGTTGTGCGATGGCTCGTAATGTGAGGACGCGCGCGGCATAAAACGGTTAACGTAGCCGCAGATGTTTACCGCTGCTGCCAGCCAGCTTTCTCATTTTCGAGGTATCCGCGCTATGTTGAAGGGTTCCAGCCTCTGCCGGGGGGCAATCAGGGAGTATCCGCACTCCGCCCAGTTTGATGGCAAAAAGTTTCGCAATGTCCAGCCGCGTCAGTCGCTGAGCTTTGGCGACTACCGCAAAATGCTGTGGGATTTCCTGTTCAATAAACCCAAAGATACCCAGCCGCCGGCCGCGCTGCCGTTGCAGCCCATCACGGCCGCCGCGCTGGCACAGGCCGCGCCCACCAGCGTCTTTCGCCTCGGCCACTCTTCGCTATTGCTGAAGCTCAATGGCCAGTTCTGGCTGACCGATCCGGTGTTCGCCGAGCGCGCGTCGCCCTTTAAGCGACTGGGACCAAAGCGCTTTCAGCCAGCGCCAATTGCCGTGGCCGATCTGCCGCCGATCGAAGGCATTATTTTGTCGCACGACCATTATGATCATCTCGATTACCACACCATCATGCAGCTGAAAGATCGGGTAAAGTACTTCCTCACGCCGCTCGGTGTCGGTGATTTGCTGATTAAGTGGGGCGTTGCGCCGGAGAAAGTCATCCAGCTTGACTGGTGGCAGTCGCGGGATATGGGCGGCATCCATTTTGTCGCGACGCCGTCGCAGCACTTTTCCGGACGCGGCCTGTTCGACAGCAACAAACGGTTGTGGTGTTCGTGGACGCTGATTTCTGACCAGTTCCGCCTGTTTTTTGGCGGTGACTCCGGTTACTTCGACGGTTTCAAAGCGATTGGCCGGAAATACGGCCCGTTTGATGCGGCGTTTCTGGAAAATGGCGCTTACGATGCGCGCTGGGCCGACATTCATATGCTGCCGCAGGACACGTTGCGCGCGTTTCAGGACCTCAACGCGCGCTGGCTGTTTCCGATTCACAACGCGGCTTTTGATTTAGCTTTTCACCGCTGGGACGATCCATTTACCCAAATCGTCCAGCTGGCGGCAGAGCATCAGGTTGCACTGTGTCTGCCGATGCTGGGCGAGGGCATTGATCTGTTACAGCCGCAGCCCACCGCGGCCTGGTGGTAAAGCACGCAACCCGATGGCCGTTTGGCTATCGGGTCGCGCTGGTCAGGCCGTGAGTTCGTCGTACAGGTTGCGCAGCCGGGTGCGCAGAAACAGAACCGCTTTATGTTTGCGCGACAGCAGCGCCTGCACGCTGTCGCCGCTTTCGGCGGCAAGATCCTGATAGCTGAAGCCGAGCAGCTCGGTCTTTTCAAATACCTCGCGCTGCGCAGCAGGCAGTTCCGCGAGCGCATCGTCCAGCTCTTCCCACAGCAGCGTTTTCAGATACTCATCCTCCGGCGTCTGCGCCACGCCAAACAGCGTTTCAGCAATTTCATCTTCGGGAAAATCCTCGTCTCCGGCGGCGTTGAACAGCGAGAGTTCGCGTTTTTTTCGCGATCGATCGGTGATCTCGTTGCGCGCGGCGCGAAACAGCCAGGCGCTGACGTTCTCCACCGGCTGTTCCACCTGCAGCAGTTTCCAGCTGATCTCCTGCAGGATATCTTCGGCCTCATCGTGCCGCTCGCTGCGGCCGCGAATAAAGGCGCTGAGCTTAGTGCGGCAGGCGGCGAGGGCCGCCAGCAGCCGCGAATCCTGCGGCATGCTGTTTACTCTGCATCCGGGGATTTGGCGGGCGCATCGTCCGCGGGCGGGCGCGGATCGTCACGCTGGCTGCGGCGATCGTGCCAGTCACAGCGTCCGCCATGATGACCACGACCGCCAAACCGCTCGCGCCGCTGCTGCATAAAGGCTTCGCGCTGCTCCGGGGTCATCTGCATCCAGCGTTCATGCATGCGGCGACGCGCCATGCCAAACATACCGGGATGGAAGCCCAGCCCGCCGAACAGGATGCGACACAGCACCAGTAGTCCCAGCGCCTGCCAGAAGCCAATACTTTTTACGCCGGTCAGTTCCGGCAGCAGCGCATTCCACAGCGACATTACCAGCAGGCCAAGGGCAGCAAACAGCACCACGCCGAGCAGCAGCGGTTTCGCCATACGGTGATGACCAAAGCGGTGACTACGTGAATGCTGATGCCTGTCAAAATCTCTCATTGGGGTTCCTCATTACAGTGACAGAATAGGTTAGTGATGAGGTAGACGAATCAGCGATGAAAATATTGCTGAAAAAATAAAAAAAGTGCGCGCTGCACGCCAGGCCGCTGGCTTGACTTCTTCCCTGCCTGCCAGTAGGTTGACCGATCTCTGTTGTTCTACCGGATTGCGTTATGACTGCCCGTTCCTCTAAAGCCCGCGAAATCATGGCCTGCACCCGCCAGTTGCTCACCGCCGGCGGCTATAAAAGCTTTAGCTATGCCGATATTGCCGCCCAGGTGGATATCCGCAAGGCCAGCATCCACCACCATTTTCCCGGCAAAGCCGATTTGGTGAAAGCGGTGGTGGAGGAATATCGTGCTGAGGCGCAGGCGGGCATGCAGGCGATGGATGAACAGATCAACGATCCGCTGAACGAAGTGAAAGCCTACGTCGATTACTGGGCGCACTGCATTAAAGAGGGGGCTTCGCCTTTCTGCATCTGCGCGATGCTGGCGGCGGAAATGCCCACGCTGCCGCCGGATGTCGCCACGGAAGTCAGCGGCCACTTCAGCGATCTCTCCGGCTGGTTAGCGCGCCAGCTGAGCAAAGGCGCCGCCAGCGGCGTTTTCCAGCTCAGCGACAGCGCTGAAAACGAAGCCAAAACGCTGATGGCCAGCGTGCACGGTGCGATGCTGGCGGCGCGGGCATTTAATAACGCCGGGATGTTTGAGCAGATTACTCATCCGCTGCTGCATAAGCTGATCAAAAACGCCTGACGGCGTGCAATCAGTGCGCGCCGGCCTGGGCGGATGTGGTTTGCTGACGCAATGAGGCTTCCATCCTGTCCACCAGCGTTAGCGCTTCCCGCAAATGCAGCAGGATAATTTCCCTGTCTTCCTGCATTTCCGCCAGCTCTTCCAGCATTTCGCACTGCTCCGTCAGCTGACGGATGCCGGTGACGCGCAGCGATCCGGTGATGCGATGAAACAGGCTGGCGGCAGCCGCGAGATCGCCGCTTTGCACCACGTCAATTGCCTGCGTCAGATCGGTGCGTGCTTCATTAATCACGATGTCGAGAAAATCCGCGATCGCGCCGGGGCTGTTGGGCATATATTTCTCGATTTCGGCGATATCCACCCAGTCAGAAAAATCATCACTGACCGACAGCGCGCTGGCGCTGTGAATCTGGCTCAGAATGGTGGTTAACTGCGCCAGTTTAACCGGCCGGAACACGCACTCGTTCATGCCCGCTTCGAGGCAGCGCTGACGCTCCGACTGCTGCGCGTTGGCGGTAATGCCGATGATGTAGGTGCTCTTATCTTCCCGGCGGATGTTGCGCGTCATATCCAGACCGTTCATCACCGGCATATTGCAATCGGTAATGATCACATCCGGCTTCTGCTGCCGCCACTGCGCCAGGCCTTCTTCACCGTTGTTCGCTTCGCGGAAACGATGACCTAACAGCGTTAGCTGACGCGAAATCAGCAGGCGGTTGGCCGGATGATCGTCAATGATCAGCACATTCAGCGCGACCTGCGGCGCAGCGGGCAACGGTTCCGCGACCGGAGACGGCAGCGGGGTAGCGATATCACGCACGCTGACCGGCACGGCGACGTTCAATACCGTGCCGACGCCGGGTTCGCTCTCCAGAGAAATGCTGCCGCCCATCAGGCGGGTGATCTCCTGACAGATAAACAGGCCCAGCCCGGTGCCAGCGTTATCCGACAGGCCCGCCTGTTCGAACGGGCGGAACAGCGCATTTTGCGCTGCTTTATCGATGCCGCGTCCGGTATCGGCCACCTGGATCCGCAGCTCGGTATGGCTCTCCAGCGGCGTCAGACCCACCGTAACCTTCACTTCACCCTGATCGGTGAACTTGACGGCGTTACCCACCAGATTAGACAGCACCTGGCGTACGCGGCTGGCATCGCAAAACAGATCGTCATCGCCGACCGGCAGCATCAGGTTCAGGTTGATGCCTTTTTGCCGCGCCAGGCCGTCGAAGGCACAGATCACCGGACGCACCAGCGCATGCAGGCTGACCCACTGCGGCTGCAGCGTCATGCGTCCGGACTCAATCTTCGCCATATCGAGAATGTCGCCGACGATATCCATCAGGCTGACCGCCGCTTCGTGCGCCACGCGAATCAGTTCGGTATCGGCGCGGCCTTCCTGCGTCTGCAGTTCCAGCAGGCCAATCACCGCGCTGAGGGGCGTGCGAATTTCATGGCTCATGGTGGCGAGGAAGTCGCTTTTGCTCTGGCTGGCCAGCTCGGTGGCTTCGCGCGCCAGCGAAAGATCTTCCAGCAATTGCAGGTAGTCGGTGACATCCTGCCAGCCGCAAATCAGCCCGCCGCTGCCGACTTCATCGCCGGTGTACGAAGTCATCCAGTGGCGGATATGGCGCTTCTGCCGCCCGTCATCGATAACAAATTCCGCCTCTTCCGGAATGTCGCCGGGCTGGATGTTTTTGTCGATCTGCTGCCACACGTGATACAGCGGATGGCGACAGTCATACAGCGAATAGCCCAGATGGGTTTGCTCTTCCGGGGTGAAAAACTGGGTAAACGCCGGATTGGTGTGTACGATCATCCCATCCAGCGAGGCCACATAAAATGGCCGCGGCGGACCATTGATCAGGCGATCGCGCAGCTGAATTTCCTGGCGCAGCAGCGCTTTGGTGCGGCGCGTCCGTTTGACCTGCCGCATCAGCAGCACCGCCCAGACAAAGGTGACGGCGATGATAGTGGCTGCGCCCAGCGCGCCGACATAAAACTCTTTACGGTACAGCTTCCAGGTGTCGAAATGCGCGGCGGGCGTGGCCTGCCAGTGGGTTAATACATCGGTCATCATGCCGGCCGGAATGGCGGCCAGCGCTTTGTTCATGATGTCCTGCAGTTCCGGCTCGCTGCGGCTGACGCCAAAGGCGATAGCCGCTTCCTGCGCCGGTTTCAGCTCAGTTAAGCGCAGTTTGCCGGGATACAGACCTTCAGAGAGATAGCGCGCACCCACCAGCGTATTAATGGTGGCGTCGGTTTGCCCATCCGCCACCCACTGCATCGCCAGGCTGGGATTGCCAACATAATCGACTGACACATCAGGATATTTTTTCAGAAACCAGTGGGAGGCATCCTGCTCGCGCACCAGCGCGGCGCGCTTTGGCGGCGCATCCTGCGCGGCCGTGTTGGTCACCAGCACTTCCGGCGTGAACATAAACGGTGTGGTCATCAAAAAGTCACGGCTGCGCTGCTGGCTCCAGATCAGCGGTGCGGCAATCGTGACATCGCCGCGTTTCATCCGCGCGGTCAGATCACGACTGTCGCTGATCTCAATAAAGTTGAAGCTCAGCCCGGTGCGCATTTCAATCAGGTTGAGCAACTCCGGCACGATGCCGGTGATTTCGCCCTGCGCGTTTTTGATAAAGAACGGTGCCACCAGGTCCGTGACCGCCATGTTGATTTGGCTGTGCGTCTGCAGCCAGGCCTGCTCGGTGGGCGTCAGCGCCAGGGGCGTGGTGACAAAGCGCGTGATGTTGGCGATATCCCAGCGTGCGGCAATGATCTCACCGGCCGCATGGCGCTGCAGGGCGTCAAACGCAATGCGCATCGCCCGCGCCAGCACGTGTTCTTTACTGTTGACCACAAAGCGATACGGCGAACTGAGATCGGGCAGAATGTGATCGATGGTTAGCGTATTCAGATAGTTGCGTTCAATCAGGTAATAGGCTTCCACCGCCGGCACATCGGCATAGGGCAGGGTGCCCATCGCGACCTGCGGCAGCTGGCTGTAGGGAGAGGTTATCGCCGGACCGGGTAAAAACTCCTGACCGGCCAGCGGGTTACTGCTGTTGCGCACCACCCGAACAGGGCTGGCTTTCAGCGCGGTTACGCTGATAGTGTCGTTAACATGCGCCGGCACCGCCTCACCGGCCGGCACAAATATCATATCCAGCTCTTCGCGCGCCAGCGCGGCAAAGGCTTCGGGCGCGGTGTCATAATGTTTGACGCGAAAACTGATACCCAGGCTGTGCAGCGCAGCGTAAGCCGCATCGGGGATGTAACCAAACACTCTTCCTTCAGGATTGGTGCGCAGCATCGGTGGCCGATCCGGCCCATAGATGCCAATCACGCTGTCGCGCTTTTGCCCCAGCCAGTGCCAGTCGCTGTCATTGAGCATCGGCGCGGGCAGCGCCGGCAAATCGTTGGGCTGATAATTAAGCTGCTGCACCGCCGCGCGCAGTGGGGCGACCAGCAGCAGCGCGCAGCACAGCGCGCACAGGAAAAAAAGTCGCATCAGTTAATCTGGTTCCGGCGGGTGAAATCGAGTAAATCCTTTTGATTTTTCAGCGATAACTTTTCCATCAGTCTGGCTTTATAGGTGCTGACCGTTTTATTGCTGAGCTTCATGCGGTTGGCAATTTTGACAATCTCGGTGCCTTCACCGAGGTAACGCAGCACTTCATATTCGCGATGCGACAGCAGCAGCAGTTTGTCGCTGTCCTGCACCAGCTGATCGCCCTCTGCCTGGTGACTCAGGCGCAGCGGGAAAAAACCATAGCCGGACAGTACCGCGTCGACGGCGTGGGTCAGATCATTGAGGTTGTTTTTTTTACTGATAAAGCCATTGGCACCGGCTTTTTTACTCTCGTAAGCGTAAAATTCCGCGTTTTTTCCGCTCATCACGATCACCGGGATCAATGATCCGGCGGTGCGAAGGTTCTTAACCGCTTCAATACCGCCAATGCCGGGCAGATCAATATCAATAATTGCCGCATCGGCACCTTTCTCTTTGACCAGGCTAAATATATTGTCGCCGTCGCCAGCCTCTGCTGAAACACGATGTCCGGCATTTTCCAGCACCAGCCGTATCGCCACGCGCACAATAGGATGATCATCCACAATAACAAAGTTAGCCATACGTACTGCCTTTCTCTTAATTAATCTGAGCACGCTCATTCAAAAGCACACTTATATAACGGCATCTTAATCAACTCAAGACCATTCTGTTTGCAGGCATTTATTTTTAAATGTAGTCCATAACTTACAGTTGATTTCTGATTGTCTTATTTACAACGTTTCAATCTGTACTGCGACTTTTCTGCATAGCACAAAGATTATTCACCAAAGATAAACGACGCCAGTTACCCGAACTTAAGCGCGAAAGATTAAATGTTTGTCAATCTGTTCTGGTTTTAGTTGCTAAATATCCTTCTCACATTAATTTATTATAAATCAACAGCCTATGTGGAATTTCTGGTTCGTGATTGTTGTGACTTTGTTAAATGATGTATTAACGGGTAAATGATTTATTTAGAGGTTTAGCTGTTTGTATTGCATTTAAGTTGCGCCACATGCGTATTGAATTCTGATCAATTTAATAAACGTAAAATTAACCGTCCGGCATTCTGCCTTGCGCGGGTGGAATTCGTGCTTATTCTTTCCCGGCCAGATTTGTGCTGATGCATGGTTTTTAACTCATTTAAATTTATCGGTTTAGTAAACTGTAGTCCTTAGCCTACGGCGTAATGTGATTTTTTTATTTATCCCGAAGGGAAAGTTTTGAGACAGGTCTTAGATCAGATAAGACCGGTCTCAACGTTAGAATTCAGCCAAATCCGGTTGCTTTAATCATTTCTCAGCGCGATGCGACAGAAAAATAACCTGTTGCAGTGCGGCTGTTTTACCCGTTAGGTCATTCCGCTGGTGGAGCGACATAACCTGAATCAGGAAAAAAGCATGAACAAAAATTATCGTGTTATCTGGAATTATGCCCAGCAATGTTATGTCGTGGCCTCGGAACTGGCGCGCGGTAAAGTGAAATCATCGCGTTCAGGAAAAACGGCAAATAAAGCCTTATTCATCAGCGGCGCGCTCGGTTCAGTGCTGCTGCTGGCCGCTTCACCGGCGGCGCTGGCGGCAAACGGTGCGACTGCAACCGGCCCGGAAGAAACCCTGAATCTGAGCAACCAGACACTGCAGGCGACGGGCAAAGATCATCGCGGGCTGCTGGTTGAGAACGGCGCAAAGGCCAGCGCCACGGATGTGAAGGTATTGACCGATGGCACTGATGGCTACGGTGTATTCTCCACCCTGGCGTCTTCGGCCATTGAGATGACGCACGGCAGCGTGCAAACCACGGGCGACGGCGGCTACGGCGTGGTCGCCAGCCTGACCGGCACATTGAAACTGGATGGCACCCGCGTGGAAACCACGGGAAAAACTGCCTACGGCGCCTATGCCTCTTCGGCCGGGATCATTAACAGCCTGAAAGCAGATTATGTCACCCACGGCGACGGTGCCTATGGTGTTTACTCTCGTGGCACCGGTTCACTGATCGATATCGCAGGTGGCAGCGTCACCACCAGTGGCACTAAGGCTTATGGTCTGGTGGCGGGTTCCGGCGGCAGTATGACAGCGGATGGCGTAAATGTGGTCACCCATGGCGACCAGTCCTTTGGTGTTTTTGCTAACCTGGCCGGGACAAAAGTTACGCTGGCAGGCGGAGCAGTAACCACCAGCGGCTCCAACGCTTACGGTCTGGCAGCGATTTCCGGTGGCAAAGTCAACGCCGGCGGCGTGCAGGTTGCGACCAGCGGGCAGGATGCCCACGGTCTGTACGTTGGTGGCTCGGGGATGATGACCACCTCAGATGCTCACGTCAGCACTTCTGGCCGGAATGCACACGGCGGCTACGCCAGTGGCGAGGGTTCTGTGCTGAACGTGGACAATAGTACATTTGTAGTCAGCGGCGCAGGCTCCAATGGCCTGAATGCAGACGCAAAGTCGACGCTCAATGCCTCAAATTCTCAGATAGACGTCGCTGGCAGCGGCTCGGGCGTGATCGCCAATGATTCCGGAACGGTGCTCAGTCTCTCTGACAGCCGAATCAACATTGGTCGCAATGGCGGATACGCCGCATTAAGCTATAACAATGCAATCATCAACCTGAAAAACGTCGATATTACCACTGATGCAGACAATGCAGCCCTGTCTTCAGGTTTTTCAGCCAATATCGATGCTGAAAATGTTTTCGTACAGGCGCGCAGTGGCGGTTATGGTCTTGAGGTGCAGGATGGCAGCACATTTACAGGAAATAATATCACCATTGATAAAACGGGGTCTGATGCGGAAGGTTTCAATGCTGCAATTAATGTAGTGGGTTTAGTCAATCCGGATTTACTCACCAGTGTTTACCTGACGGATTCGAACATTACCGTTACCGGCGATAATGCCACCGGCATTGTCTCCAAACAACAGACCACGCTGGCGGATATTAAACTCGCCAACACCCGTATCACCGCCACCGACGGCACCGCCGTTAACGTGCTGACCGGCACCAGCATGAATATCGACGCCGACAACTCGGTGCTGAGCGGCAGCACGCTGCTGAAAACCGGCTACAGCACCACCGCTGGCGCGACCGCGGGCTCGGTGGTACTGAACGGCAGCAACCACTCGCTGTTCATCGGTGACGTGGACATCGACCGCAGCCAGACGCAGGACAGCCAGATCAACCTGAGCGGCAGCTCGGTGTGGACCGGCGCGTCCAGCGGCCTGCAGATGCTGACGCTCAGCGACAACAGCCAGTGGAACATCATGGACAACAGCAGCGTCGACGCGCTGACCGCAAATAACAGCGTGATCAACGTGGCGCACAACACCGCGAACTTTACGGTGCTGACCGTTAACGGCAACTACACGGCAGATAACGCCACGCTGGTGATGAACGCGGCGCTGGGTGGCGACACCTCGGCCACCGACCGGCTGCACGTGCTGGGCGACGTGAATGGTAACACTGAGGTGGCGGTGAACAACGCCGGCGGCAGCGGCGCGCAGACCATTCAGGGGCTGCAGCTGATTCAGGTGGACGGCGCGGTCAACGGCGACTTCCGCAAGAAGGGCCGCATCGTGGCCGGCGCCTACGATTATGACCTGGTAAAAGGCCGCGGGGCCGACGGCCACAACTGGTATCTGGTAAGCGACAAAAACGGCAGCGATACCACTCCGGCTGAACCGAACCCGGTGACCACGCCGGGCGAAGGCGCGGGCGGGGACCTCATCGCGCCGCCGGCGGAGCTGCACAACATGATTGTGCGCCCGGAAGCGGCCAGCTACAGCGCCAACATCGCGGCGGCCAACACGCTGTTCGCCACCAGCATGGACGACCGCCCGGGCGTCACGCAGTACACGGACGCGAACGGCCGGCAGCAGCACACCCGCCTGTGGCTGCGCAACAGCGGCGGCCACAACCACCAGAAAGACAGCAGCGGCCAGCTGAAAACCGACACCAACCGCTACGCGCTGCAGCTGGGCGGCGACCTGGCGACCGGCACGCTGCACGGCACGGACAGCCTGCGCCTCGGCGCGATGGCCGGCTACGGTAACGCGCAGAGCAAATCGCGCTCGGCGGTGAGCGGCTACCAGTCGCGCGGCCAGGTGCACGGTTACAACCTGGGCATTTACGGCACCTGGCAGCAGAACGCGGCCGGGCGCAGCGGCGCGTTTATCGACAGCACGCTGAGCTACAGCTGGTTCGACAACAGCATCAAGGGCGAGGATATCGGCGAGGAGTCCTACAAATCGAAGGGCATCCTGGCGTCGCTGGCCGGCGGCTACAGCGCTGAAGTGGCAAAAATCACCGAATCGACCGGCTTCTGGCTGCGCCCGCAGGCGATGCTGAACTGGCAGGGCGTGAAGGGCGATGACCTCACCGAAGGCAACGGCACCCGCGTGCACGGCACCGGCGAAGATAACCTGCAGAGCCACGCCGGCGTGCGCGCCTCGCTGCGCTCCGCGCTGGACCAGGGCCGCAGCGTTGAGCCGTACGTGGAGGCCAGCTGGGTGCACAACACCCGCACGCTGGGCACCTCAATGAACGGCGTCACCATCCATCAGGCCGGCACGCGCAACGCCGGTGAGCTGAAGCTGGGCGTAGACGCCACGCTGAATGCAAACGTTAACCTGTGGGGCGGCGTGGCGCAGCAGCTGAGCAGCCACAGCTACAGCGACACCAGCGCCATCGCCGGCGTAAAAGTCAGCTTCTGATGACAGACGGCTCCCGCAGCGGGGGCCGTTTTTTTATCCCCGCCATTTACCCTCGCCCTCAGCAGACTTCTTCTGCAGCCAGGTTTTCTCCGCTGCATTGCACGATTTATTGATCCTGAACATAGCGCGACAGCTTGCTTTTTGTAGTCCGGCGACTACAGCCGCCTGCCGGTGCTCTCATGTTCACCCCCTGACGATTTTGGGAAGATTTTTTCATCGGCCACTTCAGGCTGAACGGCAGAAAGAGAGTTAAGCCGCAAGATTTTGATTGAATCCGGGTCAGGAAAATTATGAACAAAAGTTATCGCGTTATCTGGAATTATGCCCTGCAATGTTATGTCGTCACCTCTGAACTGGCGCGCGGCAAAGTTAAATCATCCTGCTCCGGCAAACCGGCGAATAAATCAATACTGGCCGGCGGCGCGCTGGGTTCGGCGCTGCTGCTGGCCGGTTCACCAATGGCGCTGGCCGCCAACGGCGCGACCGTCAACGATCCGGCGCAGCCGGTGGAGCTGAATAAGCAGACACTGCAGGCGACCGGCGACAAATACTACGGGCTGCTGGTGCAGAACGGCGCAAAAGCCACCGCCACCGACGTGACCGTGCTCAACGCGGGCACCAGCGGCTACGGTGTGTTTTCCACCGCCGGCTCTGCCTCTGCGGAGATGACGCGCGGCAGCGTAACCACCAGCGGCGCGGGTGGCTACGGCGTGGTGGCCAGCCTGACCGGCGCGGTGAAAACCAGCGGCACAAAAGTGGAAACCTCCGGCCAGACCGCCCACGGTGCCTACGCCTCTTCTGGCGGTATCATTAACAGTACGGATACCGACTATGTTACCCACGGCGACGGCGCGTACGGCGTTTATTCCTGTGCCACCGGTTCACTGATCGATCTGAGCGGCGGCAGCATCACCACCGACGGCAGCAAAGCCTATGGTCTGTACGCAGGCTCCGGCGGCCAACTCAATGCCAGCGGGGTGCAGGTTATTACCAGCGGGCAAAATGCTCATGGTGCCTACATAACCGGCGAAGACTCTCAGTTAAGAGTGGATGGCAGCACGATTGAGACCCGTGGGCAGGGAGCAAATGGATTAAATGCAGATGGAAAATCAACGCTTGATGCTACTAATACTGCAATCAAAATCACCGGAAGCGGGTCAGGCACCTCAGCTTCAGGCGCAGGGACAGTGCTCAACCTCTCTGACAGCCAAATCGAAATGGGACAGGGTGCAGGAAATGCCGTTCTGAATATATTGAATAGCACAACTAATCTTAAAAATGTTGAGATTCTCACTGACTCCAGCTACTCAGCACTGGCAAGCGCGTTTGGTGGGACGTTAAATAGCGACGATATCAGTGTGAAGGCGCGCAGCGGCGGTTACGGTATTGAAGTTCAGGATGGCAGTACCTTCAGCGGTAAAAATATTACCATTGAAAAAAGCGGTACAGATGCTGAAGGATTTAATGCGGCCATCAACGTGCTGAATTTATATTATCCGGATGCACATAATACGCTTTCCCTGAACGATTCCGCTATTAATGTCTCCGGCGAAAGCGCCACTGGTATTGTCTCCAAACGACAGGCCACGCTGGCGGATATTAAACTGGCGAACACCGCCATCACCGCCACCGAGGGCACCGCCGTTAACGTGCTGACCGGCACCGACATGCACATCGACGCTGATAACTCGCTGCTGAGCGGCAGCACGCTGCTGAAAACCGGCTACAGCACCACCGAAGGCGCGACCGCCGGCTCGGTGGTACTGAACGGCAGCAACCACTCGCTGTTCGAAGGCAACGTGGACATTGACCGCAGCCAGACCACCGACAGCCAGATCAACCTGAGCGGCAGCTCGGCATGGACCGGTGTGTCCAGCGGCCTGAATACGCTGACGCTGAATGACAACAGCCAGTGGAACATCACCGGCGACAGCAGCGTTGATGCGCTGAGCGCCAGCAACAGCACGCTGAACTTTACCCACGACGGCGCCGGCTTCAGCACCCTGACGGTCAACGGCAACTACAGCGGCGACAACAGCACGCTGGTGATGAACGCGGCGCTGGGCGACGACCACTCCGCCAGCGATAAGCTGCACATCCTCGGCGACAGCAGCGGCAGCACCGACGTGGTGGTGAACAACGCCGGCGGCAGCGGCGCGCAGACTATTCAGGGCCTGAACATTATTCAGGTGGACGGTGCCAGCAACGGCGAGTTCCGCCAGAAAGGGCGTATCGTCGCCGGTGCCTATGACTACAACCTGGTGAAGGGCGCGGATCAGCACGGCTGGTATCTGGTGAGCGATAAAAACAGCAGCGAACCCGATCCGGTGGTGACGCCGGGCGAAGGCGAGGGCGGTGAAGTCGTCGAGCCACCGGTGAGCCAGCACAACATGATCGTGCGTCCGGAAGCGGCCAGCTACAGCGCCAACCTCGCGGCGGCCAACACGCTGTTTACCACCAGCATGGACGATCGTCCGGCTGAAACCTTCTACACCGACGCGAACGGCCAGCAGCAGAGCACGCGCCTGTGGCTGCACAACAGCGCCGGCCACAGCCGGGTGAAAGACAGCAGCGGCCAGCTTAAGTCCGACACTAACCGCTACGCCATCCAGCTGGGCGGCGACGTGGCAAGCGGCACGCTGACCGGCAGCGACAGCCTGCGCCTCGGCGCGATGGCCGGCTACGGCAACGCGCAGAGCAAGTCGCGCTCGGCGGTGAGCGGCTACCAGTCGCGTGGTCAGGTGAACGGCTACAGCCTGGGCGTGTACGGCAGCTGGCTGCAGAACGCGGCAGAGCAGAGCGGTGCATTTGTTGACAGCGCGCTGAGCTACGGCTGGTTCAACAACAGCGTGAAGGGCGATGACATCGGCCAGCAGTCGTACAAGTCGAAAGGCATCAGCGCGTCGCTGGCCGGCGGTTACCGCGCAGAAGTGGCGACGCTGAGCGACAGCACCAGCCTGTGGCTGCGCCCGCAGGCGCAGCTGAACTGGCAGGGCGTGAAGGCGGACGACGTGAAAGAGCTGAACGGCAGCCGCGTGCAGGGCACCGGTCAGGACAACCTGCAGAGCCGCCTCGGCGTGCGCACCTCGCTGCGCACGCTGCTGGATCCGCAGTCGCACAGCGCCATCGAGCCGTACGCTGAGGCCAACTGGCTGCACAACAGCAAGGCGTTCGGCACCGCGCTGAACGGCGTCAACATCCAGCAGGCGGGCACGCGCAATGCCGCCGAGGTGAAGCTGGGCTTGGACGCGCGGCTGAACGCGAACGTCAACCTGTGGGGCGGCGTGGCTCAGCAGCTGGGCAACCACAGCTACAGCGACACCAGCGCGGTGGCGGGCGTGAAAGTCAGCTTCTGATGATAAACGGCTCCCGTAGCGGGGGCTTTTTTATTCCTGCCAGCGCTCATTGTCTTTATTTAATCCCTTTCTTATTTATTAACTCTCTCCGCCGCATCACGGGATTTATTAAATCGAAATGTATTACTGCGGCTGACTTTTTGTAGTCCAGCGACTACAGGCAGCTGCTCCCATTCTCATATTCACTCTTCCACGATTTTGCGAATATTTTTCTATCGGCCGCTTCAGACTGAACGGCAGGAATAGATTGAAGCCATATGAACAGCGCTGCGTATTAAATAGCGTAATGTCCTGTTCATTATGCTTTTGCCAAAAGGAAATGGTTAAGTCCAGTCAGGAATATTATGAACAAAAGTTATCGTGTTATCTGGAATTATGCCCTGCAATGTTATGTCGTCACCTCTGAACTGGCGCGCGGCAAAATAAAATCCTCCTGCTCCGGTAAAGCGGCCAGTAAATCACGGCTGGTCGGCGGTGTGCTGGGTTCGGCGCTGCTACTCGCCGGTTCGCCGGCAGCGCTGGCGGCTAACGGCGCGACAGTAGACGGGCCGGCAGAAACGCTGGAATTTAGCAACCAGACTCTGCAGGCGACCGATAACGATCATTACGGACTGCTGGTGCAAAACGGCGGCAAGGCGAGCGCCACGGATGTCACCGTGCTGAACGATGGCAACAATGGCTACGGTGTTTTCTCCACCCTCGCGTCTTCAGCTACTGAGATGACGCGCGGGAGCGTGCAAACCACGGGCACCGGTGGCTATGGCGTGGTTGCCAGCCTGACCGGCACATTGAAACTTGATGGTACCCGTGTGGAAACAACAGGAAAGACCGCCTACGGCGCCTATGCCTCTTCGGCCGGGATCATTAACAGCCTGAACGCAGACTATGTCACCCATGGCGACGGTGCCTACAATGTTTATTCCCGTGGCACCGGCTCACTGATCGATATTACAGGTGGTAGCGTCACCACCAGTGGCACTAAGGCTTATGGTCTGGTTGCGGGCTCAGGCGGTAGGCTTATTGCCAGCGATGTGACCGTGATTACCCAGGGTAACGATTCATCGGGTGTTTTTAGTAACCTGGCCAGCACTGAGGTCACTCTGCAAGGTGGAACAGTGACAACCAGCGGTACTAAAGCCCATGGCCTGGTGGCGGCTTCCGGCGGTAAACTCAGCGCCAGCGGCGTGCAGGTGACCACCAGCGGTAACCAGTCGAATGGCGTGACTGCAAACAATGCGGGCACGGTAGTCACGCTGACGGGCGGGACGTACTCCACCAGCGGTGAAACTGCTCATGGTATTTATACCGGGAACGCCGCAACATTGCGCGCCGGCGGTGTGCAGGTCACCACCACTGGCATGGGTGGGCACGGCGGCTTCGTCAATGGCGAAGGTTCAGTACTGAACGTGGATAACAGTGCGTTTGTGGTCAGTGGCGCAGGCGCTAATGGCCTTAATGCAAACGACAAATCAACGCTGAATGCGTCAAATTCTGAGATAAACGTCACGGGTAGTGGTACAGGCGTGGTCGCTAACAGTACCGGAACGGTGCTGAATCTCTCTGACAGCCGAATCAACATCGGTCAGGGTGGTGGATACGCAGCCTATAGCTATGACAGCAGTACTGTTAACCTGAAGAACGTGAATATTGTCACTGATGCAGACAACGAAGCCCTGGTGTCAGCATTTTCAGGCGATATCAATGCCGAAAATGTTTCAGTAGAGGCCCACGGCGGGGGTTCCGGAATTCGGGTACAGGATGGCAGTACCTTGACCGGGAAGAATATCACCATGGCTAAAAGTGGTATCGATAATGACGGCTTTAACGCTGCCATTAGCGTTCAAAGTGTGTATGACCCTGATTTAATCAATCACGTTCATCTGACTGATTCAGCTATTAACGTCACAGGCGAGAACGCCACCGGGATTCTTTCCAAATGGCAGGCCACGCTGGCGGACATTAAACTCGCCAACACCCGCATAGCCGCCACCGACGGCGCCGCCGTCAACGTGCTGACCGGCACCAGCATGAATATCGACGCCGACAACTCGGTGCTGAGCGGCAGCACGCTGCTGAAAACCGGCTATAACACAGCGGAAGGTTCAACCGCCGGCTCGGTAGTACTGAACGGCAGCAACCGCTCGCTGTTCGAAGGCAATGTAGACATCGACCGCAGCCAGACCACCGACAGCCAAATCAACCTGAGCGGCAGCTCGGCGTGGACCGGCGCGTCATCCGGCCTGAATACGCTGACGCTCAGCGACAACAGCCAGTGGAACATCACCGGCGACAGCAGCGTCAATACGCTGAGCGCCAGCAACAGTACGCTGAACTTCACCCACGACGGTGACGGCTTCAGCACCCTGACGGTTAACGGCAACTACAGCGGCGACAACAGCACGCTGGTGATGAACGCGGCGCTGGGCGACGATCACTCCGCCAGCGATAAGCTGCACATCCTTGGCGACAGCAGCGGCAGCACCGACGTGGTGGTCAACAACGCCGGCGGCAGCGGCGCGCAGACCATTCAGGGGCTGCAGCTGATTCAGGTGGACGGCGCCAGCAACGGCGAGTTCCGCCAGAAAGGGCGTATCGTCGCCGGCGCTTATGATTACAACCTGGTGAAGGGCGCGGATCAGCACGGCTGGTATCTGGTGAGCGATAAAAACGGCAGCGAGCCCGATCCGGTGGTGACGCCGGGCGAGGGCGAGGGCGGCCAGATCGTCGAGCCGCCGGTGGATCAGCACAACATGATCGTGCGTCCTGAAGCGGCCAGCTACAGCGCCAACCTGGCGGCGGCCAATACGCTGTTTACCACCAGCATGGACGACCGTCCGGCAGAGACCTTCTACACCGACGCGAACGGCCGGCAGCAGAGCACGCGCCTGTGGCTGCACAACAGCGCCGGCCACAGCCGGGTGAAAGACAGCAGCGGCCAGCTGAAGTCCGACACCAACCGCTACGCCATCCAGCTGGGCGGCGACGTGGCGGGCGGCACGCTGACCGGCAGCGACAGCCTGCGCCTCGGCGCGATGGCCGGCTACGGCAACGCGCAGAGCAAGTCGCGCTCGGCGGTGAGCGGCTACCAGTCGCGTGGTCAGGTGAACGGTTACAGCCTGGGCGTGTATGGCCGCTGGCAGCAGAACGCGGCAGAGCAGAGCGGTGCGTTCGTCGACAGCTCGCTGAGCTATGGCTGGTTCAACAACAGCGTGAAGGGCGATGACATCGGCCAGCAGTCGTACAAATCCAAAGGCATCAGCGCGTCGCTGGCCGGCGGCTACCGCGCCGAAGTGGCAACGCTGAGCGACAGCACCAGCCTGTGGCTGCGTCCGCAGGCGCAGCTGAACTGGCAGGGCGTGAAGGCGGACGACGTGAAAGAGCAGAACGGCAGCCGCGTGCAGGGCACCGGTCAGGACAACCTGCAGAGCCGCCTCGGCGTGCGCGCCTCGCTGCGCACGCTGCTGGATCCGCAGTCGCACAGCGCCATCGAGCCGTACGCTGAGGCCAACTGGCTGCACAACAGCAGGGCGTTCGGCACCGCGCTGAACGGCGTCAACATCCAGCAGGCAGGCACGCGTAACGCCGCCGAGGTGAAGCTGGGCGTGGACGCGCGGCTGAATGCGAACGTCAACCTGTGGGGCGGCGTGGCGCAGCAGCTGGGCAATCACAGCTACAGCGACACCAGCGCGGTGGCGGGCGTGAAAGTCAGCTTCTGATGATAAACGGCTCTCGTACGGGGGCCCTTTCTTTTTTACTTGAGTTGAACTATCCCCAATATGGGGATATGATGTCCCTTAGATGGGGACAGGGAAAGGGCCATGCAAGCGACGTTTATTGAGCTTTCCAGCTTTCAGAAATACCGGGCAGATTACCTGAGCGACGATCAATTCAGGCTGTTTCAGAATATGTTGCTGGCCGACCCCGAAAAGGGCGACGTCATTCCCGATACGGGCGGGCTTCGTAAAGTTCGTTTCAGGGATGAACGCCGGAACAAGGGATCGCGGGGCGGGATTAGAGTTATCTATTACTGGACGAATGAAAAAGGCCAGTTCATCCTGTTCAGCATATATGATAAAGATCAACGCGACGATCTGACCAAACAACAGCGCGATGCCCTGGCGGAGGCGCTGAACGTGATCAAAAAGGGGCTGAGACATGACTGAACGCGATATTTTCAGTGAGCTGATGGCGGGTATGCAGGAGCTGAAAGACCACCAGGACGGAAAAATCACGCTCAAGACCTATAAGGTCAGTAAGCGCGCGCCTGTCACCATTGCGCCGCAGGAGCTGCGCGACGTGCGCGAAAAGCTTAACCTGTCACAGGCCGTTTTTGCGCACTATCTTCACACGGGCGAAACCACCTATCAGAACTGGGAGCAGGGCAGGGCAAAACCTAACGCTCAGGCCGTACTGCTGATTCGCATGGTGCAGCAAAATCCTGAAACACTGCAGACTCTCGCGCAATTCTGATGCGCCTGAAACCGCGCTCACCAGCGCGGTGGCGGGCGTGAAAGTCAGCTTCTGAAAAGTGACATATAATTAAACCGGTGGGGCGTGTCGCCTCACCGGTTTTTTGTATCTGTAATGCGGAGGTCAGGTGTCATCATCTGTGCAACCCGAGTCCGCCCAGCCGATCATTCTTTATGATGGACAATGCAAGCTGTGTAATGCCTGGGTGATTTTTCTGCTGCGCCACCGCTTGCCGCGCGATTATCACTTTGCGGCGATCCAGAGCGAGCGCGGCAAACAGCTGCTGCAGCGTGCCGGATTACCGCACGATAACATCCGCACCATCGTGCTACTGCGCGATGGGCAGCACTGGCTGCGCGCGCAGGCCATCTGTCGCATTATGCACTCGCTGCCCTGGCCATGGCGCGCCTGCGGCGTTCTGCGTTATCTGCCGGACGGGCTCACTAACCTGATCTACAACCTGATTGCCCGCAATCGCTATCGCCTGTTTGGCCGTTACGACCAGGTGCACGCGATTGAAGCAGATTATCCCGGACGATTTCTGACCGACTAAAGACTGACGCGCCGGCCCTGGGCATCAATCACCACCTCACCATCCTCTTTAGTAAACGGACCGCGCTGCGCATCGGGCAGGATATCCAGCACCTGCTCAGAAGGACGGCACAGACGCGTTCCCAGTGGCGTCACCACAATCGGGCGGTTGATGAGAATCGGCTGCGCCAGCATGACGTCCAGCAGCTGCTCATCGCTCAGCGCTTCACGTGCGGGCCCCAGCGCCTGCCAGGCGTCGGTGTTTTGGCGCACCAGCGCGCGCAGACCAATCCCCATGGCGTCGATCAATTGCTGCAGCGTTTCACGCGTGGGTGGCGTAACCAGATAAAGCACAATGGTGGGCTCGACGCCGCTGTTGCGAATCAGTGCCAGCGTATTGCGCGAGGTACCGCAGTCCGGGTTGTGATAGATCGTAATGTTAGTCATTGTCAGTCTCTAAATGGTTAAAGGGAAAGGCGCAGCGCCAGAGCCGCCAGCGTCACGGCCAGCACCGGTAACGTCAGGATGATGCCGACGCGAAAATAGTAGCCCCAGCTAATGCGAATCTCTTTTTGCGCCAGCACGTGCAGCCACAGCAGCGTTGCCAGACTGCCAATCGGGGTGATTTTCGGGCCCAGATCGCAGCCGATAATGTTGGCGTAAATCATCGCCTCGCGCACCACGCCGTGCGCCGTGCTGGCATCAATCGCCAGGGCGCCCACCAGCACCGTCGGCATATTGTTCATGATGGAGGAGAGCAGGGCGCTGAAGAAGCCCGTGGCAAACGTTGCGCCCCACAGGCCGGTCGCAGAAAAACTATTCAGCAAACCGGTGAGCCAGACGGTCAGCCCGGCGTTGCGCAAACCATACACCACCAGGTACATGCCGAGCGAGAACACCACAATCTGCCACGGCGCGCTGCGCAGCACTTTACGCGTATCAATCACCTGACCCCGCCGCGCCACCAGCCACAGCATCAGTGCGCCTGCGGCGGCCACGGCACTTACCGGTACGCCCAGCGGCTCAAGAGCAAAAAAGCCAGCCAGCAATAAGAGCAGCACCAGCCATCCCGCGCGGAAAGTAGCTCGATCCCGAATTGCCGCCGCGGGCGACGTCAGCCGGGCGCAATCGTAGCTGAGCGGTAGCTCTTTGCGGAAAAACACATGCAGCATCAGCAATGTCGCCAGTACTGCCGCGAGCGTGACCGGCACCATCACGGCGGCGTAATCGCCAAAGCCGAGCCGGAAATAGTCGGCCGAGACGATGTTAACCAGATTGGATACCACCAGCGGCAGGCTGGCGGTATCGGCGATGAACCCGGCCGCCATGACAAACGCCAGCGTGGCCCCCCGGCTGAAACCCAGCGCCAGCAGCATCGCGATCACGATAGGCGTCAGAATCAGCGCGGCGCCGTCATTGGCAAACAGCGCGGCGACTGCGGCACCCAGCAGGATAATAAAGGAGAACAATTTCTTACCGCTGCCACCGCCCCAGCGCGCCACATGCAGCGCCGCCCAGGCAAAAAAGCCAGCCTCATCAAGCAGCAGGCTAATGATGATCACCGCGATAAAGGTGGCGGTGGCGTTCCAGACAATCTGCCACACCGCCGGGATATCGCCGGGATGCACCACGCCCGTCAGTAGCGCCAGAAGCGCGCCGGCGCTTGCACTCCAGCCAATGCCCAGCCCGCGCGGTTGCCAGATCACCAGCAGTAAAGTCATGGCGAAAATAGTCCCTGCCAGTAACATGTTTCCTCCGGAAAGTCAGGTTGTGTTCGTTTCATATATGGTGAATCGAATATGTATGGGTAAAATTTTTTACAGACACACCGCCCGGCCATCGGTGGTCAGCTGGTCACGCTGCACCGGCAGCAGCAGGGCATGGATCGCATCGCGCTGGCATTGCCATGCCTGTTCGATCACCGTCGCTGCCCACACCGGCATATGTGGCGAAAGGCGATAGTGGATCCACTTGCCGTCACGACGATCGCTCAGCAAACCGCTGTTGCGTAGCAGCGCCAGATGACGGGAAATCTTCGGCTGCGGCAGTTGCAGAATGGCAGACAGCTCGCACACGCACAGCTCCTGACGTTCTTTCAGCAGCAGCACCAGCGTCAGACGCGTCTCGTCGGAAAGGTTTTTAAACAGCTGCAGTGGCGTTAGCGGCGACATAATCCCTCCTGAATGGAAAGCCGACAGTGTGGTGCGGCGACGTGATGAAGTCAACTACATATGCGAAAAAAGAGATGTGTTTATCTTGTGATGCGCCAGGCTCACCGTGAGCGGCTTGAAGCGGGTCACAAATCTGTATTGTGGTGCCCGCGGGCCTGAGCGGAGTAAAAACGGGGCTGGCTTTGTTAACTCATTGTTAATATTGAGGGCGGCCCGTTGCCGGCAGCGATTAATGCGTCAGACGCATCACGCCATGCGTTTATTGCGCTTATTAACCTTAACGTTCTGATCCAGTCTTCCGAAGCAGGCGCGATTGATAACAGCGCCAGGGACAAACTGGAGATACTTATGCATTCCTCTGCCTTACCGATGACCACCCGAGCCCGGGTTGGCGCTATTTTCCGCGTCACCTCCGGCAACTTCCTCGAACAGTTCGATTTCTTCCTGTTCGGTTTCTATGCCACCTATATCGCGCACACCTTTTTCCCCGCCAGCAGCGAATTCGCGTCGCTGATGATGACCTTTGCGGTGTTCGGTGCCGGCTTCCTGATGCGACCGATTGGCGCGATTGTGCTGGGCGCTTATATCGATAAGGTTGGCCGGCGCAAAGGGCTGATCGTCACGCTGTCGATCATGGCGGCGGGCACCTTCCTGATCGTGCTGATCCCGTCGTACCAGTCGATTGGCCTGTGGGCGCCGCTGCTGGTGCTGATTGGCCGTTTGCTGCAGGGCTTCTCGGCCGGGGCAGAACTGGGTGGCGTGTCGGTTTATCTGGCAGAGATTGCCACGCCAGGGCGCAAAGGTTTCTACACCAGCTGGCAATCCGGCAGTCAGCAGGTTGCCATCATGGTCGCGGCCGCAATGGGCTTCGCGCTCAATGCTGCGCTGGAGCAGAGCGCCATCAGCGCCTGGGGCTGGCGTATTCCATTCCTGTTTGGCTGCCTGATCGTGCCGTTTATCTTTATTCTGCGTCGCCGTCTGGAGGAAACGCAGGAGTTCAGCGCGCGCCGTCATCATCTGGATATGCGTCAGGTATTTAGCACGCTGTTACAAAACTGGCCGGTGGTGATTGCCGGGATGCTGATGGTGGCGATGACCACCACCGCGTTCTACCTCATTACCGTCTATGCACCTACCTTCGGCAAAAAAGTGCTGATGCTGAGCGCCTCGGACAGCCTGCTGGTGACGCTGCTGGTGGCGATCTCCAACTTTATCTGGCTGCCAGTTGGCGGTGCGCTGTCGGACCGCTTTGGGCGTAAACCGGTGCTGCTGGCGATGACGCTGCTGGCGCTGGCGACCGCCTACCCGGCACTGACGCTGCTGGCGCAGACGCCGACCTTCAGCATGATGCTGAGCGTGCTGCTGTGGCTGTCGTTTATTTACGGCCTGTATAACGGTGCGATGATCCCGGCGCTGACTGAAGTGATGCCGGCAGAAGTGCGCGTCGCCGGTTTCTCGCTGGCCTACAGCCTGGCAACCGCGCTGTTTGGCGGCTTCACGCCGGTGGTGTCTACCGCGCTGATCGAATACACCGGCGACAAAGCGTCACCGGGTTACTGGATGAGCTTTGCGGCGATTTGCGCGCTGCTGGCGACGCTGTACCTGTATCGCCGCCGCGCGCTGACGTTGCAAACCGCGCGTTAAGCGTGCTGAGACTGTTCGATAATCAGCTTTTCCAGCTCCGCAGCGACGTAAGATTGCATACGTCCGCTGCGGCGAATTAATCCTACCGAACGGGTGACCTGCGGATCGGTCAGCGCCAGCTGGCGCAGCAGCGGATGCCCGTTCGCCGGCATCGACATCGCGGGCACGGCAGCAATGCCGATGCCCGCTTCTACCATCCCCAGCAGCGTCGTGACATGGCGCGTTTCGCAGATACTTTGCCGGGCGGGCGTAAGATGCGCCAGCGCACTGTCCAGCAGATTGCGGTTACCGGACACCTTATCCAGCGCCACATAATCCTGCAAAAAATACTCCTGCCAGCTGAGCTGCTGGCGCGTCGCCAGCGGATGATCGTGGCGACAGGCGGCGACGTAAACATCCTCCACCAGCGGCGTGAAGGTGAGCTCCGGCGGTAAATTGCGCGCAAAGCAGATACCGAAATCGGCCTGTCCGCTGCTAACTGCATCCATCACGTTGCCGACGCTGCTATCAATCAGCTTGATGCGCACGCGCGGGTAACGCGTCTGAAAGCGGCGGATCACCTCCGGCATAAAATAGTAAGCGCCTGAGGGCACGGTAGCGACGGTGATCAGGCCAGTGCGATCCTGGCTGGCGCGCTCGACGTCGGCCAGCATCGATTCGACATTATCCAGCAACTGCTCCGAGCGCTGAGCAAAGTTCTGACCATACAGCGTCAGCGTGACGCGCCTCGTGGTGCGGTCAAACAGCCGGGCACCGAGCGCCGCTTCCAGCTTCTCAATTCTGCGGCTGAGCGCTGATTGCGACAGGCAGATTGACTCCGCCGCCAGACGAAAGTTGCCGTACTCCACCAGCGCGCGGAAGGCGTAGAGATCGTTGAGGTCAAAATTGACGGGCATAACCGCGACTATCCTGCGTAATAACGCCAGCACACTGCGCCGCTGACGTTAAAAAGTTGTTATAGCCGACGAGTGTAACAGGCTGCAGGGCGTTTCCGGCGGCGCAGAGGGAAAAAATCCGCTTTTAGCGCATCAGCGGCACTCAGCGCATCCAGTCAGCGATGAGCTGCCCGTAAATCTGCTCTGCCTCGCTCAGACGGCTCACCAGGCAGTATTCATCAGTCTGGTGCGCCTGCGTCGGCTCACCGGGACCGAGAATGATGCAGGGCGGATCGCCGAGCGCCGGCAGCAGCAGCGAGGCATCGGTAAAATAGGGCACGATGCGCGCTTCCGCAGGTTGCTGCGTCACGGCTTCGCAGGCACGGTACACCGACTGAATCCACTGGTGCCGCTCCGGGCTTAGCACAGCCGGCAGATCGACCAGCGTGCTGATGTGCACGCTGTAACCGAGAAAGGTCGCCAGCTGCTGGCGAATCACCGCGTGTTGCAGGTTGGGCGCGCTGCGGATATCCACATCAAACGCGGCGCGGTCCGGCACCGAGTTAATGTTGAGGCCGCCCTCAATGCGGCCGACGTTCAGCGTCGGCTGTTTCATCAGCGGATGCGGCGCGCCCGGTGAAAAGTGACGAATTTTACCCAGCGCATCGGCCGCCAGGTAGATGGCGTTGATACCCAGCTCCGGCATGGCTCCGTGCGCGGTTTTGCCACGCGTTTCGCAGCGCAGCCACAGCGCGCCTTTGTGGCCGATCACCGGCTGGTTGGCGGTCGGCTCGCCCACGATCAGCGCGCCGACTTCAGGCAACTGCCCGGCCGCGATCAGCGCCTGGGCACCGTGGCAGCCGGTCTCTTCACCGCCGGTCAGCAGCAGTACCACGCCGCGCCCGGCGGCAATCGCCGCTTTGTGCTGCACGCAGGCCAGCACAAACGCCGCTACCGCCGCTTTCATATCGCTGGCGCCGCGCCCGTACAGCCGGTCGCCATCAATGTCGTGACCAAACGGATCAAACTGCCAAGGCTGATTACCCAGCGGCACGGTGTCCAGATGGCCAGTAAAGGCCAGCGGTTTGCCCGGCATCTGGCCCGGCAGGCGGGCGATCAGGTTGGCGCGCTGCTCGCCAAACGCTGTCAGTTCGACCACGAAGCCCTGCTCCTGCAGCCACGCGGCGAGGAATTGCACACAGGCCAGCTCATTGCCCGGTGGATTGATGGTATCAAAGCTCAGCAGCTGCTGCGCCAGAGGCAGTGAGCGCGCTGACATCAGTCACGCTCCGTCAGCCAGTCGAGACAGTTAATCCACAGCTGGCGATAGCCCGGCCAGCGGCTGAACTCTTCCGGCAGCCAGTGGGCTGACATGTCACTGGTCCACACCAGCGAGCGGCCTTGCTGATATTCGCGCACCGCCAGCAGCGGATGACCGGTGCCCGCCACGGTGGCCAGCAGCGTGCCTTCTGGCTGCATCTCCACTTCGTTGTAACCGAGCAGCCACGGCCAGTCGCCGGAAAGATCGGTAACCACTTTGTGTGACATTGTCACCTCGGCGTAACTGCCCTCCGGCGTTTCGATGCGGTCATCCCAGGCCAGACAGCGCACCGGCAGCACTTTCTCCACCAGCGTATTGCGATAGCGTGCGCCACCGTTAATCCCCTGAAAACTGTAATAACCGCCCACCATCATCAATGCGCCACCTGCGGCAACATAGTCGTGAATCAGCGCCAGGCGATTGGGCGTACGCCGGCTTTTCAGCCAGGTGTCCGGATGCAGCAGCAGGGTATTGGCACCGATATCGGACAGAATAATCACGTCCCAGCGCTGCAAATCCTCCAGCGTCTGCGGAAAATCAGTGGCGGCGGCGTGGGCCGGCATATGCGTCACGGCATAGGCGCTCTCCTGCAGCGCGGCAAGGAAATCCGCCGCACCGCTGTGCCAGGTGGCGGTAGCAAACTGATCAAAGCCTTTTACGTGCGTTGCGGTACTGGTCCAGGATTCACCGACCAGCAAGACGTTCTTTTGCATGCCAACTTCTCCGTTTATCCGCCAAACACCCGTTGCGGATTAGTGATCATCAGGGTTTCGAGTTGTTCGCCGCTGACGCCATGACGTTTCAGGCGCGGCACAAAATGTTTGAGGATGTAGCCATAGCCGTGACCGCCGTAGCGCGTCAGCATGGTTTTCAGGAACACGTCCTGGGACAGCAAAATCTGCTGCAGGTAACCGTCGTCGATCAGCTCGCAAATGGCGCGCGCATTCTCCTCATCGGACGGAGACTGCGCCGATTCGTCGGCGTAGTAGTAGCTCATGCCGATCATGTCGTATTCGAGGAACACGCCGCGATCCGCCAGCTCGCGCTGGTAGGTTTTGTCGGCAAAGCTGGGGTTCATGTGACACAGCACGGTGTGGCGCAGATCGGCACCTTCCTGCGCCAGAATATCCAGCACCTTATGGCCGAGCCGCTCCCAGCCCGGCAGATGCACCTGAATCGGCACGCCGGTGGCCGCACTGGCGCGCCCGGCGGCACGCAGCGATTTTTCTTCATCGGGCGTGAAGCGGCTGGATATGCCGATTTCACCGATCAGCCCGGCCAGCACCTCCGGCTTCTCCGGCAGTCCGCCGAGGTCGAAAATCAGCTTGTCGGTCAGCTGTTCCACGCTGATGGTTTTTACCCACTCGGGATGCGACGGCTCCAGATACAGACCGGTGCCCATCACAATATTCAGGCCGGTGAGACGGGCAATGCGCTGCAGCGCTTTACCATCGCGGCCGATGCCGATATTGGTCGGATCGATCACCGTTTCGCCGCCCAGCGCGCGGTATTTCATTAGCTCTTCAATTGCGGTGTCGACGTCAAACAGCTGGCAGTTGTCGCGACTCATCAGCGGGTTGAGCGACAGCTCGCCGAGGTTCTCGATGCGCACCGGCATTTCAGCAATGTGGCGGTCGCTACAGCAGCAGGGCGGCACCCATTTACCGGAGGCATCCAGTAAAATGTGCTCGTGCATCAGCGTGACGCCCATCTCCGCCACCGGCAGCGGACCGAGCACCGTCATCACCTGACCGCTGCTGACGCCGAGCGGCAACGGATCCGCATGGCGAAAAATTGATCCTTTCATGGGCTATCCTCTGGCGGGCGCGCGGCTCGGGTTGAGAATGCGGGTGTTGAGCCAGATGGCGAGCAAAATGATGGTGCCAGTGGCGATCTGGGTATAAAACGGTGAGATATGCGATAAAATCAGGCCGTTCTGGATAATGGCAATCGACAGCGCGCCGAGCAGCGTACCGATCACGGTTCCAAAGCCGCCAAACAGGCTGGTACTGCCCAGCACCACCGCCGCAATCACCTGCAGTTCAAAACCTTCGCCCTGGTTAGAGGAGCCGCTGCCGAGGCGCGCGGTGATGATCATGCCAGCCAGCGCCGCCGCCATGCCGCTGAGAATGTACACTTTCATGGTCACCGCTTTGGTATTGATACCGCTGCGGCGTGCACCTTCCGCGTTGGCACCGATGGCGGTGACGTAGCGGCCAAAGCGCAGGTGATTAAGCACAATGTGACCGGCCAGCAACACCACGATGCCGATCAGTGCCGGCATGGGAATCCCCAGCACCCAGGCGCGACCCATAAAGGTGAACAGGCTGTCAGCCGGCACCGGAATCGAATAGCCCTGCGTCACCAGCAGCGCGATGCCGCGCACCACTGCCAGCGTGGCCAGCGTGACGATAAATGCCGGTATCCCTTCCCAGGCGATAAAGAAGCCGTTGATGGCGCCCACCAGCGCGCCGAGCAGCAGCCCGCCAATCAGCACCACCGGCCACGGCAAGCCCCAGTTATTGAGCGCAATGGCCGACAGCGCGCCCACCAGCGCCAGCGTCGAGCCGACCGATAAATCGATGCCGCCGGTAGTAATCACCAGCGTCATTGCAGTGGCGACGATTAGCAGCGGCGCGCTTTGCCGGATGATGTTCAGCCAGTTGGTACTGGTAAGAAAGTTGCTGGTGATCAGCGAAAACACCACGCAGCAAAAGACAAAAAACAGCGCGATGCTTACCACACCCGAATGGTTATGCAACAAGCGGCGCGGCAGAGAGTGCTGGATCATGCGTGAACTGCCTAAATTCATGATGCTCATCCTGTTACCTCAGTGTGCTGCCGCGGACTGCGCGGTAAATTTCTCACCTACGATCAGGTTGACGATATCGCTCAGGCTGGTGTCCGCCACACGGCGGTCGGCCACGTTGGTGCCCTCGTACATCACCATGATGCGATCGCACACCAGGAACAGATCCTGCAGCCGATGGGTGATGAGGATCACACTGACGCCTCGCGCCGACACGCGGCGAATCAGCTCCAGCACCGCCTCGACTTCCGCTACCGCCAGCGCGGCAGTGGGTTCATCCATAATCAGCACTTTAGGATCGAACGCGGCGGCACGGGCGATAGCAATGGCCTGACGCTGCCCGCCGGAGAGGTTACGCACCAGCAGACGGGTATCGGGAATCGAGATGCCCAGACCTTTCAGCATCTCACGCGCCTGCGCATGCATTGTGGCCTGATCGAGAAACGGCACGCCAAGGATGCGTCTGGTCGGTTCGCGGCCCATGAACAGGTTACCGGCCACGTCGACCGTGTCGCACAGCGACAGATCCTGATAAACCATTTCGATATGGCAACGGCGCGAATCCGCCGGATTACTGAAGTGCTGCTGTTCGCCATCAATGCGGATCGCGCCGCTGGTGGGGATCACCGCGCCGGACAGCACTTTGGTCAGCGTCGATTTGCCGGCGCCGTTGTCGCCCACCAGACCGAGCACTTCACCGGGGGCCAGCTGCAGATTGACGCCGCGCAGAGAACGAATTGAGCCGTAGGTTTTAGTGATGTTAATCATCTCCACCCGGGCCGGAAGAGCTGGTAATTGCTGCATTGGATCACTCCCATCAACGCCTGTGGGAAATGTTTAGCCGGTCGCGAAAAAGAGGCTATCTGACACGATTTACAATCTAGTAAACCGGTTTACCTGCCAGATAAACCCTTAATTCACAGCAACAGGGTAAACGCTACAATGATATTTACTCGCCAGGTATGACATTGCAGCATCCATGCCAGCCTGAATAACAGGCACTGCACTCGCGGCTAACTTGTTGTAATACATCGTATGTTATGTAATCACCAAGTAAACCGGTTTACTCACTATACCGCTAACGGAAAAAATCGCTCACTTTTTGCGCCATGATTGTGCAGTTTTGCCTCATTTTGGGACATTGCTAACAAATCCCACCGAATCGCGACCAATCCATTCCACCGGTAAACGTGTCTCCATCGGGATGCTGCTGTCGTTGTTGAGCAGGCGCAGCATAATGCTTACCGCCGTGTGGCCCAGCTGGCGCGCTGGCTGGCGGATGGTGGAGATGCGCGGCTGGGTCAGATCGCTGTAGTTGGCGTCATCGAAGCCGACCAGCGAGAGCGCCGCCGGTGCCTGCAGGCCGATGGCGCGCAAACCGTCGAGCAGTCCCAGCACCAGATAGTCACTGGCGGCGAACACGGCGGTAGGGCGCGGCGTGCAACGGAACAGGTGCTGCAACGCCTGCTGACCAAATTCGCGTTCGTAGTTGCCATACATCACCCATTGCGGCGGTACGGTTAAACCGGCCTGCTGCATCGCGGTGCAAAAGCCAAGATAGCGTTCGCGCACGCTCATCAGCTGCTCCGGGCCGCCGATAAACGCAATCTGCGTATGCCCGGCGGCGATCAGCTGCTCAGTGGCCATGCAGCCACCCTGCACGTTATTTGCAAAGACCTTCGGCACGTTACTGCCGGGAATGTCTTCATCCAGCAGCACCACATGGCGCTGGCGCTGGATCTCGTCGCGCAGCAGGCCGTTGTCCGGCCGGTTGGTGGTGAACAGCAGGCCATCCACCTGGCGCGTATCCAGCCAGCGGATAAACTGCGCCTCTTTGTCCGGGTTGTTGCGCGTGATGCACAGCACCAGACTGTAACCGTGTGCCGACGCTGCTTCTTCGGCGGCATCCGCCAGTTCGGCAAAAAACGGGTTAGTGATATCCGGCAGTACCAGGCCTAAGGTTTCGCTGCCGCCTTTGCTTAAACGCCGCGCAAGAGAATTACCGCGATAGTCCAGCGTGCGGATCGCGCTTTCAATGCGGTCAACGGTGTCCTGCGGCAGCACAATACTGTGATTCAGATAGCGTGACACCGTGGCTTTTGACAGGCCAGCCAGCTTTGCCACGTCAGATAACAACACGCGTTTTGTACTCATCCATTTCGCCATGTTTGCCGGGGTGGCTTATCTGTAACACAGTTAAGCGCGACTAATACAGCGCTTTCCCGATTGCGTTGCTGGAGAAATAAACACTTGACAAAAAAATTCGTCGGGCGAATTGTATAAAGCGTTTACCGCAGTACCGGGATTAACTTCCCAACCCGACATTGTTTTTTTCACCCCGCACTCCCAGTGGATGGGATGCCGAAAAAGACGACGCCGGCGGCATCAAAACACGGGATTATCGCCGTGCTCAGAATCATTGAACTGATATTTACCTGCCAAAAAAACGCTCAGCGGTAGGTCGCTGAGAAGCGCTGGTTATTATTATTCCCGACGAGGAACTCAATGATGTCATCTTTCAGCGGAAAACTGCGTTCACTGTTTATCGCGAGTGGTTTACTCGCCGCAGGTTCATTATGCGTTCAGGCTCACGCCGCACCCACTTATGCGTTAGTCCAGATTAATCAGCAGGCGCTATTTTTTAACCTGATGAATCAGGGCGCACAGGAAGCGGCCAAAGCCAGCGGTAAACAGCTGGTGATTTATAACGCCAACGATAATCCCGTGGCGCAAAACGATGCGATTGAAAACTATATTCAGCAGGGAGTGAAAGGCATTCTGGTGGATGCAATCGATGTCAACGGTATTATGCCAGCGATAAAAGAAGCCGCAGCGGCGAATATTCCGGTGATTGCGATTGATGCCGTATTGCCTGCCGGTCCGCAGGCAGCGCAGGTGGGCGTAGATAACCTCGAAGGTGGAAAAATCCTCGGCAAATACTTTGTCGATTATGTTGCGAAAGAGATGGGCGGCAAAGCGCGACTGGGAATTGTCGGCGCGCTCAATTCGGCCATCCAGAACCAGCGTCAGAAAGGTTTTGAAGAGACGATTAAAAGTAACAGCCAGATAACGGTCGCCGATGTGGTCGATGGCCAGAATATTCAGGACAACGCCATGACCGCTGCCGAAAACCTGATTACCGGCAACCCGGATCTCACCGCGATCTATGCCACCGGCGAGCCGGCGCTGCTGGGTGCCATTGCCGCAGTAGAAAACCAGGGACGGCAGAAGGACATCAAGGTATTCGGCTGGGATCTGACGGCAAAAGCCATCAGCGGCATTGACGGTGGCTACGTTACCGCCGTGCTGCAGCAGGATCCGAAGAAAATGGGTGAAGAAGCGCTGAAAGCGCTGAATAGCCTGACGGCCGGCAAAACTGTGAGCAAAACCATTCTGGTTCCGGCCACGGTGGTGACCAAAGCCAACGTCGACAGCTACCGTTCGCTGTTTAAGTAACCGCCAGGCGCAGACGCGAACGTCTGCGCCCGGGCTTAGCGCTGCGCCAGAATACGTTGTAATTCATCAGCATCGGGAAACGCGTTCAGCGTGCCAGTGCGACTGACGGTGATCGCCGCCGCCGCGCTGGCATGCTGCAGCGCCAGCAGGTCGGGCGCGACGCCGCGCAGCAGGGCAGACGCCAGCAGCACGGCGAGGAAGGTGTCTCCGGCGCCGGTGGTATCGACGGCCGCGACGTTGATCGCCGGGCAGTACACGCGCTGATTGCCACGCATCAGCAGCGCACCGGCGGCACCCTGAGTAATCACCAGTGTGTTAACGCCGGCGGGTTGCAGCAGATCGGCTTCCGGTTGATTGACCACCGCGATGTCAATCAGTGGCCAGAGATCGGCGAAGTCCGGATTGACCGGTGAAGGATTAAATACCGTGGTTAAGCCGTGCGCCTTTGCCCAGCTAAATAACCGGCGGGTTTTATCCGCAGAAAAATTGCCCTGCTGCAGCAGAATATCGCCGGCTGCGGCATCGGCTAAGTAAGCCAGGATAATATCGGCTGCCAGCGCGTCGGCCGCGGCGGTGGTAGTAATAATGGCATTATCGCCATCGCTGCTATTAAAAATAATTGAGGTGTCACTGTGAGCAGACAAAAACTGAGGCGGCAGCAAGGTTAATGTTTCGTGCCGGATGCGTTCGCGGATCCACTGGCCGTTAATATCATCGCCGGTGGCGCTAATTAAGCGCGTGTCGATGCCGCAGCGCGAAAGTATGATTGCCTGATTGGCGCCCTTGCCACCGATATCCTGCGCAATTTTTTTGCCATGAATTGAGGCGCCTTTTTCAGGGAGTTGATCGATGGACCAGGTTTCATCCACCACAATATTGCCTGCAACATAGACACGCATAGTTTTCTCGTTAATAAGGTGAAAGAGATGGCTTCTATATCAGCAGAAAAAAGTAACGCGATACAAGATATTTTTTCACGCAGTAAGGCGGTGATTGGTGTTATTCACTGTGATGCTTTTCCCGGCTCGCCGAAATATCGCGGCAAACCGGTGAGTGAAATTATAGATTGTGCCCTGCGCGATGCGGATAATTATCTGGCTGGCGGCGTACACGGTTTGATCGTTGAGAATCATGGCGATATTCCCTTTGCCAAGCCCGACGATATTGGTCCGGAAACGGCAGCATTTATGGCGGTGATCACCGATAAAATTCGCGAGCGTTTTGCTGCACCGCTGGGAATTAACGTGCTGGCCAATGCGGCAATCCCGGCAATTGCCACGGCATTAGCCGGCGGAGCGGATTTTGTGCGCGTTAACCAGTGGGCCAATGCCTATATCGCCAATGAAGGTTTTATCGAAGGGGCAGCCGCTAAAGCGCTGCGCTATCGCAATCAGCTGCGGGCCGATCATATCCGCGTATTTGCCGATAGCCATGTTAAACACGGCAGCCACGCCATTGTCGCCGACCGCTCGATTCAGGAGCTGACGCGTGACGTTGACTTCTTCGAAGCCGATGCGGTGATCGCCACCGGCCAGCGCACCGGCGACAGCGCCACGCTGAGTGAAATCGACGAAATCCGCGCCGCAACGGCCTTGCCGCTGCTGGTGGGCTCAGGCGTAACGCCGGACAACGTCTGCCAGATCCTTGGTCGCACACAGGGGGTGATTGTCGCCAGCACGCTGAAAGTTGATGGCGTGTGGTGGAACCCGGTGGAACTGGCGCGCGTGAAGCACTTCATGGCGGTGGCGCAGGCTGCGCTGGAGGAGGCGTAATGGAAAGCTTCAGCGATCGGCTGCTAACGCAGCATCAGGCGCTGTGGCAGGCGATGCAGCAGCACCGCTTTGTCGTCGATATTGAGCACGATCGGCTGCCGGACAGCGTGTTTAATCGCTATCTGGTGTTTGAGGGTAACTTCGTCGCCACCGCCATCGCTATTTTTGCGCTGGCGGTGAGCAAGGCGCCCGGCATTCGTCAGCAGCGCTGGCTGATTGGCGTGCTCAATGCGCTGGTGGATACGCAAATCGCCTGGTTTGAGGCGGTGCTGGCGCGGCGCGGCATTCGGCCAGCGGATTATCCGGACGATCTGCCCGGCGTCAGCGCATTCCGCGATGGCATGCTGAAAGTCGCGCAGCAGGGCAGCTATGCGGAAATCATCACCCTGATGTTCGGTGCCGAGTGGATGTATTACCACTGGTGCCTGCGCGTCAGCGCGCAATCGCAGCAGGACGCTGACGTGCGCCGCTGGGTAGAGATGCATGCCGAAGACGAGTTCCATCAGCAGGCGCAGTGGCTGAAAACCGAGCTGGACCAGTGCGCACTGACGCTCAGCGCGGCGCAACAGGCGCAGCTGTCGCAGCTTTACGCCCGCGTGCTGCAGTGGGAGATCGATTTCCACAGCGCGGCTTACCCGGAGAGCGCCCATGACTAGCTGTTTCATCGAAGCGCGCAACATCGGCAAACGCTTCGGCGCGTTAACGGCGCTTAGCCAGGTCAATCTGTCGATCCATCGCGGTGAAGTGCTGGCGCTGCTGGGTGACAACGGCGCGGGCAAATCGACCTTTACCAAAGTGTTATCCGGCGCGTACAGCGCCAGCGACGGTGAGCTGTGGGTAGACGGCAGGGCGGTGAAATTCACCTCGCCACGCCAGGCCGCCGAGCACGGTATTGCCACCATCTATCAGGAGCTGGCGCTGGCAGAGAATCTGTCGATTGCCGAGAACGTGTTTCTTGGCCGCGAGCTGAAGCGCCGCGTGCTCGGCATTCCGTTTCTGCGTCGCCGCGCGATGCGCGAAACGGTGGATCGACTGCTGAACGAACTCGATGCGCACATTTCCGATGCCGAAGCGGCGGTCGGCAGTCTGTCCGGCGGCCAGCGCCAGGCGGTAGCGATCTGCCGCGCACTCAATCTCAACGCGCAGCTGGTGATCATGGATGAACCCACCGCCGCGCTGGCGGTCGCGGAGACGCAGAAAGTCCTGCAGCTGACGCGCCGCCTGGCGGAACGCGGCTGCGCCGTGGTGCTGATCAGCCACAACATCAGCGATGTGTTTGCCGTGGCCGATCGCATGGTGGTGTTTCGTCGCGGCCGCAAAATCGCCGAGCGCCGTCACGCGGACACCACGCCAGACGAAATCGTTGCACTCATTACCGGTGCGCATCCTGATGCGCGCATTTTCGAAAACACCTAAGCACTCACACCAGGGGAAATCATCATGCATCGCATTGCTACTGCTGTTTGTTCGCTGTCGTTGCTGGTATCGGGTTACGCCTTCGCGGCACAAAAGGTGGCCTTCGTGCCGCAAATCATCGGTATTCCCTATTTTCAGGCGATGGAGGCGGGCGGCAAGCGCGCCGCGCACGATCTCGGCGTGGAGTTTGTCTACAGCGGTCCGGTAGATACCAACCCGATGGATCAGCTGCAGATCGTGCAGAACCTGATTGCGCAGAAGGTCAATGCGATTAGTATCAGCGTGCTGGATGCCTCCAGTATTGCGCCGGTGATGGCGCAGGCGCAGGCGAGTAATGTGCATCTGTTCACCAGCGACAGCGATGCGCCCGACAGCGGGCGGCCGGTCTATGTGGCGCAGGCCACCGATGAGGGCCTGGGCGATACGGTGATCGATGAGATGGTCAAACGTGTCGGCGAGCGCGGCAAAATTGGCATCGTCTCCGGCGAAGCCACGGCGTCCAACCTCAACAGCTGGATTGGCTTTATGCAGCAGCGGGTGAAAAGTAAATATCCGCACATTACGCTGCTCAAACCCCAGTACGCCGGCGGTTCCGCCAGCCGCGCGGCGCAAATCACCACCGATTTGATGTCCGCTAACCCCGATCTGAAAGGGGTGATTGCCATGGCCTCTACAACCTGTCCGGGCGTGGCGCAGGCCATCGAAACCGCTGGCAAAAACGGCAAGGTGATTGGCAGCGGTTTCTGCAGTCCGAACACCGCGCGCGCCTACCTGAAAAGTGGGGCGTTTGGCTACACCGTGTTGTGGGACCCGGAAAAGCTTGGCTATCTGACGGTGTGGGCGGGCAAACAGCTGATCGACGGGAAAGCGTTTGCCGCCGAAAATCACGTTCCCGGCTTTGCCCAACCGGTGACCTTTGACAGCAAAACCGGTGTGCTGCTGCTCGGCAAGCCAGCGGTTTTCACCAAAGATAACGTCGACCAGTTCAAATTCTGACGAGGCCTGTGATGCATATGACTTCGCGGGAAATCGTCCTGCTGGCGATCGCCGTGCTGGCTGGCGCCTGCTTTACGTGGTTTTCACCGTGGTTTGCTACCGCTGACAACCTGCTGACCATTCTGCGCAACAGCAGCGAACTGCTGTTGATCGCGCTGGGTATGACGCTGGTGATCGCCATGGGTGGCGTGGACGTCTCGGTGGGCGTGGTGATGGGCGTGGCCGCGTGGGGTGTCGGACAACTGCTGATGCTGCAATCCCCGCTGCTGGCGGCGCTGGCCGGACCGCTTATTGGCCTGCTGGCAGGGCTGATCACCGCGCTGGTGGTGGTGATCGGCCGCATTCCGGCAATTGTTGGCACGCTGGGGCTGTTCGGCGTCTGGCGCACGGCGCTGTTTGTGCTGCTGGGCGGGCAGTGGCTTTCCGGTCTGCCGGGCGATCTGACGCACGCACTCATGCGGCCGCTGCTGGGACTGCCGCTGATGGCCTGGCTGATTGTCGCGGCCTGGGCGCTGGTATGGCTGGCGCTGCGCCATACGCCGTACGGGTTATGGCTGCTGGCCGCCGGCAACTCCGAAGAAAAAGCGCGGCTGGCGGGCATACCGGTAACCCAGGTGCGTGTCGCGACTTTTGCCCTCAGTGGCGTGCTGTGCGGCCTGGCCGCCACCTGCTACATCGCCACCTATCGTAACGTGGAGATGACCGTCGGCGGCACGCTGGCACTGGAGGCGATTGCCGCGGTGGTGCTGGGCGGCACGCGCATTACCGGCGGCTCCTGCAGTCTGCTCGGCACGCTGCTCGGCGTACTGCTGTTGCGCATTCTGCAAAATGGCCTGCTGCTGATTGGCGTGCCCTCGCTGTGGCAAACCGTGGTCACCGGGGCGGTGCTGTTGCTGGTGCTGAGCAGTGAAGCAGCCAGTGGGCGGCTGTTATCGCTAAGGAGGCTGGCATGAAACTGTGGCGCAAAGCCCCCGATCTGACGCTGCTGCTGGCGCTGTGGCTGTTGCTGCTGGGCGGCATCGCGATTGTGCTGCCGCAGATGCTGGCGGCATGGTCGCTGACCTCCATCCTGCAGTTTGCCACGCTGCTGTCGCTGGTGGCGCTCGGGCAGTCGCTGGTGGTGATGACTGGCGGCGGCGGCATTGATTTGTCGGTTGGCGGTAACGTTTCGCTCTCGGCGGTCATCGGCATGCTGGCACTCGATCAGGGTATTGCGCCCGGCTGGCTGCCGCTAATTTGCCTGCTAAGCGGCAGCCTGGCCGGCGCGCTGAACGGCCTGCTGGTGGCGCGCTTACGCCTCTGGCCGCTGATCGTTACGCTGGGCAGTTTTTATCTGTTTTCCGGCCTGGCGCTGGCATTGACCGGTGGTGCGGCGCTGGCCGGCGTGCCGCCGCTGCTGACGCAGTGGGGTCGGGCGGCCATGCTGTCCGTTCCGTTGCCTTTCTTAACCTGTGTCATCCCGGCGTTTCTGCTGGCGTGGCTGATCCTCAGCAACAGCGCGTGGGGCAAATGGATTTACGCCTGCGGCTTCAACGAGCACGCCACGCGGCTGGTGGGCATTCCGGTCGATCGCCTGCGGCTGCTGGTTTACTGCCTGAGCGGTGCGCTGGCGGGCTGCGCCGGCTTTATTTCCCTGTGCTGGCTCGGCAGCGCCCGCCCGGAAATCGGCGTGAATCTTGAGCTGGAGTCGCTGACCGCCGCGCTGCTGGGTGGCGTGGCGATCTTTGGCGGGCGCGGCAGCGTAGCTGGCGTTCTCGCCGCCGCGCTGATGCTGGTCACCCTCAAAACCTGCATGTTGCAGCTGGGGCTGAACAGCGTGTGGCAACTGGGCGTGGTGGGCATGCTGTTAATCATGGTGTTAATGGCACAACGACTTTTTATCTATCGGAGATAACACATGAGTCTGACTGAAAAAATTAGCGCGCACGTCGATGCCAGCGCGCAGCGTATCGCGCAGACATTATGCGACCTGCTGGCATTTCCCTCGGTGGTGAAAGTCGATCCGCGCGAGGCCGGGCCAGGCGAGCGCGACTGCCAGCGCTATCTGCAGCAGCGGCTGATGGCGCTGGGCATGGACACCGATTTGTGGGATCCGGATGGCCCGGCGCTGTACCAGAAGTATCAGGGCCGTCCGGGCGCCAATAAAGGCCGCACCTTCGAAGGTCGGCCGAATCTGGGCGGCACTCTGAGCGGATCCGGTGGCGGCAGGTCGCTGATGCTTACCGGCCATATTGACGTGGTACCACCGGGTCCGGCTGAGCACTGGCACAGCGATCCTTTTGTGCCGGAGATCCGCAACGAGGCGGTGTATGGTCGCGGCGCGGTCGATATGAAAGGTGGCGTGGCCTGCATGCTGATGGCGGTGGAGCTGCTGCAGGATCTCAACGTGCAGCTGGCCGGCGACGTGGTGTTCACCACGGTAGTGGATGAAGAGATCGGCGGCATGGGCTCGCTGGCAATGGTGGATCGCGGCTTCAAAGCCGATGCCGGTATCATGACGGAGCCCACTGCCAACCGTATCGCGCCGATTTGCCACGGCATTTTGTGGGCGCGCATCATTCTGGATGGCATCGGCGGTCATGCGGAATTAACGCCGAACAGCTGGGACAGCAGCGGTCCGGTTGATGCCGTGATGTTGTGTCGCCAGATGCTGGACGGGCTCGATGTGCTGAACCGCCGCTGGCAGACGCAGCCCGACAAAAACCATCCACTCATGGATCTGCCCAACCAGATTATCGTGACGCAGCTGAAAGTGGGCGAGCATCCGGCGTCAATTGCCGGCCGCGCCGAGATCGTCATAGACGTGCAGTATCTGCCGGCAGAAAAGGATGAGATGGGGCTGGGCGGTAAGGTAAAACAGGAGATTGAGGCGCACGTGGCGAAGGTATGCGCGCTGGATCCTTACCTGGCAAAGCATCCGGCGCGCGTGGAGTGGATACTGGACGCCGACTGCGCCGAGATCCCGGCCGATCATCCTTTTGTCAGCGCTTTTCAGCAGGGCGTGAGTGACGCGGCACTGAGCCCGCAGCTGGCCGGCTTTGGTGCCCACAGCGACATCGGCCTGCCCAGCACGCTGGGCCAGACGCCGACGGTCAACTTTGGTCCCGGCGATCCGGCGCTGTCGCATCAGCCTAACGAACATGTGCCGATTGCCGATCTGGTGGCCTGCACCAAAGCCATTGCGCTGACGCTGGTGCACTGGTGCGGGCTGGCGAAGGAAGCGGGGCGCTGAGAGCATTAACCACCGCAGTGACGCTGGCCGCAGAGGGCCGGCGTCATGCGTTAGCGCATTCTGTCACTGAGCAGTCCTGACGGCTTAGCCACTTACGCTTTTCCACCCTCCGCCAGCCAGCATGCACTGGCGGAGGGGACCTGCATTACGGCTGATCGGGCAGCGCGGCGAGTAACTTATCCAGCGTCACCGGATAGTCTCTCACTCGTACGCCGGTTGCATTGTAGACCGCATTAACCAGCGCGGCACCGACGCCACACAGCCCCAGTTCACCAACGCCTTTGGCTTTCATCGGCGAAGAGACCGGGTCGGTGTCATCGAGGAAAATCACCTCCTGCTCGGGCACATCGGCGTGTACCGGCACTTCATAGCCTGCCATGTCGTGATTGACGAAGTAGCCGAGCCGGGTGTCCACCGCCAGCTCCTCCATCAGCGCGGCGCCGAGGCCCATGGTCATCGCGCCGATCACCTGACTGCGCGCGGTTTTGGGGTTGAGAATGCGCCCCGCGGCACATACCGCCAGCATGCGCCGCACGCGCACTTCGCCGGTGGCGCTATCGACCGCCACTTCAACAAAATGGCCGGCAAAGGTGGATTGCTGGAAGGTTTTGTCCAGATCGCCGAATTCCATGGTCTCTTCCGCCATCAGCGGACCCGCCGCAGTGAGCGGCAGGCGCTGCCCGCTGGCGTGAATGTGCCCATCGGCAAACTCTGCGCTTTCCGCATCCAGACCCAACTGTGCGGCAACCTTCTCGCGTAGCCGGACGCAGGCAGCATACACCCCGGCCGTGGAAGTATTGGCTCCCCACTGGCCCCCCGAACCCGCCGAGACAGGAAACGCCGAATCGCCGAGCCGCACGCTGACCTGCTCAATCGGCACGCCCATCATCTCGGCTGCCGTCTGGGCGATGATGGTATAGCTGCCGGTGCCGATATCGGTCATGTCGGTTTCGACGGTGATTGTGCCTTGCGCATCCAGCTGCACGCGCGCGGCAGAGGGTGCCAGCAGGTTGTTACGGAAACCGGCTGCCACGCCCATGCCCACCAGCCAGCGCCCCTCGCGCCGCTGCCCGGGTTGGGCACTGCGCTCCGCCCAGCCAAATTTGCTGGCGCCGGTGCGCAGGCATTGCACCAGCTGGCGGCGTGAAAAGAAGCGCTCCGGATGCAGCGGATCGACCTGTGTATCATTGATGATGCGAAACTCAACCGGGTCGATACCGGCGATGGCGGCCATTTCATCCATGGCAATCTCCAGCGCCATCAGACCGGGTGCTTCACCCGGCGCACGCATCGCGTTGCCCTCAGGCAGATCGAGTTCGGCGAGTCGCAGCCCGGTAAGCCGATTGGCGGCGGCGTAGAGTAATTCAGTCTGCTGCACCGCAGTTTCCGGCGTTCCGCCCGGCAGGTTACCGGACCAGCTTTCATGGGCAATGGCGGTGAGATGGCCATGCGCATCGGTAGCTAATCGGATGCGCTGCCGCGTTGCTGGCCGGTGCGTAGTGTTGTTGGGGATCATCGGGCGCGGCACCATTACTTTCACCGCGCGTCCCACGGCGCGCGCACCCAGAGCCGCCAGCAGCGCATCGCTACGTAGAAACAGTTTGCTGCCGAAGCCACCGCCGACGTAAGGAGAGAGCACGCGCACCTTTTCCATCGGCATATCGAGCGTGTGCGCAAGGTCGGTGTGGCACCAGTTAATCATCTGATTCGAGGTCCAGACCGTCAGGTGATCGTCCTGCCACAGCGCCATGGAAGCGTGCGGTTCCATTGCCATATGGCTTTGATCGGGCGTGGTGTAGGTGGCGTCCAGCGTAAAGGCTGCGCTGTGCAGGGCAGCATCGACGTCGCCCAGCGTTTTATCCGGCTCACCTTCGGGTGACGTTGTCACCTCTGGCTGAGCAGCTGCGAGATCGTAAGCCCCCGTTTCAGCCTGGCAGTTAACCTTAACCAGTTGCGCGGCCGCACGTGCCTGCTCGAAGGTCTCCGCCACCACCAGCGCGACGGCCTGGTGATAGTGTTCGATATTATTATTCGCCAGCAGCGTCGCGGTGTTACGCTCTGACTTGTTGAGCTTGCCGGCGGTTGCTCCGGTGACGATGCCGAGCACGCCCGGTGCCTGCGCCGCGGCGTGGGTGTCAATCGAGAGAATATTGCCTTTGGCAACTGGCGCGCCGACCACATAACCGTAGGCTGCATCCGGTGCTTCAGCGTGCCATTCATAGGCGTAATGCGCCGAGCCGGTGGTTTTCAACGGGCCGTCGATGCGTGCCAGTGGCTGGCCGACGACGCGCTGCTGGTCGATAGGATTGGCGGTTGCAGGTGTGTCAAATTTCATGCGTTGCTCCTCGCTTCCGCGATCGCTGAGGCGAGCGTGCGCTGCGCCAGCAACAGTTTGTATCGGTTGGCTTCAGTGGGACGCGCATCAGCAAACAGCACGTCGCAGACCGCCTGTGCCCCGTGAGGAAGTTCAGCATCCGCCGCCGCGCTGCGCCACGGCTGATGGGCCACGCCGCCGACGGCCACCCGGCCGCCACCCTCAGGCAGGATAACCGCTGCTACTGAGACCAGCGCAAAGGCGTAAGAAGCGCGATCGCGCACCTTACGGTAAATGTGCGTGCCACCCAGCGGTGCAGGCAGGGTAACCGCGACGATCAGCTCACCCGGCTGCAGCACGGTTTCGATATGCGGCGTGTCGCCCGGTGCGCAGTAGAATTCAGCGATGGGAATAGCGCGCTGGCTGCCATCAGGGCTGACGGTTTCAATCACCGCATCCAGCACTCGCATCGCCACCGCCATATCGCTGGGATGGGTGGCAATACAGGCTTCGCTGACACCCACTACTGCATGCTGGCGGCTGAATCCTTCGCGTGCGGCACAGCCCGTCCCCGGCTGACGCTTGTTACAGAGTTGATTAACATCGTAAAAATAGGGACAGCGCGTGCGCTGCAGCAGGTTGCCAGCGGTGGTGGCCTGATTGCGCAGCTGGCCAGAAGCGCCAGCTACCAGCGCGCGCGTCAGTACGGCATAGTCGCGCCGGATGCGCGCATCTGCCGCCAGATCGGTATTGCGTACCAGCGCACCAATACGTAAGCCGCCCCCGGCGGTGGGTTCAATGCTGTCCAGCGCCAGTCCGTTAACATCAATCAGGTGCGACGGGGTTTCAATTTCCAGCTTCATCAAATCGAGCAGATTGGTACCGCCGGCGATAAAGCGTGCGCCCGGATGCTGCATTGCGCTGCTGGCGGCCTGTGCAGGCGTCACAGCCCGTTCAAAGGTAAAGGCTCTCATGCTTTCTGGCCTCCGGCGTACTCTTTAATGGCGGCAAGAATGTTGGCATAAGCGCCGCAGCGGCAGATGTTGCCGCTCATGCGCTCACGAATTTCTTCATCGCTCAGCGCTGGCGCGGCGGTCAGATCGCCCGTGACATGGCTAGGAATGCCCGCCGCAATTTCCTGCAGTACCGCCAGCGAGGAGCAGATTTGCCCCGGCGTGCAGTAGCCGCACTGATAGCCGTCGTGGCGGATAAAGGCGGACTGCAGCGGGTGCAGATCATCAGGCGTGCCGACGCCTTCAATGGTGGTCACTTCGGCATCCTGCTGCATCACCGCAAGAGTGAGGCAGGCGTTGATGCGCCGGCCATTGACCAGCACGGTACAGGCACCGCACTGACCGTGATCGCAGCCTTTTTTGGTGCCGGTCAGGTGTAAATGTTCGCGCAGCGCGTCCAGCAGCGTGGTACGGGTATCCACGTTTAGCTGCTGAGGTTCGCCGTTCACCTGCAGCGTGACCGGCACCGTGACAGGGGCCGGCGCGGCGGAACCGGCACCGGCTGTCCGCCGGGCTCGCTCTGTCTCTTCCTGCTGCGGTGAATACCGCTGCGTCTTCTCATCGCGTGGGTTGCTCATGCCTTTGCCTCCGGACAAGTGGCGAAATGAAATCTCAATGACACCGATTTTTATAAGGTTTTGGAAAACTTTAAGCATAGACGTCAATACGCAGACGACCATGCGGCAGGGCAAAACCGATCCCAGCAACGGACAAGTCTGAAGCCTGTCGGAGTGTTCACGGTGACAAATACCCGCATTCATGATTAATATGCATGTTTTGCTAAAACGTTTTAGCGATTAAGTGAGACTGAATCATGATGAAACGTATCTGGTGTCTGGGTGATGCCGTAGTGGATTTGCTGCCTGATGACGCAGGCCGTTTGTTGCAGTGTCCCGGCGGCGCGCCCGCCAACGTGGCAGTGGGTATCGCCCGGCTGGCGGGTAACAGCGGATTTATCGGACGGGTGGGCGACGATCCTTTTGGCCAGTTTTTGTGTCGCACGCTGGCGCAGGAAAAGGTGGATGTTTCCCATATGCGCAAAGATGTGCAGCAGCGCACCTCCACGGTGGTCGTGGCCCTGGATGAGTACGGCGAGCGTACCTTCACTTTCATGGTGCGCCCCAGCGCCGACTTGTTTCTCACGCCAGACGATTTGCCGCGGTTTCAGTGTGGCGAGTGGCTGCACTGCTGTTCGATTGCGTTACTCGCCGAGCCGTCGCGCACGGCGGCGTTAACCGCCATGCAGCGCGTGCGTGAGGCGGGCGGTTTTGTCAGCTTCGATCCCAATATCCGTCTCGATTTGTGGTCCGATGCGGCGGAGCTGCTGCAATGCCTCAGTGCGGCCCTGCAGCGGGCGGATGTGGTGAAGCTCTCTGTGGAAGAACTGGCCTTTATGACGGACACCGCCGACATTGACAGCGGCATCGCGCAACTGGCGCAGCGCTTCTCCGTTAAATTGCTGTTAGTGACGCAGGGCAGCGCTGGCGTGCGTGCTTATTTTAATGGCCGGCAAACTCGCTATTCCGCGCGCGCGGTGATCAGCGTGGATACCACCGGTGCCGGCGATGCCTTCGTGGCGGGACTGCTGTGGGAACTGGCGCAGCGGGGTCTGCCGGCGGATGAAGCGCAGCTGGCGGCCTGCCTGCGCACGGCGCAGGCGTGCGGGGCGCTGGCCACCACCGCCAAAGGCGCGATGACCGCGTTACCCAACTATCAACAGTTACAGCAGCACGGTATCTGACCCCGCCGTTTTCCCTGTTTTGCGAAGTATCTCACATCCACTAAATCGGTTTAGCAAAATCCATTGCGCTTTAAAAATCGGCACCGCTATGATGCGGTGCCTAAACCGGTTTAGCAAAAAATACATCTGATGATAGCCTTGCCTCAGGGATGCAAAACAGTGAAAAAAAGCATAATCGCTATAACCCTTAGTACCGTGTTAGGCTCAGGCTCAGCCTGGGCGGCAGACGACATGAGCAGTATTGAAGCGCGCCTGGCGGCGATGGAAAAACGACTGGCCGCGGCTGAACAGCGTGCCAGCTTAGCGGAGCAGCGCGCGCAGGCGGCGGAACAGCAGGTGCAAAAGCTGGCTGCGGTGCAGCAGCAGAACCCGACGCCGGTTGCCGTGGCACAGACCGAACCGCAGGCCGCTCAGCCTGTTGCGCCCGCCGCCAGCAGCGAGTCAGAGGGCTTTGAGTTTCATGGCTACGCACGCTCCGGCCTGTTGATGAACAGCTCCGCTGCGAAAACTCAGGGCGGGCCCACCGTCACGCCAGCCGGTGAGACCGGCGGTCACGTCGGGCGGCTCGGCAATGAGCCGGATACCTACGTTGAACTTAACCTCGAACATAAACAAACGCTGGCCAACGGTGCCACCACGCGCTTCAAGGCGATGCTGGCCGACGGACAGCGCACCTACAACGACTGGACTGCCGCCAGCAGCGATCTCAACCTGCGTCAGGCGTTTGTCGAACTGGGGCAGCTACCGACCTTCACCGGTGCGTTCAAAGACTCCACGGTGTGGGCCGGTAAGCGTTTCGACCGCGATAACTTCGACATCCACTGGATCGATTCCGATGTGGTGTTTCTCGCCGGAACCGGGGCCGGTATTTACGACATGAAGTGGGGCGATGACGCCCGCAGCAACCTGTCGATTTATGGCCGCACCTTCGGGGACATCGAAAATAACGACAACACCGCGCAAAACTACATTCTGTCGCTGAATAACTTCGTCGGACCGCTGCAGCTGATGGTGAGCGGCATGCGCGCGAAAGATAACGATCAGCGCACCGATATTGACGGCAACCGCGTGAAAAGTGATGCCGCCAGTGACGGTGTGCACGCCCTGGTCGGATTGCACAACGACAGCTTCTACGGCCTGGGGGAAGGTTCAGCGAAAACCGCGCTGCTGTATGGTCATGGCCTCGGCGCAGAAGTGAAGAGCATCGGTGCCGACGGCGCGCTGTTACCGCAGGCGAATACCTGGCGGCTCGCCAGCTACGGCATGACGCCGCTGGGCGCTGGCTGGCATATCGCGCCGGCGCTGCTGGCGCAGAGCAGCAAAGACCGCTACGTCAAAGGCGACAGCTATGAGTGGGCCACCGTGAACCTGCGCCTGATTCAGGAATTTACCCAGAACTTTGAGATGCAGTATGAAGGCTCATATCAGTACATGGATCTGCGGCCTGAAGGCTATAACAATCGTCAGGCCGTCAGCGGCAACTTCTACAAGCTCACCGTCGCCCCCACGCTCAAAGCCAGCGATGTGGGCGAATTCCTCAAGCGTCCGGAAATCCGCCTGTTCGCCAGCTGGATGGACTGGGATCATCGTCTGGATAACTACGCCAGCGATGACGCCTTTGGCAGCACCGGCTTTAAGTCCGGTGGCGAGTGGAACTTTGGCGTGCAAATGGAAACCTGGTTCTGATGAAACGGCCCGCGTGCGGGCCGCTTAGCGCATGATGGCATAACAACCAAAAACAGAGGTTACTATGGATTTTGTTACTCTTTCCCGGTCGCTGCTGCCGCTGCTGGGAGGCCGGGAAAATATCGCCAGTGCAGCGCACTGTGCCACACGTTTGCGCCTGGTACTGGTGGATGATGCCAAAGCCGACACCGCCGCGATTGGCAAACTTGACGGGGTGAAGGGCTGTTTTCGCAATGCCGGACAGCTGCAGGTGATTTTTGGTACCGGCGTGGTGAATAAAGTGTATGCCGCGTTTATCCGCGAAGCTGGCATCAGTGAAACCAGCAAGTCGGAAGCGGCGGATATCGCTGCGCGCAAGCTCAATCCGTTCCAGCGCATTGCGCGTCTGCTGTCGAACATTTTTGTACCGATCATCCCGGCGATTGTGGCCTCTGGCCTGCTGATGGGACTGCTCGGCATGGTTAAAACCTACGGCTGGGTTAACCCCGATAATGCGCTGTATATCATGCTGGATATGTGCAGCTCGGCGGCCTTTATCATCCTGCCGATCCTGATTGGCTTTACCGCGGCACGCGAGTTTGGCGGAAACCCGTTCCTCGGTGCCACGCTCGGCGGCATCCTGACGCATCCGGCGCTCACCAACGCCTGGGGCGTGGCGGCCGGCTTCCATACCATGAACTTTTTCGGTATCGAAGTGGCGATGATCGGCTACCAGGGCACGGTGTTTCCGGTGCTGCTGGCGGTATGGTTTATGAGTGTGCTGGAGAAGCAGCTGCGCCGGGTGATTCCGGACGCGCTGGATCTGATCCTGACGCCGTTCCTGACGGTGATTATCGCCGGCTTCGTTGCGCTGCTGGTGATTGGTCCGGCAGGACGGATGCTGGGCGACGGTATTTCATTCGTCCTCAGCACGCTGATTGCCCATGCCGGCTGGCTGGCCGGACTGGTGTTTGGCGGGCTTTACTCGGTTATCGTGATCACCGGCGTGCACCACAGCTTCCATGCGATTGAAGCCGGACTGCTGGGCAATCCGGCGATTGGCGTCAACTTCCTGCTGCCGATTTGGGCGATGGCTAACGTGGCGCAGGGCGGTGCCTGTCTGGCGGTATGGTTCAAAACCAAAGATGTGAAAATCAAAGCGATTTCGCTGCCGTCCGGCTTTTCAGCGCTGCTGGGTATTACCGAGGCGGCGATTTTCGGTATCAACCTGCGCTTTATGAAACCCTTTATCGCCGGCCTGATTGGCGGCGCGCTGGGCGGTGCCTGGGTAGTGTCGGTGCATGTATATATGACGGCTGTCGGTCTCACCGGTCTGCCGGGCATGGCGATTGTGCAGGCCAGCTCGTTGCTTAATTATGCCATTGGCATGGTGATCGCGTTCAGCAGCGCATTTATGATCTCTTATCTGCTCAAATACAAAACGGACGCGGAATAATGGCGGCTTCTACATTGTTACCCGATATTTTACAGGCGGTGATGCGCGGTCAGCCGCGCGCGCTAAGCGACCCGCATTATCCGGGCTGGCATCTGGCACCCGTTACCGGATTACTTAACGATCCGAACGGTTTTATCCACTTCGCCGGGCGTTACCATCTGTTCTATCAATGGAATGCGCTGGGCTGCCAGCATCAGCATAAATGCTGGGGCCACTGGAGTTCAGCCGATCTGCTGCACTGGCAGCATGAACCCATAGCGCTAATGCCGGATGAGGAGTATGACCGCAGCGGCTGCTATTCGGGCAGCGCCGTTGATGATAATGGCGCACTGACCCTGGTCTATACCGGCAACGTGAAGTTCGTGGATGGTTCGCGCACCGCCTGGCAGTGTCTGGCGGTGCAGAATGCGCAGGGCGGCTTTGACAAACTCGGGCCGGTGATCGCGCTGCCCGACGGCTATACCGGACACGTGCGCGACCCGAAAGTGTGGCGGCATGGCGAGCACTGGTTCATGGTGCTGGGTGCGCAGGATCAACAAAAGCAGGGCAAAGTGTTGCTGCTGCGCTCGGCGGACCTGCGTGAGTGGCACAATCTGGGTGAGATTGCCGGCAGCGGCCTTAACGGACTGGCGGCAGCCAGTTATATGTGGGAATGCCCGGACATGTTTATCCTCGGCGATACCACCTTCCTGATTTGCTGCCCGCAGGGGCTTGCGCAGGAACAGCATCGTTTTCTCAATGCACATCCCAGCGCGTGGCTCTCCGGCGATCTTGATTATGCTAACGCCCGCTTTAGCCATGGCGAATTACATGAGCTTGACGCCGGTTTCGAATTTTACGCGCCGCAAACCACGCTAACCGCCAACGGACGCCGGCTGCTGGTGGGCTGGATGGGCGTGCCGGATGGCGAGGAGATGCTGCAGCCCACGGTGGCCAATGGCTGGATCCATCAGATGACCTGCGTGCGCGAACTGGGCACGCGTGATGGCCGGCTGTTCCAGCGTCCGGTTACTGAACTGCAGGCGCTGCGCAGCGCTGAACAGCACTATCAGGGGCCAGCCGCCGATGCGCCGGTCATTGATGCGCAGCGGCTGGAATTACTGCTGAGCGGGCAGGGCGACATCACCCTGGATTTCGCCGACCAGTTACGGCTGGAGTGGCGCGCCGACGGGTTGCGGCTCGCGCGGCGCAGTCTGGCAAACGGCGAGTGGCAGTTCCGTTACTGGCGCGGCGCGGTGAGTCAGCTCCAGTTACTGTGCGATCACTCCAGCGTTGAGATTTTCATTAATGAAGGGGAAGGGGTGATGAGCAGCCGCTACTTCCCGGCGCATCCGGCGCAATTAACCCTGACCGGACACGCAGAAGTGACGGCGCGCTACTGGTCGTTGCGGCCGTGCATGGTAGAATAAGTCATTGTTTCCTTAACCGATGCACTGACGTGAGAAAAACCAAACGCGTTACCATAGCGGATATCGCCGCGCTGGCGGGGGTGTCCAAAGCCACCGCCAGCCTGGTGCTGAATGGCCGTGGCAAAGAGTTGCGCGTGGCGAAAGAGACGCGTGAACGGGTATTAACGCTGGCGCGCGAACATCACTACCAGGCCAGTATTCACGCACGCTCGCTGCGCGATAATCGCAGCCATACGCTGGGTTTAGTGGTGCCGGAGATCACCAACCATGGTTTTGCCGTGTTCTCGCACGCGCTGGAAAATCTTTGTCGCGAGGCGGGCTTACAGCTGCTGATCTCCTGCACTGACGAGAACGCCGGGCAGGAGCGGGTGGTGGTGGATAATCTGGTGGCGCGTCAGGTGGATGGGCTGATTGTGGCGTCCAGCATGTTAAGCGACAGTGACTACGTCAAACTGAGCGATCAACTGCCGATCGTGCTGTTTGACCGCTACGTTAATGATACGCAACTGCCGCTGGTGATGACCGATTCGGTCACGCCGACTGCCGAGCTGGTGGAACGGCTGGCGCGCGCCAATCCGGATGAAATTTATTTCCTCGGCGGTCAGCCGCGTTTGTCACCCACCAAAGATCGTCTGGCCGGTTTCATGCAGGGTCTCGAACGAGCAGGTGTGACGCCACGGCCGGAGTGGATCATTCACGGCAACTATCACCCGAGCAGCGGTTATGAAATGTTTGCCGCGCTGTGCGCCCGGCTGGGGCGTCCGCCCAAAGCGATTTTCACCGCCGCCTGCGGTCTGCTGGAAGGGGTGTTGCGCTACATGAGCCAGCATCATCTGCTGCACAGCGACATCCGCGTGGCCAGCTTTGACGATCACTATCTGTATGACTCACTGACACTGCCGATCGATACCGTCGAGCAGGATGTGCCGCGCCTGGCGCAGGAGTGTTTTACGCTGCTCACTACCATGATTAACGGCGATGACCCCATCAGCCAGCATACCGTGCTGCCGGCAACGCTGCGGCTGCGCTTTGGCAAGTAGCGCAGCCGCATTGCGTTTCACGACTCAATCGGTCTCCGGCTCACACACCTGCCATCTGACCGAGCTGACGCCTTTTTCCAGGCTGATGCGGCTGACCAGATTTTCCAGCTGATCGGTCAGGCTGGGTTTACCCAGCACTTCCGCATTTACCGCCATGCGGTGTGACGGTTCCAGATCCTCACTGTGAAGGGATTGCAGCCGCAGACCGCTGCCGCCAAGGCTATGCAGCATCAGGCTGCGCACCTGCACCTCATCGGCCGCCAGACAGATGATCTGCACTTTGTAATACTGGCTGGCGTCTTCCGCAGTAATGATGCTCTGCCGATTGATGCCCTGTGCCAGCTCGCGCAGCAGGATGTTGGCGCACAGAATTACTACGCAACCGATGCCTGCTTCCAGCAGCAAGCCCATGCTGCATAACACGCCAATCGCCGCGGTACACCACAGCGTGGCAGCGGTGTTAAGACCGCGCACATTCAGGCCATCGCGCATGATGACGCCACCGCCGAGGAAGCCAATGCCGGAAACCACATAGGCCGCCACGCGCGAGGCATCTGCGGCAATTCCCGGTACGCTTTGCGTCATCAGCACAAACAAACAGGCACCGGTGCTGACCAGCGCATTGGTGCGCAGCCCGGTCAGGCGCTGGCGCAGCTGGCGCTCGCTGCCAATCAGCGCGCCCAGAATCAGCGCGACCGTGACGCGCAATAAAAAGATTTTCCAGTCCATGTCAGACCTCACTCCATCACCGCCGGGCAATGGATATTCAGGGTTGTAAGAATGGATTACAGCGGGGCCAGACAAAACGCAGAAAAAAGGGGGAGGGAAATCCACCGTCTTAACGCAGGGCTAAGACAGCGATGAGGCTATCTCAGCATCGGCACCGATTGTAATCGTGTGGGACAGGTGTCCAATTGTGTATCCTCATCAGTAAAAATTTCGCCGGCATTGTAGACGCTTTGCTCCGCCAGAGCGAAGACAAATCGCGCATCGTTTAAGCGGGGTTGAACAGGCATGAGATAATCACGCGTTTTCACACAATCAGGCTGGAGTGTCTGCTAAAAAACGTTTCATAATTAATTATCTGCGCTCATCCAAATACCCTAAGGTCTGACATGCAACCAATCAGTCTGCAAACCCGGTACCGTTCTGCGAACGAAAACACCATTGCGCTGTGGGCGAAAAATGCAGGCATCGGGAACATCCGTGAAGAAAATTACTACGATCCGGTAAAACTGGCGCTTGCCGCAGGGATAAAGCCGTCAGTTTCCTTACTGGTGTTACGTCTGATGGATGAATTGCAACAACTCACTCAGGCTGATCCGCTTGCCGATACGCTGCCAGCGCAAGGCCTTCATTTTACTTTTTTGCCTCTGACTTTACCGCTGTATAACGTCAACGAGCCATTACCAGCGAAAGCGGCGCAACTGACCACGATCTGGCAGGAATTTGCTGCGAAAAAAATCGTTATCCGGGATCTGCGCTTAGTGGCGTTGCCCAGTCAGTTATTGCTTGCGGGTATACCTGATACGCCTGCGATTGCCATGCGCCAGTCATTCTGCGACAAGGTTCTGGATTCAGACTGGAAAAATGAATTGCTGATGCGGCATGGCAACAGCCCATTGCCGGCACCATTCTGGCACAGCACGTTACTGCGCTACAGCGCTGAGTTTTTACCCGCAGTTTTGCGTCAATTCTTTTATGAACGTCAGGACATCAATTTCGGTGCGGTGGCGGGAGAATTGATGCTGGCGAAGGCTAACTACAACTGGACGACGTGTTATCCGTTATTGCCGGCGAGGGTTTAAATATGGTGAGTGCGCCATAACTGGCAGCCTCAGACTAATGGAGCTGTGTGTGGATACTACTGATTTACCTTTCGGGTCAAAGTGCGCATAATCATGATTATGTTAAATAAAATGTCTCGTCAGGTATCGCAGTCCTTCAGTTTCGTCCTTTACGCCTCTTATCCCCACAGCGGCACTGATGATTATTGACTGATACTCTTAACATTCCCGGCTCGATGGCCGGTATTGTATTTGTTGGGTCAAAATAGTGCGTGTAACAGTGAATCTTCCCTTACTCAGCTCTTCACCATTAAGGCTTAAGAATATCATTTCGATCAGTCAGATGTAGCTTAAAGGCAAGCTAACCCCCCCTATTTCAGGTGAGCTTTAATTCGCTTACACAAAAACTCATAGAAGTTGTTCGCATAATGCAGTGAATTCCCAGAGGGTAACCTCTGAAATATTGGACACTCTCCATCTTTAAGTTGCGAGTAGTCAAAATAGAATATTTCACCAAAATCAGTTTCACTCACAACTAGTTGTTTTTCTTTTGCCTTACCATTTTTCACGTCAGTTAGATTCTGATAAACAATATCTCCACCACAGACATCCTTAAAATCTATGCCATAAATACTATATATTTCCTCGCCACCAATTTCGCCGCCAACATACTCCTTTAAAAAAGCTTTATAGGATGGCGTAAATGGAAGACCAAGAGTTTTTTCAGCTCGTTCAATCCACTCACTATCAACGGCATTTTCAGCATTTCCAAAATCTACTAAATCACTATTATTAGCAATAAGCTCCGCAACATCTGATAGCGCAAAATCGCTCATAATTCATTCACCATATCCCGCAGCAATGATCATTATCACATAACTCAATCTCGATAACCATAAAAACAAATTCCTTGATGATAGATTGATATTAGTAAACATTTCGTTCAGACATTTAACATCCTTTCCATTATAGGTTTCGTTAGAAAATGATCTGCAATGAACAAAGAAAAGAAATGTAGAAATAAAGCCAATTGAATTTATGTATAAAGCTGAGGTGTTCTGATTTTTGACGAAGTCAAAGAGGTTACCAAATATCAAGGTGCCTCCAATCGATATGGCTGAGATATTAGATAACCGGCCAGGCTTAAAAAGCATGAAGTCAAAAAAAGAAATGTGGCTTTTGCTGGTGTTTTCCTGCTTAAACTGGAATGCGCAAAAAGGAAGAAACAAACAATGAATGTTAGCATGGAAATTACTGTTATAGATAAGCTAGTGTAGTAAATATCATTTAGATTCATGACCATAAAACTTCTGTTAAGAACTCCCTTTAAAATGAATACTACGGAATTTGATGCGACTAATCTCAGGAGATGATCCCACACCAATGAGAGACTAATCATTCCAACATTTTTCGTTATGTCTCACACCTGATGGAGGAAGAAATCATTGCATCAAATACTGCGTTCTACCGCGTTTCTTACCGGTGCCGCTGATTCTTAATTATCCAGGTGCGCATGAATGCGCACCCTACGAGATATAGCACAATTTAGTGTTTCTCCGGTGTGCATGAATGCGCACCTTGCGAGGCATCGCACAACTGAATGTGTCACCGGTGCGCATCAATGCGCACCCTGCGAGATATCGCACAATTTAATGTGTCACCGGTGTGCATGAATGCACACCCTACGAGTCATCGCATAATTTACTGTTTCTCTGAGGCGTATGAAGAAACAAAACCGCGCCGTTTTCTGTAGGGGCGCCATTCATGGCGACCAAAAAAGCAGGGAGAAATTCCACAAACCCGCCACGCACATTGTATCACCGGGCCGACGGATTTTCCCCCACTGAGCCGCGCACCACCATCCAGCTGTCAAACGCGGGTAAGACGCCGGCGGATTGCTGGCGGATGTGGCAAATCAACCGGCGCGCGGCTTCGCGTCCCATTTCATACACCGGCTGGGCGACCACGGTCAGCGGCGGTGACATCAGCTCGGTCCAGGGAAAATCGTCGTACATCACAAAAGAGATATCTTCGGGTACGCGCAGGCCGCGTTTGGCCAGACCGCGCAGGATGCCCATCGCAATCAGGTTATCGGAGGCAATCAGCGCGCTGGGTGGTTCGGCGAGCGCCAGCAGTTCAGTCAGGATCTGCTCAATGATGGCTTCGCTGAGTGCATTAAGCCGAATCAGCGCTGGATCCAGTTCCTTACCCGCGGCCCGGTAGGCATCAATCATTCCGCTAACACGCTGCGCCACCGGCGTGGGGCCCAGCGTGATTGCCGGCGAATACGGTGCAGCGCTGCGCATGCTGGAGAGATAAGCAATACGCTGATGTCCGGCCGCCAGTAACAGCTCCGTCGCCTGTTTGGCCACTGCGACAAAGTTTGCCTGGATGGTCTCCACCTCCATCCCCTGCACTGCCCGGTCGAACATCATTAATGAACGCCCTTCTGCCAGCACCTGGCGAAGATGTTCATTATCCTCAAACAATGAGCTGCACGGCGCGACGATGATGCCATCGACGCGCTTATCCAGCATCACGCGCACGGCTTCCCGCTCCTCGTCCAGCGTTTCATCGCTGTTACTCAGCAGCAGGTGAAAGCCCGCCTGGCGCGCAACGTCGGCCATGCCGCGCAGCGCGAGGCCAAAGTGTGGGTTTTCGATGTCGCCGACAATTACCCCAATAGTATTGGAGCGGCCAGTGTTCATGCTGCGCGCCAGCTCGTTCGGTCGGTATCCCAGCGCTTCAGCAGCCTGATTCACCCGCGACTGCACATCTTCACTGACGGAACCATACCCGCCCAGCGCACGTGCCGCCTGAGCTTTGGAAACATTGGCGGCGCGGGCGACGTCGGCAACGGTCGGACCGCGTGAACGAGCATTTTCATTGGTCATAATTATTTCGAATCACAAGTTGATAACAACATAATTGACGCTGCTGATAGCGTGTGCTTAATATCAGTATATCCGAATGAGACCGGTCTCACAACCAGAGCCGGTTTCATTTTGCCCCGCGTTGAGACCGGTCTCAATAACAATAAACCGGCTTGGCGAACTCTGAAGTTTCACCTGCACAGACGGAAGAGCCTTATGACATCGCACAAACGTTTCAATCACCTGACCGCCGCCCTGTTCGGCACGGCAATGCTGGTTTCCGCCAGCTGGAGCGCCCATGCCGCCAGCGACAGTAATCCCTGGGGTTTGATCGAACCCGGTCATCTCCGCGTTGCCAGCCTCGGCGACGCGAAGCCCTACACCTTCACCGATAAAAACGGCAACTTCACCGGCTTTGACGTCGAATTCTTCAAAAATGTGGCGCATCGCATGGGCATCGATCAGGTGGATTTTATCGGTCAGGACTTCTCCGCCATTCTGCCGGCGGTAGCAAATGGCCAGTATGATGCCGGCGTCGCCGCCATTGGCATCACGCCGCTGCGCGAAAAAACCGTCGATTTCTCCACCGGCTATCTCGCGGGCTATCTGACGGTGCTGACCCGCAGCGATTCCGGGGTGAAAAACGTTGAAACCCTGGCGCATAAACGGCTGGGGGTGATTCAGGGCACGCTGCAGGAGAACTATGCGCTGCAGCACTTCAAACAGACCGATCTGGTGCGTTTCCCCGATAACAACGCAGCGGTGTCCGCGCTGAATAACGGCACGCTTGATGCCATGTTCCTCGACTACGAAGCCGCCAAAGATTATGCCACCCGCTTCAAGCTGGTCACGGCGGCGAACATCCCTTCATTTGACGCGCCTGCGGGTGTCGCCATCGCCAAAGGCAAGCCCGAGTTCAAAGCAGCGCTGGATAAAGCCATCAAAGCGGCGATGCAGGATGGGACCTGGAAACAGCTGTACCAGAAGTGGTTCCCGGGTTCGCCAATGCCGCAACAATATCTGCCCGGCGGCCAATAACCCTGCGCATCGTTATGCGTGAGACTGCATCCGGTGACGGCGCATGTCCGTCACCCGCAACCGAGAATCGGCTATGGATCTGATCACTATTCTTTCCCGTACGTTTTTTGATATTCCATCAATGATGGATGTCCTGCCACAGCTGCTGGCAACCGGACTGGTCAACACCATCATTATCTCCGTGGCGGCCACCGTGCTGGGCACGTTATTCGGCCTGATCCTGGCGCTGATGGGCATCTCGCCCTCGCGCTGGCTGCGTGTGCCCGCGCGGCTGTATACCGATCTGTTTCGCGGCTTGCCTTCCATCCTCACCATTCTGTTGATTGGTCAGGGTCTGGCGCGTTTCAGCTATCAGCTATTTGGCCCGACGCCGTATCCGCTCGGCATTTTTGCCCTGAGCCTGATTGCCAGCGCCTACATGGGCGAGATTTTCCGCTCCGGTATCCAGAGCGTGGAACAGGGGCAGATGGAAGCCTGCCGGGCGCTGGGAATGAGCTATGGCCGGGCGATGCGCCTGGTGATCATTCCGCAGGGCATCCGCCGCGTGTTGCCTGCGATAGTCAATCAGTTCATCGCCATCATCAAAGACTCCTCGCTGGTTTATCTGCTGGGCCTGATGACCGGTCAGCGTGAGCTGTTCCGCGTCGGTCAGGATGCCGCCGTGCTGAGCGGCAACCTGTCACCCCTGATGCTGGCCGGGCTGTTCTATCTGGTGATCACCGTGCCGCTCACCCACGCCGTGAACTACATCGACGTCCGCTACCGTACCGGACGTCGCCGCGCCACCGCGCCACAAAGCGGCCTGAAGGAGCTCGATGAAGTGCAGCAAAAGCGCAACGTGGTTCCGGCGGTCTCCCTTACCAGCGAGCGAGGACACTAATATGACCATGCCATCTGCATTTCACGGTGCCAGTCTCGAGCTGCGCAATCTCACACTGGCGTACGGCCCGATTGAGGTGCTGCGCAATGTGTCGCTGAGCATCGAACCGGGCACCACCACCTGCATCATCGGTCCCTCGGGATCGGGAAAATCCACCTTGCTGCGCGGCATTAATCGCCTGCATGAGCCGAAGAACGGCGATGTCTTACTGGCCGGGCGTTCTGTCCTGAAGGACAAGCCCGATGCGCTGCGGCTGAGAATTGGCATGGTGTTTCAGCATTTCAACCTGTTTCCCGATCACAGCGCGCTGGAAAACGTGGCGCTGGCACCGTGGAAAGTAAAAGGCCGTCCGAAAGCCGAAGCACTGGAGATTGCCCGTCAGCGGCTGGCCGAAGTGGGCCTTGCTCAGCGAGCCGATCACCGTCCGCGCGATCTCTCCGGAGGTCAGCAGCAGCGCGTGGCAATAGCGCGCGCGCTGGCGATGGAGCCGGAAGTGATGCTGTTCGATGAAGCCACCTCGGCACTCGATCCTGAGCTGGTGAAAGGCGTTCTGACGCTAATGGCCGATTTGTGCCAGCGCGGCATGACCATGGTTGTCGTGACTCATGAGATGGGCTTTGCCCGGCGCGTGGCCGACCAGGTGGTGTTTATGGATGAAGGCGAAATCGTGGAAGCCGGCACGCCGGAACAAATCTTTGACCGTCCGCAATCCGCGCGCCTGCAGCGTTTTCTGTCGGAGGTGCTGTGATGACACATTTTCAGGTTAGCGGCCCAATCCGCACGGCCCTGGTGGGGTTTGGCGTCGCCGGCAGCGTGTTTCATGCGCCGCTGCTTGCCCATAACGCTGACTACCGTCTCGACGTCATCGTCACTGGCGATGCCCAACGCGTAGCGACCGCGCAGCAACGTTACCCTCAGGCGCGCGTGCTGCCGGACTGGCCAGCGCTGCTCAAGGCCATTGATGGCGGCGAGATCGGCATCGATCTCATCGTGCTGGCCACGCCGCCGGCGCAACACGCGGAGCAGGCTGTACAGGCCAGCCAGCGCGCGATCCATCTGGTGGTGGATAAACCGTTCGCACCGGACGTGCAGGCGGCAGAAATGATGATCGCCGCCGCGCAGCAGGCCAATACCTTGCTCACCGTGTTTCATAACCGACGCTGGGACGGCGATTTTCTGACGTTGCAGCGCCTGGTGCACCAGGAAGCCTTCGGCACCGTAAGGAGTTTTGAGTCGCGTTTCGAATGGTGGCGACCGCAGGGATTCGGCAACTGGCGTGACAGCGTCACGCTGGCACAGGGCGGTGGTTTATTGCTGGATCTCGGCAGCCATCTGATTGACCAGGCCATCCAGCTCTTTGGCCCGGTAGAACACGCCACGGCAGAGCTGGCGCGCCATTCCGGCCCGCAATCCGACAGTGACGAGGACTGTTTTGTTTCATTGCTGCACCACAACGGCGTGCGCTCGCGGCTGTGGATGAATGGCCAGGCGGCACTGAATGCGCCGCGCTTTCACCTGCTGGGCAGTAAAGGCGCCTTCACCCACTGGGGGCTGGACAATCAGGAGCCGCAGCTGGCGGCTGGCATGTCACCCGGCGACAACCAGTACGGCGTGACGCCGGCAGAAAACTCTGCCCGGGCCGGCACGGTCGGGGCAACCACAACGGTGCCGATTGAACGTGGTCACTACCCCGCTTTCTATCAGCTGTTAGCTCACGCGCTGGTACATGGCGGGCCGCCGCCGGTTGATGCGCGTGAAGCGCTCGGCGTTTTACAGCTTATTGAGCAGCTCCATCAGCAGCATCGCGTACGTATTGCCTGAAGGGCGAACATTTTTTAACAGAAGGAATGAATGATGTCTGACAAAACCGTGGTAAAAACCGTCATCGTGCTGGGTGGCGGCATCCTCGGCGTCTCAACCGCCTGGCAGCTGGCGCAGGCGGGCGCGCAGGTCACGCTGGTGACGGAAGCGGCACTCTGCTCCGGCGCCACCGGCCGATCCCTCTCCTGGCTCAACTCCGCGGGCGAGCGTTCGCAGCCTTACCATGCGCTGCGCATGGCGGGCATTGACCGCTATCGCACGCTGTTTGCCCGCCATCCGCAGCTCGACTGGCTGCGCTTCGACGGCGCGATTTATTGGGCCGCAGACGATGACGCGGGCACCAAAGCGCGTCATCACTATGAAAAAGCGCAGGGCTACGACTCAAAGCTGATCAATCGCGCCACGGTCGGTGATGTCGATGCACAGGTGAATCCGGCCAGCCTGAGTCAGGTGGCGATTGCCAACCCCGGTGAAGGCTGGGTCAGCCTGCCGCATCTGGTTGAGCATCTGGTTCAGGCATTGCGCGCGCTGGGCGGAGAGATCATTGAGCACGCCGGTAAAGCCAGCGTGATCACCAAAGACGGCCGGGCCAGCGGCATTCGCAGCGAAAAACGCGGTGAGCTGCTGGCCGATCGCGTACTGGTAGCGTGTGGCCCGTGGACGCCGGACGTGGTTGCCCCGCTCGGCGTGCACATCCCCAACGGTTCTCCGGTCTCTATGCTGGTAACCAGCCAGCCCGGCGATCACCGGCTGCAGGTGGTAATGAATACGCCGCGCGCGGCGGTCCGGCCTAATCCCGGCAACACCATCGCCGTCGATCACGACTGGTATGAAGAGCACATCGTCGCGCAGGCCGACGGGCAGTACAGCATTGATACCGCAGTCATTAACCAGCTGATGGCGGAAGCGGGTAACCTGATCGCTGACGGCGCGCCGCTGAAAGCCAGCAGCTGGAAAATCGGTCTCAAGCCGATTCCTGGCGATGGCGAACCGGTGGTCGGTGAGCTGCAGCAGGTTCCCGGCTGTTTTGTTGTCTTCACCCATTCCGGCGCCACGCTGGCATTGATCCTCGGTGAGATACTGGCGCAGGAGATACTCACCGGCGTTAAACACCCGATGCTGGCGACCTTCCGCCCGGAAAGATTCAGCTAACGTCAGCACCAGCGCCACGAAGAAAGTGGCGCTGGCTACACGCCCTGTTGTCTGTCACACACCGCGACTTTGCCCAATCCCATCGCCTCATCCACGCGCCCTTTTCGTTTCCCTGCTGGTCTGATATCCGCTTATTGCCGGTTTCTTTTCCGATGACAACCGCCAGGGCCAGATAAAATAAGAGTCCGCTATTGAGGCCACAAAGCTTCAGCGGCGGAAAATGTCACATTTTTCACGCAAATCACGACAATCTGAACACAGGAAACCCCTTATGCGTATCGCCATACTCGCCCTGGAAGGCAGCGTACTGTCCGCCGTTGCCGGAATGACCGACCTTTTCTGGATAACCAACAAAGCGATTGCCTCTTCCCCCGTGCACGCCGCACGCTTTCCCGATAAAGCTTTTGAAACGCTGATTGTCAGCGCCAACGGTGACCCGGTGTGGGATACGGAAGGCCGCCTGATTCACATCGACAGCTCATTTCAGGGGGCCGGTGCGGTTGATGTGGTGATTGCGCCCGGCATGTTGCTGGGGCCCGACCTGCAACCGATCAACCTTGACAGTATCCGTCAGGCTGCTGGCTGGTTTAACAAACTCTATCAGCAGGGTGTCTGGGTGGCTGCTGCGGGCACCGGTGGCGTGATCCTTGGCGAGGCGGGTTTGCTGAATGACCGTTCCTTTACCACCACCTGGTGGGTCAGCCATATGTTGCAGGCGCGCTATCCGCAGGCGCGACTGGCGAAAGGCAAGACGCTGGAGGAAGACGATCGCGTCATTACCAGCGGCGGCTGTTTTTCGTGGATATCGCTGGCCCTGTATATCATTGAAAAAAGCGCCGGCAAGGCGGTGGCGGATCTCACCCGGGAGATGTCGCTGGCCGATAACCCTGTGCTGCACACCCACCTTCCCGGCTCGCCGGGTACGGGGAAAAGCAGCACGCCGTTTCTGGTGCGGGCGCAGGAGATCATCCGCCTGGAAAATCCTGCCATCAATGCCGCGCAGCTGGCAGCCGCACTGAACGTTACCGGGCGCACCCTGCAGCGCAGAATGAAAGCCCTGTCGCAGGAGACGCCAAAAGAGTTTATTACCCGCATCCGCATTGAACTGGCCTGTACCATTCTGGCCAGCACCGACATCAGCGTGCGTCAGACCGCCTTGCAGTGCGGTTACAGCGAAGACACCGCCTTTCGTAAAGCCTTCCATCAGGTGATGGCGATGACGCCGGCCCAGTATCGTGAGTGGATAGCCCACCGTAAGAAGCAGGTAATTAGCGCAAAATAATACGCCACGCATTTTGAAAGTTATTTAATTACTTCAAAATTAATGATCCTGAAAAGTTAATTTATTCATAATTTTTGAAATAACCTTTTGTGAGGTCCTGCCGATGTACGGTGGGTTGTCGCTTTATTCCTTTTAACTTTTTACCAGGTAACAATATGATGAATATTACTCAAAGACTTACCCTGGCTTTCATTTTACTCTCAGCTTCACTGGTGGTGACGGGCATTATTTCTGTGCGACTGTTAGGCGGTTTTCAGGAGCGCTTTGAATATGTTCAGGTCAATGCGATTCCCTCTATTCGCGATCTGTCCGAACTGATTGATCGCAGCAATAAACTGTCGCTCTCCCTGTATAAACATCAAAGCCAGACTGACAATGCGCGCATGCCGCCGGTCGAGAAAGAGATCGCCCAGCGCCTGGCCGATATTAAAACGCTGGCAGAATATTATTTAGCCAATGATATCTCCAGCGACGAAGATAAGCAGATGACCATTAAAGGCCTGGCGACGCTGCGCGTGGTTGAATCACGGTTGCCGGCCTTTCTGGCTGCTTCACACGCTCATCAGGATGACGTCACGCTCGGCATGCTGGAAGCCGAGAGCGGTATTGGCGGCGCCATCAGCCAGTTAAAAAATGATTATCGCCAGCAGATGGCGCTTAATTTGTCGCTGGGTGACGGCTTGCGCGTGGTCAACCAGGAGATCTATCACCGCACATTCTGGGGATTGAGTGCCGGGGTCGCGGTGACACTGCTGTTACTGGGTACGCTCACCGCGTTAACGCTGGTGCGCATTCGTCAGAGCCTGAAAGCGATTGGTCAGGTGATGGATCACGTTGGCAGCAGCCTTGATCTGAGCGTCACCGCCGATGACAGCAAAAAAGACGAAGTCGGCAACATGGCCCGCGCCTTTAACCAGCTGCTTGACCGGGTTGGCAGCGCGCTGGCGCAGGTCAGTACCGCTTCTCACGCCGTCAGTTCGGCGTCGGCACAAATTGCCGCCGGCAACGAAGATCTCTCCTCGCGGACGGAACAGCAGGCCGCCTCGCTGGAACAGACGGCGGCCAGTATGGCGGAATTGAGCGAAACCGTGCGTCAGACGGCCGACAATACCCGGCAGGCTAATCGTCTGGCCGGTAACGCGACAGAACTTTCAGACGCCAGCGCGGTGTCGCTGGGCAATATGCTCAACACCATGGCGGAGATCCGCTCCAGCTCGAAAAAAATCACCGAAATTGTCACGCTGATCGAAGGCATTGCCTTCCAGACCAATATTCTGGCACTGAATGCTGCTGTCGAAGCGGCGCGCGCCGGCGAACACGGAAAGGGCTTTGCGGTGGTTGCGGGTGAAGTGCGCAATCTCTCGCAGCGTTCGACCCAAGCGGCCAGGGAGATCAAACAGCTGATTGATACCTCCTACAGCCTGGTGGAATCGGGTGCGGTCCAGGCCGAAGCGGTGGAAGAGAACATGACAGGACTGAAAACCGCGTTCCGTCAGGTGAATGACCTGGTAAGCGAAATCGCTGCCGCCGCCGAAGAGCAAAACACCGGCATCTCGCAGGTGCACCTGGCGATTAATCAGATGGATGATGTCACGCAGCAGAATGCGGCGCTGGTAGAGGAGGCCTCTGCCGCATCCGCGTCATTGCAGGATCAGGCGCAAACCCTGTCCGGCCTGGTGAATCAGTTTTCACTGGCCGCATCCGCGCGACCTGCTGAGCGCCCGAAAACGGTCTCCGCGCTGAAACGTCCGGCAGCTGTACCCGTGGCCGCCGGGCACGGCATGGACGCGGACTGGCAGAGCTTTTAACCCAATACGGCCAGCCAGGTGCTAAATAGCGCATTATTCCGGACCGCCGTGACGATGACGGCCGGTCCGGACTGGCTCAGGAGACAGCCGATCAAAGCAGCTGGCTGAGGTGCAGCTGCCCCATCAACAGCGGGTTATCGCTGTAATCTACCGGGATGGCCACCACGGCCGGTCCTTCCACCTCCATCGCCCGCCGCAACGTGGGTTCCAGTTCAGCGGCGCTGTTCACCGAAAATCCAGCGGCACCAAACGCCTGCGCGTAAGCTTTGAAATCCACCGGCCCGAAGTTCACACCGGACACGCGCTGGTATTTCTTCTCTTCCTGAATCGCCACCATGTTATAGCCATTGTCGACCCAGATGATGTGCAGAATATTGGCCTTTAACCTGACGGCAGTTTCCAGCTCCATGCTGGATTGCAGAAAGCCGCCGTCGCCCGACACCGAAACCACTTTACGGGACGGATCGACCAGCCAGGCGCCAATCGCCCACGGCAGCGCCACGCCCATGGTTTGCTGCCCGTTGGAAATCATGATTTGCCGTGCCCGGAAGCTGTAAAGATAACGGGCAATCCAGATATGAAAACTGCCCATGTCGACCGTCAGGCTGACGTCACTGTTAATGATGTCCTGCATCGCCCGGACGATACGCAGCGGATGCAGGGCGAATTGATCGAGGCTGGCACCCTGCATCGCCAGCAGCTGACGCTGTTGCTGGCGATCCTGCAGAATGGTGGCGGCAGCGTCGCTGAGCTGCAGCGGCGACGTGATTTGCGCGGCGATTTTGCGCACCGTACCGGCGATATCACCTACCAGTTCGGCGTCGGGTTGATAGTGGTTATCGGTCTCGGCGGGTAGCACGTCGATGTGCACCAGCAAGGCGTTGCTGCTGTTCCACATGGCCGGTTCATACTCGACCGGGCTGTAACCAATGGTGATAATCAAATCCGCCTGCTGGAGCAGGCGGTCACCAGCCTGATTGTTAAACAGGCCAACCCGGCCGGCAAAGCGTGAGAAGTGCTCCTGCCGCACCGCGCCCGCCGCCTGATAGGTGCTGGTCACCGGAATACGGCTTTTGCTCAGCAGTTCATGAATCGCCGCGCTGTTCTCCGGCTGGCTGGCCATCAGGCCCAGCAGAATCACCGGATTTTTCGCCCGCGCAATCTCGCGGCTTACGGCATTCACCAGCGCGTCGGGCGCAGCGCCCAGCGTGATGTGTCCTGAACGCTGTAACAGGCTGCCTGACACCGGCTGGTCAACAATGTCCTGAGGCAGACTGAGGAACGATGCGCCGCCGCGCCCGTTTTCGGCATGGCGAAACGCGTTCGATACGCACTCCGCGAGCGCCGAGGCATCAGTGACTTCTACGGCAAATTTGGTCACCGGGCGAAACATCGCCACCGTATCCATGCTTTGATGCACCTGTTTGGCACTGTCAGAGCGCTTAACCGCCCCGCCGATCGCCACCACCGGATCGCCTTCGCTGGTGGCGGTGGCCATGCCGGTCACCAGGTTTGAGCAGCCAGGCCCGGAAGTCACCAGCGCTACGCCGGCGTGGCCGGTCAGGCGGCCCATTGCCGCGGCCATAAACGCCGCGTTAGCCTCATGACGCACCGGAATCAGCTGAATGGAAGAGTCCACCAGCGAATCAAACACCTTGTCGATTTTGGCACCGGGAATGCCAAAAATATGGTTTACGCCCTGCGCTTCCAGCTGAGCGACAACCAGGTCTGCGCCACTGTTCCACAGCGTCTGGGTTTTAAGCTGTTTCATGATCACCTCTGCACTTAACTTTCGACGGAACGGATCGCGGCATCCAGATCCTGCGGATTAAGATCGGCCTGTAAAAACTCGCGATCCTGCGGCAGGTCGACCACCAGCTTACTGATGGCACCAAACGTCAGCGTGCCCTGCTCCAGCACATAATCGAGGATATGTCCGCCGCCCTGACGGTCGTCGGTGATGAAGTGCTCGTGATAGCCGGCGACGTTAATACCCTGCATATATTGCGGCGTGCGGAATCCAATCAGCTCACCGTCGCGCTGGCGAAAATCGAAGGTGGGCTGATTGCCGAGCACTTCCGGCATCGAGCGATACGGGCGGCACTGGCAGGGAACGGTGCGCGTCTGTACCGAGGCAAAGCGACCGCTCAGGCGCAGCGCGCAGAAATGGTTATCGGAGGTGATGATGCGATCAATCACCTGATGGACGTCATCACGCGTGGCGGTATGCGCAAAGCGGTGCTGATGTTCCGGTTTAAAGAAGGTCATCACGGCGAACGGGGTTTGTTGTTCAGGCCGTGCCGGGCTGGCGCTGCCATCGGCGCGCAGCTGATAAACCTGCCGGTCAAATGCCACCAGTTCACCATCCAGCTGATTAAACGTGCCGAGGCCAAAATCGCCCTTCTGCAACAGCTGCGCGACGGTGGTTGAACCGTCATAGACGCCATTGAGCAGCGCACTCATCAGGGAGGTCTGATAGATAACCTTTTCTGGTGATTGCTGTCCCAGTTGAGTGACGGATGCCTTTAGCTGATCTTCGCATGAACAATCAGATACAAAGTTACACATTTGCTGCCTCACAATCAGATAGTTAAGCCGTGTTAATATCATGGTGGGCTATATAGCTCACAGAATCCAATAGTGAAAACTGCCAACTTCGAGACGTTTTTGATATGGAACTTCGCCACCTGCGTTATTTCGTTGCCGTTGCTGAAACGCAGCACTTTACCCGCGCCGCCGAGTTGCTGGGCATGTCGCAGCCACCGCTCAGCCAGCAAATCCAGCGGCTGGAGCACGAGATCGGCACGCCGTTGCTGAAGCGCCTGACGCGCGGCGTGGAACTGACCGATGCGGGCCGCGCGTTTCTGCCCGATGCAATAGCGATTGTGCAGCTGGCCGATATGGCGCTGGAAAAGGCGCGCGGCGTGGCGCGCGGCATGAGCGGCCAGATGTCACTGGGTTTTGCCAGCTCGGTGGCGTTTGGCGCGCCGGTGTTTGATCTGATTCGCGCCTTCAAAACGCGCTACCCGGCGATGGAGCTCATCACCCGGGAAGAGAACATGGCGCTGCTGATGCAGGACTTAGGGGAAGGTTTGCTGGATGCGGCGTTCATTCGTCTGCCGTGTGAGAGCAGTAAGGCGTTTAACCTGAAAGTGATCGCCACGGAGGAGATGAAAGTGGCGCTGCCGGCCAGCCATGCGCTCAGCCAGCAGCAAAGTGTTGCGCTAACGCAGCTGGCCGAAGAATCACTGATTATTTTCCCGCGCGAGGTGGCGCCCAGCCTGTACGAATTAATCGTCAGTGCCTGTCTGCGCGCCGGCTTTGATGCAACACGCTTTCAGCAGGCTCCGCAGATTACCTCCTCGCTCGGCATGGTGGGCGCAGGCTGCGGGATTGCGCTGGTGCCGGCTTCGCTGTGCTGCGTCAACAATCCACAGCTGGTATTTCGTGACATTGAAAACAATACGCTGTTCACCGACATTGCCTTTGCCTGGCGGCGTAATCATCCAGCCAAAACGGTGTTACACCTGCTGAGTTTACTTAACGGGGAATAATTTGAGGGGGAAATCTGATGTCTGTGGTGACAGAGCGGACTGAACAATACGCTTATATAACATTAGCCGGGATAATAAATATACCGGCAGGTGCGTTTTTATCAGGATAATAATACGCAGCGATACTATTATTTTGCTCATTAATTATTAGAAAGCCAGCATTATTACCCGACTCATCCCTGCCAGAAATTAATAATGCCTTCATTCTCAGGAAGTAATGGCCTGCATGCTCTACTTAATTAGAGTTAGCAGAGAGGTCAGGTAACCTGTTATTGCCAGACTGATAAAAATAATACGATAAATTATCAGAATCGTCGCTGCTTAAAAATTTCGTTAAAGAAAATAAAAATGACAGATGCCGGTGTTAAGCCTACCATGAGAAAGACCATTATAATATTTACGCTTATTAACCACGCCAGCGGCAGGGTGTTGCAGGCCGCATACTGAACTTTTTGCTGTTAAATTTCGCACCGGAACCAGGCCGGCGCGGAGGAAATTATGCTGATGAATTTCAACGGTGACGACGATCGCCGCGCACGGGCATTGAAGGCGCTGCGCAGTCGCGACGAAAGCCGTGACGACGTATTGCAAAACTTTGTCCGGCTGACCAGTCAGGCACTGGGTATTCCAGGTAGCTTTGTCTCCGTTCTGGATGATGAACATCAGCATATCTGCGCCGCCCATAATTTTGCGCTGGAGCACTCGTCCCGCGAGGACTCGCTGTGCCGCCACGCCGTTGACAGTGACGGCGCGGTAGTTATCTCCGACACCCTGCTGGATGCGCGTTTTGCCCGCCATCCGCTGATCATCGGTGCCCCTTTTATCCGCTTTTACGCCGGTGTGCCGCTCAGACATCGCGATGGCTATGTGCTGGGCACGCTGTGCGTCACGGACGTCGCGCCACACTCATTCAACGCTGATCAGGTGAAGGTATTACAGCTGCTGGCCGATCTGGTGATGTCATTCCTCGAAGCGTGGCACTGTGCCGGCTTCACCGATCCGGTCACGGCACTGCCTAACCGCCAGCGCCTGATTCGTGACCTGCAGCGTCTCGCCTCCATCGGGGACCGGACGCCGCAGCGGCTGATCCTGATCGACTGCATTGATATGCCGCGCGCCTATGAACTGGCGCGCTCCATGGGCATGGGGCCGGTGGAAAGCCTGCTGAAGCACGTCACCACGTTACTGCCTTTGCGCCTGCAGCCCGGTGCGGACGACATCATTTATACCGTCGCCACCGGGCGTTTTGCGATTCTCACCATGGACAACAGCCCGCTGACCGCCGCATCGGTGGCAGAAAACCTGGCAGGGATCAGCGCGGATTTGGACGCGGGCATCTCTGTCGCCCTCACCTGCTTTACCGGCGAAGTCATTTTCATTCCAGCAGAACTTCGCGCGCAGGAAGTGCTGCGCCGGGCGGTAAGTGCCCTGCATGAGGCGATTGGCAACCGGGTGCCCGCCATGAGCTTCAGCCTGGTGGCCGATCAGCGCCGCACTCAGGACTTTCTGCTGATGAACGATCTGGCTGCGGCACTGCAACAGGATCAGGGCCTGTGGCTGGCGTTCCAGCCGAAGATCTGCCTGAACAGTGGCCGGCCCGTTGGCCTGGAGGCACTGGTGCGCTGGCGGCATCCGCAGCGCGGCGAACTCGCTCCCGATCTGTTTATCCCGCTGGCGGAACAGACCGAGCTGCTCAGTGCCTTAACCAGCTGGGTGACCGACAAGGCGATCGCCAGGTTAAAACGCCTGCAGCACAGCCCCCTCCAGCTGCCAGTGACCATCAATATCAGCAGCCGCGACTTCTCTGATCCCGGCTTTGCCGATGCGCTGGAAATGAAAATGCTGCAGGCCCGCCTGCCGACCTCGCTGCTGGGCATTGAATGCCTGGAGACCGAGCAGATTATTAACAGTCCCGCGGCGCTACAGGGGCTGGAGATGCTGAAGCTGCGTGGGTTTGGCATCTCGCTGGATGACTTTGGCACCGGCTACAGCAATATCGGCTACCTGCGACGGATGCCGCTGGATGTGATCAAGCTTGATCGCGCGCTGATCAGCGAAATCGCCTCAGATACCGCGTCGCGGATTATCGCGCGCAGCATCATTACCATGCTGAAACAGCTGGATTACACCGTACTGGCTGAAGGCGTAGAGAATGTCGACACCGTTGCCGCGCTGGCGGAGTACGGCTGCGATCAGGCGCAGGGTTACTTCTATGCGCGCCCGCTGCCGGAAAGCGAGCTGGATGCGTGGCTGACGCGCCAGCTTGCGGCACAACGCTGAGGTGTGGTTCAGTGTACGCCGGGGAGCGTCTGGAGCAGAGTCCGTGGCAATACGATGACTCTGTTAGCTTAAAGCAGAATGATACTTCAAAGGTGAAACAGAAATACCCGGCTTAGTTTTAGAGAATGCGCTTCACGGCCTCGTTATAAACCTCCGCGCGTTCTCTTTTACCAACCGAAATCACGAAAACCACCACCTTCTCGTCTATCACCTGATAGACAAGGCGATAACCTGAAGACCTGAGCTTTATTTTGTAACAGTCAGGCATACCGCGAAGCTTGTTCGCTTCAATACGGGGTGCCTCAAGTACTTCAGCCAACTTTTTTTTTAATTGTTCACGTACCGTCGAGCCCAGCTTTCGCCATTCCTTTAGTGCCCGCTCGTCAAAATCCAGAAAATAGGCCATCAAAGGTCATCCAGCGTCACACGAACTGGCTTAGGATTGCGAAGCCGCTCTTTCACTATTTCGACCAGCTCAGCATCTTCGTCGCTCAGCAGTGTCTGTTTGAACGGTAAACGTTCATTTTCGGCGATATACTCAAGCATGAGACGAAGCGCTTCAGAGGGAGTCACCCCCATTTTTTCAAGCGCAGCGTAAGAACGTGCTTTGAGTTCATCATCAATACGCAGGTTGATGCTGCCCATGTCCTACACCTCTTGTACATACAAATGTCATTACAAGTATTTCACTCCCTCATGCATATATCAAGTCATGCCCAGCGTTAAACGCGCTCTGCGAGGTAATGACATCCACCGCCACACGACTTCTGCCTTAAACGTAGCCCATCAGTTTCAGCATTGACTGCGCCTGGTGCATCGCTTCGGCGCGATGGGTGACGCCCAGCTTCTGGTACAGATTACGGATATGGGTTTTGATGGTGGTCGCCGCGACGTCCAGCTCGCCGGCGATCTGATCGTTGCTGTAGCCGGAATAGATCAGCCCCAGCACCTGCCATTCGCGTTGCGTCAGCGGGCTGGTGCGAATCAGCTCCGGCACATCCGGGTGGTTCAGCAGCCGGCTGACGAAGCCCTCATCGAAATGGGCAAACTTATGCCGGTGATACTTATTGATCTCACTGAGAATGCGCCGGGCCCGATGCTGATCGAGTTCGCTCAGCGTATTGAGCTGAATTAACTGGCGCAGCTGCTGCGCCATCATTTCGCCCTCAATCACGAAGTGGCTGACGAAGCCGGTGCTGCGTGCCAGCTTCAGCGCTTCGATCAGCGCCTGCTGCGCCTCCGCTTTGCGCGCGGTTTGCCAGTAGATTTGATTCAGCAGCAGCAGGTTACGGTTTAAATCACTCATCAGCCGCAGCGCATGCGCATTTTCATTCAGCTCATCGAGGATCACTTCGGCCTGGCTGAGATTGCCCAGCAGAATCTGCGCCCGCGCCACATTGCGCCACTGGCCCTGCAAAAAATGATTGTTGGCAAAGGCGGGTTTATCGGTATGGCGCATCCAGTGGCTGGCGCTCTGCGCATCGCCCGTCATCTGCCAGTAGATCAGCCGCACTTTGTCGGCGTTGGCAATCCAGTCGCTGTGCAGCACGCCGTTATTCATCAGGTTTTCCAGCCGGCTGAGATAGCTGCGCGCATTATCCAGATTGCCGCGTGCCAGCGAGCACTGAATCAATAGCCCAAGGCACTGGATTTGCTGCTGGGGCGGATAGCCTTTCAGGACTTTGATGCCTGCGCGCGCGGCGTGTTCGGCCTCATCCAGCCGGCCCCACGCCCACATCAGCTGCGCACGGATGCGCAGTAAAAACTCGTGCAGCGGGATGTTCGCCAGATGCTGTTCACTTACCAGCACAAACGCTTTTTCCTGAATCTCCCACGCTGATTGTAAAAAGCCCTGCGCGAACAGGATTTCGCTCTGCTGAATCAAACTCCACAGCGCGTAGTGCCAGGCTTCATCGCGGCGCGCCATCTGTTCGGTTTGCCGCATCAGCGCCAGCGAGTTGGTCAGATCGCCTTTGCAATGCATCACTTCGCCGTGCACTGAAGTGGCCACAATGCGGCTGTAGCGACGCGTTTCCGGCAGCGTTTCCAGCGCCAGCCGTGCCAGCCGCTCTGCTTCGTCGGCGTTGCCGTGATTGATGGCCACCTGCGCGCGCACCGCATTGAATTCGCCCTGCAGCGCGGCGTCAATTTCGCAGTCGCAGCCTTCCTCAAAGCGTGCCAGCAGCCGGTTAACTTCAGAAAAGCGATGCTGGCTCTGCATCAGCCAGGCCTGCAGCAGTACCAGTTTCGGACTGGCCAGCAGCGTGCGCCACGGCAGCGCATTCAGCGACTGCTCCAGCAGCGCCAGTTCACTGCGGTTGAACAGCGTCCACGCATGCTGCAGCAGCACGTCGCGCAGCATATCGGTATCGCCGGACGCCAGCGCATGATGAATCGCCTCGCCGGGAAAACCCTGCGCCATCCAGCTTTGCGCGGCCGCGCGGTGAATGGCCGGTAGCTCGCTGGCCAGCTCCCATTCGCAGCGCTGACGCAAAAAGCTGCCGAACAGCGGGTGATAGCTGAACCACTGCCCTGAATCATCCATGCGCTGAATAAACAGCCCCTGACGTTCAATTTCTTCCAGCCGCATGCGCCCGTTGTCTTCACCGGTCACGCAGGCGACCAGCGCATCATTCATCGACTGCAATAACGCGCTCTTCAGCAAAAAATGGCGCGTGGCGGCATCGACGTTATCCAGCACTTCCTCGACCAGATAATCGGAAAGGTGGCTGGCATTAATACCGGAGAGCCGGCGAGCGGAGTCCTGCGCCGATGCCGCGCCCTGACGGGTGGACAGTGCGATCAGCTGTAACGCGGTCGCCCAACCTGCTACATCATCACACAGACGGTTGCTCTCATCCGGCGCGAGCGGCGCACTCAGGCGGCAGTCGAAGAACTGTTTCGCCTCCTGATGGGTGAAGGCCAGCTGCTGGCTGCCCAGCTCCAGCAGTTGTTCACGCACGCGCAGGTTAGCAATACCCAACTGCGGCAGATTGCGGGACAGCACCACCAGCGTCAGGTTATCCGGCTGATGGCGCAGGAAAAAGCGCATCGCTTCATGCACGGCGGGATTAGTGATGTGATGATAATCATCGATGATCAGCCACAGCGGCTGCTGCCACGCGGCCAGCTCATTAAACAGCTGGGCGAACAGCGCATTGAGGTTCACGTACTGACGCTTTTGCGCCAGCGTCTCGCTGCGGCTGCATGCGCCGCGGGTAGCCTGCTGCAGCGCGGCGATCAGGTAATCGGCGAAGCGCTCCGGCTGATTGTCGCCCTCGTCTAATGAATACCAGCCCAGCTCGCTTTTATCAGCCGCCCACTGCGATACCAGCGTGGTTTTGCCGTAGCCCGCCGGGCTGGCAATCAGCACCAGCCGGTAATTCGCCGCTGCGCTGAGCTTTTGCAGCAGACGATCGCGGGTAACCGTGCTTTCAGGACGAACGGGACGACTCAGTTTTGAGGGTATCAACATGGGCGCACGCTTCTCCGTTAACGTTCAGCGCATCATTTTTTTACGCTTCGTAATTAATAGTCATACACGTTCGGAGATTCGGTTACTGAATGCAAGCGAACTGATTAGTTACGCTTTACAAAAGCGAGTGTTATCACACTCCTGCCGCGCTTTCAGATTTACCTCAGCCTCTCCACCCTCCCTGTCCTCCCCGTGGAATTTTTTACAGGAGGAGGTAGCCGCCTGGCGGCAGCGTCACACTGCCTGTAACCCTATTTATTCGACTGGAGTTTCCCTATGGCACTGCCCACATTTGACCCTGACCGTTTTTCTGCCGCGCTGGTGCGCCAGTGGCAACGTTTTGGCCTGCCGGATGCGCAGGAAATGAGCCCCGACCAGTGGTGGCATGCGCTGAGCGGCGCGCTGGCCGAACTGCTGGCGGATATACCGGTGCAGCCGGCCGCTGGCGGACAGCGCCACGTTAATTATCTGTCGATGGAGTTTCTGCTGGGCAGGCTGACCGGCAACAATCTGCTGAATCTCGGCTGGTACGACGGCGTCAAAGCGACGCTGGCCGCAGCAGGCGTGACGCTGAGTGACGTGCTGGAGCGTGAAACCGATCCGGCACTGGGCAACGGCGGTCTGGGACGGCTGGCCGCCTGTTTTCTCGATGCGATGGCGACCACCGGCCAGCCTGCGCTCGGCTATGGCCTGAACTACCAGTACGGCCTGTTTCGCCAGCATTTTGTCGGGGGTGCGCAGCACGAACAGCCGGATGACTGGCAGCGCGATCGTTATCCCTGGTTTCGCCACAACGCGGCGCTTGACGTGCAGGTCGGACTGGGCGGCAGCGTGACCACCATTGACGGCGTGGCGCACTGGCAGCCTGCTTTTGTTGTGCAGGGTGAAGCCTGGGATCTGCCGGTGGTCGGTTTCCGCAACGGCATCACGCAGCCCTTGCGTCTGTGGCAGGCAAAGCATGCCCGACCGTTTGATCTCCAGCGTTTCAACAACGGCGATTTCCTGCGTGCGGAACAACAAGGCATTGAGGCGGAAAAACTGACCAAAGTGCTTTATCCGAATGACAACCATCAGGCCGGCAAAAAACTGCGTCTGATGCAGCAGTATTTCCAGTGTGCCTGTACGCTGGCGGATATTCTGCGCCGTCATCAGGCCGCGGGACGAGCCATCGAAACGTTAGCGGATTATGAAGTGATCCAGCTGAACGATACCCATCCAACGCTGGCCATCCCGGAGCTGTTGCGCCTGCTGCTGGATGAGCACCGGCTCAGCTGGCAGGACGCCTGGCGCATTACTCAGCGCACCTTCGCCTATACCAACCACACGCTGATGCCGGAAGCGCTGGAGTGCTGGAACCTGCGCCTGGTGCGCAGCCTGCTGCCGCGCCATGTGATGATCATCAATACGCTCAATGCGCAGCTAAAACAGCAGGTTGAGGCGCGCTGGCCGGGCAATCAGGCGATCTGGTCAAAACTGGCGCTGGTGCACGATCAGCAACTGCGCATGGCAAATCTGTGCGTGATCGGCAGCTTTGCAGTCAACGGCGTGGCGGCGCTGCACTCGCGTCTGGTGGTACAGGACCTGTTCCCCGAGTATCACGCGCTGTGGCCGGAGAAGTTTCACAATGTCACCAACGGCATCACACCGCGTCGCTGGATCAACCAGTGCAATCCGGCGCTGGCGGCGCTGATCAACAAAACGCTGCAGCGTCCGTGGCTTAACGATCTCGATGCGCTGCAGGATCTGTCGCCATTCGCCGATGATGCCGCCTTCCGCGCCGAATATCGCGCCATTAAGCAGCACAACAAGCAGGCACTGACAGAGTGGATCGCCGCCCGAACCGGCATTGCGGTGCAGCCTGATGCGCTGTTTGACGTCCAAATCAAGCGGCTGCACGAATACAAACGGCAGCACCTGATGCTGCTGCACATGATTGCGCTGTGGCAAACGCTGGTCAGCGATCCGCAGGCCAATCTGGCTCCGCGCGTGATGCTGTTTGGTGCCAAAGCGGCGCCGGGTTATGCGCTGGCGAAAAACATCATTTACGCCATCAATAAAGTAGCAGAGACCATTAACCACGATGCGCGCGTCGGCGACCGGCTGAAAATTGTCTTTATCCCTGATTACAACGTGTCGGTTGCCGAGCGCCTGATCCCGGCCGCCGATCTCTCGGAACAGATCTCTACTGCGGGCAAAGAAGCATCCGGTACCGGCAATATGAAGCTGGCGCTGAACGGCGCACTCACCATCGGTACGCTGGATGGGGCCAACGTTGAAATCGCGCAGCAGGTCGGTGAAGAGAATATCTTCATCTTTGGCCATACCGTAGAGCAGGTCAGCGCGCTGAAACAGGCCGGTTACTCGCCATTGAACTGGCGCAGTAAGGACGCGCAGCTGGATCGCGCGCTGATCGCGCTGGAAGATGGCACCTTCAGTAACGGCGACCGCACGGCGTTCAGCGATCTGGTCAACAGCCTGGGCGCGCAAGGCGGCGATCCTTATCTGGTACTGGCTGATTTTCGCCACTATCTCAACGCGCAGCAGCAGGTTGAAGCGCTGTGGGCCGATCCTGAGGCCTGGACGCGCGCCGCAATCCTCAATACCGCGCGTTGCGGCATGTTCAGTGCCGATCGCGCCATTCGTGACTATCAGCAACGTATCTGGCAGGCCAGCCGCTAAGGAACGCCATGAAACCCAAAGATGCTCTTGATCGCCGTGCTGACGCGCTTATTGCTGCGGAATATATTGATGCGCACGGAAAACCGCAGCAGATTTCTGCTCTTACCCATCAGCGTCTCGCTGCGCTGATGCAGGCCCCTGCGAACGGCTCCGCACCGCTGCCGCCGGTGGTGATTTTTTATGTCGGACAGCCACTGAGTCTGGCACCGGTGCTCAGCGCCGACGCGGAATGGCAGTTGACGAGCGAAAGCGGCGAAAACTGGTCCGGGCGCTGCCAGCCGGGTGAAGCGTTGGTGTTGCCCGCGTTGCCCGCCGGTTATCACCATCTGACATTGACCCAGGAGTTACAGTGTCACCGTTGCCCGATTATAGTGGCACCCCGCCGCTGCTACGAACCTGCGGAACTGCTGGCGGGCGAATCGCTGTGGGGCAGCTGTATTCAGCTTTATACGCTGCGCTCTGCGGCTAACTGGGGCATCGGGGATTTCGGCGATCTGCGGCAAATGATCGCTGAAACCGCGCGGCGCGGCGGCGCGTTTGTCGGGCTCAATCCGCTGCACGCGCTGTTTCCTGCCGCACCGGAGAGCGCCAGCCCTTACAGTCCCTCTTCCCGGCGCTGGCTCAACATCCTCTATATCGACGTGGGCGCTGTGGCAGATTTTGGCCTCAGCGACGCGGCGCAGGCCTGGTGGCAAGCTGAGGAGACGCAGCAGGCGATTCGGGCAACGCGTGATGCCGCGTGGGTGGATTACACTGCCGTCACCCGGCTTAAGTTGCAGGGACTGCGGCTTGCCTGGCAGCAGTTTCGCCGGCGCACGGCAGATGATGGACAGGCGCAGGCGTTTGCGGAGTTTGTGCGTGCCGGGGGCGACAGCCTGCTGCATCAGGGACTGTTTGATGCGCTGCACGCGGCGCGCAGCGCCCAGGATGGCACGGGCTATGGCTGGCAACACTGGCCGGCCGAATGGCAGCAGGCCCACAGTGCAACAGTGCTGGCGTTTCGCATTGAGCACAGCGACGAGGTGCGTTTCTACATGTGGCTGCAGTGGCTGGCGGCAGAGCAATTCGCCGCCTGCTGGCAGCTGTGTCAGCAGCAGCAGATGGCGATCGGGCTGTATCGCGACCTGGCGGTGGGCGTGGCGGCGGATGGCGCGGAAACCTGGCGCGATCGGCAGCTTTACTGCCTGGACGCCAGTGTTGGCGCGCCACCGGATATCCTCGGTCCGCTCGGTCAGAACTGGGGATTGCCGCCGATGGACCCGCAGGTGATGGCCGCGCGCGGCTATGAACCGTGGATCGACCTGCTGCGCGCCAGCATGCGCGACTGCGGCGCGCTGCGCATTGACCATGTGATGGCGCTGCTGCGTTTATGGTGGATACCGAAGGACGAAAGCGCGGCGCACGGTGCCTATGTGCACTATCCGGTGGATGATTTGCTGGCGATTCTGGCACTGGAGAGCCAGCGCCATCGTTGCATGGTGATTGGCGAGGATCTGGGCACCGTGCCGGAAGCCATCGTTGATAAACTGCGCGACGCCGGTGTGTACTCCTACAAAGTGCTCTACTTTGAGCAGGAATCGCAGCGCCACTTCCGCGCGCCAGCGACGTGGCCGCGTCAGGCGATGGCCGTTACCACCACCCATGATATGCCGACGCTGCGCGGCTGGTGGCAAAGTGACGATTTGCGGCTGGGCAGTGCGCTGGGGCTGTACCCCGATCGGGCGATTCTCGCTGGCCTGTATCGCGATCGGCGCCTGGCTAAACAGGCGTTGCTGCGTACGCTGTTGCGCAGCGGTGATCTGCCGCCGCGCCGCCGCTTCCGGCGGGCCAGCGTGCGCATGAGTCATCAGCTTAGTCAGGCGATCCATCGCTATCTGGCCCGCAGCCAGTGTGCGCTGCTCGGTTTGCAGCCGGAAGAGTGGCTGGATATGGCACTGCCGGTCAACGTGCCGGGCACCGTCGATCAGTATCCCAACTGGCGACGTAAGCTTAGCGTAACGCTGGAAGCGATGGCGGAGGATGACAGAATCGATGCATTGCTGACGGCGGTACAATCACGTCAGCGTCAGCGTCAGCGTCAGCGTCAGCGTAAGTAGCACGAAACCGGCCTGCTGCGTGCAGGTCGGAGTGCCATAAAAAAGGTGCGCCTAAGCGCACCAGGTGGGGCAACTCAGCACTGTCGGGGCAGTTTCACCCCTTGCCTTTAACACTGCTGATAAAGGTTTGCCGCGCCGATGTCGATCCCAGACGCTCCGCTTCATCCAGCAGCTTCAGCGCTTTATCGATATTGCCCTGTTGCACCGCCTGACGAATGCTCTGATTGAAATAGCTTTCCGTCTCATTTACCAGCGGTGCCGGTTCAGGCGCTGGCGCGCGCGCCGTCGTGGCGGCCATGGCCGGCCGGGTGCTGCCAACGGTGACAGCGGCAGGCGCGGCTGAGCCAAACAACGGGCCAACCAGAATCGACGAGCCGGAGCTGGTTGCCACTTTCAGTTTGATTTTGCCGTCGCGACTGTGACGCGCCACCGGATCGGGAATATCCGGTACCGCATGGCCGGTGCCTTTGGCATAAGCTTTGGCCGGATCCAGCAGCGTCGTGGTCTGGGTTAAATCCTTGTCGGTGGTGAACACCAGCAAATAGATCTTCTGCTGGCCCGGCACCGGCGTCAGCTTCATCACCCCTTCCAGCCGATCGGCGCTCATCACGCCGGGCTGCTGATAGCTAAAGAAGCGACTCGGAAACCACGCGGCCGGCTGCAGGTTTTCATCCAGTACCAGCACATTGGGCGCAAAGACCTGATTGTGTACCACCTCGCTGCTTAGCGTAACCGTCAGCTCGCCCTGATTGGCAGGCAGGCTGTAAGCCGCGATGGCCCCTGTTAAGCCACGTACATCCAGCGGCGTTGCGCTTTGCGTCAGCGTGGTGGTTTGTGCACGCGTTGCATCCACCGGCTGCCAGCTGAGCTGCTGCAGCCGGGCGGTGGGAATGGCGGGTGCCGCGGAAAGATCCTGCGGTACCAGATTGATGTCGGCCTGAACTGGCATAATGACGCCGGTCAGCAGCGCGCTGCTCAGGCAGAAGGCGATAAGATGTTTTTTCATTGTGATATCCCAACAAGCTGTCAGGCAGCGACGTGGGCCAGGCAATGGCTGCCGCTGTCCGAAAACGCCGTGCGTCTGCCGCACGGCGGATGTTTGCTTAACCTGCGCAGCGCCTTACCACCAGATTTCCATCTGTGCGCCGAAGGTCCACTCATCGTTGTCGCCACGGCTGTTGGTGAACAGACCGTTGCCGCTGCTGTCCGCCGCGGCCAGCGAAGTGATATCGCCGGAGGCGTCTTTGCTGTAGCCCCACTTCTCATCCCATTTGGCGTAGGTGGCGAACAGGCGCAGCGCCGGACGTGACCAGATGCTGTCGCCAGCCTGCCACTGCTGCGCCAGGGTGATTTTGTACTGACCGTTGCGTTCGCTGACCTGCTGTGACTTGACGTTGTCATAGCCTACTTCCAGCAGGGTGCTCATGATGGGCGTCCATTTGTACATAGGACGTACGCCGACGGTGTACCACTCGGTTCCGCGGTTGTTATCCAGATCGACGTTCTGGTACATCGCCACGTACATCAGATCCCAGCGATCGGCCAGCGAGATCGCACCGTGATCCAGGATGCGGTACATATTACCGTTGTTATTGATGTTGCTGCCCTGCGGCAGGCCTTTGCCCTGCGAGGTCAGCGCATCAGTGGCGTACTGCAACACAAACTTGTTGTAGCCTTTCAGCATGCTCTGCGTGTGTTCCGCGGTGAACATCCAGCCATCTTTCGACGCGCCGTCGTCTAAGCGATAGCCGTCACGCGCGTTGGCGCGGCCATAGTCGACACCCAGTTCCAGCACGCCATTGGGGTTAGTTTCCAGGCCGGCGAGACGCACATCAAAAACGTCATTGGCGGTACTGGTGGCGTAATCACGGATCTGGTCACTGGAGAAGGTGTAAGAGCCGCCCGCTTCGGAAGAGCGTGTCGCGGCGAACGAGAGCTTACCAAACCCGAGATCGACATCTTCCAGACCGGCGCCCGGACCGGAGATATCCCAGTAGTAGAAGTCGATCATGTGAACATCATGACGCTGATAAAAGCGTTTACCGGCCCAGATGGTGGAACCCGGCAGCGCATCGATCAGGTTTTTACCTTTAACGTTGGCTTCACGGAAGGCCGGTGAGGTCGCTTCCCAGTCATTCTGCTGGGAAACGGAATAGGCGACGTTGGTATCGAAATAGAAACTTTTATCGCCCTCTTTCCACACTTCCTGGCCCAGTTTCAATTCAGCATAGGTTTCACATTCGTTGCCCAGACGGTATTTGCTTTGCGCGCCGGTAGCCTGAAAGCACTGTTGCTCGCCGCCGCTGCCGGTCCAGCCGATACCCGAACGGGCGTAACCCGTAAAATCGACCGCCATGGCTTGAGCGGAGAGCGTACCCGCTGCGATGGCAATCGCGACGGGAAGTTTGCGCAGAGTTAACATTTTCTATCTCCTGAGGTCATTGCTTTTATTGTTTTGCAGGGCTAAACACCGGGTTCCTGATGCAGCCTGCGGCAGGCGCTCCCGTCCTCGCGGAACAGGTGACAACGCTCCGGCGGCAGGCCAATACCCATCAGGGCGCCCTCTTCTACCAGCACCACGTCCTCCTGGCGATACACCAGGTTCTGACGAATGGCGGGGATCTGGATATGGATTTGCGTCTCGTGGCCGAGCTGCTCAACCACCTGCACTTCGCCCTCCAGCGTGACATCGGCGATGTCGCTGGAGAGCAGATGTTCCGGACGAATACCCAGCGACATGTTGCTGCCGACCTGGACGCCGGCGCTCTCCACCGGCAGCCAGACCCGCTGATCGTTGGGCAAGCGCACCTGCACCTGATCGATGGCGGTGGCGGTCACTTTGACGGGCAGAAAATTCATGCGCGGCGAGCCGATAAAACCGGCAACGAAGCGGTTAGCGGGATAGTGATAGAGTTCGAGCGGCTTGCCGACCTGGGCGATGCGACCGGCGTCCAGCACCACGATCTTGTCGGCCAGCGTCATCGCTTCGATTTGATCGTGCGTAACGTAAATCATGGTGCGCTTCAGGCGTTTATGCAGGCGTGAGATTTCAATGCGCATCTGTACGCGCAGCGCGGCATCAAGATTGGACAATGGCTCGTCGAGCAGAAACACACGCGGTTCGGCCACCAGCGTGCGCCCGATGGCCACGCGCTGCCGCTGTCCGCCTGACAGCGCTTTGGGTCGCCGTTCCAGCAGGTGCGCCAGCTGTAACACCTCCGCCACCTGATTGACGCGCTGCTGGATTTCAGCACGCTTTACGCCGGCCAGCTTCAGGCCAAACGACATGTTTTCGGCCACCGAAAGGTGCGGATAAAGGGCGTAAGACTGAAACACCATGCCGATACCGCGCTCAGCGGGCGGAACATCGTTCATACGCTGACCGCCAATCAGCAGATCGCCGCGGGTGATGGTTTCCAGGCCGGCGATCATGCGCAGCAGCGTTGATTTGCCGCAGCCGGATGGACCGACGAACACCACAAATTCCCCTTCGCCGATCTCCAGATTGATGTCTTTTGATACCTCGGTATCGCCCCAGGCCTTGGTGACATGGTGTAACGCAACGCTCGCCATGATGCTTTCCTCTTCGCAGGCTCATGCTTGCCTGCAGCACCGCAGGCAGACTCCGGCGACCACTATGGGCAGGCGCAGACGGCGCAACATCCTCCACCGTGTGGGTTTTTACTGGGGGATGAGGCGGGAGGAGGAGTACGCGCACGCCAGCCGCGCCGGCGCGACGTTCTCGGCAATTTTGTGAGCTGTCACGCAGAGCTGACGCGTCAATAGTGTGCGCCAGCGCGTATTAAGGCGCTGTTTTGCAACCGCGATCACGGCTTAGTGCCGTTGGGCGTAGAGCCCAGGAGGATGAAGAAATGGCATAACGCCGCAAAATGATGCCACTAATGATTTCCGCTTCCGCTAACAGGATGGAGTTATGACAATGAAAACCGGCGCACGCGTTCTGGCCCTTTCCGCCCTTACGGCCGTACTGTTTTCGGCTTCGGCCGTGGCCAAAATTGAAGAAGGTAAACTGGTCATCTGGATCAACGGTGATAAGGGCTACAACGGCCTCGCCGAGGTAGGCAAAAAATTCGAGCAGGACACCGGTATCAGCGTGACGGTTGAACATCCTGACAAAATGGAAGAGAAATACCCGCAGGTCGCCGCGACCGGGGATGGGCCGGACATCATCTTCTGGGCGCACGATCGCTTTGGCGGCTATGCCCAGTCAGGACTGCTGGCCGAAGTCACACCGGATCAAAACTTCCAGCAAAAACTGTTTCCGTTTACCTGGGATGCAGTGCGCTTCAACGGCAAGCTGATTGGCTATCCGGTTTCTGTGGAGTCGCTGTCGCTGATTTACAACAAAGATCTGCTGCCCACCCCACCGAAAAGCTGGGAAGAGATGGCGGCGCTGGATAAGCAGCTGCGCGCCAAAGGCAAGAGCGCCATCATGTTTAACCTGCAGGAACCCTATTTCACCTGGCCGCTGCTGGCCGCCGGTGGCGCCTATGCTTTCAAAAAGACCGATAGCGGCTATGACGTGAAAGATACCGGCGTCGACAACGCCGGCGCGAAAGCAGGCATGCAGTTCCTCGTCGATCAGGTGAAAGCCAAAATCCTTAATGCCGATACTGACTATTCGATTGCCGAAGCGGCCTTCAATAAAGGACAAACCGCGATGACCATCAACGGTCCGTGGGCGTGGAGCAATATCGATAAAAGCGGCATCAACTACGGCGTTACGCTGTTACCGACGCTGAACGGCAAGCCGACCAAAACCTTTGTCGGCGTACTGAGCGCGGGCATCAACGCGGCCAGTCCTAATAAAGAGCTGGCCAAAGAGTTTCTGGAAAATTACCTGCTGACTGACGCCGGTCTCAACGCGTTTAACAAGGACAAGCCGCTGGGCGCGGTCACCCTGAAGTCATTCCAGCAAACGCTGGAGAAAGACGCGCGCATCGCCGCCACCATGAGCAATGCGCGTAATGGCGACATCATGCCTAACATCCCGCAGATGGCGGCCTTCTGGTATGCGATGCGCACCGCGACGCTGAATGCGCTGAGTGGTCGTCAAAACGTCGATGCGGCGCTGAAGGATGCGCAGGCGCGTCTCAATAAGTAATGCTGTTACGGAGCCGACGGCTGTCGGCTCGCCACTGGCTGTTAAGGAACACCGTATCATGTCAGGAATACCGCAAAAGAGACGGCACAGCCTGGTGCTGCGCAGCCTGCTGGTCGGGATCGGCTGTCTGCTGGTCGGCTACCTTCTGGTGCTGATGTATGCTCAGGGTGAATACCTGTTTGCGCTGGTCACGCTGGTAGTCAGCGCGGCAGGCCTGTGGATTTACACCAACCGGCGCGCCTATGCCTGGCGCTATGTGTATCCGGGACTGGCCGGCATGGCGCTGTTCGTGCTGTTTCCTCTGGCCTGTACCGTCGCCATTGCCTTCACCAACTACAGCAGCACCAACCAGCTCAGTGAGGCGCGCGCGCAGCAGGTGCTGCTGAGTCGCCAGTATCAGGCCGGGGACGCGATGAACTTCGCGCTCTATCCGCAGGGCGATCGCTGGCAGCTGGCGCTCAGCGCAGGCGAAAGCAGCTTCCTGTCCCCGCCATTTACGCTGGGTGGTGAACAGCAGCTCAGCCTCACGCCAGCCGCGCTGCCCGCCACCGCGCGCGCCAGCTTAAAAATCATTACCCAAAACCGTCAGGCGCTGAGTCAGTTAACTGCCCGACTGCCGGACGGTCGCGAGCTGGTGATGAGTTCGCTGCGCCAGTTTTCCGGCACGCGGCCGCTGTATGTGCTGGACGCACCGGGACAGCTGAGAAATCAGCAAAACGGCGCCCGCTATCAGGCCAACCGGGACACGGGGTTCTATCAGCAGATCAACGCCGATGGCAGCTGGGCCAGCGAACAGCTCAGCCCCGGCTTTACCGTTGGCGCGGGCTGGAAAAACTTTGCCCGCGTGTTCACCGACGAAGGCATTCAGAAACCGTTCCTGGCGATATTTGGCTGGACGCTGCTGTTTTCGCTGTTGACCGTGCTGCTGACGGTCGCGGTGGGCATGGTGCTGGCGTGTCTGGTGCAGTGGGAAGCGCTGCGGGGCAAGGCCATCTATCGCGTGATGCTGATTCTTCCCTACGCGGTACCGGCATTCATTTCGATACTGATTTTCAAGGGGCTGTTTAACCAGAGTTTTGGCGAAATCAACGTCATGCTCAATGCGCTCTTTGGCTTCAAGCCAGCGTGGTTCAGCGATCCGACACTGGCGCGCGCCATGCTGGTGATCGTCAATACCTGGCTGGGTTATCCCTACATGATGATCCTGTGCATGGGCTTGCTCAAGGCGATCCCGGACGATCTGTATGAAGCGTCCGCGATGGATGGCGCCGGGCCGCTGCAGAATTTCTTTTTGATTACGCTGCCGCTGCTGCTGAAACCGCTACTGCCGCTGATGATCGCCAGCTTTGCTTTTAACTTTAATAACTTCGTGCTGGTGCAGCTGCTGACCAATGGTGGCCCCGATCGACTCGGCACCACTACGCCGGCGGGCTACACCGATCTGCTGGTCAACTACACCTGGCGCATCGCCTTTGAGGGCGGCGGTGGTCAGGACTTCGGCCTGGCGGCAGCCATCGCCACGCTGATCTTCCTGCTGGTCGGTGCGCTGGCGGTGATTAACCTGAAAGCGCTACGCATGAAGTTTGATTAAGGAGGCGTTATGGCCATGGTACAACCGAAATCGCAGAAGCTGCGTCTGCTGCTGACGCATCTGCTGCTGCTGCTGTTTATCGCGGCAATCCTGTTCCCGCTGCTGATGGTGATTGCCATCTCGCTGCGCAGCGGCAATTTCGCCACCGGCAGTCTGATCCCGGAACAGATTTCCTGGGAACACTGGCGGCTGGCGCTTGGATTCAGCGTTACTCATGCCGATGGTCGCGTGACGCCACCGCCCTTCCCGGTGCTGCTGTGGCTGTGGAATTCGGTGAAGATCGCCGCCATCAGCGCACTGGGGATTGTGGCGCTCTCGACCACCTGCGCCTACGCGTTTGCCCGCATGCGCTTCGCCGGTCGCGCCAGTTTGCTTAAGGGCATGCTGATTTTTCAGATGTTCCCGGCGGTACTATCGCTGGTGGCGCTCTATGCGCTGTTTGACCGGCTGGGGCAATATCTGCCGTTTCTCGGCCTCAATACCCACGGCGGCGTGATTTTCGCCTATCTGGGCGGCATCGCGCTGCACGTCTGGACCATTAAGGGCTATTTCGAAACCATCGATGGTTCGCTGGAGGAAGCGGCGGCGCTGGATGGTGCCACGCCGTGGCAGGCGTTTCGTCTGGTGTTGCTGCCACTTTCGGTGCCAATCCTCGCGGTAGTGTTTATCCTGGCGTTTATCGCTGCGGTCACCGAAGTACCGGTCGCCTCGCTGCTGCTGCGCGACGTCAACAGCTATACCCTCGCGGTCGGGATGCAGCAGTATCTTAATCCGCAGAACTATCTGTGGGGCGATTTCGCCGCGGCGGCTGTGCTGTCCGCCATTCCCATCACGCTGGTGTTTTTACTGGCGCAGCGCTGGCTGGTGAGCGGGCTGACGGCGGGCGGTGTAAAAGGGTAAAGATTCATCAGTGCCACTGCTTCCTCAACGGCAACCACCTGTTGAGGTTTTGGCGGCCAATGGCCGCCGTTTTTATTGCAGGCATAAAAAAAGTGGAGCGCTGTGGCCCCACTCTGTTTGCTGACTGCGCTGTATTATTCCGGCAGTGCGTGATCGCCCACCTGATTCTTCAGGATGGTATTGCCATCGGCGACATACTGGCGGCCTTAGAGGCGGCACGGCTAGGATGTTAATGATAAACGCTCAGTCCATAGGGTATTTAAACCCTGCGGACTGAGTCAGAGACAAATAAGGCGTTACGCGTTAGCCCTGCAGTTCTTTCCGCACAATCTCTGCGCCGGCACTTAATGCCTGCAGCTTACCGTAAGCCACATGACGCGACAGCGGCGTCATGCCACAGTTGGTGCTTGGATAGAGTTTATCGGCATCTACAAACTGCAGCGCTTTACGCAGCGTGGCCGCCACTTCTTCCGGTGTTTCGATGGTGTTGGTGGCGACATCAATCGCGCCAACCATGACTTTTTTACCACGAATCAGTTCAATCAAATCCATCGGAACGCGTGAGTTCTGACACTCCAGCGAAACGATATCAATGCCGGAACTCTGCAGTTTAGGGAAGATCTCCTCATACTGGCGCCACTCGGTACCCAGCGTTTTCTTCCAGTCGGTGTTGGCTTTGATGCCGTAGCCGTAGCAAATATGCACCGCGGTCTCACATTTAAGCCCTTCGATGGCGCGTTCTAAGGCGGCAATGCCCCAGTCATTCACCTCGTCGAAAAAGACGTTAAAGGCGGGTTCGTCAAACTGAATAATATCAACGCCCGCGGCTTCTAATTCGCGCGCTTCCTGGTTGAGAATTTTAGCGAATTCCCAGGCCAGCTTCTCACGGCTTTTATAGTGATCGTCATACAGCGTGTCGATCATGGTCATCGGGCCAGGCAGCGCCCATTTGATTGGACGCTGCGTCAGCTGACGCAGGTATTTGGCATCATCGACAAAGACCGGTTTCTGCCGGCTCACTTCGCCCACCACGCCGGGTACGCTGGCATCATAACGATTACGGATGCGCACCGTTTTACGATTCTCAAAGTCAACGCCGTTAAGGTGTTCGATAAAGGTGGTGACGAAGTGCTGGCGCGTTTGCTCGCCGTCGCTGACGATATCAATACCGGCCTGCTGCTGGTCGTCCAGACATAAACGCAGTGCGTCCTGTTTGCCCTGAATCAGCTCATCGCCCTGCAATTTCCACGGCGACCATAATGTCTCTGGCTGCGCCAGCCAGGAAGGTTTCGGTAAGCTGCCAGCCGTTGACGTCGGTAATAATGTTTTCATTAATCAATAACCTTATTTATTCGTTAATCAAAGAGCGAAATGATCAGACCACTGTTTCAGAATGCTGTGGTAAGGCTTAATAAACTGCTCTTCGGTAAATTTACCCTGCTCAATCGCCAGGCGGGTACGCTCTTCGCGATCGTAAACAATTTTGGTCAGCGAGTGATCCTGATGATAAAGGTCTGGCTGATATTCAATGCCCGCCGGTGAGTTCGCATTGTAAATCTCCGGGCGGTAAATCTTCTGGAAGGTTTCCATGGTACTGATGGTGCTGATCAGCTCCAGGTTACTGTAATCACTGAGCAAATCACCGGCGAAGTAGAAGGCGAACGGCGCCACGCTGTTGGCCGGCATGAAATAGCGCGCCCTGAGTCCCATTTTTGCAAAATAGAGATCGGTCAATGAAGATTCATTTTGCTGATACTCAATGCCCAGCACCGGATGCTGGTTACCGGTACGACGGTAGATATTTTTGCTGGAGACGCTGAGGCAAATGACCGGCGCTTTGCGGAAGTTGGCTTTATACGTCTCTGAGTTGACAAAATGGCGGAAAATATTGCCGTGCAGCACGCCGAAGTCATCCGGAATACTGAAACCGGAACGGCCTTTATTATGCTCGGACAGCAGAACGCTGAAATCATAATCACGCACATACGAAGAGAAATTGTTGCCGGTGATGCCTTCAATGCGCTCGCTGGTTTTTTTATCAACGATGTTGGTCTTCAGGATCTCAATCGCCGGAAAGCTTTTGCCCTCGCCGCCTGCACCCAGATTCATTTCCACAGAAATGATATCCAGTTCAATCGCATAGCGATCGCCTTTCGGGTTGTCCCAGTTCGCCAGCGAATTGAAACGGTTATTCATCATGATCAGCGCGTTGCGCAGATTCTCTTCACGATTGCTGCCGCGCGCCAGGTTGGCAAAATTGGTGGTAATGCGCGTATCTTTGGAAGGATTGTAATTCTCATCGAAGCGCGTGCTTTTTATACTAAAGGTAAAATCATTTTTCATCGCGAGCGGGCATCCTGATTTCTGCTTGCAACCTGACGCGGTTCTCTCCTTTGCCGGAGTTCCAAAATCGTTACAGGATTGCAAATTCAGCAGTGGTCATATTGTCGAAAATATTTAACATGACCTTAGTTATGCCAGAGTCCCTGCGTGAGGAAAAGTGATTAAATTTCAAAGCAAGATGAGCTAACTTCATGTTGCCTGCACCAGGCTCGCGCTGAGGGTAAGTAAGCAAAGGTTGGGCAAAAAACCTGCAAAATCAGGCGCTAATCTGCGCTATCACACTGCCCATCCTTAGCCTGACAGCTGACGGGGCGTTTGTCAGGTGAAAAAACTTCACCATCGCCGTTTTTCATCCCCTTTAGCGCTGTCCATCCAGATTTTCAGCGGTTAGAATAGCTGACTTCATATAATTGGCATTATATGAAGTCAGGATCCGCAGGATCATCACCTTTGGTTAACATGATGCAGTGTGTCTGCGCCACGCCGTGCATAAAAAACCGGCACCGCTACGTTAAATCTGGCGGGTGATGACCCTGCAACATGCACAGAATTCACGTAGCGACGTCATAAATTAATGAGTAAAACGGATACCCTGCCCGGGATTACCGCCAGCCCGGCCCTGATGCATAGTGCTGATGAGGATATTGCTGAACGCCTGAGAGAATTTGTCAGTGATAAAGAGGCATTTTCTGATAACACGTGGCGACAGTTGCTGAGCGTTATGCGGATCGGCAGCCGCTGGGCGACGGAACATGGCCGGCAATTTTTTCCGATGGATCCTGCCGATCTGCGTGATTACCTGCTGTGGCTTCAGGCATCGGGACGCGCCTCTTCTACCATCGCGACTCATGCGGCATTAATTTCCATGTTACACCGTAACGCCGGTCTGGTGCCGCCCAATGTTTCGCCGCTGGTGTTCCGCGCGGTGAAAAAAATCAATCGCAGCGCGGTGATAGCCGGTGAACGTGCCGGCCAGGCCATCCCCTTTCGCATTCGGGATTTACTTAAGCTGGATCAGCGCTGGGCGGGCTCTGATCGCCTGCAGAAACAGCGCGATCTGGCATTTTTGCATGTAGCTTACGCCACGCTATTACGCATTAGTGAATTGAGCCGCCTGCGGGTGCGTGACATTTCGCGTTCGGCCGATGGCCGTATCATTCTTGATGTCGCCTGGACCAAAACCATTGTGATGACCGGGGGACTGATTAAGGCACTCGGGGATCTCTCATCACAACGTCTGACCGAATGGCTGGTGGCATCCGGGCTGATCGCTGAACCCGACGCGTTCATTTTTGGCCCGGTGCACCGCGCCAACCAGGCGCAGATTGTCTGCGATAAACCGCTCTCGACCCGCGCGCTGGAGGATATTTTCGTCCGTGCGTGGCGTTAAGTGGGACCGGGCACCGGCTTGCAACCCAATAAGAATCGCTATCGCGGCTGGTCGGGACATAGCACCCGGGTCGGTGCCGCCATCGACATGGCCAGCAATAAGTACAGCACCGCGCAGATCATGCAGGAAGGCACCTGGAAGAAGCCGGAAACGGTGATGCGCTACATTCGCCACGTTGATGCGCATGCCGGGGCGATGGTGGATCTGATGAATGGGCACCTTTAATCACGCGGCTTTGCCTCATAGTCATACCTTTTAGGGTATCAAACAGGCCAATCTTAGTATTGGAATCAACGCTCACCCTGCTTCTAAGATAAATTCAGCCCGGAAACTGGCGGATTATTAACCGATAGTCAGAGGTGAACAACGATGAATAAACCGATTGCAAAATTAAACGACATCCCGGTACGCCGCGGTGGTGATGTCCTGCTGGAAGTGTTAGAGAGCGAAGGCGTTGAGTATGTGTTCGGTAACCCAGGTACGACTGAATTACCGTTCATGGACGCCCTGCTCCGAAATCCCAACATCAACTATGTGCTTGCCTTGCAGGAAGCCAGTGCGGTTGCGATGGCCGATGGTTACGCGCAGGCTGCCGGTAAGCCCGGTTTTCTCAATCTGCACACGGCCGGTGGTCTGGGACACGGCATGGGCAATCTGCATAATGCGGTTTGCTCGCAAACGCCATTAGTGGTGACGGCTGGCCAGCAGGATTTACGCCACAGCATCACCGATCCCCTGCTGTTGGGGGATTTAGTGAGTATGGGTAAGATTTTTTCCAAATGGTCGAAGGAAGTCACCAGCGTTGACCAGTTACCAATCCTGGTTCGCCGTGCTTTTCATGATGCGGATGCTGCGCCCAAAGGCCCGGTTTTCCTCTCTTTACCGATGGATGTGATGGAAGCCATGAGCGCCGTTGACATCGGCGCGCCGTCTAACGTTGATCGTAAAGCGGTCGCAGGTTCACTGCCGCTGTTAGCCAAAAAATTAGCCGCCTTTACTCCCGGCAAGGTCGCGATTATTGCCGGCGATGAGATTCATCAAAGCGGCGCGGCGGCGGAAGTTGTCGCACTGGCTGAGTTGCTGGCCGCTGACGTTTATGGCTCAACCTGGCCGAATCGGATTCCTTATCCCACCGCGCATCCTATGTGGCGAGGCAATCTCTCTACTCAGGCGACGGACATTGCCAAAGCGCTTGATCAATACGATGCAATCTTTGCGCTCGGCGGTAAATCGCTCATCACCATCCTCTACACCGAGGGGCGTGCCGTGCCGGAGCATTGTAAAGTGTTCCAGCTCTCAGCTGATGCCGGCGATTTGGGACGAACTTATCGTAGCGAGCTCTCAACTCTCGGCGATATTAAATTATCACTGGCGGTGCTGCTACCTGAGCTGAAAGAGGCTACCGCGCATAATCGCCCGGATTATCAGCGTCGTTTCGCGGCTGCGGCAGCACAGTTCGAACAAACTAAAGAGAACTTATTACAGTCGGTACAAGAGCAGCAGTCGGCCACGAAGATCACGCCATTGATCGCCGCATTTGAGGCCGCGCGCGCTATTGGTCCGGATATAACCATTGTTGACGAGGCCATTGCGACCTCACAATCGCTGCGTAGATCGCTGTCGAGTAACAGAGCAGATCAATATGCTTTTATGCGCGGTGGCGGTCTGGGCTGGGGCATGCCCGCTGCAGTGGGGTATTCCATCGGACTGGGCAAAGCCCCTGTTGTCTGTTTTGTTGGGGATGGTGCGGCAATGTATTCGCCTCAGTCGCTGTGGACCGCCGCCCATGAGCAATTGCCGGTAACCTTTATTGTGATGAACAATACTGAATATAATGTTCTTAAGAACTTTATGCGGTCTAAAGAAGATTATACCTCGGCGCAAACCAATCGCTTTATCGCCATGGATTTGGTAGATCCTGTGATTGATTATCAGGCACTTGGCACCGCGCTGGGGCTGAAAACGCGTAAGATTGAGGTGGCTTCACAGATCGCTGCGGCTGTCGAGGAGGCTATCGCCAGCGGTAAACCCAGCCTGATCGAAATCGTGATTGCTAAGAACTGATGCGGGTATCCGATGCCGTGCTTAACTCCTCTGCGAAGGCACGGCATTGGTTAACAAAGTGTTCCAGCGCTGGATTTTTATTATCAGAAGACCACATCAGGATATTTTCGATGGTATTTGCGTCCGCAATTTTCCGATAATTAATGCCTCTTATCTGCGCTGTCGCCATACTTGCCGGAATGATGGCCACCCCTAATCCATGAGTGACGAAATTAACGATGGTTTGCTGGACGGAAACCTCAACGCCAATATGTGGACTAAAACCGGCTTTCAGACATTGATTAAAAATTCTGTCATAAAGCAGCGGCGACATAGGGCGAGGCACAATGATAAACGGGTCATTGGCCAGCGTTTCCAGGGTGAAATTTTCAACACTGGCCTGGGGATGATCCGCAGGAAGCGCGACAATTAACGGTTCACGCAATAACACCAGTGAGTTAATTGCGGAGCTGGTGACTTCCGAAAAGCTGATCGCAACGTCCAGCCGTCCATCCTCCAGCGCAGCGTTTAACCCGGTCGGGATCATTTCCTGGAATTGCAGATCAATACCGGGATAATTCATTCTGTGTTTCATGACCAGTTGCGGCACCACACTGTACGATGCGTACATGGTTGCGCCCAGCTTAATCAATCCCATTTGCCCTTCTGAAACAGCCTGCACATTATTACACGCCTGCTGCATCATTCTTAATACGGCGTAAGCATCTTTTAAAAATTGCTCGCCGGCAAAGGTGAGTTTCATGCCTTTGGCATTACGGGTAAACAGTTTCGCACCCACATCACGTTCGAGCTGCGCTATTTGTCTGCTTAGCGGTGGCTGCGAAATATTCAACTTGTCTGCTGCCCGGCCTATATTCCCCACTTCTGCCACGGTACAAAAACTCATTAGCTGATTCAGTGTTGGCTTCATGACTGCGCTTCTCACGCATAATCTGACAATAGATACGTCAGTGAATCACAATTTAGCCGATATGGCATAGCAATTCGCCATATTGATCCCCATAACGCCGCTGAGGCTGGAATGCCCGCCTGATTACGCAGCGGGTTCATCACCATAGTGTGACTGCGCATACCCGGCAAAGCGCCGGATCTCCGGGTTAGCAGCGCCGGTTTTCCAGCACAGGTAGAGTGCCGTCGTGACATCCTGCTGCGCCAGCGGCAGCAGTGCCACATCCTGCCGCAAAAATCTCTCCGGGGCGTGGGGGATGAAGGTCACGCCCAGGCCCAGCGCGGCGAGGTCAACGGCGGTGGCCACATCGCGCGCGCGGAGCACGCTGGCTGGAATCTGCCTGGCGGCGGCATAGAGATTAAGCACCGCGCCACCCAGCCCGATGCCTTCCGGATCTTCCTGCAAAATCAGCGGCTCCGCCGCTAAATCAGCCAGCGAGATGCAGGCCTGCTGCGCCAGCGGATGGTCGTCTGCCAGCACCGCACACAGCGAGGTTTGATGCAGAATTTGCCAGCTAATCTGACGACGTTCCGGCAGCGGCCCGCGCAGGATGCCGATATCCAAATCGCCGCTCTCCAGCAGGCTTAGCTGTTGGTTGACGCTGTACTCCACGGGTTGCAGCGCGATCTGGGGAAAATCACGTCTGAAGGCACGGATAATTTTGACCAGCGCCGGCTCCAGCATGGACGTGCCCACATAGCCTATGCGTAACATGCCGCGTCGCCCGGCGGCCACCTGCTTAATCGTGTTCTGCAGATGCTCCACACGTTGCACCGTCTGCTGGACTTCCCCGAGCAGCAATGCGCCTTCGCACGTCAGACTCACCTTACGCTTGTCGCGCGCAAATAACTTCACGCCCCACTGCTGCTCCAGAGCCTGAATATGCTGAGACAACGCCGGTTGCGTGAGGTTAACCGCCGCCGCCGCTCGTGCGAAATGCAGCGTATCGGCGAGTGCCAGAAAAGAACGCAGCTTTCGGTAATCCATGCCACACCTGATAAGGGTTCGTTATTAATAAAAGCATATTACCAATTAGACCCTGATTAGCGAGCGCATTATCTTTGCCAGCAGGACGGCGACGGCAGGAACGCGCCGGAAAATTTTTGCCTTTCACAGGAGGCCTTATGCGCATCATTGTCGGCGTAACCGGTGCCACCGGTGCCCCACTCGCGCTGCGATTACTGCGGCAGCTGGCGGACATTCCGCACATCGAAACGCATCTCATTTTGTCACGCTGGGGAAAAGTGACGCTGGAACATGAAACCAACTGTTCTCTCAATGAAATCAAACAGCTGGCCGATGTGTTTCATCCGGCCGGTGACCAGGCCGCGACTATCTCTTCGGGCTCATTTGTCACCGACGGGATGGTGATTATTCCCTGCAGCATGAAAACGCTGGCCGGTATCCGCAGCGGGTATGCGGAAGGGCTGATTGGCCGCGCCGCGGATGTCATCCTGAAAGAGCAGCGCAAACTGATTCTGGTACCGCGCGAAACCCCGCTCAACACCATTCATCTGGAAAACATGCTGGCGCTGTCACGCATGGGCGTCAGCCTGATTCCGCCTGTGCCGGCCTGGTACAACCATCCGGCCACAATCGCCGATGTGGAAAATCATATCGTGGGTCGCGTGCTGGATCAGCTTGGCATCGACACTGCTGGCGCCACGCGCTGGCAGGGTTTGCATCCCGCCAGTGATGACCAGACACTCTCAAACTAAGGAACAGCCTATGTCAAACACATCTCCCTCTTCGCACAGCAGTGAGGTTTACGATCTGCGCTCTGCCATCGAACTGCTGAAACAATTTGATGGTGAGTATATTGAGACCGATGAACCGGTGAATCCCGAAGCGGAACTGTCCGGTGTCTATCGTTACGTAGGCGCGGGCGGCACCGTGATGCGTCCCACACAGACCGGACCGGCGATGGTGTTTAATCACATCAAAGGTTACGACAACTTTCGCGTACTGATTGGCTTGCTGGCTTCACGGCAGCGCGTGGCGCGCCTGTTAGGGGTGCCGAAAGAAAAGCTGGCGCATCTGCTGCGTTCATCGGTACATAACGCCATAGCACCGGTGGAAATAAGCCAGCAGCAGGCGGTTTGTCAGGAAGTGGTGCACCTCGCCACGGATGACGGTTTTGATATCCGCCGCCTGCTGCCTGCGCCTACCAATACGCCTGAAGATGCCGGCCCCTATTTCACCATGGGGATGTGTTATGCCGCCGATCCGGAAACCGGCGAACATGACGTCACTATTCACCGCTTGTGCGTGCAGGGCAAAGATGAGATCTCGATGTACTTTGTGCCGGGCCGCCATCTTGATCAGTTCCGCATCAAGGCTGAGCAGGCGGGCAAAGCGTTGCCGATTACCATCAGTATTGGCGTCGATCCGGCCATCGAAATTGGTGCCTGTTTCGAGCCGCCGACCACACCGCTCGGTTTTGATGAGCTGGCGATAGCCGGTGGTCTGCGCGGTCGGGCGGTTGAGCTGGTTAAGGGTGTCGCCGTTGATGCCCGCGCCATTGCCCATGCAGAGATCGTGATTGAGGGTGAACTGGTGCCGGATTATCGCGTACAGGAAGATCAGCATACCCATAGCGGTAAAGCGATGCCGGAATTCCCGGGTTATACCGGTGAAGCGCAGGCGGCAGTGCCGGTGATTAAAGTCAAAGCCGTGACGCACCGCAAAAATCCCATCCTGCAAACCTGCATCGGACCGAGCGACGAGCACACCAATCTGGCCGGTATCCCGACCGAAGCCAGCATTCTCGATATGGTTGAGCGTGCGTTACCCGGTCTGGTGAAGAATGTGCATTGCCCTTCGCCAGGCACCGGGAAATATGTTGCGGTGCTGCAAATCAATAAGCGCGGCCCACAGGATGAGGGACGCCAGCGTCAGGCTGCCCTGCTGGCTTTCTCGGCCTTTTCAGAGCTGAAGCACGTGTTCCTGGTTGATGAAGATGTTGATGTGTTCGACTTAAATGACGTGATTTGGGCGATGACCACGCGTTATCAGGGCGATGCAGATACCATCTTTATTCCGGGCGTGCGCTGTCACCCGCTCGATCCGTCACAGGATCCGGCCTTCAGCAACTCGATTCGCGCGCATGGCATTACCTGTAAAACCATTTTTGACTGTACGGTGCCGTATGACCTGAAACACAACTTCCAGCGCTCGCAGTTTATGGAAGTCGATGTTTCACGCTTCATTCCTGGTTTTAACCGTTAATCACTCACTGCCCGCCAGGCCTGCGCCTGATTGCGTCCGCTATGCTTGGCCTGGTAGAGCGCCGCGTCAGCATGCTCGATCAGGTTGCCGGCCTGATCGTCATGCCAGGTGGTCGCACAGCCCGCGCTGAGCGTCACCTGCGCGTCGGGCAGTGCGGAAGCGGCGTGAGGCAGATGCAGGTCAGCAATCGCCTGTACTGCCTGACGCGCAATATTCAGCGCCGCATGCTGATCGGCACCGGCGAGGATGATGGCAAACTCCTCGCCGCCATAGCGCGCGACCATGTCGCTCTGCCGTAGCTTAAGGCGTTTAAGCGCGTCGGCCACCTGGCGTAAACAGTGATCGCCTGCGACGTGCCCGTAGCGATCGTTGTAGTGTTTGAAGTAGTCAATATCCATCAAAATCAGCGACACCGGTTCTGATTTTTCCCGCAGATTATGCAGAGCATTCTGCAAAAAGCGGTCAAACTGTCTGCGGTTAGCCAGACCGGTCAGCCCATCAAAAAACGCCAGCTGATCCAGATGGTGATTGGCATCGGCGAGGTCGTTTTTTAGTTTGAGCAGCGCTTCCTGATAATGCTGGCTATGCCGAGCCTGACGAATGACAAACAGTCCCAGCAGGATAATCGCGACCAGCAGCGCCACGTTCAGGGAAATATCCTGAAGTCTTCCTTTCACCCAGCGCAGATACAGATTGCGCTTGTCGTAACCGGCCGCGACGACCAGCGGATAGCGTTCTGAGCTGGCGAAGCCGAAGATGCGCACCTGGCCATCCAGCGCTGCGTTCCACTCGCCGCTGCCGCGATCGGCTTTCACCAGCATCCGCTGGAACAGATGGCTGGCGGAGAGACTCTTGCCGATATAGCTGTCGGGCATCGGACGGGCATAAAGCACCGTGCTGTCTGCCAGCATCAGTACCAGCACGTCGCGCGGCCCCAGTTCGTAGTAACTGTAAAAACGGCGGAAATAATCCACTTTAATGGTGGCTAACAGGATGCCTTTGAAATCACGCGCGGCATCGCTGACGCGCAGGGAAACCGGAATAACCAGATCGCCAGTGCTGCGGCTGCGAATCACCGGGCCGATGTGCAAACTGTCACGGCTGTTGTTGCGGTGATAGCGGAAATATTCACGGTCAGAGTTGTTGGTGCCCACCGGCACGCTGCGCGTGGAGGTGGCGATCCAGCGTCCCTGCTCATCATAGTAAAACAGCCCATGCAGCTGCGGCAGACGGCTTTGCAGATCGCGCATAATCTGGCTCAGGTTGGCGGCGTTGAGCTTTTCCAGCGGCTGCGCCTGCAGGTCGCGCTGCACTTCACGCAGGGCCAGTTCGGTCTGGAGCACGGTATCTTCCGCCTGACGTGACTGTGACAGGGAAAGATTGACCGCCATCTCTTCCGTCTGGCGCACCGCGCCGTGCCAGTCTTCGCGCAGCGTCCACAGGGTGAGCGCAACAATCGCGCATATCAGCAATCCGCCGGACAGCAAAATACTGCGCAGCAGCGAGGAACCTGAAATGATTGCCGCTTCATTTTTCCTTTTAAACGTCATGTTTCACCCTGTTGCTGTCTCAACGCTAAGTTAAGCACATAATCAGCGACGGGATTTTCAGGATTAAAGGCGGTAAAGATGTCAGGCGTGGCGATGGCCGCTGAACGACGGGTGAATGCTGCATAAATCGCCAGCGATCAGCGCGCGTCTCACTCGCTGCTCATCGTGATGACCACCTTACCGAAAGGCCCCCGGTCCAGATGGTCCAGCGCTGATGGCAGGTCAGAAAACGCGTACACCGAGTCGATCACCGGCTTTATGCCGGTCCGATCAACGGCACGGATCAGGCGTGTGAGTGCGCGACGGCTACCAGTGCCGATACCATGAAGGGTCACGTCTTTCATCATCAGCGGCATTGCCGGTGAGCTGAAGTCAAAGCCCTCAAGCGCGCCGATCTGGCAGATGTGCCCACCGACCGCCGCCAGCTGCACGGATTTCCCCAGATGATCGCCACCGATGACTTCAAGGATATGATCGGCGCCGTGGTTGGCGGTGATGCGGTAAATTTCCTCCAGCCAGTCTTCACGGTGGCGATCCACATAATGGTCGGCACCCAGCGCTTTCGTCCGGTCGGCGTTGCTGGCTCTGCCGGAGACAATCACCTGCGCGCCATGCGCTTTGGCAATCTGCAAACCAAACAGGGCAACCCCGCCGGTACTGGGAATCAGTACAATATCGCCAGCCTGCACGCCGGCACGTTCGACCAGCGCAAACCAGGCGGTGAGACCGGCACAGGGCAATGTGGCAGCCTGAATCGGGTTAAGCGTCGCGGGGGCGGTAACCAGCCACGCTTCCGGCATAACCACATATTCAGCCAGCACGCCGGGATAATAACCGCCCAGCGTTTTATAGGCCGGCGTGCGCGCATCGCCGGGACGCACACCGTCGATCCAGTCGGGCGTGAACGTTGAGATAACCCGGTCACCGGTGCTGAAGCGGCTGACACCTTCCCCCCGGCCAACAACGACGCCGGCCAGATCGGAACCCGGTGTAAAAGGAAACGCAAGCGGCAGGCCCCGGCCATTCTCAATCACCATCTTGTCCCGGTGATTCAGGGCGACGGCTTCAACTTTCACCAGCACCTGCTGCGGACCCGGAACCGGCATCGCGACCGTTCTCAGTTCGAGGTTATCGCGCCCGATGGCGTCTGTTTCCCAGCGTCGCATGTGTTTTGTCATCGTAAAGCCCTTCCAGGTCATTAATTTTATTGGTGTTGTTAGTCTCCGGCTTCTGATTATGAATAACAATACGCTATAATCGACACAGCTTGTTGAGCCGGGAAGCAATAATGAAAGGCAGCGAATATAGCGAACTCCGGGCATTTGTGTGTGTCGCGGAGGAACGCAGTTTCAGACGGGCGGCGCAGCGCCTGGGTGTGTCGCCCTCCGCGCTGAGTCATACCATCCGCGCGCTCGAGGAGCGTTTGGGTAGCCGGTTACTCAACCGGACCACCCGCAGCGTGGCGCCGACAGAAGCAGGACAGGCCCTGCTCAATCGTCTGATGCCGGCGATGGCGGAGATCGCCTCGGCCGTCAGGGACGTCGGTGCCTGTCAGGACGAGCCGCGTGGACGGGTTCGCATCAATCTGCCGCGTATTGCTGCCCGCATGTTGATTGCGCCCATGCTGCCGTTATTCAGGGAGAACTATCCGCATGTCTCTCTTGATGTGGTTATTGATGACAGCCTCACAGACATTGTCGGCAAGGGATTCGATGCCGGCATCAGATCGGGACAACTCGTGCAGCAGGATATGATTGCCGTGCGGCTGACGCCCGACATGCGGATGATTGTGGTCGGTTCCCCGGACTACTTTTCACGCCATCCCGAGCCACAACATCCGCAGGATTTGCGCCAGCATCAATGCCTGACCTATCGCTGGGCCGATACCGGTGTGCTGCAACGTTGGGAATTTCATGGGCCGGCAGGCGCGCACAGCGTGAATGTTGAAAGCATTGTCACCGCCAACGAAACGGATTTTGTGCTCGACGCGGCGTTAAAAGGAACCGGGCTGGCCTATATCAGCGATCAGTTCGCCCAACCCTGGATTGAACGCGGCGAACTCAGGCAGGTGCTGAGCGAGTGGTCTGCAGTATTTTCAGGGCTTCATCTCTATTACGTTAACAATCCCCATATGTCGGCCTCGCTGAGAGCGTTTATTGACCAGTTAAAATCCTTTGTTGCGACGAGGCGTTGAAATCAGCAAGCGCCACGCTGCTCGTCCCGCTACAAATATTAAATCATGCTAATCATTACCCCTGCTTTCGTTCCGGTTGTTACCGCCCTTACTTTCTCCTCTTCAACGCACCTTATCCCCTGCCGCCACGCTTTTCAAACGATCTAAATTTGCAGCAAAAATTTATTCAATCATTAAATTATATTTATTATATTAGCGAACTTTAATGTGGACTGGTTGAGGATTACAGTGCATTTAACAAGGAAATCAGTGATTAGCAGCGCTATCTCTGATGGCGTACTGACAAAAAGAACCCACAGAATGTGCAGGATACTTAATGGTATCGATCAGCGTATTAGCATTACACCGGCAAGCGGATTGATTGACTTCCTTAAAGGGATGGAGGTGACCAACGAACAGTACCGGCGCAGTGGAATCGTTAAGGAAAAACGCTCAATTTTTCTCTATAACGAAGGGCTGCTGAATCCGGAAAGCACGCTGTTTCTCGCCCGCAAAGGCCAGGATATCCTCGGCACGCTAAGCGTCATCGCCAATCACAATAACCGTCTGCCGTGCAGCAAACTTTTTCGTGAAGAGATGGCCGCCCTGCAGCTGGAAAAGCGCAAAGTGGTAGAGCTTGGCACGCTGTCGGTACGCTATCAGGCAGACAGTGAAAACATCGTGTTTATGCTGTACCTGAAAATCATGATCTACACCATTTTCATTGAACAGGTGGATGACATCTTTATTCAGGTCAAAGAGAAGGTTGCTGCGTTTTACGAGCGCAATTTCCTGTTCAAACAGGTCGGCGGCACCAAAAAGCACCCGGATTACAGTGACCTTAACGCCACGCTGCTGCGCGTGGACGTGAAAAGCATCCGCGACAAAATTTATGAGCAGCAGTGTTATGGCCCGATGGGCTGGCTGCGCATGCTGCGTGAACTTGGTTTACTGCAGCACTACCGCACGCTGAGCCAGCAGTGCCACAGCTGCCCGCGCTTTACGCCGGATCAGCGGGACGCGGAGCTCTATCAATATCTGTGTAATCTGTGACGGCGCCAGCCGTCTCTGCACCGTTTTCGATTTTCACACAGATTACTTGCCGGCATTACTATCCACGTTGTGCTGCAGGAAGAGATCTTTTAGCCATTCGATGAAGACCCTGACTCTGGGTGATAGCTGTCGGTTGCGCGGATACAGGACAGATACGGGAGACGGTTCAGGTGGAAAGGCTTTGAGCAATTCGACGAGGGCTCCCGTCTTCAAATCATCTTCCACGTGATAACGCGGCACCTGGATGATGCCGAGTCCCATGCGCGCCACGGATACAAAGGTATCAGCCGCATTGACGGTAATTGAAGTTTTGATCGTCGTGGTGATGCGCTTGCCGTCCACCCTGAATGCCAGAGGGAGTATGCCGCTGCTGCCCGTGGTGCGAAATCCGATCATCCTGTGGCCGGAATGCAGTTCATTCGGATCCGACGGAAGCCCGAACCGGGAGACGTAACCGGGCGAAGCGACCGTGACCTCTTCCAGCGTGGCGACGCACCGTGCGATCATATCGCTGTCCTGCGGCGTTCCGACACGCAGGACACAATCAATTCCCTCACGCACCAGATCGACCAGCCGGTCACCCTCGCTCAGATAGATTTCAATATCAGGATAAGCTTCGAGAAAACAAGGAAGATGCGGCAGAACAAAATGTCTTGCCAGCGTGCCATGAACATCGACACGCAGCAATCCCTTCGGCCGGGCGCCGGCAAACGCGCCCTCGGCATCCTCGATATCGTCCAGTATAGAAACGCAGCGCTTGTAATAGGCTTCACCGTCCAGCGTCGGGCTGACGTGACGCGTGGTGCGTTCCAGCAGCTTAATGCCCAGGCGCGATTCAAGATGCTTAATCGCGTCCGTTACGGTCGAGCGTGGCAGGCCGAGGTCTTCCGCCGCCCTCGTAAAACTGCGGCGCGCTACCACACGCGTGAAAACGCGCATCGTATCAATTCTGTCCATGGCATTGTTCGTTATTATCGGATTCTGATGCCAGATAGTGACTGATTATCCGGAAAAGATACAGTGCTAGATTTCTCCTTGTTCAGGCGCGATACCGCGCGAAAATGGGAGAATATCTATGTCTGCTTCAGAGAAAGTTGCAATCGTAACCGGTGCATCCCGCGGAATTGGTGCCGCCATTGCCAGGCAGCTTGCTGCGGACGGCTTTGCCCTCGTGGTGAACTATGCCGGCAACGCAAAGGCTGCCGCCGCCGTGGTTGAGGAGATCAAAGCCGCCGGTGGCAGAGCCATCACCGCGCAGGCGGACGTTGCTGAAGCCAGCCAGGTCAAATGCATGTTCGATTTAGCCGAATCTGCGTTTGGTGGTATTGATGTGCTCGTCAATAATGCCGGCGTAATGATGCTGTCTCCGCTGGCCAGCGCCGACGATCAGAGTTTTAGCAAGCAGATCGACATCAATCTGAAGGGAACGTTTAATACCCTGCGCGAAGCGGCAAACCGCCTGCGTTCTGGCGGGCGCATCATCAACTTCTCCACGTCGGTTGTCGGGCTTAAGCTTGAGAATTATGGCGTCTATGCCGCGACCAAGGCGGCCGTCGAAACACTGACAACCATCATGTCCAAAGAGATGCGCGGACGCAGCATCACCGTCAATGCCGTCGCGCCCGGTCCGACTGCGACCGACCTCTTCCTCAACGGGAAAAGCGATGAACTGATCGCGCGCATGTCCAAAATGAATCCGCTGGAGCGTCTCGGCACACCTGAGGATATCGCCAGAGTCGTTTCTTTTCTCGCCGGACCACAGGGCAGCTGGATGAACGGACAGATCCTGCGCGCCAATGGCGGAATGGTCTGAGCCGCAAACTGCAGATTGAGTCAAAGGAGTACTGTTATGTCTCAGAAGATTATCCTTGTGACCGGATCGTCAAGCGGCTTCGGTCGCCTGACCGCCGAAGCGCTGGCTCGTGCTGGTCATACCGTTTATGCATCAATGCGGGATATTGCGGGTCGTAATGCCGCAAATGTCCGCCAGTTAAGCGAACTTTCCACGCGGGAAGGAATTGACCTCCGGCCGCTGGAACTTGATGTTCAGAGCGACATATCGGTTGATGCTGCCATTGAAACGGTAATATCCGACGCCGGGAAGCTTGATGTGGTGGTACACAATGCTGGCCACATGATGTTCGGCCCGGCCGAAGCCTTCACGCCAGAGCAGTTCGCCCAGCAATATGACGTTAACGTGCTGGGAACGCAGCGCGTCAACCGGGCCATACTGCCGCATATGCGCTCCCGACGTGAAGGCCTGCTGGTCTGGATTTCCAGTTCCAGCGTGACCGGCGGCACACCGCCCTATCTGGCCCCTTATTTTGCCGCCAAAGCGGCGATGGATACGCTTGCCGTTCAGTATGCGCGCGAGCTCAGCCGATTCGGCATTGAGACAACAATCATCGTGCCGGGAGCCTTTACCAAAGGGACGAACCATTTTGCCCATTCTGGAAGTCCTGCCGACACCGGGCGTGTCGCGGAGTATGAAGCAGGTCCTTATGCCGGTTTCGGAGATGTTGTGCAAAAGGCCTTTACGGAGATAGTGCCGGAAGATGCCGATCCCGCGCGCGTTGCAGCACAAATAACCGATGTTGTCGGTATGCCGTTTGGTACGCGTCCATTTCGTGTGCATAACGATCCGTCCGAAGACGGCGCGAATATCGGCTTTGCGGTCATCGACCGTTTGCGTGCCGAAATGCTAAATCGGGTTGGATTGTCCGATCTTCTGACGCCAGCGAAAGCACCGTCATGTGAAGGGTAACAGGTGTGACCGGCGGGATCGCTCGCCGGTTGCTTTACCATGCAAACAGGAGCGCCGGAAATGCACACCGTTGTCATCCTTATCTGTGGCTTTGCGCTATTTGGCATCTTCCTGGCATTTGGATGGCTCTGGCATTTAGGGCCCTTTCCCAGTGAGTTAACCACGAAAAGTTTCATCGCTGTCTGGGTGATAATCGCATTCATCAACATGTGGACAGGTATCAACAAAGCCGGCTATGCGTTCAGTGAAGAATTGTCCATACTGCCGTACATGTTGCTGCCGCCGGTCATCGCTGCCGGTTTCGTGCTGTTTCTCTGGTAACTCGATCACAAACAACCAGCAAGTCAGACTAATGACGTAAGCTACTGTTTAGCTAACATCGAAACATGATTCGCAGATGGCGATTTATCGCCTGTTTTCAGGTAAACTTTCCGGTGATGTAATGGTGAATTTTAAGGATGAAATCCATGAAAATTAGCGAAGAATCACTGCTGGAGTCCGGCTTCAGTCATAAAGATATCCAGAAAATCAAAAGCAATGTGGAAAATTTCGGGGGAACTCTTGATGAAGTGGTTCAGGATTTAGCAAAACGATTTAATGTAGCTAAGTGGATAACTATTATTGCTTTTTTAATCCTGATTTTTACATCTGTTTTATCTACAAAAAATAACACACTCTCTCTGGCTTTTGCTTTAATTGTAGGGTTACCTTTTATCTGGTATTTGACGCCCGCCAAACTCGCTTTTAAAGCCTGGCGGTATAAAAAACATGCTTCCGGGATTAAGGGCGATCTGTAATTGTCATCAGATCAAAAATAACTTTGGCCTTCACGCCGTATCCAACTATTTTCATGGTTAGTTTTGGCCGACTTAACGTACTGACTTTCCTGTAATAATCGATGGGCATATAGCGAAATAGTCTCCATGCTCCAGGCTTTCTTATTAAGCCTAAGATGCTGTAAGCGTTAGCAATAAGTGAGATTGATTTATATACGCCTAATCCACTTTTAGAACTAAAACCCATAAATTCAGCCGTAGACATAGCAGCATTGGCAGCGAACCCTTCAGATGAAGAATCATGAAGGACCTGATGGCTAAATTCTTTACTAAGGCCATTGAATCCATCCACAACGAGTATTGCGCCAGCCAGCACACCCAATGGATTAGCGCTAGCCAGTAGCGTTGTTCCTAAAGCTATTTCTGCGCCCGAAAGCACTACATTCACAGCAGAAATCACATAACCGACAATTTTGTTATTTTCCCGGACGAACTCCACTTTGGCGTAAAGTTTCGCAGTATTCCTGCGCAGCATTTGCCCCTGCTCTGCAAGATTTTCGGTCTCTGCCCTGAGATTTTTTACGCAGGCCATGCACTCTTCATCAGACTTTGCGCGCCGGGCAATCGAGAACTGCTCTTCAATCACATCCCTTATTTCCTGCACAAACTGGAGTCGCGTAAGTCCATCCCTGATGTGAAACCCGGCTTCACGGTTAGCCGTTTCAATCAGCTTACGGGCTTCAAGATTGACCATCGATTCTGCCCAGGCCCTGTTGCGCCCATTTGAACGCATCATTGCGAGTAGTGCTTCATCCATTTCACAGTTCCTTTGATTAGCCAATAATTCGATAATACTTAATCAGATCCCTCTTTAACATGAGGAGTTATTTTGGGCCGCTGGGTTTACGCCTGTCCAGAATTCCTTAGCGTTAGCTTGCATTCTGTTGAGCCTCAGCCCCTGGTTTGAATAAATGGCGCTAGTCAGCTTTACCGGCACGTTAGCCGAACCCGGCGCCATTACATCAATCACTAAAAGTATGTTGTAATTAATGTGTGTCATTGCCGCTTACATCTGGCATTGCTGCAAATCCGGCTGCAGCTCCTATGCTGTAGGGAGTCATTAACGTGCGGATATGAGGTATGCATGAGTTTACTGTTTAGCGCGACGCAGCTTGGCGAGTTGTCGCTGGAAAATCGCATTGTAATTGCACCGATGTGCCAATACTCAGCGGAAGAGGGTCAGGCAACGGCCTGGCACCGCATTCATCTCGGCCAGCTGGCGCTCTCCGGCGCGGGACTGCTGATTATCGAGGCAACGGCGGTGGAAGCTATTGGCCGTATCACACCGGGCGACCTGGGGTTATGGGACGATGCCACTGAAGCCGCGCTGGCCAGCGTGCTGCAGGACGTGCGGCGCTACGCTACCCTGCCGATTGGCATTCAGTTGGGTCACGCCGGGCGCAAAGCGTCCTGTGCTGCGCCATGGCAAGGCGGTGCGCAGCTCTCTGAGGAACACGGCGGCTGGCAGACCGTCGCGCCGTCTGCGCAGCCGTTTGGACAGGATGAGCGTCCGCCGGCCGCACTCAGCAAACAGGATCTGGCGCAGCTGAAACAGGCCTTTGTCGATAGCGCTCTGCGCGCGGTACGCATCGGCATTCAGCTGGTCGAACTGCATGCTGCGCACGGCTATTTGCTGCACCAGTTTCTGTCGCCGCTCAGCAACCAGCGTGACGATGAATATGGCGGCTCATTAGAGAACCGTCTGCGTTTCCCGCTTGAGGTGTTCAAGGCGCTGCGCGCTGCGCTGCCGGCGGAAATCCCGGTTGGCGTGCGGCTTTCTGCCACCGACTGGATCGAGGGCGGCTGGGATAATCAGCAATCGATTGTTTTCAGCCAGCAGCTCGAAGCCGCAGGCTGCGCCTATATTCACGTCTCCAGCGGGGGGCTGGCACCGCAGCAGCAAATCAGCGTCGGTCCAGGTTATCAGTTGCCGTTCGCTCGCGAGATTCGCCAGCAGGTCTCGATTCCGGTGATTGGCGTGGGGCTGATTACCGAACCGAAACAGGCCGAGCAGGCGCTGCAGGAGCAGGATGCCGATTTGATCGCGCTGGCACGCGCGGTACTGTATGACCCACGCTGGCCATGGCACGCCGCCGCCGAACTGGGTGCGCAGGCCAAAGCGCCGCCACAGTATCTGCGTTCCGAACCACACGGCCTGAAAGGCACCCTGATTAGCAACCAGTAGTTCCCCTGACCGGCAGCCGCCCGGTTGCCGGTTCTGCTCTGGGAAATTTCACAGATTTCAGCCCATTGTGCGCGACTGTACTGTTTTCGTCTTATGCTTTCCCGGCCAATTAACCAAAAGGAAGATGAGATGAAATTGCAGCATTATTTACTGGGCGGCGCGCTCTGCGCTTTCAGCGTGAGCGGCCTGGCCGCTGAGATGAAAAATCCCCTGAGCGTGCATGTGCTGAATCTGCAAACCGGCGTACCGACCGCAGGTATTGAGGTCGAGCTGGATAAGAAACAGGGGGAAGAGTGGGTGAAACTGGCGCAGGGCACCACCAACGAACAGGGACGTATTCCAGCGCTTTACCCGGCGGGCCAGAAGGCGCAGACCGGGATTTACCGCGTAATTTTTAAAACCGGTGACTATTACAAAAAAAACGCTCAGCCGACCTTTTTCCCGGAAATCCCGGTGATGTTCAACCTGGATAATGCCGATCAGCACTACCATATTCCACTGTTGCTCAGCCAGTACGGCTACTCCACCTATCGCGGCAATTAAGTCATGATGGCGTCGCTACCGATGCACTGACGGGTAGCGGCGCAATTCATTGCGCAATTTACAACGCTGCGGCTAATGGATTAGCGCGATAAATCGCGCCGCTACGAGCTGGTGCTGTGACCGTAAGCGGTGCAATTTATCGCACAATCTACAACGGCGCGGCGGCCAGATTCGCGCGATAAATCGCGCCGCTACGATACGAATAGTGCAGCCTCACCTCTGAACCCCATGGCTCACGCCACTCAGGCCGCAGCAAATTGCGGTAACACACCCAGCCAGCTCAGCGTCCATGCCAGCACATTCAGCACGCCGAAAAGCAGCACCAGACCAATCGCCAGTGGCGTACGCGGCCGATCGGCGAAACGCTGTTGCGCACGCCGCGCCAGCAGCGCCGGAATAATCACCGCCCACAGCGTGGCAAACAGACCGGCAAAACCGATGGCGGCGACGAAGCCATGCGGCCACCACAGCGAAGCGAGCAGCGGCGGCAAAAATGTCAGGCAGGCGGTTTGCAGCCGCGCGCGCGGGGAATGCCCCCAGCCGAGGCGGTCGGCGATAAAATCAAACAGGCCTGCCGTCACGCCGAGGAATGAGGCAATCACCGCAAAATGTGAGAACACCGACATCATCAGCGACAACGCGCGCACGTGCAGGTGATCGCGCAGCGCGGCCATCAGCGCGGCAATATCTCCGCCCTGCTGCACGATGTCAGGAAACGCAGCGCGCGGCAAATTCCCCATGGTGCAGACAATCCAGAACAGGTAAAGCGCCAGCGACATCAGCGTGCCCAGCACCAGCGCGCGTGTCACCGGCGACTCGCGGCGCTGATAATAACTCACTAGTCCGGTGATGTTACCGTGATAGCCAAAAGAGGCCAGACAGAACGGCAGCACGCCCAGCGCGTAAGGCCAGTAGCTGTCTCCCGGCGCGGCGGCAGCGAACAGCGAGGGCACGTCAACCTGGGTTAACAGCCCGCCGAACAGCAAAATCAATAGCAGGATTTTTGCCAGCACGCAGAACGTCATCAAACGACTGACGCCGGTGGTGCCGAGCCACACCACGGCGGCGACACACAGCGTCAGCGCGATTTTGGCCCCGGCGGTTGAGAGCGGCACGCCAAGCTGATTCAGCGAGTGCTGGTAAACCGGACCACTGGCTGAAATATAAGCGTAGGTGAGAATGCCCAGTACAAAAAGGATGCTGAGGCCATTGATGCTGGCCCAGCCGCGCCCGAGCAAATCGCGCGTCAGCGTATCGTAGCCCGCGCCCGGCGGATAATGCAGGCTGACACGCATAAACAGCAGCCCGGAGAGCAGCATTGCGCCCCAGCTTATGCCCAGCAGCAGCAGCGCCCAGCCAAACCACGCCCCGGCCATCACGATCGGTAACGTAAACATACCGGCGCCCACTACCGTCCCACAGATGATCATGGCGCCCCACCATACCGAGGGCTGGCGGCGCGCCATTACGCTCTCCGTCATCACACTTTTCCTTGCACAACATAAAGGCGGCGATGATACACGGGATCGCTAACAAATGTGAGGCGCGGCGGTGACTGACGGGAAGACAGCTGTCAACAGGTGACAATGTCACATAAAAGCGCACCGGTTCCGGTGCGCCAGCCGTGATTTTGCGGGATTAACAATAGAAAGCCGGACGTGGCGGCATGGTAATCGGGACAATGTCACCGTTGTTCTGTGCCGCAACACAGGCATCGGCTGCCACGGCGGCGGCATAGCCGTCCCACGCCGACGGGCCTGTCATATTGCCCGACAGCACGTTGTTGATGAAATCCTGCAGCTCAACGTCATACGCAGCGATAAAACGCTTTTTCCAGTCGGTCAGAATGCCGGTGGAGAGCTGCGCCGCGTGGCGGGTCTGTACCGACATTGGTTCAGGCAGGCGGGCAATGCCGCTCTCGCCAACCACCTCACACTGAATGTCGTAACCATAGGCGCAGTTAACGAAGATCTCGACATCAATGCGGATGCCCTTCGCGGTTTCCAGCAGCACAATCTGCGGATCCTTCAGGTGCGATGACGCGTGGCGGGTCTTGCGTGGGTAAATCACCTGCGCACTGACATAATCATCATTCAGCAGCCAGCGCAGCACGTCAAGTTCATGGATCAGCGTATCGGTGATCGCCATATCGGTGGTATAAGCATCGCCGACCGCAGGATTGCGGTGCGCGCAGTGCAGCATCAGCGGCTCACCCAGGGTGCCGCCGTCGATAATCGCTTTCAGCGCGCGATAGCCGCTGTCGTACGGTCGCATAAAACCCACCTGCACCAGTTTTTTGCCTGCGGCAATTTCCGCTTCGACAATGTTCATACAGCCCTGCGCGGTCACTGCCAGTGGCTTCTCGCAGAATACCGCTTTGCCGGCTTTGATGGCTGCCAGCACAAACTCTTCATGCGTCGGGCCCCATGAGGTGACCAGAATGGCCTGCACCTCCGGCGCGGCGATTAAATCGTGCGCGTTGTCGTAAATCTCCGCCTGCAAGCCGAGCTCGCTAATCACCTGCTCACAGTTGCTGCGATTGATATCATTAAGCGCGACCACGCGCGCATGCTGCAGCACCTGGCTGCAACGACGAATGTGTTCACGGCCGATAGCGCCAGTGCCGATTACACCAATATTGAGTGTCATGCGGGGTTCCTTCAGCAAAATGCCGGATTTGTTAGTGGTTGAGGTAGTCAATGCTGCTGCGGATTTCGCGCGTAATATCCTCAGCGCTCCAGCTCTCCATCACCGAAGAAAACGGCTCGAAAGCATAAACACCGCGATAGCCCATCTCTTCCAGGCGCTGCACCTGCTCGCGGGATTTCAGCAGGTCATCCGCGCTCAGCATGATGCGCTCTTCGTCGGTGAGTTGATGAGTCGGGCGCGCATCCGTTACGCCAGAGAGATGCACCAGGCCGATGTGATTCACGTCTACGCCACCGGCGAAATCCTGTTCGGCGCCTTCGTACAGGTGATGATGGAAGGTATCCAGCACGATGTTAAACGGCACGCCGGCCTGAGCGATAAGCTGCTGCGCCAGCGCGGCGGAGCGCAGTGAGCTCTGCGGAAAACCGAGCGGTTCAACCAGCCCGGCAACACCATATTCGGCAAACAGCGGCGCCAGGGTTTGCAGTGCCTGTACGGTTTGCTCATTACTCACCGGCGTCCCATCATTGAGCGGACAGAGCACCAGCGCTTTCGCCCCGGTGGCGCGCGCATCGGCTAACAGCGCGCGCGTTTTTTCCAGCACCGCATCATCTAACTGGTTGAAGGGATACACCGCGTTGATGGTTTCGATCTCAAGCTGATGCTGCGCTGCCAGACGACGCACCTCCTCACCGCCTGCGCCGTCGGTCACGCTGCCGCTTTTCATATCGTTGCGTATTTCAACTTTATTTAATCCCAGCTGTTCCACCAGCGCGAAGAATTCCGCCATGCTGAGATGAGGGGCAATTTTACGGTTAACACAGAATCGGTCACTGCTTATTTTGTAGGTCATGATCTTTCCTGGATAATAATCACTGGGTAAGGTTCTGTTTGCTGCAAGGTACTGACATGCCCTGATAGTAAGTTATCTTTTTTGCCCGCTCTGCGGCTTCTTTGAGTGATTTACATCAGCCTGAGCGCCCTCACATTTAGCCTTTGCCGTCATACAGTTCATAGAAATAGTGTTCGACCTGTTCCAGGCTGCGCCCTTTGGTTTCCGGGATAGCACGCAGTACAAAAAGGGCGCCGCCGATCCCGATCACCGCAAAGGTGAGAAACGCCCCTGCAAGCCTAAAGGCGGCCAGCAACAGCGGGAAGGCCATGGAAATGGCGAAGTTGGCAATCCACAAGGCAAAAACGGCACCGCCCATGCAAATGCCGCGCATGCGCGCCGGAAAGATTTCCGACAGCAGCAACCAGGTGACCGGTGACAGCGCGCCCTGCTGAAAACATAAAAACATCAGCATTCCGGCCAGTACCAGATAGGCCCGCAGCAGATTAACCGCACCACCGGCGTGATACTCCGGCATAAGCAGGCACACCGTGGCGATAAAGAACAGGCAGGCGGTACAGCCCATCTGACCAATCAGCACCAGCGGACGACGGCCAACCTTACCGATTATCACGATCCCCACCAGCGTCATGATTACGGAGATCACGCCGTTGGCGATGGTGGCGAACAACGCCGCATCGTTGCTCAGGCCGGTAGCAGTGAGCATGGTTGGCGCGTAGTACATGATGGTATTCACACCGGTCAGCTGCTGGATGGCGGCAATGCCAATTCCCAGTAAAAACACTTTGCGCAACCATGGCGTGCGCAGGTCACGCAGGCGACCTTTGCCTTGCTGGCGATGCTCTTCGATGGTCTCTTCGATCTCCTCCAGCTCCCACTCTACGTCCTCCGCCGCCCGGGTTTTCTCCAGCACCCTGCGCGCGCCAGCGGTGTTGCCGCGCATGACGTGCCAGCGTGGACTTTCCGGCATAAAGATCATTCCGATCCACAACAGCACGGCGGGTACGGTGGAGATGGCCAGCATCCAGCGCCAGGTATGTTCGCCACCCCAGATTTCATTGAAAGTGGCATTGGAGACATAGGCCAGCAGCTGGCCAGAAACAATCATCAGCTCCTGCAGCGTCACCAGTTGACCGCGTTTATTCGCCGGGGCAATTTCCGCGATATACACCGGCACAGTGGCAGCCGCCCCGCCAACGGCAATACCAAGAAACAGGCGTGACGCAATCATCGTCACCACATCAGGTGCGAAGGCAGAGCCGACCGCGCCGAGGGCAAAAATAAAGGCCAGCGTGATGATGATTTTGCGGCGCCCGAGGGCATCCGCGAAGTGCCCTGCCAGCAGCGCGCCAAAGGCAGCGCCGAACAACAGTGAACTGGTCACCAGCCCGGTAGTGAAAGGCGTGAGATGCAAATCGCTGCGCATGAACAGCAGCGCGCCGGATACCACGCCGGTATCGTAACCAAACAGCAACCCGCCGAGTGTCGCCACCAGCGCGATGATTTTTACGAAGGGTTCGGTTGTTGTTGTGCTGTTGGGGCCGGACGCGGTGTTGGTGGAGAGATAAAGTTCTTTTTCCATAATACCTCCTGGTAAAAAATGCGTTAGGAAAAGCATCAGAACAAAGCAGCGCGTCCAGGCTATCGGCATTTTTATTTCATGTTAATTTATATTTGAAACCTGCTTTTCAAATTGTGAGTTCAAGCCTTTTGACCGGTTTATTTTGATGGATTTACATCAGCAGAAAAAAGGTGAATGAAGATCGGGCGAGGTGGTTATTTAAGCGCAGCAGATCGGCCCCTTTACGCCGGGAGTCGCCACGCTTTGTGATCAATCGCGCAACAACTGCACAAACCTTCTTGTATGGTAGTCGCTCTTTAACCTCTTAGGGATTTGTCATGGCCTCTTCAACTGTTGCTCAATCTGATACCGCTGAAGCTCACCCTAAATCATTGATTCGCCGCGTCGCCAGCGCCTCGGCGATAGGCACGGCGGCAGAGTATTACGACTTTTTCGCTTACGGTACGGCAGCGGTACTGTTCTTTGGCCATCTGTTCTTTCCCAGTCACGATCCGCTGGTCAGCACACTCGCTGCCTTCGCCACTTATGCGGTTGGCTTCCTCGCACGTCCCATTGGCGGCATGGTGTTTGGGCACATCGGCGACAAAGTGGGACGCAAAAAGGCGCTGGTGGCGACCATCCTGATCGTGGGCCTTGGCACGTTCTGCATTGGCCTGTTGCCAACCTACGAAAAAATTGGCGTCTGGGCCCCGATATTACTGATTGCCATCCGCTTGCTGCAGGGGTTTGGCGTCGGCGGTGAACAGGCGGGCGCGGTATTAATGACGGCTGAATATGCGCAGCCTGCCCGGCGCGGTTTCTTTGCCAGCTGGGTGCAGATTGGTGCTCCGGTCGGGTTTCTGCTGCCGCTGGCGCTGTTCGCTATGCTTAATGCCGCGCTGAGCGCGGAGCAGATGATGGACTGGGGCTGGCGCGTACCTTTTCTGCTCAGCGCGCTGCTGGTGATTGTCGGCCTGTTTATTCGCCTGCGCATTGATGAATCGCCGGTCTTCGCCGCCATTCGTGAAACCAAAGCGGCAGAATCCAGGCCGTTAAAAGAGGTGCTGCGTGGTAATCCACGGCTGGTGGTCAACGGCGTGGCAGCGAAACTGATCGAAGCCTGCGCCTTCGCCCTGTTTACCGTCATCATCCTTGCCTGGGGTAAGGCTAATCAGCTTGATGCCGGCATTTTGATGAACAGTATGATCGTCGCGGTGATCCTCGAAGTACTGGCGATCCCGCTGATGGGTGCCCTTTCCGACCGCATCGGTCGCAAGCCGGTTTACCTGATCGGCACGCTGCTGATCATGCTCTCGATCGTGCCCTTTTTTCTCGCGCTGGCGCACAACAGCTACTGGCTCACGCAACTGGCGATGATCGTGGCGCTGACGCTGGGCCACAGCATGTGTTATGCCCCGCAGGCGTCATGGTTCCCCGAACTGTTTCCCACGCACATTCGCTGCAGCGGTATCGCGGTGATCTGGCAGATCGGTTCGCTGATCGGCAGCGGCGTACTCGGACTGGTGGCGGTGAAGATTCTGCAAGTGACCCATGGCCACTGGTATGGTCTGGCGCTGTATGTTGCAGTGCTGGGGGTGATTTCTTTGTTCGGCCTGCTGCGTCTGCCGGAAACGGCGCCAGGCCGCCGCCAGGGTGAATATCACCCGTGGCAGCAGCATTAACGGTTAACGGCGCGGCAGCGCCACACACAGCAGGCCGCAGACGATCAATATGACGCCAGCGAGACTGCTCCAGCGGAAGGTTTCATGCAAGGCTGGCAGGGAAATAGCGGCCAGCCACACCAGCACATAGCTCAGACTGAGCAGCGGATAGAGCCGGTTGAGCGGCAACAGCCGCAGCGCCAGCAGCCAGCACAGCATTGAGCAGCCGTAGGCCGCCAGTCCGCCGATTAACGGTATCAGGCCGTGCTGCCACGGTAGCGCGGTCCATGTATCCAGCGGTGGCAGCGCGAGCATTGCCGTGCGCAGCAGCAGCTGCGCCAGTGACACCAGCAGCACGCTGGCCAGCGCCAGCAGCCAGCCCTTCACAGATGGCTCCCCATCAGCGCAACCCCGGCAACGATCGCCAGCGTACCCAGCCACTGCCGTCGCGTGTAGGTCTCACGCCAGATGACGCGCGCCGCCACCGCCACCAGTACAAAATTCAGGCTCAGCATCGGGTAAGCCACGCTGACCGGCACGGTGCGCAGCACCACCAGCCACAGCAGCATCGCCGTCCCCAGCAGCAGCAGGCTGAGCACCAGCCAGCCGAACAGGCGGTGCCCGCCGCAGTGGGCCGCCTGTTTCTGGCACAGCTGGGCGGCACAACTGAGCAGACTTACCAGCAGGATCAGCAGCAGATTCATGGTGTCGCGTTGTAGCCGTAGTAGACCAGCCGTCCCTGCTGATACACATCATCCGGCACCGGCAGATGCGCATCCGCTTGCTTTTCGTCAGAATTCAGCAGCAGCACCAGCGCTACCGGACCCTGTCGGCGATGCAGGCGCAGCCAGTCGGCGAAGGCTTCCCCGTCGACGTAGCGCGTTTTTGCATCGGGATAACCCAGTCCGTACTCCAGCTCACCTTTTTCATCGAAGAAAGTGATATCGCTGCGGCGCAATTCCCATGCGACCGCAGAAGCGATGCCGGAATTGTCCACCACCAGATAGCGGCTCTGCGCCAGCTGAGGCCGAACGGCGCTGACGAAACTCTGCGGCTGTTTGCTGTCACGTACCTTTTGTGGGATAGCCAACCCGACCAGCAGCGCCAATGCCAGCGGGCAAAGCGCAGCCAGTTGCCAGCGGCCTGTTTTCAGGCTTAACCAGCCCATCACCGCCCAGCCGGCAAATGCCAGCGCAGCGCACAGTACCCGCAGCAACTCATCGCGCGCGTACACCGGATGGTGCGCCAGCCCCCAGGGTGCCAGCACCACCACGACCAGCAGCGTGGCGCCCAGACCAAACAGCAGGTTAATCCAGCCATTTACCGCCAACGCCTGTTTCAGGCGCGCGGTGTTACCGTGCGCATAATGCGCCATTAACAACGCCAGCGGCGCAAAGCACGGCAGGATATAGGTCGGCAGTTTGCCTTTGGCGATGCTAAAGAACAGCAGCGGCAGTACAACCCAGCTAAGCAAATAGATCGCGGCAGCGTGCTGTTGACGCTGTCGCCATGCGCCGCTCAGCGCGCCTGGCAACAGGCCGAGCCACGGTAAACAGCCCGCCACCAACACCGGCAGGTAATACCAGAACGGCGCTTTGTGCTGCGCATCGCTCTCCGCGAAGCGCTGAATATGTTCGACCCAGAAGAAGTAGTGCCAGAAATCGCCTTCCTGATGCTGAATGGACAGCGCCCAGGGCGCGCTGATCGCCGCCGCCACCGCAATCGTGAGCGGCCCCCAGCGCAGCAGTTCACCAAAACGTCGCTGCCAGAGCCCCCAGGGCACAATCGCCAGCACCGGCACCGCCAGCGCCAGAAAGCCCTTGGTCATGAAACCCATGGCACAGGCCGCGCCGAGCAGCACATACCCCATCAGCCGCTGTGAGGTACTGTGCGCCTGCGCAGCAAACCAAAAGCTGCACATCGCCGCCACCAGCCACAGCAGCAGAATCGGATCGAGCACGGCATAGGTGCCAATGCCGTAAACCAGCAGCGAGGTAAGAAAGATCACGCTGGCGGTGAGCGCTATTTTGCGGCTGGGGAACATCCGTTTGCCCAGCCAGTAGATCAGCATGGCACTCAGCGTGGTACAGATAATCGCACCGGCGCGCACGCCAAAATTATTATGCCCAAATAACAGCTGGCCAAGATTATTGACCCAGTAACCGGCAATCGGCTTCTCGAAGTAGCGCAAATCAAAAAAATGCGGCACCACCCAGTTACCGCTCAGCAGCATCTCGCGGCTGATTTCGGCATAGCGGGTTTCATCCGGCTGCCAGAGATCGCGGAATGGCACCGGGATCAGATAATAGAGAGCAAAAAGCGCTATCAGCAGCACTATGCGGGTGCGGCTGCGCATCGGTGTTTCCATACTTGGGTCCTGTAAAATGTTAACTCTGGCAACCCAGCCAGCCTTCCCGGCCGGCAATGTGCCCGCGCACCACATGGCCCTGTGGCAGCGTACTGAGATCGTCCGGCAGCAGCTCGCTCAGCGGACAAAACCGGATGCCCTGCTGCTGCGCGCGCGTCAGCAGATCGGCAAAGGCGGGCAAACCGACGATGCCTTCGACCTCTGCGTGAATGGTATAGACCGGCGTACCGCTGGCGGCATGCATCTGCGCGAGAATAAAGTCGTTAAACCCCTCCGCGCTGACCTGCTGGCCCACCACTTCATCCCACGTCGGCAGGGTTACCGGAATTTGCACCGTGCCGAGGCTGCCATCGTTGAGGCGCGGAATGAACGGCCCGCTGCCGCGACAGTCGCTGTTATAGCGAAAGCCAAACGGCTGCTTGGCATCCAGTACCCGGCTGTCGGCGCGCCAGCCTGCCACCGCAGAGCAGGTGACACTGTCACCCAAAATGGCTTCCAGCGTCGCTTTACCGCGCGCAATCTGCGCATTCAGCTGCTGTGGCGACCAGACGCCAGCCCAGGTCTGCCAGGCAAAGTGATCCCACGCATGTAACCCCACTTCATGGTGATCTGCCGTGGCGCGAATAATCGACGCCAGCCCTTTGCCTATTTCGCGGCCCGGCCAGGCGGTACCGGCCAGTAAAATATCCCAGCCGTACAGCGAGGCCGCGCGCGAACGCAGCATTTTCCACAGAAAGCGCGGCTTCATCAGGCGCCACAGGTGGCGTCCCATGTTGTCCGGCCCAACGCTGAAGAAGAAGCTGGCCTGCAGCTGATGCAGGCTGAACTGCTGCAGCAGCGCCGGTACGCCCAGTTGCGTGCCGCGCCAGGTATCGACATCAACACGCAAACCCACTCGCTTCATGGCTTTTCCTGTAGCTCAACGGTGCGCAGGAAGAAGTCCAGCGTGTTGTCGATGGTGGTATCCATCGCCACGGTTGGCGTCCAGTCGAGCAGACGGCGGGCGTTTTTAATCGACGGCTTGCGGTGCTCCACGTCCTGATAGCCCTTGCCATAGTAGCTGCTGCTCTCTACCTCACGGAAACCGGCAAACGGCGGGAAGCGATCGCGCAGCGGGTGGCGCTCAAAGCTGGCCAGCAGGTGTTCCGCCAGCTCTTTGATACTGGCTTCGTTCTCCGGGTTACCAATGTTAACGATCTGGCCATCGCAGTTGTTGTGTTTGTTCTCGATAATGCGGAACAGCGCTTCGATACCGTCGCGAATATCGGTGAAACAGCGCTTCTGTGCGCCGCCGTCGATCAGCTTGATCGGCGAGCCTTCCACCAGATTAAGGATCAGCTGGGTGATGGCGCGAGAACTGCCGATACGCGCGGCGTTGAGGTTATCCAGACGCGGGCCCATCCAGTTAAACGGGCGGAACAGCGTAAAGCGCAACCCCTCTTTTTCGCCATAGGCCCATAGCACCCGGTCCAGCAGCTGTTTTGATACCGAATAGATCCAGCGCTGTTTATTGATCGGTCCGACCACCAGGTTGGAGTGATCCTCGTCGAAATGCTGATCGGTACACATGCCGTACACTTCGGAGGTCGACGGGAAAATGATGCGCTTTTTATACTTCACGCAGTCACGAATAATTTTCAGGTTCTCTTCGAAATCCAGCTCGAATACGCGCAGCGGATTACGGGTATATTCGATCGGCGTGGCGATCGCCACCAGCGGCAGCACCACGTCACATTTCTTGATGTGATACTCAATCCATTCAGAGTGGATGCTGATATCCCCTTCAACGAAGTGGAAGCGCGGTTCATCCAGGAAGCGGCTGATGGCATCGGAACCGATATCCAGGCCATAAACCTCAAAGTTATCATCCTGCAGCAGGCGTTCGGTGAGATGGTTGCCGATAAAGCCGTTTACGCCGAGGATCAGCACCCGCGTGCGGCGTTTCACCGCAGCAACCGGCTGCGAATAAAGCAGCGCACCCGGCACCATGCCCAGACTCTGCGCCAGCTGGCTGCCGTTCATGTAAACACCGTTGTCGCTCTGCCCGGTGACCACTTCGAGCGCGCCCTCGCCGCAGGCAATCAGGAACGGCTCAACTGACAGCACCGTGCCCGGTTTGGCGCTGGGCGCATCCTGGTGAACCCGCCCTTTCCACACCACGAATTTCACCGTGCCGGCATACGCAAACGCACCAGGCCAGGGATCGGTGACTGCACGCACCAGGTTATTCACTTTAGCCGCCGGCAGCTCCCAGTTGATGCGGCCGTCCTCCGGCGTGCGGCGACCGACCACGGTCGCTTCCGCGTCGTTCTGCGGCGTGGCGGCAATCTCACCGCGCTTCATCGGCGGCAGCGCGCCTTCCAGCAGCTGGCCGGCGCAAGCCACCAGTTTACGGTGCAGCGTCAGCGCATTATCCTGCGGGTCAATCGCCACGCGCTGCTGCGCCACAATGTCGCCGGCATCGGCACGTTTCACCATGCGGTGCAGCGTTACGCCAGTTTCCGTCTCGCCGTTGACCAGCACCCAGTTAAGCGGCGCACGACCACGGTATTTCGGCAGCAGCGAACCGTGCAGGTTAAACGCGCCAACCCGCGCGCAGTTCAGAATGGTATCGCTCAGCAGTGCGCGATAATAAAACGAGAAGATAAAGTCCGGCTGCATGGTGCGGATGCGATCCACCCACAGCGGATGGTTAGCATCTTCCGGCGCATAAACCGGAATGCCCTGCTCAGCCGCGAGGCGTGCTACCGAAGGAAACGCATGGCTCTCCGGCGAGGTGTCCGCATGGGTGAAGATGGCACTGATTTCATAGCCTGCGTTCAGCAGCGCAGTGATGCCTGCACAGCCCATTTCGGCATAGGCGAAGACGATAGTTTTCATTGCTTAATTTCCTGTACAGACGGGGCATCTTGTTGCGGATGGATAACACGTTGAATGAAGTAGCGCGGACGGGCGCGTACGTCGTTATAAATACGACCGATGTATTCGCCCAGCAGGCCCATGCCGACAAACTGCGCGCCGACAAAAATAAACAGCACGGCAAATAGCATGAACACACCGTCACCGGCCCAGCTGGCACCAAGGAACAGGCGCAGCACAATCAGGATCAGAGAAAAGGCGAAACCGGCCAGCGCGATTAAGCTGCCGACAATACTCAGCAGACGCAGCGGCGTGGTGGTCAGGCAGGTCACCAGGTCATACATCAGGTTGATCAGCTTCATAAAGCTGTATTTGGAGTCGCCAAACTCACGCTCGGCATGCGTAACCGGCAGTTCAATGGTGCGGCGCGCGAAGGTGTTCGCCAGAATCGGGATAAAGGTGCTGCGTTCGTGGCAGTTGAGCATCGCATCGACAATGTGACGGCGATAGGCGCGCAGCATGCAGCCATAATCGCCCATCGCTTTGCCGGTCACGCGCTGAATCAGGTGGTTGATGGTGCGTGAAGCGCGGCGCCTGAACCAGCTGTCCTGACGGTTCTGACGCACGGTGCCGACCACGTCGTAGCCCTGCTGCGCAGCTTTGACCAGATTGGGGATCTCTTCCGGCGGGTTTTGCAGATCGGCATCCAGCGTAATGATCACATCACCGGAAACATGGCTGAAACCGGCCATAATCGCCGAGTGTTGCCCGTAGTTGCGATTCAGCAGCACGCCGACCACGTGACTGCCCGGCATATCCGCCGCATCGGCGATCATCTGCGCGGAGCGGTCGGCGCTGCCGTCATCCACCAGTAAGATTTCATAGTCAAGGCCGAGCGTGCGGCAGGCCGCGTCGGTACGGCGCACCAGCTCCGGCAGGCTCTGTTCTTCGTTGTACACCGGGATCACCACGGAGACTTTGCGAATCGGTTTTTCTTCCAGCATCTCAGGCTCCCGCAAGGTGGCGTAAGGCAGTAATCACACGCGTTACATCGTCATCGAGCATGTCGGGGAACAGGGGCAGCGAGCAGATACGTTCGCTGTTCCATTCGGTGGCCGGCAGCGAGAGCTGCGGATAGCGTTCACGGTAATACTTGTGGGTATGCGCGGCGCGGAAATGCAGGCCGGTGCCGATGTCATGAATTTTCAACTGCTCCATCAGCGCATCGCGACTGATACCGCAGCGCGTTTCGTCCACGCGAATGATAAACAGATGCCACGCATGCTGATGCGGCCACGCCGGCTGCACCAGCGGCAGCAACGGCGTATCTGCCAGCTCGCGCAAATAGCGCGCGGCGATGGCCTGGCGACGTGCATTGATGGCCGGCAACTTTTGCAGCTGCACCAGCGCAATCGCGGCGTTGATGTCTGGCAGGTTGTATTTAAAACCGGGCATGATTACTTCGGCCTGCGGTTTGCGGCCATGGGTATGGCGATCGTAGGCATCGACGCCCAGGCCGTGGAATTTCAGGCTGCGCAGGCGGTCAGCCAGCTGCGCGTCATCGGTCACCACGATGCCACCTTCGGCGCAGGTGATGTTTTTGATGGCGTGCAGCGAGAAGATTGCGGTGCCCTGCTGCCCGACGTGCCGGCCTTTGTAGTAGCAACCTACCGCGTGGGCCGCATCTTCAATGAGCGGGATATTGTGGCGCGCGCTGACGGCGCGAAGGGCGTCGATATCCGCCGGCGCACCGGCATAGTGAACCGGCACGATGGCGCGGGTGCGCGGCGTAATGGCCGCTTCGATCTGTTCTGCGCTCACCATCAGGTTATCGCGATCCACATCGATCATCACCGGCGTCGCGCCCAGCAGCGTAATAATATTGAGCGTGGAAACCCAGGTCAGCGACGGGGTGATCACCTCGTCGCCGGGCTGGATACCCAGCGCCATCAACGTGACGTGCATGCCTGCTGTGGCAGAGCTGACGGCAATAGCATGCTGGTTGCCGGTGAGCTGGCAAAACGCCTGCTCCAGCGCAGCATTCTGCGGTCCGGTGGTAATCCAGCCCGATGCAAATACCGCCTGCACCGCGGCCAGTTCTTCCTCACCCAATGCCGGGCGCGAAAACGGAAGGAAACTCATAAGATAACCTTACTGTTGTGCCTGAAAACATGCTGAAAAATAAAACAAGCGTTATTGCCGCGCATGACAACCTGATGAAACACGCTGTAACCTTTTGTTTAAACGTTACTTAAACGAGTGTGTTCGCAGGGCGGCTGTCATCTGCGCGCAATAAAACTTAAGCAGGTCTGTTTTATCGCTATAAGAAACCAAAATACGGGGGAAAACTTAACTGAACATTAAATGGCAAAGCGGCACGCTGACTTTTTTACGTGATGTTGAAGATTGGTAGAAGATTGCGCGCCGGGGCCGGAAATCAGCATCGGGTCAGACATTGTGGGTATGCTTGTCGACTCCGGCAATTAAAGTGGCTATTTTTCAATGCATTAACCAAGAGACTATACTGTTCTTAAGGTTATCCTAAGGTTGGCTGCTTATTCTTCCCTGGGATAGTGACGCCAGAGGCTGGACAGGAGAATGATGATGAGAACCGCGACTGACAGACTTTCACAGGCAGCACTACGCCGGCATCACATTGGCGTGAAAACAAAAGGATTGCGTTTCCGCGGTGAGCTGTATGTGTTTCGCTATAACGCCGGCCATTACGACGTGTTTCGCAACAGCGAATGGGTGATGTCGCTCGCCACCAGCAATGTGCTGGAAGCCATGCAGCAGTTTAAACAGAGCCAGTAAACTCGCTGGCGCATTGATTGGATTATGATCTGTCTCCGCTGGTGTATTGATTAGATTGTTGTCAGCCTCGGCTGGCCCATCGATAGGATTTTTGCCTGTCTTCGCATCGATTTGGTCATTGCCAGCCCGTGAAATTCACGCATCCCTGCTTATATCTCCTCTGTTCTCTGGAACCCGCTCGTAAATCCTGCTGCAAATCGCTGCAACGCCGCTTTGCTGCTCGCCACGCCGTCTCCACCGGCGTATTGTGCCTCTCGCACACCGGCCAGGGTTAGCGACAGATCGCGGTGCGCATCAATGCGCACCCTGCGAAACCTGTAGGGTCGCCATTTATGGTGACCTGTCGTCAAACCGCACAAATCCGTAGCGGCGCGATTTCGCGGTGCGCATCAATGCGCCCCCGGCGAAACCTGTAGGGTCACCATTTATGGCGACCTGTCGCCAAACCGCACAGAACTGGTAGCGGCGCGATTTCGCGGTGCGCATAAATGCGCACCCTACAGGTTTTGTAGGGTCGCCATACATGGCGACCTGTCGCCAAACCGCACAGAACTGGTAGCGGCGCGATTTCGCGGTACGCATAAATGCGCACCCTACAAAACCTGTAGGGTCGCCATTTATGGCGACCTGCCGTCAAACCGCACAAATCCGTAGCGGCGCGATTTATCGCGCAAACAGGTTACGCGGCACCTTTATGCCAACCTGTCGTGCAACCGGGCAAAAAATCGCCCCGCTTACACCGGTACGCATCAATGCGCCCCCACGGTAACCGCGCCATGATCTGCACGATCGCCATTCGTGGCGACAGAAAAACCCAACGCTGCATGGACAGCAGGAGAAAACCTCATGGAAATCGCCTACTGGTTGATCGGTACACTGCTGGCGCTGTGCGTCGGCAGCTTTCTCAACGTGGTCATTTATCGCCTGCCGCAGCAGGTAATGAACCCGCAACCCGGCATTACCCTGCTGTTGCCGCGCTCGCACTGTCCACACTGCCAGACCACGCTGCGCGCGATCGATATGCTGCCGCTGCTCAGCTGGCTGTTGTTGCGCGGACGCTGTCGCTACTGCCACCACCCGGTGAGTCTGCGCTACCCGCTGACGGAACTGCTCACCGCCGCGATCAGCCTGGCGCTGGCCTGGCTGCTGCCGCCCGATAGCCGCCTGCCTGCCGCCCTGCTGCTCGCCTGGATTCTGCTGGCGCTGACTCTCATCGACATTGAGCATCTGCTGTTGCCGGACGCTCTCACCCTTTCACTGCTGTGGCTTGGCCTGCTGTTCAAAGCGCTGCACTGGCTGCCCGGAACGCTGCATGACGCGGTGTTCGGCGCGATAGCCGGCTACAGCGCACTGCGGCTAATGGGTGGACTCTACCAGCTGATAAAAAAGCGCCCCGGTCTCGGTGGCGGAGACGCCAAACTGCTGGCTGCGCTGGGTGCCTGGCTTGGCTGGGCGCTTTTACCCTTTGTGCTGTTACTGGCTTGCACAGGCGCAATTGTGTTTGTTCTGCTGGCCCGATTAGGCTGGCAACGCGAGCTGTATCACGTGCTGCCCTTTGGTCCGTGGCTGGCACTGGCGGGCATAAGTCTTTTTATTCACACGATTATTTAATCGCCTGTTCATATCGCGGCGCTAAAATAAGTGGCCAGTTTCTGTCCAACGTCCTGATTCCTATATGAAAAGAATAAACAATTCTAAACAAAATTAATCATTGTGATGTGCGTCAAAAGGCTCTATATTGGCCGCGTTTTTTGAGCCACTGATACTTTTTTGTTCAACTAGTCAATCGGCCAGCCTGTTCGAGCCCCGGTTGAAGGAGAGATATGATGACGGATAAAGTCCGTATTGATACTTTTGGTGCCAACTCATTCAACGGAAACAACGACGCATTCTTAGCCCGTCAGGCTGAGTTTGAATCAAACGTCAGGAGTTACCCGCGCAAGTTGCCTTTAGCGATTGCCAAAGCCAATGGCGTGTGGATTACGGATGTTGAAAACAAACAATATCTTGACTGTCTGGCTGGCGCAGGGACGCTGGCACTTGGTCATAACCATCCTGATGTTCTGCAGAGCATCCAAAATGTCATTACCAGCGGCTTGCCGTTACATACTCTTGATCTGACGACGCCTCTGAAAGATCAGTTCTCCGAATCTCTGCTCTCGCTGCTGCCAGGTCAGGGTAAAGAGTACTGCCTGCAGTTCACCGGTCCATCCGGTGCTGATGCCGTTGAAGCGGCGCTGAAGCTGGCGAAAAAAGTCACCGGCCGCAGCGGCGTAATCAGCTTCTCTGGCGGTTACCACGGGATGACGCACGGCGCGCTGTCCGTGACCGGCAACCTGTCGCCGAAAGAAGCGGTTGACGGCATGATGCCAGAAGTGCAGTTCATGCCTTACCCGCACCTGTACCGTTGCCCGCTGGGCCTCGGCGGCGAAGCTGGCGTGAAAGCCCTGACCTACTACTTCGAAAACCTGATCAACGACGTTGAAAGCGGCGTGCGTAAGCCTGCGGCCGTGATCCTCGAAGCGGTACAGGGTGAAGGCGGCGTGAACCCGGCGCCAGCTGAGTGGCTGCAGCGCATCCGCAAAGTGACCCAGGAACACGGCATTCTGCTGATCCTTGACGAAGTCCAGGCTGGCTTTGCCCGTACCGGTAAGTTCTTTGCCTTCGAACACGCGGGCATTGAGCCAGACATCATCGTGATGTCTAAAGCGGTGGGCGGCGGTCTGCCTCTGGCCGTGCTGGGTATCAAAAAGCAGTTTGACGCCTGGTCACCTGGCCACCACACCGGCACCTTCCGCGGCAACCAGCTGGCGATGGCAACCGGTCTGGCGACGCTGAAGATCCTGACCGAGCAGAACATCGCCGGCAAAGTAGCAGAACAGGGTGAATGGCTGAAAGCCCAGCTGAACGCGATGGCGAAACGCTTCCCGGTTATTGGTCACGTACGCGGCCTCGGGATGATGATCGGTATCGAAATCGTTAAGCCACACGAGCCAGCTGACCACATGGGTAGCTTCCCGGCCGACGGCGAACTCTCTGCACTGCTGCAGAAAAAATGCTTCGAAGCCGGTCTGATTCTGGAGCGTGGCGGTCGTCACGGTGCGGTACTGCGCCTGCTGCCATCACTGCTGATCAGCAACGAAGAGCTGGCCGTGTTCCTGGATAAATTTGAGCAGGCGCTGCTGGGCGCTGGCGTCAAACCTGTTTGACTGGAAGAGTAAATGTCTGAAGTAAACCCGATTCTGGCCGCCTCGGCCCCGAGCATTGAGGCGTACCAGCAGGCGATTGCCCAGAGCAGCGCCGCGGTTGTGCAGTGGCTGCAACAGCCTGAGATGTACCAGGGCAAAACGGTTGCCGAACTGCGCGAGCGTATCACGCTCGACTTCAATCCAAACGGCCTGGGCAACCAGGCCGCGATTGAACGTGCGATTGAATATTTCTTAAAAGACAGTCTGGCGGTGCACCATCCGCAGTGCGTTGCGCACCTGCACTGTCCGAGCCTGGTGGTAAGCCAGGCGGCTGAAGTGCTGATCAACGCCACTAATCAGAGCATGGATTCGTGGGATCAGAGCCCTTCTGCCACTATTATTGAAATCAAACTGATTGAGTGGCTGCGTGCGCAGGTTGGCTATCCGGCCGGTGATGCGGGCGTGTTCACCAGCGGCGGTACGCAGAGCAACCTGATGGGCCTGATGCTGGCACGTGACGCTTTCTATGCGCGTCAGGGCCATTCCGTGCAGCAGCACGGCATCACTGGCGATCTGCGCAAGATTAAAGTGCTGTGCTCAGAAAATGCCCACTTCTCCGTGCAGAAGAACATGGCGCTGCTGGGCCACGGCTATCAGTCTGTGGTGCAGGTGAAGTCGGATCAGTTCGCCCGTATGGACGTGAATGACCTGAAAGCCAAACTGGCGCAGGCTGAAGCCAACGGCGAACAGATCCTGGCGATCGTCGCGACGGCAGGCACCACCGATGCCGGCGCCATCGATCCGCTGCGTGAAATCGCAGCCATCGCCGCTGAGCACAACATCTGGGTGCACGTGGATGCGGCCTGGGGCGGTGCGCTGCTGCTGTCTGAAAAGTATCGTCATTACCTGGATGGTCTGGAGCTGGTGGATTCCGTCACCCTCGACTTCCACAAACAATACTTCCAGACCATCAGCTGCGGCGCGTTCCTGCTGAAAGACGCGCGTCACTATGAGCTGATGCGTTATCAGGCAGCTTACCTGAACTCCGAGTTCGATGAAGAAGCCGGCGTGCCGAACCTGGTGTCCAAATCACTACAGACTACGCGTCGTTTCGATGCGCTGAAACTGTGGATGGGTCTGGAAGCGCTGGGTCAGAAACAGTACGCCGCGATTATCGACCACGGTGTGAGCCTGGCACAGGACGTCGCGCAGTTCGTTGAATCTGAGCCGCGTCTGGAGCTGGTAATGCAGCCACAGCTGGCCAGCGTGCTGTTCCGCTATCGTCCAGAACAGCTGAGCGACAGCGCGCAGATCGCCCTGTTCAACCAGCGCATCGGCGATGCGTTGCTGGAGTCTGGCCGCGCTAACGTCGGTGTGACCGAGCATGCAGGCGTGACCTGCCTGAAGCTGACGCTGCTGAACCCGACCGTCACGCTGGAAGACATCAAGCTGCTGCTGGCGCTGGTAGAAAAAACTGCTGATCAACTGCTGAGCGCCTGATTAGGCGTGAAGTGAACAAGCCGCTAACCGGCAACGGTTAGCGGCTTTTTTTATAGGTTAAAGACTGATCGCCGCACGCTGGCTCACTGCGGAATGCGTGCAATTACCTTGATTTCAAAATCATAACCCGCCAGCCAGTTGACGCCCACCGCCGTCCAGTTGGGATAAGGCGCATCGCCGAAGAAGCGCAGCCGGACTTCGTTCACCGTGGCGAACTGCGCTTCCGGATCGGTATGAAACGTAGTGACATCAACTACGTCATCAAAACTGCAACCGGCGGCCTTCAGCACAGCCGCGAGATTGGTGAACGCCTGATTAACCTGACGCGTAAAATCGGGCTCGGCGGTGCCATCATCCCGGCTGCCCACCTGGCCGGAAACAAACAGCAGGTCGCCGGAACGAATCGCCGCAGAGTATTTATTGATGTTGTACAACGCCTGACGGCCCGCTGGAAAAACAGCATCGCGTTTGTTCATAATCGTACTCCTGAAGATGAGAGAAGAAAGCGGGTTAGCTATGCCCGCTTTCGCTTTTACATACGCCGCGTATGTATTACTATGTTTTACATACGCGGCGTATGTCAATGCAAAATTTAAGGAACAGCGATGGCAGCCAGACGACGGGCAGACCAGGTGGAAGAGACACGCGGCAAACTGATTGCCGCTGCACGACGCGCGTTTGCGCAGAAGGGTTACAGCGAAGCGTCAATGGATGACCTCACGGCAGCCGCCGGGCTGACGCGCGGTGCGCTGTACCATAATTTTGGCGATAAGAAAGGGTTACTACAGGCGGTCATTGACCAGATTGATGGCGAGATTCTTGAGCAGATGCGCGCAGCCGGACAGCAGTATCACACTCGCTGGCACGCGTTTCTGGCGGAAGCCATTACCTATATCGAGATGTCGCTGGAGCCGGAAGTCCAGCGCATCATGCTGCTGGACGGCCCGGCGGTGCTGGGCGATCCGTCGCGCTGGCCTAATCAGACCGCCTGTCTGCGCACCACCGCCGCCATGCTGGCGGAGCTGATTGAGGAAGGTACGGTGAAACCGGTCGATACCGAAGCGGCGGCGCAACTGGTCAACGGCGCCGCGCTCAATGCCGCGCTGTGGATTGCCGCTGCCGATGAGCCGGTCGCGGCACTGCCGCGTGCGGTGCAGGCCTTTCGGCTGCTGGTTTCCGGGCTGCTGGTCAACCCGGCGTCGCATTGAGTTCGCGTATCCAGCTGAGAAACGCCTGCAGCGGCGCCGGGATCAGCCGGCGGTCATTGTAATACAACCACAGGCCGGGAAAGCTGAGCCACCAGTCGGCAAGAATCGGTTGCAGACTGCCGTTGGCCAGCGCCGGCTTCAGCCAGTCCTCAAACAGATAGACCACGCCGGCACCGGCGATGGCCGTTGACACCGTCAGCTCCATCGCCGCACCGATGCTGCAAATCAGCGGCCCCTGCGGCTGTAGCATGATGCGTTCCGCGCCGCGGCTGAACTCCCATTCGGCCGTCACCCCGGTGGCATAACGACCATACAGACAGCGATGCTGCATCAGGTCGCGCGGATGCTGCGGCGTACCGTAAGCCGCCAGATAGGCCGGCGCCGCGGCCGCGGCAAAGCGCTGCACGCGCGGACCAATCGGCAGCGCCACCATATCCTGTTCCAGATGATCGTCGTAACGGATACCGGCATCGCAGCTGTCGCGAAAAATGTCCTGCACATTACTCTCCGCCACGATCTCCAGCCGGATGTCGGGATAGCGCTGCAAAAATCCCGGCACAATCGCCGGTAATACCAGCCGCGCCGCGCTGACCGGCACGTTCAGCCGCAGCGTGCCGCCCGGCGTGTCACGGAACGTGTTCAGGGCATCCAGCGCCGCATCCACTTCGTTCATGGCGGGCAGCAGCCGTGACATCAGCGCCCGGCCCGCTTCGGTCAGTACCACCGTTCGCGTAGTGCGATTGAACAGCCGAACGCCCAGTTGCTGTTCGGCGCGCCGCACCGCATCACTCAAACGCGACGGATTGCTGCCGCTCATGCGCGCCGCCTCGCGAAATCCACCGGCTTTTGCCACCGCCACTACCGCATGCAGCAACGCCATATCCAGCGCCATTGTGCGTCACTCCGTACAGTCTGTCCTGATTTACACGGATAGTCGCACAGCACCGTTGTGATTACAATTTAAACACTATCCGATGAAGGAGGTTTACATGTCACAGGCTACCACCACTTACACACTGGGCGACCGTCAGGTTGCCCGTCTCGGCTACGGTGCCATGCAGCTGGCCGGTCCCGGCGTATTTGGCCCGCCAAAAGATGAGGCCCGCGCGTTACAGGTGCTGCGCGATGCCGTGGCTGCCGGTGTGAATCACATCGACACCAGTGATTTTTACGGCCCGCACATCACCAATCAGCTGATCAAAAAAGCGCTCTATCCTTACCCCGACGATCTGGTGCTGGTGACCAAAGTGGGTGCCCGACGTGATGCAAAAGGCGGCTGGCTGCCCGCCAGCACGCCGGAGGAACTGACGCAGGCGGTTGAAGATAACCTGCGTAATCTGGGGCTCGACGTGCTGGAGGTCGTCAATTTACGCTCGATGCTGAGCGTTCATGGGCCAGCAGAAGGATCGCTGGAGCCGCAAATTGAGGCGATGATTAAGTTGCAGCAGCGTGGCCTGATTCGGCACATTGGCCTGAGCAACGTGACCGCCAGTCAGGTGGCGCAGGCACAGCAGATGACGCCGATTGCCTGCGTACAGAATCTGTATAACCTCGCCAATCGTCAGGATGATGCGCTGATCGACCAGCTGGCCGCACAGGGCATTCCCTACGTGCCGTTCTTTCCGCTCGGCGGTTTTTCGCCGCTGCAGTCGGAACAGCTCAGCGCGGTGGCCAGCACGCTCAACGCCAGTACGCTGCAGGTGGCGCTCGCCTGGCTGTTGCAGCGTTCAGATAATATTCTGCTGATTCCCGGCACCTCCTCGCCGCAGCATCTGCAGCAGAATCTGGCCAGCGCGGCGCTGACGCTGAGCCCGGAGGTGGTTGCGCAACTGGACAGCATTGGCCGGGCGTAAGGCATATGCCGGGGCTATCCCCGCCCGGCGATGCCCGCTTCCACCAGGCAGGCTTTGAGCACACCAAACGCATCCTGGCACTGGCGCTCATCCACGCAGGCGTAACCGAGCAGCAGACCGCGTCGCTCCTGCGGATGCATGTAGTATTGCGACAGCGGCCGCACCTTCACGCCGCGTCGCAGCGCCAGCGCGGCAATCGCCACATCGTCGCAGCCCGGGGGCAGATTCAGCACCAGATGCAGCCCTGCTTCATGATTGACCACCGGCATAAAGGCCGCGCCCAGGTAGCGCTCAATTAGCGTCATCATAAAGCGCCGGCGCTGACTGTAGAGTTTGCGCATGCGGCGGATGTGCGTCATGTAGTGGCCTTTCTGAATAAACTCAGCCAGCGCGCGCTGCACCAGCAGATGGCCGCCGCGATAAAGTTCGGCCGCCGCCACGCGCAGCGGCTGTGCCAGCGCTTTCGGCACCACCAGATAGCCGAGACGCAGCGCGGGATAGAGCGTTTTACTGAAGGTGCCCATATAGATAACCGGCGCATCCGGCTCAAAGCCCTGCAGCGAGGGAAATGGCTGGCCGGCGAAGCGAAATTCGCTGTCATAGTCATCTTCCACCAGCCAGCTTTTGTGTTTGCGCGCCAGGTCGAGCAACTGTCTGCGCCGCTCCAGACTAAGATGCACACCCAGCGGATACTGGTGTGACGGTGTCACAAAAATCATCTTCGGCGCTTTGCTGCGCGGTGCCAGCTCCGGGATAATGCCCTGTTCATCCACCGCTTTGGCCTGAATTTTTAGTCCGTTAATGCGTAACAGGTTGCGTGTGCCCCAATAGCCTGGCTCCTCGATCCACACCGGATCGCCCGCGTCGCACAGTACGCGCGTCACCAGATCCACCGCCTGATGAATGCCTTCAGTAATGATGATTTGATCGGCGTCGGCACGCACCGAGCGCGCCACGCTGAGATACTCAGCCAGCGCCTGGCGCAGCTGCGGACAGCCGCCGTTACTGCTGTAAATCAGCCGCTCGATGTCGGGTTCGCGATTCAGCCGCGACTGAATCTGGCTAAACAACTTATGCGGAAACTCACGCACATCCGGCGCGCCGGGCACAAACGCACCCCACTGATAAGGCGAGGCATTGGCGTGACCGAGCAGCGTGGCGCCGCGTTTTGAAATCGCCGCCGGTTTACTCATCAGGGGTTCACTGAGCGGCAGCGCTGGCGCGCTGTTGAGGCACCCTTCCGGCAGGTTTTCTGCAATCCAGGTGCCGCTGCCGGTGCGCGCGCTGACATATCCCTGCGCGACCAGATTTTCATAGACGTTGAGCACCGTATTACGCGACACCGCCAGCCCGCGCGCTAAATCACGCGTCGCCGGCAGGCGCGAGCCGCGCGGGAAAATGCCCTCTACAATTGCCGCCTGCATGCAGTGCAGCAGGCGCTGCTGCAGCGTACCTTCCGCGACAAACTGTAGTCGTTCCAATACATGATCGGCGTACAAACTCCGCAATTGGCTCCATCCTTCTCAGTGAAATTGGCTCTGGCAACCGCGCTCAGTGCAGGCATAAATAAGCGTGTTTGTCGTGATTTGTAAAGACGCTTATCGCTAAGGAAAGGTTATGGAAGGTAAAAACAGCCAGTTGCAACAACGCAAAGATGACGCGCTGCCGCGCGGCACCGGTAATCTTTGTCAGTGGTATGTCGATCAGGCCGAAAACGCCACGCTGCGTGATGTTGAGGGCAATAGCTGGATTGATTTCGCTGGCGGCATCGCAGTGCTCAACACCGGCCACCGTCATCCGCGCATCGTGCAGGCCATTGCCGATCAGTTAGCAAAATTCACCCATACCGCGTTCCAGGTCACGCCGTATGAAAGCTATGTGGCGCTGGCGGAACGCATCAATCAGCGGGTGCCAATTGCCGGTAAAGCCAAAACCGCTTTTTTCACCACCGGCGCTGAAGCGGTAGAGAATGCGGTTAAAGTGGCGCGCGCCGCTACCCGTCGTCACGGCATTATCACCTTCGGTAACGCCTTTCACGGCCGCACTTTCATGACCATGGCGATGACCGGCAAAGTGGCCCCCTATAAGCGCGATTTTGGCCCGATGCCGGCCTCGGTGTTTCACGCCCGCTACCCTAACGCAGTGACCGGCATCAGCGTTGAGGACGCTATCGCCAGCCTGCACGATCTGTTCAGCCACGACATCGCGCCGCAGGATGTGGCCGCCATTGTGCTGGAACCGGTACAGGGCGAAGGTGGTTTCCACATCGCGCCGGCAGAATTTCTTACGCAGCTGCGCGCGCTGGCCGATGAGCACGGCATTCTGCTGATTGCCGATGAGGTACAGAGCGGATTTGGCCGCACCGGCAAGCTGTTCGCCATGGAACACTACAGCGTGCAGCCCGATCTTATCACCATGGCGAAAAGCCTGGCGGGCGGCATGCCGCTGTCGGCGGTGAGCGGTCGTGCTGACATCATGGATGCGCCCGGTCCGGGCGGGCTGGGCGGTACTTACGCCGGCAATCCGCTATCGATTGCCGCCGCGCATGCGGTGCTGGATGTCATCGACGAAGAACAGCTGTGCCAGCGCGCCAGCGACCTGGGCGCTACGCTGAGCGAACTGCTGCACCGCGCGCGCCGCGCTAACGCGTCGATTACCGACGTGCGTGCGCTGGGCTCAATGGTAGCGGTGGAGTTTGCCAGCGCGCAGCAGGCGCAGGCGCTACAGCAACAGGCGATGGCGCGCGGTCTGCTGCTGCTGACCTGTGGCCCGCAGGGCAACGTGATCCGCTTCCTCTATCCGCTCACCATTCCGGATGCCCAGTTCCGTCAGGCGCTGGATATTCTCGACAGCCTGCTCAGCCAGCCTTAGCGTTCCACCCATTGTCCGATCGCTTGCCTGCCGCGTGCAGGCAAGTTTCACCTGCATAACAGGCGGGGTCTGCCCTGCCTGAGAGACGATCTGGAGAGATATTGATGACTGCTCAGAATGCCGATGTACTGGCTCAAAGCCTGAAACCCCGCCACGTGCGCATGCTGTCGATTGCCGGTGTGATTGGCGCCGGGCTGTTCGTCGGTTCCGGCCATGCGATTGCCGAAGCCGGGCCGGCGGTGCTGCTGGCCTACATCGCCGCCGGTGCGCTGGTGGTACTGATCATGCGCATGCTGGCGGAGATGGCGGTCGCCTCACCGGACTCCGGCTCCTTCTCCACCTACGCCGACAAGTCCCTTGGCCGCTGGGCCGGTTTTACCATCGGCTGGCTTTACTGGTGGTTCTGGGTACTGGTGATCCCGCTGGAGGCCAACGCCGCCGGCACCATTCTGCACGGCTGGTTCCCGCAGGTGGCGGTGTGGGAATACACGCTGGCGATCACCAGCTTCCTGACCATCAGCAACCTGTTCAGCGTGAAAAACTACGGTGAGTTTGAGTTCTGGTTCGCGCTGCTGAAAGTGGTGGCTATCGTCGCCTTTCTTGGTGCCGGCAGCCTGGCGCTGTTTGGCCTGCTGCCCGGCAGCAGCACGCAGGGTATTTCACATCTGTACGACACCCACGGCTTCATGCCTAACGGTATCAGTGCCGTGCTCGCCGCCATTCTTACCACCATGTTCTCTTTCATGGGCACGGAAATCGTCACCATTGCCGCCGCCGAATCTAACGAACCGCGCAAGCAAATCACCCACGCCACCAACTCGGTGATCTGGCGTATTGCGCTGTTTTATCTGCTGTCGATCTTTCTGGTGGTGGCGCTGGTGCCGTGGAATACGCCGTCGCTGATGAAAGCCGGGTCTTACCAGACGGCGATGGAGATGATGAACGTGCCGTATGCCCGGCAGATTGTCGATGTGGTGGTGCTGATCGCGGTATGCAGCTGTCTTAATTCTGCGCTTTATACCGCGTCGCGCATGCTCTATTCCCTGTCGCGTCGTCAGGATGCGCCAGCAGCGGCCTCGCGCACCACGCGCAGCGGCACGCCGTGGGTCGCAGTGCTGATGTCTACCGCCGCAGCATTTCTGGCGGTGATCGCCAACTATCTGGCGCCAAGTGCGGTGTTTGAGTTCCTGCTGGCCAGCTCCGGCGCCATTGCGCTGCTGGTTTATCTGGTCATTGCCGCTTCGCATCTGGTGCTGCGGAAAAAGCGCGAGGCGCGCGGCGAGCAGCTCAGCTATCGCATGTGGCTGTTCCCGGGTCTGACGTGGGCCACTATGGTGTTCATTATTGGCGTACTGACGTCAATGCTGTTCAATGCGCAGCATCGTTCCGAAATTATCGCCACCGGGCTGTTAACGCTGCTGGTGCTGGTCGCCAGCCAGATTGTGCACCGCAAGCGCGCGGCGCGTAAAAACAGCGAGGAGATGGTAGCGCTGCGTTCGTAACGCTCGCCATGACGGGCACGGAAGCCCGCCGTTACTGCACATCAATACTGATTGACTCTTCCGCCACGTTAATCGTCACGGTGCAGTGCGTCCACACCGGCTGCCCTTCAGTCATCTCATGTTCGATAAAGTATTGCTGAAAGTCTTTCAGCGCGGCACTGAGATCGCCAATCGCGCGCGCGTCCGGCTCGAACCAGTCCGGTTCGCCGTTTTCATCAAGGTAGTTAAACTGAAACTGCCCGCCCTCCTCATCGGCAAACAGCTCCGCCTGCACCACCAGCACCTGCGCGCCGTCGGGGCCACAGCTGAAAATGATCTGGCCAATGCGGCGATAAAGGTCTTCGTATTGCATAGTGAGAACTCCTGTAAGATGCGGGACGCGCGACAGCGCCGCGGCGGCATTCATCTTAGCCAATGTATTGACATTATGTCTGAGGATCAGAGAATGAACGCCTGCGAATAACGGACTACAAGAAACGGAGTTTATCATAGCCTGTTCAGCGCGTTACCTCTCTGTTACCCACATTAAACGCGTCGCCCGTCTGCTGTCTGCCGTGCTGTTGCTGGCCAGCTGCGCCTCGGAGCCGCCTAAATCGCTGGTCACCCCGTTTCCGTCGCCGACCAAACCTCCTGTTCCGGCTAAACCCGCAGCGCAGGCTGAACCAGTGCGCGGCGTCTGGCTCACCACGGTGTCGCGCCTCGACTGGCCGCCGATATCCTCCGTCACAGCCAGCCCGGCACTGCGTATCAGCCAGCAGCAGCAGGCGCTGACGGCCAAACTGGATAAGCTGCATAGTCTGGGTATCAACACGGTGTTTTTCCAGGTGAAGCCCGATGGCACCGCGCTGTGGCGTTCGCGTATCCTGCCATGGTCCGATACCCTGACCGGCAATATCGGGCAGGATCCGGGTTACGATCCGCTGCAATTTATCCTCGACGAGGCGCACAAACGCGGCATGAAGGTGCATGCGTGGTTCAATCCTTACCGCGTGTCGACCAATACCAAACCTGCGACTGTGACGGCGTTAAACAACACGCTCCAGCTGCAGCCGGCCAGCGTGTTTGTGCTGCATCGCGACTGGATCCGCACCGCCAGCGACCGCTTCGTGCTCGATCCGGGCATTCCGGCGGCGCGCGACTGGATCACCAGCATCGTGGCGGAAGTGGTGTCAAACTACGCCATTGATGGCGTTCAGTTCGATGACTATTTCTACACCGAAACCGCGACATCGCCGCTCAATGACAGCGCCACCTTTCGCCAGTACGGCGCGGGCTTTGCCAGCAAAGCCGACTGGCGGCGGCACAATACCCAGCTGCTGATCGAGCAGGTTTCCCGCACGATTAAACAGCTCAAGCCTGCCGTTGAGTTCGGCGTCAGCCCGGCGGGTGTATGGCGTAATCTGTCGCACGATGCCGCCGGCTCCGATACGCGCGGCGCGGCGGCTTATGATGAAGCCTATGCCGACACGCGCCGCTGGGTGCAGCTTGGGCTGCTGGATTACATCGCGCCGCAGCTCTACTGGCCGTTTGCCCGCCAGGCTGCGCGCTATGACGTCCTGGCGCGCTGGTGGGCCAATGTGGTACAGCCAACCCACACCCGGCTGTACATTGGCGTGGCGCTGTATAAGGTGGGTGAAGCCTCGAAAAGTGAGCCGGACTGGACAGTTCAGGGCGGCGTTCCCGAGCTGAAAAAACAGCTCGATCTGAATGAATCGCTGCCGCACATCGACGGCACCATTCTGTTTCGCGAAGATTATCTTAATCAGCCGCAGACGCAGCAGGCGGTCGATTATTTACGTCAGCGCTGGGGAAAATGAATTATTCAGGCCAGCAGAGGAATACTGCTGGCCTGAAGCGTTAGCGCGGGTTATCCGGATCGAGTATTTCAATACTGCGCGGCACACCGTTCACGCGGACTTTCAGGAAACGGCGGGTGATCCACTTCCCCGTGGCATCCTGCTCCTGCCGTTCAAAAAACGGCCCACGCAGCAGCAGTTCTTTATTATTGTTGTAGCCAAAGCCGACATCTTTATTGCCCACCCAGTGCTGCTCAAAGGCGACGACCGGCTGGTTATCCAGTGCCGTGGCTTCTTCCGCACTGCAGGCGGTAAAACTTTTGCGGAAAATAAAACACTGACCGGACTGATAGCGATCGCGCCCGTTGGTTTCCACCAGCGCAATTGAGAAGCCGGTATAGGCCGGAATTTTAACGTACAGTTTGGTGTGTGCGCCTTTGCCCTCAATATGCACCTTAATTACGGGTGAGGAGCCTTCGCTGTGCCAGCTGCCAATGGTGTTATCGTCGTTGCGCGCCTGCAGATAAATATTCGCCACGCCCTCCGGTGTCCGGTAGCTGTAATCGGTTTGCGTTTCCGACTGGGAAACATACTGCGCGCTGCCGACAATGCGAACGTGAATTTGTGAGGTAGCGTCGGAAAAATTAAATTCGCCGACGTAAAACCATTTCGCGTCTTTGCCACGGTTATCCATGTGATGCTGCGAGGTGGTGAAGTCATAACTCAGCGATCCCTGAATGATCGCGCCAAGATCGGAAATCTCCATCACGCCACGATCGCCTTCCGCCAGCAGCGTCCATGGCTCAATACCCTCTTTGCTGAAGTCAAAGCCCGCGCTATCGCGGTGCACGCTTTTCTGAATAATCATCGCGCGGCAGTAGCCCATTTTCATGGGATTTTGCGTCGATTCAATCACCAGCCCTTCAATCGTCCACTGACCATTGGTGAGATCGCCGGCAAATTCGGAGTGCTCGATCCAGCCATTGCGAATAAACGATTGCGTGCAGCGCGGCAGATCGAACACCGGCTGTTTGGTGCTGCGCTGCAAATTAAAGTTGGAGAGTTCAATCGCGGTCGAATGATCCCAGGCGCCTTTTTCCCGATCGGACCAGCGCGCATAGACAATACTGCCCTGACAGCCACGTGAATAAAACTGGTCGATTTTACAGTCCAGCGTGTCAATCAGTTCCAGTGCCCGCCCGCCGAGGTAGCGAAACTCCATGCTGCTGACGCGCAGAAACTGGCCACCGATAATACTGTTGGTAAAGAAGCCGACATTATTAAACGCCGTGCCGCCGTCTTCGCCGCTATCAGAACTCATGCCTTTCACCACAAAGCCGGAAATTTCCACATAGCGTGCGCGTACGCTGAAGAAATGGGTTTTGCGCGGTTTTGGTCCCCAGTTAAATTTCAGCGTGGTGGTGGGGAAATAACCGAAGTTGACCGGCGCGCCGGATATTTTAAAACGGTTAATCTCTCTGTCGCTGCCCAGTACTTCCGCTAAATCAAAGCCGGACAGGCTGAACTCACCGGCGGTAAAGCGAATGCCCGCGGAGGGTAAGACACGCTGCGACCATTTAAACATGCGGATCACCGCATCAATACAATCGGTGGTGCCATCGGCTATCGCGCCAAAATCCACCACCGTGACCGCGCTATAATCGAGGACCACTCTTTTCCAGCGCTTTTTACCGGACGTTACGAAATTTAGCCCGCCGTCATCGGGCGTACTGTTGTCGGTGGCATCGTAGACAAACACGCCGCCGCCCATCCGACTGCCACGGCTGTACTCCAGCACCGACGCAATTTCGCCAATCGAAACAGGTTCCTGTTTACGTAAATCATCAATGGTATGTAATTGAATCACCGTCCCGGTAGCGGAAGGTGTGGTAGTGCTGGTGGTGCCAGATGTATTCGCCATGGTGTTCCCCATAAATTATTAACGTAATACGACAGAGCATCAGCAGTATAAGTGATTGAAAACTAATATATTGACCTGTACCAGATTATACGGGAGCTTTTCAGCGGCGTGATGTGGCGAGAGAGAATAACGATATGATTCCGGAAGGAAAGCGAAGCGACAAAAATACGTTTTACAGATTTATCGCAGAATAATTGTGGTAATCGCCGGTACGAACGTTCTGATTAATTTGACTTACGAAGAAGAATGGCTTGAATTATCGAAATATTTCCGGCGATCATCAGTTTAATTTTTTACGCGAGATAACGCGCCAGTGAAATTTCCGACTGGCGCGCCGTTATCAAAATGTCGCATTCAGGCCAATATTCCAGCTCACCTGATGATACGCGCTGTTGCCTCCGACCGCAGAAACCCCGGCGAAAGCGTTGACCGTTTCACCCAGCGGCACGCTGGCCCCCAGCGACATATCCAGCCAGTTTTTATCACCGGCGCTGACGCTGCGTACAAAGCCGGTCTGCGTTGACTTCAGCCCGGCGCGCACCGCGTTCTGCGTATCGCCAAACTGGTGGTTATAACTGAGCTGCGCCCACGGATTCACCGGCCACTGTTTGCTGTCGATACGCCAGCCAAGCGCGCCGATTTGCGAATGCAGGGTTTGATCGGAAAAACGCATGGCGGTGCTGCTGTCGCCGTTTTCGCTGTAGCCCCCTGCCCGCACATAATCCAGTGCGTAGCTGGCAACCGGGCCGGTGGAAAGGTGTTCGCCTATTGGCAGGTCCCAGCCGGTTTGCACCCGCAGCCCGAGCATTTTGCCGCTGCTGCTGCCCTGTTCGGTGCGCGTTGCCGGGCCGATATTGATGCGACGTTCGATGCTGTCAAAATCGAGATCGGCATAGTGCACATCCGCATTGATCCAGCCCTGCTCCAGCAGCGTCAGCTGGCTATACAGCGCCAGCAAATTGCCGCGCAGCTTGTAATCATAGTGCGCCGAAGGATGCTGGTGCTGCGCGGTGCTCGACAACAGCAGACCTGCCTGCCAGTTATCCGTGAACTGATAGCCCAATCCCAGCGTCAGGCTGCCGGTATCAGCGTCGCCGTTAAGCAGGCTGTCGCCGCGATAATCAATATGCTGACCGGCATAGCCGCCGAACACGCTAACCTGACCGGCGCTGGCCGGCTGCTGACGCTGCTGCTGTAAATGGCCGTCGAGGGTGTTTTGCATATCACGCGACAGCATCAGCGGCGCCCGTGCCAGTGCCGCCACCTGCGCGGGTGCGTCGAGGATCGATTGAATATAGTCGGCGATCATGGCATGTACCGCCGGGCTGGGATGCAGCCGGTCGGCAAACAGATAGGCCTGCGCGTTGCTGAAACCGGGCGTTGACGAGGTGCATTCGGCGGCAGAGGTGCCAACCGGACAGGCCATCCCCAGCGTATTGCTCAGGCCATAGCGTTGCGGATCGGCAATTACCTCGTTGAACAGGCCGGCGATGTCGGCACGCACAATGTTGCCATTCAGCGCCACCAGCCCGGCTTCTTCCTGCTGGTTATAGCCATCGGAGAGGGCCGTCACCTGCTCGCTGAGCACCTGCCAGGCCGAAAATAGCTGCTGCGCCAGCGCGGCACGCAGCGCCGGGATGGTCGATACCTGTGCGGCAGCCTGATCGAATGCGTCGCGCACCGCCTGCTGGCGCGCAGCCACATCGGGCGTGGCATGGCTGTCCAGTGAGGCAAACGCCGCGACCATCGCCGACTGCGCCGCCGGGCCCAGCACACTCAGCACCGCCTGCACCATGAAAGGCGTGGAGCCAAGCTGCGGCACGTTTGGCACGATTACCGCCCCCGCACCGGCATCCAGCAGGGTTTTGATTTGCGACACCGCCGCGCTGGCGCTGTTGCTGATGGTATCGCGCGCGGTAAGCGGATTAGTCACCGCCGCCGCGATATCGTTAGCGCCCACCCAGTGAATGTACAGTCCGTTGCTATCTGCGCGTCCGCCGGTGGATTGCAGATAAGCAGCCAGCTGGTCTTGCGTATTGAGGCTGGCATCCAGCGCCGGCACGGTAACGCCGCCGCCCTGTGCATAGTTGCTGCCACCGCGCGACGACGGCTGCAGCGTTTGCCCAAACTGTGCAGCGAGGATCTCGTCATACAGTGGATGTTGCGCGCCATCATAAGTAAAGCGCCCGACATTACCGCCATCGCTCAGGCTATCGCCGAAAACCGTCAGGTTATCCCACGCCAGGGCGCTAAACGGCACATACAGGCAACTCAATGTGGCAAACGCGACCGCCGATCGCGTCAGGTTGCGACTCTTCATCATTCACTCCGAATCAGGCCAGAGGTCATGTCTGACCGCTAAAGGTGCCGGCGCGGCAGGATGTCGGCGCGCAGGCTGAAAACCGCTTAAACAGCGGAAAGGACAGTGATAACAAGGATGCTTAAGGTGTAGTCAGGCAGGCGCGCCTTTACCAGGCAGAGAGCGGAAATTTGCGGGGTGGATCGGCACGTCAGGGATTGCGGGCTGATAATCGCAGCGTGAGGAACGGTGCTTTGGGTGACGAAGCGGCGGCGTTAACTGTAGCCGAAATAATTTCGATTGTTGCAGCCCGGTAATCCAGCGCCGACAGAGCTGCTGGAAAGCTTTCAATAGCACCCGAACCAGGAACAGAATTTACCCGAATAACGGGTTTTTCTGCCGCGTCTGAGTAAGCTGGTTATGCATCTTTGTTGAGCACGCATCTGTAAATATCCGCGTTCGCCTGGAACACAAACCTTCATCCTTCATCACTCTATGGTCACTGGTCGATCGGATTGGGATTTCGACCGGACAGAAGATCGAGGTGATCACTACGCCAGGGCGGTTGATTATCCGTTGGCGGCTGAGGGCTGATGCAGGAACAGCGCCTTACAGTCAGATGCGGTGAGGATTTTAGGTCTGACAGGGCTGGAATTGCAGGTGCTGAATGGTGCACTGATACTGACAGCGAAAGAGGAAGCAGCGTTTATTACCGCCGTCAGCACACCGCAGAAGCGGACATGGCGCAACGGTAAGGTCGAATGGCGGGCGGTGTGAAAGGGTAAAAAAAGATCCCGGCCAATAACCGGAATCTGTGTTGGATCAGTAAAAGTCTTCTTGAGTGAGTTGTTTACCTGTCGGAACCACTTCATCTTTATCAAAAGATAAAAGATATTCTTCGTCGTAAAGTTTTATTGAGTATCCGTACAGTACTCCGTCTTCTTCACTTATTCCCATGACTCCGCCTTTCTTACCGACATACTTTTTATTTTTATCTTTGCAACCAGAAGTTATTTCTATCTCCTGATAAAAACCGATTTTACTTTCCATAAATACGCGCCTTACTTATTTATGTGTGATTTTTCCGTCAAGGGACACATTCAAGTGCGATCCATCTCTTGTCGCCCAGCCAGGCTGAGCTTTCCCTTTAGGTGATAATTGAACATCCCATTCGAAGGCTTGCCCTGCGGTCCGGGAGGGGCCTTTCACCCATTCATTACCAAACTTATCGAGATAACCGTTATTTAGTCCTCCTGGTAACGGATTACTGGGAGAGTAATTACCATCAGGAACAAACCTTATTTTCCCTTGAGTCGGAAGCTCTACGTATTTTATACGTCCCTTTGTGGACCAGGACTACGCACCTCCCGCTGTACCGCCGGGGTTAAACGGTGGTTCATCAACATAACTAAGGTTCTTGTCTGCCTTAGCTGCCGGTGACTTGCTGACGGTCGAGGGCTGTTTTATCTCAATACCCTTCATACCCGCCAGCGCAACAGCAATCGCCTGTGCCTGCATGGCTGAATCATATTGTTCAGCCACACTGTCCCAGCTTTGCCCGGACTGCTTTGCTATCGCCGTTATCGCCTGATCACGGCTGATGCCTCCCGCATCCAGCCCCTTCAATACGCTTTCAAGATTTGCAGCGTCCTGCGGGTACAGGTCTTTGTAAATCAGCGAATAAGTAACCCTGTCGCCGTATTTATCCAGCGCCGTCTGAGCCTGGCTGACCAACGTCCCACAGGCCGCGCTGCCTTTATTGCTCTGTGTACATACATCGTGAATAGCCTGGTCACGGGTTTTATCGGTCTGGATGATACCGGACAGCTCCTGCCGCTCGTCAGGCGTGATAGTGCCAGCCTTCTCCTTACGCTCCAGGATGGCTTTTCTTTCGGCTTCCTGCACGCTTAGCCAGTTATTCTCAACCGCATTCTTCCCTGCCTGAGCGCCGGCCAGCGCACTGGCGCTACTGCCACCGGTCACGCCGCCTGCCAGACCTGCAGCCAGGGTACTCAGTGCACTGATGATCTGCTTATCCGACTCCTGCAGGTCACTGACCTGTTTACCCGGATACATCGAATGCATGATCAACTGACCCATCAGCTCTCCGCTGACCGCACCGGTGCGCCTGCTGCCGTGCTGCCGTGCTGCCGCCCGCGATCTTATCACACGAACCATTGCACTGGTGCCACGGCTGGAAAGGCAGATCGATGCGATCCGACAGACGCTAATGGCGAAGCAGAAGTTTATTTCTGAGATGCTGGATAACGTGATGGGTAAACGGATTAGCTAACAGGCGCGGAACTGTGGTGCTCGAATATCCCAGCCCGCTGACCGCAAGCAATTAACGAGGAGCTGGTTATGGCTGGCACTCATCATAAGTCAGAGACCGACACGTCCACATCTAAATCAAGACGTTATACCGTGGGATTTATCCGCGATCACCTGCAGCACAGGCCTTGACCGTCCATTAACCTGCGCGGTCACTGGATGGCTGAGCAGGGGTTTGCGACAGGGCAAAAGGTCGAGATGATCACCACGCCGGGGCAGATGATTATCCGGCTGGCGGCGGACTGATAATGTAAAAATCCCGGCTCAATGGCCGGGATTTCCTTTTAGTTATCTGTATAAGCGGCTATTAGCTTATTTATTTCATACCAAAGTTGATTTTCATTAAATTCATATTCTTCACGATCATTATCTGAGTTATACATATCAGCAATACAAAATACGCTGGATAGTAACTCACTTAAATTATCATCATCCTGTGCAAGTAATTCATTATCACGTTCTGTTTTCCACTTAATCATATAAGTGTCCACAAAGCAGCCAGCTGTTATGTCCCTCGATATAAAACTATCAATGTAGCTCTTAAGTGATTGACTCATCTTAAAACCCCGTTATCCATAAAGTTATCATACTGTTTCGTTTGAGGATCAAGCTTCCATCAACTGACAAAATTACCTGTTTTATCAACCACAATTACATTATTTTTTTGCGGGTTAAAAAATACTTTCGATTCTGGAACTAACAAGTATGTTTCATGTTCATAAGTTCTTGTGTTATCTAAATGTGGCGTGGTATTCGTCAACAGGCCGAAGATGAAGCAGTGACTTAAGTCGTTCCCCGGTGCGCTGAACGACACTGGCAATCTGCCGGTGATCAAGCGCGGGAACGGGCATTGTGGGTAAATTTGACGGCTAAAAAATAAGAAGATCCCGGTTTGAGAGCCGGGCTCATTGATGGCTAATCGTCGTAGCGGAAGTCTACATTTAGTTTCATTTTTTTAACATCCAAAGTCACTTCACATCCATGCCACGCAGGGCGGCCATTGGTCAGATTGTTTTCAATATAATAGTTGCGAAGCTCTACCAGATAATGAAGGATATCTGTATTCGCCCTTCCACCTGCCGTTAACCATTGAGTTTTATCATCATCATCAAGATAATCATATTCATATTCACAATGATCATTTTCCGGTGACAATTCTGCTCGCATAATGATCTTCTTAGCTTTATCGGGAGCGATACTATATAAAACAGTACCGATATCTTTATAAATTTCCTGACCATTCCTCATTATTGCCCTCCCGGTGCATTTATAAAGGTTTTTTCAGTAGTTGATATGGCTGAGCACGATACTAAGCCAGAAGTGAGCATTTCCAAAGCGTTACGCCAGCTTAAGGTCGGATATACCAGTATCCGCCATGAGTGCCGCCTCACCGGCAGAACCACCCGTTACAGCTGTTACCCCAGCCTTAACCTGAAGGGTAACTGGCTTGAAGAGGCGGGGTCACGGACAGCTGATAATCCGGCCGCTGGCTGAGTGACAGATGAAAACTCCCGGGTTTTTAGGACCGGGATTTCTGAGGTTATGCAGGTTTGGAGGGCGGAGATTAACGGGCTTTACGCTCATCTATTTTGGCAAAAAGCCATGATCTAAAAGCTGCGGCTGTTCCTGCAATGATACTCGCAATCAGAATATATTTAATATCTGACTGTTCAACAGCAATTCTATGGCTAATGATTAGCTGAACAGCTATCAGCGCCAAAGAGAAAAAAACTAAGCAGCAAAAGACCATATATACAATACTTATAAGCAACAACCATATTGTAGGCTTATTTTTTCTTATCATTTTTATAAACCTCATCCTCAACAGTGTTATTTATAAACTCTCCACCTACTGAACCAATAATATCATCAAAAACTTTAGCAGTCCCGTTGAACAGTGGAATGATGTCAATCATATCTACTGGCCGCAGACCGTGGCGCTTCTCATTTTCCTTACTCAGCGCATTATTCTCAACAACAACTTTCTCTGACGCGGATTACAGAGGCGAGGCCGATTTTTCCCGTTACTTTCCGTTCATTACCGTCGTTTTTGCCTGCCGCACTTCCGGTGCAACAACTTTTTGCCCCGACGCGCCTTTTTAGCCTGAACACGCTACCTCCCCCGTTGAAGAACCCACCCACCGGGTAAATTGCCTGCAGCTATTCAACATAATGCAGGGTTATGCACAGTTCAGGAGGACGAACCACGCATAATCAGCGTTATGTCTGGCGCCCTTCAGAAGCCTGCGATGGTGCAGGCTGAGAGTCAGGAGAAACAGAAGGTTAAGAGATTAACTGTCGGGAAGGCTGTTTTTAAATATAGATGAAACATCAATGTAATTAATTTTCTCGTCTCGCTCATATTCCATTGGCAAAGAATCAAAAACCTTAATTTCATCCCCAAGATTAATGATTATTAAAGTAAGTCCTTCATCAAAAGCTAACTTTGCCCCAGTCACTTTTTGTTCAATTTCAGAATAAATCACGTTAAATCGTAAGAGTGTTTTTCCAATAATTTTCTGAAAAGAATATAAATTTGACAAATCCATAATTATCTCTTTGCCATACTCTCCGAGATCATTTTCCTGCATTGGCGAATCAGTTAGTTCAAGTGAAGCCCCATCCAGTCCGCACCTGAACACAACACTTTTATTTTCATTAAAAAAAACAAGCTGAAGTTGTTGCGGCGCTCCTAAATCTGGAATGTCATAAACATATATCAGACCATTGACATTTTGAAGTTTTTGTCCAACTATATTACGTAACAGCTCTTGATACCCCTCCCCAAAAAGCATCATTGTAGTGCCCCCTTCAGTGCATTTTTTACAGAGGTGTTATTTAACACACCATCTTTAAGGATAGTAATAAAACTACCATCTGGTTTAGTAACAACAACATCATTTCCTTTTATTCTGAAGAATACATCACCACGACTGGCACCTGCTCCAGCACCTTGCCCTGCAATTTTCCCTGCAACAACTTTATCTGGATTAGAGCCTATATCATTTATGATATTTAAAACACGTTCTCGATCAGCCGCATTTGATGCATTCCCACCAAAATCTTCAACATGTTTACCCAGTTTTTTCCCAACCTGTGCATTAGTTACCGAGAACTTGGCACTAGCACCAACACCAGAAGTTGGAACGGATATTTTCCCTGGACCAGGAGGATATTCAGTAATTTCATCACTGGCCTTGTTGAGCAGCTTAGATGCTTCAATGAGATCGCCCTTAGCCAGAGCTTTTTCCACATTTTTCAGAATACCGGAAGCAATGCGCTCTCCCGGGATCACTGAGGCAGCAGCAAGAAGATATCCAGTGCCGATTGTACCTCTGCTAGGCTTTTGATGGTCCCGACCACCGGCATAAAATCTGCGCCCGTTGACAGAATATCTTTCAGTTCTTCCTGACGTTGAGTGTACATCTTCACCGAGCAAGAGTCCGCACTTAATCCTGCATAGTTCTCCTTCTTGTAGCGTTCGTTCTCAGCCTCAACGTACTCACTGGCTTTCTGCTCCAGCGTCTTGCCTTCAGACTGCGCCTGAGCAATATCACCCAGCGAGTTATTCTCAACCACATTCTTCCCTGCCTGAGCGCCGGCCAGCGCACTGGCGCTACTGCCGCCGGTCACGCCGCCTGCCAGACCTGCAGCCAGGGTACTCAGTGCACTGATGATCTGCTTATCCGACTCCTGCAGGTCACTGACCTGTTTACCCGGATACGTCGAATGCATGATCAGCTGCCCATCAGCTCTCCGCTGACCGCACCGGTGCGCCTGCTGCCGCGCTGTTGCCTGCTACCCGCGAGCTTATCACTCTAACCACTGCACGGTGCCACGGCTGGAAAGGCAGATCGATGCGATCAGGCAACTGCTAATGACGAAGCAGTAGTTTGTGGCTGAGATGCTGGACGATGGGATTGGTTAAAAAGAGTAGATATCAGGCGCGGAGCTGAGGAGCGCCAACACCCCAACCCGCTAACCACAACCAACTATACGAGGTAGTTAATCATGGCTGAGCACGATACTAAGTCAGAAGTAAGCATTTCCAGAGCTTTACGGCAGCTTAAGGTCGGATATACCAGTATCCGCCATGAGTGCCGCCGTACCGGCAGTGACCTGCTGCCCAGCCTTAACCTGAAGGGTAACTGGATTGAAAAGGCGGGGTTTACGACCGGTGCGCCGGTGACGGTCGCCGTGGAGCACGGGCAGCTGATAATACGGTCGCTGGCTGAGTGACAGGCAAAAAAATCCCGCCTGTTAAGGCGGGTTCGTTGTTTATTTAATAGGAGTTGCTACATATTCACCAAGGATATAAACATCTTCAATATTACATTCTGGATATATACATTTAGCCCAATTGGTAATAACCCATTCTGTACTTAATGCTCTACCTTCGATTGACGCGCTTTCGACTGGTAAAGATATTAAAATCAATCCAGCTTTGTGACCAGAAGATACGACTAAGCCGTGAGTTTCAAATAAATCTATGACCATAAAATCAACCCATTCTTCATATGGCCAAACAGCAGGCAGCCTAAAGACCGTTCCCCTCTTGATTGATTTGTTTTTATAATCAATAAGTTTCATCATTTCACCTTCAAGTCATGGCCGCCTGACTTATCGATGCTATTAGGGATTGTTTGTACCTGCAACCCTGCCATTACCATTTTTATTAACCACCTTTCATTGCCCAACCGGGGTTTACCAATAACCCGTGAACGCTGCACAACTTGCTTGTGCGGCGGGCGCGGGTTGGACGGAGCGCGAACCGGCAGGGGTCGCATGCAGAGGGTTAAGCAGGGAGGCCCCCGGCGGGGGCCGCACGGGGCGGAGATGGCGAATGACTCATGCCCGGCTGGCCGAGTTACTGGAGGTTGACCGCCGGGTTTACAACCGCTGGGAACGGGGGGCATCGGTTCCCAGCTTGACGCCGTGGTCAGGATTGCGCAGGTATACAGACCAGCCTTGATTCGCTGCTTGGACTGGAACCCATGACGCCGCCGCAGATACATAACCCGCGTTTACAGGCGCTGGTGACGCAGATGGATTCGTTATCGGATGAAGATCAGCAGGCGCTGATCGTCCTGATGGACAGCCTGCTTAAGCGTTTGAAGATGACGCAGTTATTGACGTCGTAGAAGGGATTTACTACAGAATAGACGATTTTTATCAGCGCAGGGCTGCCGGGCTGGCACCCGATAACTCTGCTCACCACAACAACTAGTTAGGAGTAGTTATTATGTCTAAACGCGATTTTAAGTCAGAACCCCGCGCAACTGAAGTAAAAGAATCCCAACGGCATTACACCGTCGGCTACGTCCCCACTGGCATGAAGGGCAACCCGCCGCCGCAACTCACGCTGAAGGGCCGCTGGTTGGAAGATCTCGGCTTTAACACCGACCAGCCCGTTATCGTCACCGTCGAGCGTGGGCGGCTGGTGATTTAGGCGGAGATTAGGATCTAACCGGAAAAAAAAGACGATCCCGGCGCAAGGGCCAGGATCGTCTTTACTGCATTAGTGTCACTCTACATAGTTGATCATTCTGATTAAACTGAATATGCAGTGTATGACTTTCTGTTTTGTATTTTATCCAACGATTGACATATCCCAACAACATATCCATTTTTCCACCTCCAGATCCCGAAGGAGTTCCCAAAGCCTGAATAATCTCTGACTCACGACTATTAACAGGTAAAGGCAGTTCCCCTGTATAGGCAGAAAATCCTTCATCGGATTGTATATACAAACTAATTTGATTTACCAGGTCATCTTCTAGTAAAAATAAAACACCCGAATTAAAAAAAGAGTAATAACTTCGATCACCTAATACGCCTTCTTCAAAAACAGGTAATTCATTAATTTTTTGAGGAAGATAAATAAACTCATTACTCGCCTTCGAGCCCCCTAGCATTTCAACAAGATTATTCCATGCCAACATTATTTAATGACCCCAATTTGCCGATTTCTGTCAATAATTTTCTTTACAGTATCATCAACTAGAGCCGGCTTATATCTACGCTCTATCGTATTGGTTCTCAAGGCATCAGTATCACGATACACGGCACCGCACAGATCTTACGCATCTTGCTGAACTTGAGCTGCCGTGTTTTTCCCACCATAAGTAGGCCTAGCCCGATAAACATCTTTAGGGACTTCTACAGCAGTAGCATTTTGATATAAAGTCTTTTCTTCCGCTGGAGTCAATTTCCTACCTAACTCATTTCCCTTTGCTGTTCTCCGAGCAGCAAAAGAGGGAATATGGTCATGCTCTAAACTATCACCCATTACAGCACGATCTTTAAGCTCTTTATATGAACCAACATCTAACGGCTTAATTGCCTTAATATCATCACTGGCCTTATTGATCAGCTTCGAGGCTTCAGCAACTTCCACTTTCTTCAGCGCTGTCTCAGCCGCTTTAGTGGCCTTGCCCGCCACACCCCCTGCGCCCGGTATCAACCCTACCGCTGCGGCAAGATAGTCCAGCACACTCTGCGCTTCCGCAAAGCTCTTGATATCACCCACCACCGGCACAAAATCTGCACCGGCGGCAAGGGTTTCTTTCAGCGATTCACGCCGCTCGTCGTACATCTTCACCGAGCAGGCTTCCGCGCTTAATCAGGCACAGTTCTCCTTCTTGTAGCGTTCGTTCTCAGCCTCAATACTCACTGGCTTTTTGCTCCAGCGTCTTGCCTTCAGACTGCGCCTACGCAATATTACCCAGCGAGTTATTCTCAACCGCATTCTTCCCTGCCTGAGCGTCGGCCAGCGCACCGGCGCTACTGCCGCCGGTCACGCCGCCTGCCAGGCCTGCAGTCAGGGTACTCAGTGCACATGATCTGCTTATCCGACTCCTGCAGGTCGCTGACCTTTTTACCCGGATACATCGAATGTATGATCAACTGACCCATCAGCTCTCCGCTGACCGCCCCCGTCGCGCCTGTTACCGCGCTGTTTCCTGCCGCCCGCGATCTTATCACACGAACCATTGCACTGGTGCCACGGCTGGAAAGGCAGATCGATGCGAGCCGGCAGATGCCAATGACGAAGCAGAAGTTTATTTCTGGGATGCTGGATAACGTGATGGCTAAACGGAGCAACTTACAGGCGCGGAACTGAGGTGCTCGAATACCCCAGCCCGCTGACCGCAAGCAATTAACAAGGAGCTGGTTATGGCTGGCACGCATCATAAGCCAGAGACCGACACGCCCACAACTAAATCAAGACGTTACACCGTGGGATATGTCCGGAATCAGAGGAAGTTCACGCTTTCACCGTCTATTATCCTGAAGGGCCACTGGATGGCGGCACTGGGATTTGAGACCGGGCAGAAGATCGAGGTGCTCACTGAGCCGGGACAGTTGATTATCCGCCTGGCTGCTGAAGGATAACTGACTGATAAAAAAGGAATCCCGGCTCACTGGCCGGGATTTCTTGTTGAAATCAATTAGGATCTGATGGGGGAGATTTTCGCGTATTGAACTTGTCTATCAGATTAAAAACTATTGTAGCTAATGTAATCGCTGTTCCTGCAATAGATCCAAAAACAATAGCTCTCTTTAGCTGTCCATCGGGAATTAGAAAATATCCATTTTTAATATATATAATGACCGATGCTCCAGCCCCTAAAATAAAACAAATCAGTATACAAAAAACACAAGAGTAAATTAGTAATTTGATATATGCGATCATTTTTTCTCCTCCTTTTCTTTTTCAGAAAATTTTTGTGGAGTTGGTGTATTTAAGAGATTTTGTGTATATCCACCTAAAAATTCTGTCCCGAGCGAGCCTACAGCATCAAATATGAAGCCAGGTGCATCCTTTCCTGTTAACGAATTAACAACCCCTGGTGCATATTCACCAAATCCCCATCCCAATCCAGCGCTACCTGCGGCGACACCAATCGCCCCAATATCAGCTCCATTACTCAATGCCGCACCAGTCGTAGCTATTCCTACGTTCTGCAATAGTCCACGTCCCGGAGCCAGTGCGCCGGTTACAGCCGCAGAAGCACTGCCCCAGTAGTCCCAGGTTGTTTGCTGATTTTCAGGCAGGCTTTGATTCTTCTCACTGTTGATATCAAACCACTGATACGTACCATTAGCCATTGCCGCCATGACTGCACCACCGACTACTTTACCTACCGATGCAGCCGGACCTAAATAAGCTGCTCCTGCTATCAACACGCCGTCCTTATATCCATTCACGATAACCTTGGTTATATTCGCGCCGTCAGGCAAATCACCCTGCCTCAGTTTATCCAATCCTGCCTGTTTCTGCTCTGGTGTAAGGTTATGTTCCTGTGAATACTGATTCCATGACTGCGCAGCGGAGCCTGAACTGGTCATACCCGTACCCAAACTCAGCGCATTATTCTCAACCGCATTCTTCCCTGCCTGAGCGCCGGCCAGCGCACTGGCGCTACTGCCACCGGTCACGCCGCCTGCCAGACCTGCAGCCAGGGTACTCAGTGCACTGATGATCTGCTTATCCGACTCCTACAGGTCACTGACCTGTTTACCCGGATACATCGAATGCATGATCAACTGACCCATCAGCTCTCCGCTGACCGCACCCGTCGCGCCTCCTGCCGCGCTGTTTCCTGCTGCCCGCGAGCTTATCACACTAACCACTGAACGGGTGTCTCGGCCGGAAAGGCAGATCGATGCGATCCGACAGACGCTAATGGCGAAGCAGAAGTTATTTCTGAGATGCTGGATAACGTGATGGGTAAACGGATTAGCTAACAGGCGCGGAATTGAGGTGCTCGAATATCCCAGCCCGCTGACCGCAAGCAATTAACGAGGAGCTGGTTATGGCTGGCACCCATCATAAGTCAGAGGCCGACACGCCCACAACTAAATCAAGACGTTATACCGTGGGATATATCCGCGATCACCTGAAGCACCGACCTTCACCGTCGATCACTCTGCGCGGCCACTGGATGGCCGAGCTGGGATTTGCTACCGGGCAGAAGATCGCTGTGATCACTGAACCGGGGCAGATGATTATCCGGCTGGCGGCGGACTGATAATGTAAAAATCCCGGCTCGCTGGCCGGGATTGTATTAATTAGTAATCAGAGTGATATGTGACTTTGTATGTGTTTCCTAATTCTCTTTTAAGATACTCGGCTAATTTATACCCATCATCAATAAATAACTTTTCTTCTTTTTCACTTTTAAAACTGGATGATGCAGGATCATCTACATTAAGAATATCATCATATCGTTTAGCCCATTCATTCAGGCTATTTTCAGCTCCAGTGATATTGGTAATTCCTCAGGTGATATATCACTAAAGTCGCCCGAATCACCTCCCCATAATGGATGACAATGATAGTCAGCCATTAATTTTATCTCTTTCATTTTACCGAGCCTCGCAATTTAGCCCCTACGACGTAGCCGTTGTTCCGTACAGTGATAGCAATATAGTACTTCTTACCATTTATCATGGTTTAACAGATGGGCCTGCCAATCCCAGGACCTTGATAACCAACAACTTTACCATCAGTGACAGCATTCATTATTATATCAGGAATACATGCTTCTGATACACCTATTTGAGCAAATTGGCTCCCATGCTGTTCCACAATATGTTGTAATCCTGCTTTTGAATTTTTTTCAAGAATAATAAATTTTCCGCCATTGTCCTTTTCTGCACTAACAACATTTTCAGGTGTAACTTTAATTCCTTGTGTGGTCATCTCATTAAACAAAGATCTAGTTGTCAAACTATTCTTCGCAATTATGACGAGGTCTTTACCCAACATTATCAAAGAAGTTACAGCAGCCTGATTTTCAGGATCGGATATAAACGCCGCAAAAGTCGTCCAGCCAGGGCTGTTTACATCTATATTTCTCAGATCCTGTCCATTCCATTGCTGAACATAGGCTTTGACTTCATCGCTTGTCATTACCTCAACGCCAGAAAGCTTTCCTACCCAGCCAGGACGCGCCGCCATATCAATGCCGCCCTGCGCCAGTTCTTTATCAACAACTACAGCTTCCAGCGGATTATCTTTCAGTTTCTGATCGGTGTCTGCGCTTTGCTTATCGCTGACCTGCTTCCATTTATCAATCACTGGCTGGCAGTCGCTGCCGGATTTCCGGCAGTCTGACAGACTCTTTATCAAAGCTGAGCGCCTGACTGGCATTCAGCGCATAGTTGATCATCCGGCTGGCGGTGGAGTAAGTGGCAGGTAAAAATATCCCGGCTCAGTGGCCGGGATATTTTGGTTAATCATTCAAGGTCTGGTAATCTTCATATTCCCAGGAAAAGACGCGGGAGAGCTTTTGCGCTATATCCATCCAGTCTTCACCTTCACACTGATCGATGTAGTCTGTGATCGTCTTTTTGATTTCATCCAGATCGTATTTACGCACCAGAAGCGTGTGGCGCATTAACTCCGGCAGCCAATGATGTTTGCAGAGCCATTCGGGGGTGCAGACTTTTACATAAAAATAATTGCTACCAGTTTCATCGATAGGTCCAATTGTTAACGTTAATGACATAATGAAATTATCTGCTTCTTCTGGAAGATAAAGTTTCAGATCAAATAAATCATTTCCTAGCGTTTTCAATTCAGCTTTCATTTTTTAAAACTCATATGCCCATTACCAATACGTATCCTTTCACCAGTTGATGGGTTTATTTGGTAGATTTCGAAGTTGGCTTGCACTCCTGTTGGATTCAAATGCTCTGGAGCATTTGGCTTCGAATCAGGATAACGGTATATCCTTAAACCATCAGCACTAACCAGACCTTTTCCGTCCGTTGTTGGTATAGCCCCATCTCCTACCCAGATTTTACCTAATCGATCTGCTTCGTCTCTGCTTCCAGAACCAACACCATAATTCAGTTTTCCATTATCACCCCCTGACAACGGCGTCCAACCTCGGATCCTGCTTAGCGATATTGTTCAGGTTCTGCTGCATCAGATCGTCTTTCAGCTTCGGATAGGCTGCTGCGTTATAAGCAGAGACCTCATCACTGGCCTTATTAATCAGCCGTGGAGCTTCAACCACATCCCCTTTCTTCAGCGCCGTTTCCGCAGCCTTAATCGCCTTACCTGCCACATCCCCTGCACCCGGTATTATCCCGATAACTGCTGCCAGATAATCCAGCGCCGTCTGCGCTTCCGCAAAACTCTTAATGTCACCGACAACCGGCACAAAATCCAGTCCGGCCAGACCCGCACCTCTCAGCAATTCATCACGATGCGCATCCATTTCAGCACCGCAGGCTTCGGCATTCATTCCGGCACAGTTTTGAGCCTTGTATTCCTCAGTAACCTTCACCAACGAATCCTGCGCTTTCTGATATTTCTCCTGCTGCGATATTCCTGAGGCTTTGTTCTCAGCAATATCACTCAGCGCATTATTCTCCACCGCATTCTTCCCTGCCTGAGCGCCGGCCAGCGCACTGGCGCTACTGCCGCCGGTCACGCCGCATGCCAGACCTGCAGCCAGGGTACTCAGTGCACTGACGATCTGCTTATCCGACTCCTGAAGGTCGCTGACCTGTTTACCCGGATACATTGAATGCATGATCAGCGGCCCATCAACTCTCCGCTGACCGTACCCGTCGCGCCTGCTGCCGCGCTGTTTCCTGCCGCCCGCGATTTTATAACACTAGCCACTGCACGGTGCCACGGCCGGAAAGGCAGATCGATGCGATCCTACAGACGCCAATGACGAAGCAGAAGTTTATTTCTGAGATGCTGGATAACGTGATGGGTAAACGGAGTAGCTAACAGGCGCGGAACTGAGGTGCTCGAATACCCCAGCCCGCTGACCGCAAGCAATTAACGATGGGCTGGTTATGGCTGGCACGGATCATAAGTCAGAGGCCGACACGTCCACAGCTCAATCAAGACGTTATACCGTGGGATATATATGCGATCACCTGAAGCACCGGCCTTAACCATCGATCACCCTGCGCGGCCACTGGATGGCTGTGCTGGGATTTGCGACCGGGCAGAAGATCGAGGTGATAACCACGCCGGATCAGATGATCATTCGCCTGGCGGTTGACTGATAATGTAAAAATCCCGGCTTAATGGCCGGGATTTGGTCATTAAGAGATCATTTGATCTAATATGTTTCCAATCTTACTTAACAAGGCTGCAACCTCATTTCTATCAGAGCCTATTCTTGTTTCAAACTCAGCAATATCAATACCATTACAGATTTCATTCAACGCTGAATTTAATATCAGCAACTCTTCTTCTGTTATATTAATTTTTGCACTTTTCATCGTGACAGATAATAGTTCCATATTTACCTCAAGCTATCAAAGTAGGCTCTGCCGTTAACTGGTCTGAATGCAGTACCACCATCGCCAGGTTTGGGGTTTCGTATAACAACGGTGTTTGTAGATTGATCCCAATAAGCTGACCTTCCGCCACTTAGCTCTTTGACAGAAGTTGGATTTTTTACAACGTTCTCAATGTGTTGAGCAAACTGTTCTTTCGTCTTTATTCCCAGATTAGCGAATTCATTTTGCTGAATAACATGCTTTTCGAAAGCATGTCCATCGGCTATCTCTTTTCCCGTTAACTCGGCATTAAGATTTTTACTATTTGCAGCACTATGAGCCTCATTATTCCGCGCATTTTCCTCATCCTGTGGCTCCCAACCGCCAGGCGTTCCGGACCCCGTTCCACCCAATTCGGCTTTATCAGCATCCGAAAAATCTTTGCCAATATTTGGTTGGTTCTGTTCTTCGCCATTTTCCGAAGAACAAGCTCGTCCGAAGGAGCACTGCGTTGCCTTGTCCAGCGCATCACCCAGATCTTTAATTGTACCTTCAAGACCTGAAGCTATTTTCTTATCTGCATCCTGTTTAACCTGGTCGCCGGGACCAACAGGCACACCCGGAACAGGAACTGGAGGCGCAGGGATAGTCAGCGCATTATTCTCAACCGCATTCTTCCCTGCCTGAGCGCCGGCCAGCGCACTGGCGCTGCTGCCGCCGGTCACGCCGCCTGCCAGACCCGCAGCCAGGGTACTCAGTGCACTGATGACCTGCTTATCCGACTCCTGCAGGTCACTGACCTGTTTACCCGGATACATCGAATGCATGATCAACTGACCCATCAGCTCTCCGCTGACCGCACCGGTCGCGCCTGCTGCCGCGCTGTTGCCTGCCGCCCACGATGTTACCGCACCTACCACTGCATGAGCCATCGCTTTTGCGGCCTGATTGTCGGCGGTATATTTGTGTATCTGCTCGGCCAGATACGGTGCCGCCGCGCCGCTGGCTGCCTGCGCTAGATTGCCACCCGCCAAACCCTGAATTGCCGCAGTCGCCGCCTGAATCCCCTTCTGGATATCGCTGCCGGTGCCCCAGAGTGCCATGGCCTTCTTATAATCACTGCTGTTTTCCAGCGCTTCCTGATACGCTTTCTTTTCAGCCGCAGGAGCGTCGGCATCCGGCTGGTTTATGTTGTTTTTTGCCAGTTCCTTCTTACCTGCTTCCGTCGCCTCAATCTGCCCCTGCGTCCGGGCGATATCAGCAACCTGGCTGCCTGGTTCACCGATCAGCTGAGCCGTCTGCAGGCGTTTCTGCTCCTTCTCTTTGTCGAAAATCGGGCTGATGCAGTCATTAGCGTGCTCGCTGGCCATTTTTCTTTTAAACTGCCACCTGCCTCACCCGATCGCCATTGCTGGCGATCGGGAGGATGCATGCCAGCATCCGATCGCGTATCAATCCCTCATGGCGGACATCAGCGCAGTTTTAACACCGCAGATTTCAGCCGCGCGCAGGCCTGCTCCAGCAACGCATCGTCAACCGCGTAGGCAATGCGTAAATAACCCGGCATGCCAAACGCCGATCCATGCAACACCGCAACCTGTGCGTCCTGCAACAGCCAGCTGGCCAGCGCGCTGTCGTCCTCCAGCCGTTCTCCCTGCGGCGTCACGCATCCCAGTAACTTTTGGCAGTTGGCAAAAATATAGAATGCTCCCTGCGGCGCCCGGGCGCTGAGGCCGTTGCTGGTGGCGATCATTGTCAGCACCTGCTGACGTCGCCGATCAAGCGTAGCAAGCCAGCCTGCCAGAAATTCGGCTGGTTGCTGCAACGCGACAACCGCTGCTGCCTGCGAGATGCTGCTGGGATTAGAGGTACTCTGCGACTGCAAAATCTGCATCGCGTTAATCAGCCATGCCGGACCGGCAGCATAGCCGAGCCGCCAGCCGGTCATGGCATGGCTTTTTGAGACACCGTTAACTGTCAGCGTGCGGTCAGCCAACTGCGGAGCCGCCGCGGCAAAAGTGCTGAATGGCGTGGCGTCGTAGCGTAACGGCTCGTAAATATCATCCGCCATGATTAACACCTGGGGATGATCGGTCAGCACCTTAGCCAGCGCCTGTAGCTCCTGCGCACTGTAAACCGCACCGGTCGGGTTACCCGGTGAGTTCAGAATCACCCAACGCGTTGCCGGCGTCAGCGCGGCAGCCAGTTGTGGCGGCTGCAGCTTCCAGTCGTGCTGTTCGTCACAGGCCACGATCACCGGTTCGCCTTCTGCGAGCGTCACCATATCCGGGTAGGAAACCCAGTAAGGGGCAGGAATGATCACCTGCTGGCCAGCATCCAGCGTAGCCAGCAGTGCGTTGAAAATCAGCTGCTTGGCACCGCTGCCGGCAATGATCTGCTCAGCGGTAAAATGCAGTTGGTTATCACGGGCAAACTTGGCGGCAATCGCTGTTTTGAGTTCGCGCGTACCGGAAACGGCGGTGTATTTGGTTTGCTGCTGCACAATGGCGGCAATACCGGCATAGCTGATGCTGTCCGGCGTGGCAAAATCGAGTTCTCCCTCGCCGAGGTTGATTATCGCCTTGCCGGCGGCTTCCAGCGCACGCACCCGATCGGAAATCGCGGCGGTTGGAGATGGACGGACGCGCTGCATGCGACGAGCCAGTAGCTGACTATTCATAAATCCTCTTTTGTATATCCTGAATCAACTAATACAATTAATCACCCTATCCCAGCAGGAAGAGTGCCGTGTTACCTATTTTCATTGTTGATGATGCCCGCGTTCCGGCGCGCTTTGGGCTGCTTGCCAGCCTGTATGCCAATCAGCTGGCATTACCGTTATGGAGCCTGCGCCCGGATTTCTCCGGCGATTTCCCCGATAGCCATCAGCATGTCGCGGCGGCAGGTTACTGCGTCACCAGCGGGCTGTATCGGAGCGATACACTGCAGCATGAAGTCCGCGATGTAACCCTGCTGCCTGCGAACGAAGCCGTAATCGTCGTGGCGCAGGCGGATGTAGCGCGCATTGCTCATCTGCGAGGACAGCGCCTCAAGGCGCTTTCCCGTGAGACAACAATGCGGCTGCAGGCTGGCAGCGACACCCTGCTGCAACATACCCTGACTTCACCGACCCCCGGCCGCCATGCGCTGCGTATTGGTCTGATAGCGCGCGAGCACGATCAGCGTGACAGCTATCCGGCCACTCTCGATGCGCTTTACGCCGCAGCCCGGGCGCTGGCGCTCGATGTGGATATTCACTTTTTCGCTCCCGCCGCACTGACAAACGAGCTGCCCGAACTCGACGAGGTGCACGGCATTCTGCTACCGGGAGGTGCCTCGATGGCAGCGGTGCGCGGTCAAATCGCCGTGGCGCACGCCAGTCGGCAACGCAACATTCCCACGCTGGGCCTGTGCCTCGGCATGCAGAGCATGTGCACGGCTGCGTTACAACGTCACCCAGAGCTCAGTCAGGCCATGCTGGCAGAAGTGGCACCGCAGGCCGCGGTGCACAGCTTTATTGCTTTTGCCGATGGTCGCCATCGCTGTGGCCTGCTGCCATACCCGGCCGCAGAGCCGTTTAACCTTATGCATTACAACCATCGCTATCGCTTTAATCCGCAACTGCTGCCGCCACTGCTGGCAAGCGGTGTGCAAGTTACCGCCCAGACTGATGACATCATCGAAGGCATTGCGCTGGCCGATCACCGTTTCTGGCAGGGGGTACAGGGGCATCCGGAGCTACAGTCGCGCCCGGATGCACCGCACCCGCTGTTTACGGCCTTTCTGCAGGCGCTGGTGACGCCAGCGTAACCCCGCTGCGTCCGTCGCTGGCCAGCCGTTGCATCACGCTGGTCAGCGCGACCAGCGCGTCTGGCGAGATCGGCTGCAGCGGTGCGCGCACCGTGCCGCCATTGAAACCGCGCAGCGCCATTGCCGCTTTCACCAGTTGCGGCTGGCCGTGCTGGCGTGCCAGCGTGCGATAGTCAAACCACAGCTGGTGCAGATCGCGCGCGGTGGCGGCATCGCCCTGTTCCAGCGCACGATAGCAGGCAAGGATGAGCTCCGGCAGCGCGCCGCTGTTGGTGGTACTGATGCCATCGAATCCGGCCATCATCGGGCCGGCAAAGGCCAGATCGGAGGCACAAAATAGACGCAGTTTGCCGCGCAGGCGGTTGGCAATCTGATCGATGGCGGTTGGATTCAGATCGCCCTGTTTGATGCCTACCACACCCGGTATCATCGCCAGTTGCTCCAGCAGTGCCGGTGACAGGGTGATACCAATGCCCGGCGCGTTGTAAACCAGAATGCCGGTTTTCGACAGCGGTGCCATCTCAGCAAAATAGGCAAGAATTTGCGCGTCGGTAATTTCGCTGACAAAAGGCGCGGTGACCATCGGCAAACCGCCCAGATCCCCGGCCAGCTGCGTCAGCTCGCGGGCATCACGCGGGTCTGCGCTGGCGCTGCACAGCATCACCGCCACGCGATCCTGCACGCAGTCCATCACGGCGTGAAACAGCGCACGGCGTTCTGGCACTGACATCACCGGAAACTCGCCATAAGTGCCGCCAATTAACAGGCCGTCGTAGCCAAGGCCGATGACGCGTTCGATATTTTCGCGCAGGGCGCCGAAGTCAATGTCGCCGCTGGCGCTGAAGGGCGTCACGGTAATGTTAAAGATACCGCGCAGGCGTTCACGGCATTCGCTGATGTCTTTCATCGGGTTTCCTTATAAGCAGGTTAATGGGCGAGCCAGCGAACCGAGCTGGCGATAGCCGGTTTCCGTCACCACCACGGTTTCGCTAACACCAACCGTAAATTCGCCGTAGATGCGCAGCGCCGGGGGGATATGGAAGGTCATGCCTGGCTGCAATTCGGTGTTGACGCCACTGTACAGGCTGAGAATGCCGCCCTCGCCCCAGTCCGGCGCGAACGAGACACCGATGGAGTAGCCGGTGCGTTTTTTAAAGTTGTCGGTGAAGCCCGCGCGATCGATCACCTGCTGGCAGGCTATGTGCGGTGCGGCACAGGTTGCGCCCGGCCGAATGGCATCCAGTGCCGCCTGGAGCGCCTCCTGACACACTTTCTCCATTTCCAGCGCAATAGCAGGAGGCCGCCCCAGCCATGCCGAGCGCATCAGCGCGGCGTGATAGCGATCGTGCGCGGCAGCCATCTCCAGAAACACCGGCTCATTATCCTGCAACACGCGACGACGCCAGGTTCCGTGAGGCACACCGCTGCGTGGGCCACTGGAAACCAGCGGCTCCATCCCGACATATTCGGATCCGGCCGCGATGGCGGCTCCCATCATGGCCGCGACCAGCGCATTTTCATCCGCCCCGGCGCGCACTGCAGCCATACCGGCCTGCATGCCGGCGTCAACATAGCGCGCCGCCTGGGCGATCTTTTCCACTTCCGCCGTCGATTTCACTGCGCGCAGCGGCTCAATCACCCCGGCAGTATCGGCGAGGCTGCCGATGCGACTTTGTAACGCCTCATACACGGCTACCGGCAAAAACCAGCCGCGTTTGTCCAGCCCGACACGCTTACTAAGCCAGCCGCGCTGCTGCAGCAGGACAACGAGAAAATCAACCGGGTTATCGCCATCCTGATAGATGGCGGCATCTGAGATAAAGGTGTTGGCGATAAAGTTAAAGTATTCGAGCTGGCGGATAACAAACACCGGATCCCCTTCTGTTGGCAGCACCAGCGCCTGAAAGGTGTAATAGCCCGGTGTTTGCTGACCGGTTAACCAGAAGATATTTTCTGGTCCGGTCACAATCATCACATCAACGCCGGCCGCATTGAGACGTTCGCGGGTGCGCTGGATGCGTTGTGTGTACTCCTGTGCGCTAAAGGCGGATTCACTGCCCTGGATAACATTATTCAGCTGTTGCATAACCAGACTCCTGGAGAAAAGTGGCGCGCGCGGCATCAAAATGCACGCCCAGGCCGGGTAAATCATTGATGACGACAGTGCCCTGCTGATAATGCAGGCCGCTCACCGCATCGTTTATCAGGCCATCGGCACCGTACAGTTCTGCGAAACGCGGCTGCACGGCGCGACACACCTGCAGCGCCGCCGCTGTTGCCGCATGACCTTCGTTCATCTGACCTATCATGAAAGGGATGCTGGCCGCCTGAAGGCGCCGTGCCGCCGCCAGCGTGGGCGCAATGCCGCCCAGCTTCACCAGCTTGAGATGGCCCCACAGCGCGCCGTTCGCCGCCATCAGTTGATCGATGGCTGCCGGGCTATTGAGGCTCTCGTCCAGCATGATCGGCACGCCATAACCGCTCAGTTGCGCCAGTGCGGCATCGTTAGCCGGTGCCAGCGGCTGTTCGACATAGCTGAGATTCAGCGCCTGCAGCGCCGGAAAAGCGTCGTGCGCCTGCGCCAGTGACCACTGACCGTTGACATCAATCGCCAGCGTGATGGCCTCACCAAAGCGGGCGCGCAGGGCGTGCAACCGCGCCAGATCGGTCGCCACATCCGCCACGCCGGTACGCAGTTTGAGCTGGGTAAAGCCACGTGCAACGTACTGTTCAGCCTGCGTCAGCATTTGCGCTTCACTGCCCCAGAACAGCGTCTGGTTGGTGGGGTAGCCGGGGCTGGCCGCAGCGGCACCGAGCCAGTGCGCCAGGCTCACGCCGGCCTGCTGCGCCAGTAAATCATGCAGCGCCATGTCGAACAGCATGCGCGCCGGTGCCAGCAGTCCCGCCCCATCCGCATGCACACGCTCCAGCATCGCCTGCGGCGCCAGTGCCCAGTTCCAGCCTGCCAGGGCGCTGGTGATGTTTTCCAGCACCCGATCGGCGCTGTAGCCGTGCAGGTACTGTATGTTGAGCCGCACCTCGCCAGTGCCGCAGCGCGTGCCATCGTCCAGCCGCAGCCACAGCGTATCCAGCGCGCTGATTGCGCCCGAGGACGCGGTGTGCAGTGTGACCGCGTCATAGCGCAGCTGACCGCGCCAAAGCGTTGCTTTCACGTTGCAGACTCCTGCGGCAGCATCGCCAGTGCCACGTCGAGGTAGATGGCTGCGGCAGCAATAAATTCTTCAACAGGCACGAACTCATCTGGCTTGTGAGCCACCGCCAGGCTGCCGGGTCCGATCACCACGCCTTTCGCCCCGAGCGAACGAAAATGCACTAAATCGCATCCCCCGTGAAAACCAAACGGGCCCGGTTCCGCCTGCCCGTGGCGACGACAGGCAGCGAGGCTGTGCTGCACAATCGCTTCGTTACTGTCGGTCTCGGTGGCCCCGCCCGTGGTGGCCTGCCAGGCGATGATTTCAGCCTCTACGCCGGCAGTGGCTTTCGCGTGGTCAAGCAGCTGCTGCAGTTCGGCCTTCACCGCCTGCTCGTCCTCACCAGGCACCATGCGGCGGTCGAGGAGCAGCTCGCAGCTGTCCGGCACCACGTTATCAGCGTGCCCCCCGTGGATGCGCGTCACCGTCAGGCTGGCATTGCCCACCAGCGCGTGGCAGCGACAGCGCACCTGCTGCTGATGCGACTGCTCAATCAGGCCCAGTAATCTGGCGGACTGATAGATGGCATTTACCCCCAGCTCTGGCGTGCCCGAGTGCGCCGTTACGCCCTTCACCCTGACGCGCGGTCGCAGGCTGCCTTTATGGGCAGAAAACGTGGCGTTGCCGGTGGGTTCGCCAATCACCGCAAAATCGATGGCCGGCGGTGCCTGCCGGACATAAAACTTCGCGCCTTCACTGGCGACCTCTTCATCGGCGGTGAACACCCCCATCAGCGTACCGGACCAGCGGTGGCGACTGGCAGCCAGCAGGCGCAGCGCTTCAACCATCGCCACCAGCGGTCCTTTGGCATCGCAGGCACCACGACCGTACAGGCGTCCCTCGCGCTCGGTAAGGGTAAAGGGATCGCTACGCCAGCCGCTGCCGGCAGGCACTGTGTCCAGATGGGTATTGAAGGCGAAGCAGGGTCCGGCACCGTTGTGCAGAACCGCGATGACGTTGGTGCGCCCTGCCGCATATTCACTGAACGACAGGTCAAAACCGGCCTCGCGCAGCCAGCCTGCCACGCACTCTGCCGCTTCGCGCTCCTGACCGGGAGGATTTTCTGTATTGATGGCTACCAGCGTGGCGAGGTCGCGCTTCATGCGCACGCTGTCGACCGGGTGAATAGTCATTATGGCTCCGCAGTTAATGTAGGATTTGATCGAGAAAACGCTGGGCGCGTTCGCTAACCTGGCGGTTGAAGAAGTCGCTGGCGCTGGCGCGCTCCAGGATTTCGCCCTCTTCCATGAATAGAATCTGACTGGCGGCACGGCGCGCGAATCCCATTTCATGGGTGACGACCATGCTGGTCATGCCTTCGGCGCTCAGTTCCGCCATCACATCAAGCACTTCGCGGATCATCTCCGGATCGAGCGCTGACGTGGGTTCGTCGTACAGCATCAGTTCCGGCTTCATCGCCAGCGCCCGGGCAATGGCCACGCGCTGCTGCTGACCACCAGACAATTCGTCGGGAAAATGATCGGCCCGATCGTGAATACGCACCTTCGCCAGCAGCGCTTCTGCCTGTTTGCGTGCCGTGATGCGGTTGACGCCGAGTACCGTCATCGGTGCCAGCATGATGTTTTCCGCCGCCGTCAGATGGGAAAACAGCTCGTAGTTCTGAAACACCATGCCAATACGCTGGCGCAACTGGTGCGGCGGCACTTCTCCCCGGCTGATATTCTGGCGGGTGAAGAACACATCGCCGCTATCGGCGGGTGACAACAGATTGACGCAGCGCAGCAGCGTAGATTTGCCGGAACCGGAAGGCCCAATCAGCACCACCGTTTCCCCACGCTGAACGCTGAGCGAACAGTTCTTCAATACCGGCTGACGGCCAAAGCTCTTGTCGATGCCAATCAACTCCAGCAGCGGTGGTTTTGTCTCGTTCATGACAGATCTCCTGCGGTATCTGCCGCTTTGGTTAACCGACGATGGCGCGCCCGGGCCTTTTGCCATTTTCCACGCCGCAGTTTCGGGTCGAGCGTGCGCTCCAGCCACGACTGAAACAGCATGAACAGCGAGGTCAGCAGCAGGTAATAGAGCCCCGCCGCGCAAAGCGCCTCGAAATAGCGGAAGCTGGCGCTGGCGGTCTGGTTCGCCACCAGCAACAACTCCTGCACCGCAATCACCGACACCAGCGCGCTGGACTTCAGCATGCTGATCATCTGATTACCCATCGGTGGCAGCACGATGCGCGCGGCCTGTGGCAAGACAATCTTGCGCATGATCTGGGCGTGGGTCATTCCCAGCGCCATACCGGCGGTGCGCTGGCCGCTTTTTACCGCCTGTAAGCCGGAACGTAATATCTCCGCCATATAGGCGCCCTCATTCAGCGATAGCGCCAGCACGGCACAGGTAAACGCGGAGAAGCGCAGACCGAAACCAGGCAACACGTTGTAGACAAAGATGATCTGGAACAGCACCGGCGTACCGCGAAACAGCCAGAGATAAAAAAACGCCAGCCCTTTCGCGGCACGAAATGGCGCTTCCTGTAGCAGCGCCAGCACCAGTCCCAGCACTACGCCGCACAACAGCGAGCACAGAGTAATCAGCAGCGTCATCCACGCGCCCTGCAGAAATTCGCGGGAGAGGAAGTACTGCCACATTAAATCGATCGACATAGCTTTCTCCGGTCAGCGGATTAAAAAATGGCAACGGAGTCTGGGAAGTTCCATTTCTCAATCAGTTGCTTGTAAGTGCCGTCTTTCACCAGGTTTTGCAGTCCCTGTTCCAGTTGCGCTTTGGTGGCGCTGTCGCCTTTACGGACCGCAAAAGCGATGTGGGTATCGGCTTCAAACTCAGCGCCTGCCGCTTCAAACACGCCGGGCTTCTCGCTAAACAACGCAACGGTACCGGGCGTTGAGAGGAACTCTGCATCGGCGCGCCCCTGCGCAACAGCCACTGCCGAGTCCGTTGCCGCCGGGAACGTCATAACGTTGATCGCGGCTTTTTTGGCGGCGAGGCAGTTCTGGTTATCCACGCGCGCCTGGCTCTCTTCGATACCGCCAAGCGTGACCGCCACGTTTTTGCCGCACAACGACAGATCGCGCCCGGTGATGCCGGCCGGATTGCCTTTACGCACCACGACGCGACTGCCGATTTTGAGGTAAGGAACAAAATCCACCTGCGCCGCACGCGCCGGGTTGACGTACATCGCGGAGTTAATGATGTCGAGACGTTTGCCCTGCAGTGCCGGGATCAGCCCTTTAAACTCCATCGGCATGGCTGCGGGTTGCAGATTGAGCGTCTTACTCAGCGCGGTTATCAGCTCGATATCAAAACCGGTGAGCTTGCCGTCTTTCACAAACTCGAACGGCATAAAGGTGGCTGCGGTGCCGTAGGTCAGTTTGCCTGGGGCAACGCGATCGCTTGCCGCCTGGCTGATGATGGGCATCAGGGCCAGCGTGGCAAGCGCCAGCAACCGACCGGTAGAGCGAAATGAATTGCTGATCATCTGTGTCTCCTGGTAAACGTTTAAATTGGTTTTTATGATTCACAAAATACAATCATGGTGATAAAAAAACGTCTTCTCCCGGTGCACTCTGCACGCTTATCGTGCATGCATTGCTTTATATCGCAGCATTTACCTCAACATGTTATTGTACCTTTAGTCGACAATAATACATTTCAGGAAATCCCGTTCTATGCAGCCTGACTCCTCCGCCAGCAGCCGTCGTATTGCACGTCAGCTGCTTGACCTGATCTATGAAGCAAGATTCGATCCAGGTCAGCACTTACGTGAACAACCTCTGGCAGACGCGCTGGGCGTTTCCCGCACGCCGGTGCGGGCAGGACTTAAAGAACTGACCCGACTGGGCGCGGTGGAAGCGCGGCCCAATCAGGGATTTTTTCTGCTAAAAGGGGCAGATGAGTTACAGCAGTTGGACATTGAACCCCCGCAGAGCAGCGACCAGACGTTGTACGAGTTACTGGTACGCGATCGTATTGCTGGTGCCCTGCCCGAATCGTTCACCCAGACGGAAATCAGCCAGCGCTATGACGTTGATCGCGGCATTCTGACACGCACGCTGGTCAAGCTGTCGGAGGACGGGTTAATCGCGCGCAATGCGGGACACGGCTGGCGTTTTCAGCAAACGCTTAACTCGGAAGTCGCGCTGCGCAACAGTTATGGATTTCGTCTGATGATTGAGCCAGCCGCCCTGCTCAGCCCGCAATTACGCGCGGACCGTGCGATGCTGAAGCGCCTGCGGGCACAGCATCTGCGATTGATTACCCATCCGGATCTCACGCAGGTACCGGCGCGCGATATTTTTGAGACGGATGCCGCTTTTCATGAATCGCTGGCCGAAGCCAGCGGCAATCTGTTTGTGCTGCAGGCGATTCAACAGCAAAACCGCCTGCGCCGCCTGCTGGAATTTGGCAGTTACCAAAACAAACGGCGGGTGAAAGAGTGGTGCGAAGAGCACGTGGCCATTATCGACGCGCTGCGTGAAAACCGACCGCAACAGGCGGCCGAATTGATGAAAACGCATCTGCAATTCGCCTTCGATCAGGTACAGATGCGTAAACCAGGCGCATAACCGGCACTGTTTTTGCACATTACGACCCTGAAAATACAATCAGGAGGCAGTGATGGATTTGCAAATACAAGGGCGCGTGGCGCTGGTGTGTGGTGCAGGCAGCGGTCTGGGTCAGGCGATAGCGCTGGCACTGGCGCAGGAGGGCGTGCGCGTGGCGGTCACCGGGCGCAACAGCAGTAAGTTGCAGGCAACAGTGGAGCGCATTACCGCTGACGGCGGTGAGGCGCAGGCGTTCCAGCTGGATCTGGCGGCACCCGACACCTTTGACAGCGTGCTGGCGGCGATTCGCCAGCGCTGGGGCGCGGTGGATATTCTGGTGAATAATTCAGGTGGGCCGCCACCCGCGAAAGCCGCGGGTACCGGCAGTGAACTCTGGCGACAGCAGTTTGCGGTGATGGTGGACGCGCTGATTCAACTGAGCGACAAGGTGCTGCCGGCCATGCGCCAGCGCGGCTGGGGACGCATTATCACGTCCACCTCGTCCGGCGTGGTCACGCCTATCCCCAATCTGGCGCTGTCCAATGCGCTGCGCATGAGCCTGCTGGGCTGGTCGAAAACGCTGGCAAGCGAGGTAGCCGCGGATGGTGTAACGGTTAACGTCCTGGTGCCGGGACGCATTGATACTGAGCGCGTCAGTCAGCTTGATGCGCTGAAGGCGCAACGCGAAAACAGCACCGCCGCTGCCGTCGCAGCCCAAAGCCGGCGCAGCATACCGATGGGCCGCTACGGCGCGCCATACGAATATGGTGCCACCGCCGCTTTTCTCGCCAGTGAGCCTGCCAGTTATATTACCGGCAGCGTGATCCGCGTCGACGGCGGCCTGATCGATGCCGTTTAGCCGCTGATCGCGGTTTTAAGATGATTGTCCGGCGAAGCAATATCTCTGCTGGCAATAAAATCCGTATGGCTGCATCGCGTGAAGTGATGCAGCCACTCGCGTATCAGTAATGCATTATTTCCTGGTAAACAGGCTGACTACATTATTGTCGGCTGACTGAGGAGAGCTGTTGTCGCGGGCTTTGAGTGTGGCTGGCAAATGCAAAATCTGCGTTTCCGCTAATTCATCTTTTGGCAGGGAAAACAGTTTTTCTACATCGTGGCGCGCCATTGCCAGTGAAGAGACAAAGCTCTGTTTGCTATACAGGCCTTCATCCAGCAAAAGCCTGAGACTTCTGGGCAGTAATCGCACAGCTTCAGGAACCCGCTGATCGTCAAGCGGTTCACCTTTACGCCAGCCGCGCGCTGAAATTTGCTTGTACAGGCGCTGATGCTCAACATCGCTAATCAAATTCAGCTCTTTAGCCCGAATAATCATGGCCTGTGCAGATATTCCCCAGCGCTGCTTCAGCGCGACGAAATTCTCCAGCGTGGGATTTGCCGGCAATTCCACCGCAAACGCTTCCTCCGGTAACATAAAGCACGCGGCGAACTTATGCGCCTGCGCTTCGATCGGCTTAAAATTAATACTGTCCAGTCGTTTGATAAACCGGTGTAACACTAAATGGCCAAGCTCATGAGCGGCATCAAAACGGCTGCGGTAATAGTTATTTTTATCTGACGCCAGAATCATGTAAGGCCGTTGCTCACGCTCGTTCCATTGCGAGTAGCCATCCATCACCGCACTGCCCTGTTCGAAGCGCGCACAAATCACACCGGCATTTTCAATGACCAGCAGCAGATCGTTTAGCGGTGCGAGACCCAGTCCCCAACGTTTGCGGCACTGACCAGCCATCACTTCAATCATTTGATCATCAATTTGATGGTGATCGGTAACATCAAGCCAGGGAATATTCACAGCCGGAAAATCAAGATCCTGCTGTAAATGCGCTGACGCTTCCTGCAACCACTCCATATAACGTTCCGAAGCCGCGCACAGATCCTTTGCCGTGTTCGCCATGGTGCGGAAAAACACTGGATTATTAGTATGAACATGCAAGGGTTTTGTAAACCAGGCTACGGGACAATTCAGTACCAATGACAGGGCCAGCAGCGCGGCGGAATCAGGCGCATGGCTGCCATTCTCCCATTTAGTAATGGTCGAGGGGGAACGCTCAACCTGGCGCCCCAGATTGATCTTCGAAAACCCACGCGCCTCACGTACCTGGGTTAAACGTTTTGGCTCAAAACCCGCCACACCGACTCTCATTGCTGCACCACACTAACCTTCCTGCTGCTTTAAACGTTTCTTCAACTGTGGAACTGCTAAATCAGGGATTTCATTCTGATTATCTGCTGTATTGTACAACGCGAGAACATCGCGTATTGACTGATTATAATGGTAGTTACGCAGATTGGTGAATGGGACTGTTACCCGTAAATCCAGCATACTTCCCTGAGGCATAATGAGAGGAGGATTGACGTTAACAATCAGCACGCCTAACGTCTCTTTAGCCGTATGCACTCCGGCAATATCATAAAACATATCTGGCGTAACGCCTTCGAGCTCTCCGTTCAGTTCAGCAAGCAATGTGCGATGACGTGCCCGTTTGATCAGGTGTTCGTTGTGATTGAGCCCTATCCGGCTGACTTTGATTCCGCCCGATTCAACAAGACAATAGTGCTCACCCTGAGGTTGAGTGACGGCATCGATGCAGATCAGGCCGCTGGCCTCAGCCGTTCTGCGAAACGCGGCATTCAGAAAATAGTGCCGTGCCTGAGGACGAAAGCGGATCTTTTCCGGATGCTTCAGACTGCCTGCCGTCCCTTCTACCACCGCATGAGCGCTGGCATAACTCGCTTCCAGTTCTTCCATGAGATTAAGCCAGAACTCACGCGCAAATGAGGTGGTGAGCAGTTTGTTGATGCTGTCAAAAATTCCGATACTATCCATCCCGGCACCTCGTTGCGTTAACCGGAAATAATGCTAATTTATTTTCGTTTTGAGCGCAACATTGTCAGCTGTACCGCCACACCACGGTGCACTCTGGCGGTTTTTGCACCAGCAGATCTCATAACCTGCGCTTATTACGGCATCAAATCTCCTGCTGAATCAAAGCATCATGATTCTGGCATGCGGCTTGCTAAGCCTTTGGTAGAGATGTTGGACCAATTAAGGCAAAACGATGCATGACCCGGCTGAACTCCATCCCATTATTCCGACGCGCAGCGATACGCTGATTCTTGATGCGCTCACGCGCTACATGGCGCATGCCGGGGCGCAGCCGGGCAGTCGCCTGCCGCCGGAACGCGAGCTGGCGGAGAAACTGGGCGTCAGCCGTAATACGGTGCGCGAGGCGCTCAAGCGCTGGGAAGCACTTGGCATCATTGTGCGCAAAAAAGGCAGCGGCACCTTTCTGCAGGCGGAGGTCGGTCTGCATGACAGCTTTCTCTCTCTGCGCTTTAAAAACGACTCCGCCAACATGCTTCATGCGCTGGAAGTGCGCCGCATCATTGAGTCCGAGTCCTGCGTGCTGGCCGCGCAGCGCGCCAGCGCCGACGACCTGCTGGAAATCGAACGGAGGCTGGAAGAGATGGAGCGTGTGCACCTGGCTATCGGTTCCGCCGGGCCGGAGGATTGGGCTTTCCACACCAGCATTTACCGCGCCGCCGGTAATCCGCTGCTGTTGCAGATGCTTAACGGCGTCTACGACACGCTGCACGCCTTTTTCGAATCCCCGCCGGAGCAGGCGCTGTTTTCAGACTCGTTTCCCCTGCACCGTGAACTGTTTAACGCCATCCGCGCCCGCGACAGCCAGGCCGCGCGCGCCCTTTGCCACCAGATTCTTGATATCACCGAACGCGACATGAAGGACGTGATCCATGCCAAACGCTAAACCTATTGCGCAACAGACACTGCTGACCCACGACCAGCGCCACGAACAGGGCGCCGTAACGCCACCGATTTATCAGTCTTCGCTGTTTACCTTCAGCGATTACGACAGCATGATCGCCCGCTTTCGCGGTGAGAGCGACCAGCCGCTCTATTCCCGCGTTGATAATCCGACGGTTAAAGCGCTACAGGATAAAGTTGCCGCGCTGGAAGGCGGTGACGCCTGCCTCGCCTTTGCCAGCGGCATGGCCGCCATCAGCAACGCGATTTTGAGTGTGGTTCAGCCAGGCGCGAAAGTGGTTTGCGTCAATCATGTCTATCCCGATACTTACCGCTTTTTGCGCGGCTTTTGTCAGCGTTTCGGCATCACGACGCAGTTTGTTGATGGCGACGATGAAGCGGCGATGGCCGCCGCGCTGCCCGGTGCCAGCCTGCTCTATCTGGAAAGTCCCTCCAGTTGGGTGATGAGTGAACAGAACCTGCGCCAGCTGGCCACGCTGGCGCGCGATGCGGGCGTCGTCACGTTGATTGATAACAGCTGGGCTTCGCCCATTTTCCAGCAGCCGCTGCTGTGTGGTATCGACATCGTGGTGCACTCCGCCTCGAAGTACATCAGCGGCCACAGCGATGTAGTGGCCGGCCTGGTGATTGCCAGCCACCAGCACATCAACAACATTGCCCGTCACATTAGTCCGTTCCTTGGCGGCAAACTGTCTGCGAACGAAGCCTCTTTGCTGATGCGTGGCCTGCGCACGCTGCCGCTGCGCATGAAGCAACATCAGCAAAGCGCCCTGCAGCTGGCGCAAAAGCTGCGTGATCATCCGCAGGTCAGCGCGGTTTGCCACCCCGGGCTCAATCCCCCTGCATGGTCCACGCTGCGCGGTTACAGCGGGCTGTTTTCCTTTGCCGTGACCGAACAGGTCGACATACCGCAATTCTGCAACGCCCTGCAACTGTTCCACATGGGCGTTAGCTGGGGAGGTTTCGAGAGCCTGGTGATGCCGGCGATTTCGGTCATTAATCAGGCCAGTGAATTTAATTCAGCCCAGGATTTTGGTGTCTCGCCGCGCCTGATCCGTATCTCTGTTGGCCTCGAAGAGACCGACGATCTTTGGACCGATCTGAATAAGGCACTTGCTGCCGCCACTCACCGTTAATCACGCTCCGGAGAACCAGCCATGACAACACGTTTCGCCCTGAAAGCCCTGGTACTCGCCGTGGGTTTAAGCAGCGCCTTTTGCAGTCTCGCCGCCAAACTCACCGTGGTGGAAGTTATTACCAGCCCGCCACGTACCGCGCTTCTGCAAAAAATGCTCGACGAATACAAGACGCAGCATCCTGGTACCGAGATTGAGCTGATTTCGCTGCCGTGGGGCCAGGCGTTTGAAAAACTGGGCACCATGTTACAGAGCGGACAGGTTCCGGATGTGGTGGAGATGCCCGATACCTGGCAAGGCTTATACGCCAGCAACAATATGCTGGAAGATCTGGAACCCCGCCTGAAAAGCTGGCCTGAGAGCGCCCAGCTGACGGACAAAACGCTGGCAATGGCGCGGGCCGCAAACGGTAAAGCCACCATGGTACCGTACGGTTTTTACCTGCGGGCGCTGTTCTGGAATAAAAAGCTGTTTAAGCAGGCAGGACTGAGTGAACCGCCGAAAACAATGGAAGAGTTTGCCAGCGACGCGAAGCGTATTAGTCAGTCAGGTAACGGTATCAGCGGCTACTGCATGCGCGGCGGTGTCGGGGGAACCAATGCGTGGATGATGTTTATGGCGGCGATGAACGGTTCGCCTGCTTTCTTTGATAAAGACGGCAACAGTACCTTAACCCAGCCGGGGGCGATAAAGGGAGCACAACTGCTGGTCGATTTGTATCAGCAAGGTGGCGCGCCTAAAGACAGCGTGAACTGGAGCTTTAACGAGATTGTCTCGGGCTTTTATTCCGGCAAATGCGCGATGCTCGATCAGGATCCGGACGCGCTGATCGCGATTAAAAATAGCATGGCGGCTGAGGATTTTGCTGTGGCGCCCATGCCGGTCGGACCGTCCGGTAAAGCTTTCCCGACCATCGGCTATACCGGCTGGGCGATGTTCAAACGGGGTAAACAAAACGATGTCGCCTGGCCGCTGATTACCTTCCTCAGTAATAAAACCAACAACCTGGCGTGGACGAAGTTTGTCGGCACCCTACCCATCTATAAAGGTGCGGAACAGGACCCGTTCTATCAGACGCCGCAGTTTGCCGGCTGGTTTAAGGAGCTGAACGATCCAAATTATGTGCCGCTCACCATGCCGACCCATCTCAAAGGCTGGGGCTATTTCAATTCAGTGATCGTGAAAGAGAGCAGCCAGGAGACGTTACTGGGCGAAAACGACACCAAAGATATGGTGCAGGACTGGGCCAGCTATCTGAGTAAAGAGCAAAAAGCCTGGCTCGCCAGCCAGTAATCCCGCGTAAACCGGAGCCCTGAAATGATGCCTGAAATCTCTCTTCCTGCCAGCCCGGCGCGTCGCCGCTGGCGCTGGACCCGGCTTGCGGAGCCTTGGTGGTATCTGTCACCGGGCCTGTTGCTGATCGCCCTGTTCATCTTCGTGCCGATGGCGATCGGCATTTCTTACGCTTTTCAGAGCATGAACCTGCTCAACCCGCTTGAGAGCGGCTGGGTTGGCTGGGCGAACTTTGCGCAGATGCTCGACGATCGCCGCTTCTTTCGCGCACTCGGCCATACCCTTAACTGGACGCTGAGTTCACTGCTGCTGCAGTTCTTTTTCGGCCTCGCGCTGGCGCTGCTGCTTAACCGCGAGTTTCGCTTTCGCCGCTGGGTGCAGGCGCTGGTGTTTTTACCGTGGGCGGTGCCGGCGTTTCTTTCCGGCCTGACCTGGTCCTGGCTGCTCAACCCGGTTGTAGGTCCGCTGCCACAGTGGCTCAGCGACGTGGGCATTCTCAGCGAACCTTACAATATTCTTTCCGATCCGCAACTGGCGATGTGGGGGCCGGTGATTGCTAACGTCTGGTTTGGCATCCCGTTTTTTGCCATCACTTTACTGGCGGCGCTGCAGTCGATTCCCAAAGATTTGTATGAAGCAGCAGCCATTGACGGTGCCAGCGGCTGGCAGCAGTTTCGCCGTGTCACCCTGCCGTTTCTCGCCCCGATGATCGCCATTACCGTGATGCTGCGTACCATCTGGATCGCTAACTTTGCCGATTTGATCGTGGTGATGACCGACGGCGGTCCGGCCGGTTCAACCTCGATTCTTTCCAGTTACATCTTCACCACCGCTTATCGCAAACTGGATTTTGGTTATGCCTCGGCGATGGCGGTGTGTCTGTTACTGCTGATGACCTGCTATGCGCTGGTACTGCTGCGCATTCGCCATCAGTTACTTAAGTAAGGAGTCCGCATGCGTCTGTTACCGTTGATCGGTCATCGTCTCAGCATCGCCGCCTATTTGCTGTTTGCGCTGTTTCCGTTGTACTGGATCATTAAAATTGCCGTCACGCCGGACAGGTTACTGTTCAGTCAGGGCGTGACGCTGTTACCTGGCGGTTTCACCCTGAGCCACTTTGCGAAGGTATTGACCGACAGTGATTTCCCCACGTTTTTTATTAACAGTCTCATTGTCTCCTGCAGCACTGCCGCGCTGACCACTTTGATTGCTGCGGCTGCCGGCTATGCCTTTTCCCGCTTTCAGTTTCGCGGCAAGATGGTGATGGCGGCCCTGCTGCTGTTTACCCAGATGTTTCCGCTGGTGATGATCATTGCGCCGATTTACCGGGTGATGGCCCCGCTGGGTCTGACGAATAGTCTGCTGGGGCTGATTCTGATTTACAGCGCCTTTAATGTCCCGTTCGCCACCTTTCTGATGCAGTCATTTTTTGATGCCATCCCGAAAGATCTCGAAGAGTCCGCCATGCTGGAAGGCTGCACCCGCTTTCAGGCGCTGTACCGCGTGCTGATGCCGCTGACGCTGCCCGGCATGGCAGCGACGCTCGGCTTTGTTTTCACCGCCGCGTGGAGTGAGTTGCTGTTCTCACTAATGCTGATCAACAAAAACGAAGTCATGACCTTTCCGGTCGGGCTGCTCAGTTTCGTCTCCAAATTCGCCGTTTCGTGGGGCGAAATGATGGCTGCCGCCGTGCTGGCGTTAATTCCAGCCTGTCTGTTTTTCGCTTTCATTCAACGCTACCTGGTTCAGGGACTCACCGCCGGTGCGGTTAAGGGGTAAATAATGGCTGAAATTACGCTGGCGCAAATTGAAAAGCGCTATGGCAACGTTGAGGTTCTGCGCGACATCAATCTGACCATTAAAGATGGTGAGTTCGTGGTGCTGGTCGGCCCGTCCGGCTGTGGTAAATCCACCCTGCTGCGCACCATTGCCGGCCTGGAGTTGGCAACGGGCGGTAATATCCATATCGGCAGTCAGCTGATGAACGAGGTGGCGCCGAAAGACCGCGATATCTCGATGGTATTCCAGAGCTACGCGCTCTATCCGCATCTGACGGTCGCGCGCAACATGGGCTTCAGCCTTGAAATTCAGAAACGACCGCGTGCTGAGATTGAGGAGAAAGTCCGGCGAGCGGCGGAGATTCTCAGCCTGACACACCTGCTTGATCGCCGGCCAAAAGAGCTGTCGGGTGGACAACGTCAGCGCGTGGCGATGGGCCGCGCCATTGTGCGTCAGCCGCAGGTGTTTCTGTTTGATGAGCCGCTTTCCAACCTCGATGCGCAACTGCGCGGCCAGATGCGCGTGGAGATCAAAAAACTGCATCAGCAAATGAACAACACCATCGTTTATGTTACCCACGATCAGGTTGAGGCCATGACGCTGGCTGACCGCATCGTGGTGCTCAACCACGGCGTCATTCAGCAGGTGGGCACACCGCTGGAGCTGTACGACACACCGGCCAATAAATTTGTCGCCAGTTTTATCGGGTCACCGTCGATGAATTTTATCAACGGCGTGATGACCCCCAGCGGCGTGCGTATCAGCGACAGCGCTCAGTTGCCCCTGAATACGCACTGGGCGGCACAGGCCGCTGGCCGCGACGTTATTTACGGCATCCGTCCGGAAAACATCAGTCTGGCGCAGCCGGGTGAGCAGCATGCACTGCCCCTTGAAGTATCGCTGGTGGAACCGACCGGCCTGTCCGAACTGATTCACGGTTCGCTGTTTGGCCACCCGCTGATGCTGTTTACCACCCAGCGTTCCGGCGCGCGTGCCGGTGATATTTTACCGGTCACGCTGGACAGCGAACGTGCGATGCTGTTCGACGCCGCATCACAGCGCCGCCTGTAATTAAACGTTTAAGGTGGTCATTTACGTTTAAAACGACCAGCGCACCCCGGCATTGTAGCGCCAGCCTTTGACGCCGTTGCCGGCAATCTCTTTGCGGTAATCCGCCTCGGCATACAGCGCCACGTTGTTGATCAGCGTCGCCGTGCCCCCGAGGCCGACGTCCCACATCTGGCCAAATTTGCCGCTGCTGAAGCTCTGGCTCAGGTCGCTGTCGCTGGCGCCGACCCTGACCTGCGCCGTACCGCCCCAGCCGCGATAATAGTTAGCGCGCAGATACGGCGTGTACTGGTTCTGACTGCTGTCCTGCCAGCTGCGCGCCACACGTGCGCCGAGCCGGCCAATGGTTTGATCGTAATCGTTATAGGAGACGCGCGCGCCGTCAGCATCGGTAAAACTGTCCATGTTCATACGCAGCCAGCTAACCTGTGCCTGCGGTTCCAGGCGCACATCACCCGCCAGCATCAGCGGATAGCCAGACTCGACTGACGCCGTCCAGCCGTGCCCTTTGGGTTTGGCGACCGCTTTCTGCCGCGCAATGTCGGTTTCGCCACGGTAGCCGCTCCAGCTCAGCGAACCATCTACATACCAGCCACTGCTGCGCAGCCAGGTGCCATAAAGTGACAACGTATCGCTATCAAAGCTGATGGAGCTGTACCCGTCAGCGGCATGCGGGCGAATGCGCGTGTTGCCGCGCGTATAGGCGACGCCGCCACGTACGCTATCTTCAGCGCCATCGGCGCGCAACAGATTGCCGCCGAGCTGTACGGCGCTGTAGTTGAGGTCGAAATCATAACCCCAGGCGTCCAGGCCGCGATTGCTTCGATACTGCAAATCCGAACCGAGGTAGCGGATAAACATCTCTGCGTTGTCTGCCGGCTGCTGGCGCAGTTCGCCGAGTCGCTTATGCAGATCGTCAGTGACTGCCAGCGAGTAGTACGCCAGCCCGACCGGTGCGGAGATCCAGGACGGCACCTGCGGCGTAACCGCCGGACGGACCGCCTTAACCGCACTGCCCGCCTGCGGCTGGCACAGCGAGCCATCGCTGCAGATGAAATTGTTTGCCAGACGATAGTCCCATGCGTTGCCGCCCGCGCTACTGCCCGATGCAAAGCTGTACAGACCATACTGCCACGGCCCGGCTGCCACATAGCCATTGCTCAGCCTGAAGCTGTCGGCGCTGGCGCTGCCGGTCACCTGCACCAGCGAGACGCCTTCGCTGGCCGCGATGACGTTGTCGCGATTGCTGTCCAGCAGTCCGCCGCCCTGCAGCCGGTCATCCACCCAGGTGGTGCCGCTGGCGTTACCGTTAACACGCAGCACGTCGCTGTGGGTGGCTGTCGAATTGAGTTTCAGACGGCCCTGCGCGGAGGCCAGACTACCTTCGACGGTCAGGGTATTTGCCGCCACATTGCCACCGTTGGTCAGGTCGAGCGTGCCGGCATTGTTCACCACCAGCGAATCATTGCTGGCCCCCTGCAGCCGCGCGTTGACGCCATCGCCGGCGAACAGCGTGGATCCGGCATCGATATTGATGGTGCTGTGCGCCAGTTTAATGTTGTCGCTCAGCGTCCACTGCGTATCGATGAAGTTCAGCGTGCTCCAGCCCGCGCCGAGGTTGGTGCCTTTGGTGAGATCGTCCTGCCGGAACGAACCGCCGCGCGCATTGAGCTGGCTGAGGTTCAGCGTGCTATCCGCGCCGCCGCTGGTGATATGACGGGTCTGGTTCAGGCTGATAGCCTGCACTGTCGCCTGATTCGCACTGCCGTCACCCATACTCAGGCCGCCATCCAGCGTACCGCCCATGACCAGCAGCGTATCGCTGCCGTTACCGGTGTTCACTTCGCCGGTGACTTTGCCCGCCAGCAGTGCCACCACATCACGGGTCGCGCCGCCTGCCACTACCACCTGATCGGCGTACGGCGCATCCAGCGTGCCCTGGTTGATAAACACCGTCTCACCGCCGCGCAAATCAATGAGCGGTGCGACGCGGCTTTGTGAACGGATGGTGCCCTGGTTGATCACCTGGCTGGCGCTGCGGGTGACAATCGCCGAACCGCCATCGGCATCGCGGATATCAATCAGGCCCTGAGCGATCACCCGTCCACGGGTGTTGGCACGCACGCCGGTGCCGCTGCCATTAACTTCAATACGGTAGTCGCGTCCAATCACTAAATCGTTGCCCGTGGTCGATCCATCTGCGTTTTCAAAACGATAGCCGGTACCGCCTGCGCCGACGTGAATCTGCGCGCTACCCGCCGGATCGAACGAGGTGGCAGAGCGAATGCCGATGCCACCGTTAGCCTCGAAGCGCACATTACTCAGCGAAATATCACTGATGCCGGCGCGATTGTTCAGCGCAGTACCGCTGCCGTAAGCGCCGATGATGATGTCGTTGGCTTCAAAGCGCTGTGCACCACTGTCGAGCAGCAAACCATCGGCTTTGCCGTAAGCCGCCAGCGTGCTGGCCCCCTGCCCGTCGCCGTAAATTTTCATCGCGCCGCCGGAGCCCACGCGCAGCGTGGCGGTGCCGTCATTCACGCGTAAGGTGCTGTCGAGCGGTACATACTGGCCATAACCGCTGCTGACATCCACGCCGGTGCCGCTGGCGACGCTAACCGTGCCGCGGTTGATAAAGTTACCGCCATCGTGCACCCGGGCCCCGGTACTGTTGCGGCCACGCAAATCCACTACGCCCTGCTGCTGATTAAACAGGCGCGCGTCGCCGCTGACATCAAACGCCGTGGCGTTGCGCCCGGTGCCAGTGATAAGTGAGGCGGCGTAGACCTCGGTGCCATCGCCTGTCGCCTGCGCGCCGAGGGTGTTTTTGCCGTTCAGCGCGATTAGGCTGGTAATAATCCCCTGCGCGCGATCGCTGGCGCGCAGCACGGTGGCACCCTTACCGGTGACCTGATAAACATCGGTGCTGGATACCAGCGCATCCGTCCCGCTGACCACGATGCCGGTGCTGTCCCTGCCGCTCAGCGTGACGTTGCCAAAGCCCTGGTTGTACAGCCACGCGCCGTTGCGGATTTCATACAACGTCGAGTTGCGACTGCTGACATCAATCGGGCTGCCGTTGACGATCAGGCGTGAGCCGGGATCAAAAGCCTGATAGCCGATCTGCTGCGCATCGTGGAACACCACACGGCTGTTCGCGCCCAGCGTAATACGGCCGCCGGCAAAGGTTTTCGCGCCGACCACGTTATCGCCGTACAGATTAATTGTGCCGTTCTGGTTAATCCGCCCCAGCTGGTGATACGAGACCGCACCGAAGGTGGTGGTTTGCTGGGTGCTCTGACCGCTGTAGAGATTAAGCGTGCCGCTATTGTTAATCTCCGTCAGGGTTTTGCCGTCGCCGGCGCCTGGATAACCATCGGCGAACAGCGCCCGGCCGTTACGCAAAATGTTGATATCGCCGCGGTTGTCGACCGTTGCGCCATACTGCGCGTAGATACCCGTTACGCCTTCCCCCCGCAGAGAGATCGCGCCGCGATTCACCAGCCGCGCGTGATTCATCACGGTAAACGGCTGCTGGTTATTGGCGCGGCCGTCTATCGCCGCCTGATTGATCAGTAAAGTGTTCGGGTCGAACTGCGTATTAGGGTTAACAACGTTACCCTGCAGCGTATAGCGATTACCGTCAGCGATGGCGACGCGGGCATCAGACCCGTTGAGGTGAATACGCGTTGCGGCATCAATGGTAGCGCGGGCGCCATCAGTAATGGTCAGCCCGCTGGCAAAGCTGGCGATGTTCAGCGTCGCGCCGTGGGTATTAATGTCGGTGCCCGCACCGCTGCCGTACACACCGGTCGCAAACGGGCTGTTCATCGACAGAGTCAGGCCGCGCCCGTCAAAATCCGCGCCCTGCTCGACGCGAAAAATCATGCCGTTCCACACGGAGGCGCTGTAGCGGCCGTTGGCCGGCAGATTAATGCGCGCATCCGGGCCGATACGGTAGAAACTGATCTGTCCGCTATCCAGCATGCTGTCGCTGCCGCTGGAGGTGGGAATGGCGCGGGCACTAACGTTGACCGTTGCCTGGCCTTCAGCACGAATCCCGATGCCCGCTTTACCGCTGAGCCGGATTGGGCCGGTGATATCGGCACTGGCGTGACCGCCCGGTTCGCCAGTTACCCACACCGCCGTATTGTTGGTGCCGCCAAAGCGGTCGGCGTCACCCGCCACGTTGATCGCCCCGCTGGAGAAGGCGTGCGCCTGGTTGCCCGCCGTGGCGATCACTTTCAGGCCGGTGCTGTTATAGCCATTCAGATTGAGGGTGCCGCGGTTGCCCACCTGGCCGCCGCTGCCGGAATCCATCGCCAGCATGGCGATATTTTCGCGCGGTAGCGCCTGCGCCATACCGTTGACATCGATAACGCCGTTATTCAGTGACACCGCGTTGGGCCCGGCCTCGATGCGCATGCCAACGGCGTTCTCGACTTTTGAGCCGATAACAATACGACCATCATTGATGGCTCGTGAGTCGAGCAGGCCGGAAATGGCGCTGATGCCACCGCCGAGGCTGACCGCGACATCCTGCGTGACGTCGCCCTTGTGATTTTGCGGTGTGCGGCCGAGATAAATCGTGCCATCGCGCGCGTTGACGAAGCTGCCCTCGCCGCTGAAACTCACCGCCGCTGCTGAGGAGCCGTTCGCCACATCGTGAATGCCGATGTTAATATTGCCGTGGTTGACCGCGCTGCTGCTGCCGAGGAATAAGCCGGCGATGCCCCACGGCGCATCGCCGATATGCACATTGAGCACGCCGTTATTGCGGAAGTCGCTGTCATAAATCGCTGACACCGCCGTGCCCGCATAGCCGAGAGAGTCTTCTGCCACGCCGCGCCCATTGGCGGCATTAAAAAAGCCACTGTTGATGACGCCATTATTGATACCGCGCGCGCCGCTGATCAGCTCCAGCGCGCCCGCTTCGGATGAGAGCGCGTTACTGGTCGCCAGTTTTCCGGCGATAATCGGCGTTGCACCGTTGCTGGCGCGCATCACGGCGCTGGCGCTGTTAGCCACTTCCAGCGTTTTGCCGCGATTGATTTTCACACTGGCTTTCGCGCCATCGGCACTCAGCACCACCTGATCGCCCAGTGCGGCAGCCACTTCATCATCGTAATTGCCGGTGCTCATGCGGTAAACCACACGACCGTCGCGCAGGCTGAACGCCTGGTTCAGCGCGGCGTTATAACTTTCCGGGCTCAGGTTGCCGCCGCTAATCTGGTCAATCAGCCAGTCGTTATAGTTACGCAATTCATTGAGATTACTGACGTAGTACGCGTTGCTGCTGCCATCCTTAAGAGTGACATCAAACAGACCGGCATACATCACCACGCCTCCGGCATCAAATGCCAGCCGATCGCCACCGTACGGTGGCGTGGCGGCGGTAAAGCGGATGCGGTTATTGCTGTCCCAGTTAATATGGCCGTTATTACTGCTGGCAAATAACTGACTCTGTTTGGCCGCCATTGACCAGCGATTGGTGCTGGCGTTAGCGGCTGCGCCTTGCTGACCAATATTGATATTTAACCGGCCATTAGTGACTGTCGCCACGCGCGCATCAATATATTGTTTATCGTTCACATCATAATAATCTGGCACTACCGTAGCGCCATTAATTTCCGCCGGCGCAATCATTTCCGCACCGTTATAAACCTGATAGACACGATAACTGCCTGTTTCTTCATCCGGAATACCAATAGCGTAATTTTGTGCGCCGAGTTGCAGGCGGGGCTCGCCAATTAAATTGTCATTAATAATACGCCCAACCTTTTGTAGTTCACCCAGCGTGACGCTGCTCATGCCACTTTCTCCAGCGGTAAAGCGCGGCACGCCGCTCAGCGTCTGGGTGGAACCATTACATAAGCAATAAGCGCCGACTTTATTGTCGTTGCGTTCGGGAGTGAAAGGTTTTAATACCACCGCCGATACCGGTGTGGCAGACAGCATTAAGCCCTGCGCAGCAAGCAGGCTTAGTAACAAGGGGTTTAATTTAAACACACTATTTTCCTCACCAGAGAAAAGACAAATGCCGCACAGCGAATGCGCAGTGCGGGGAAATAGCGAAGCGAAATATATTGGCGTAATAGCTTACGGCTGGAAATCCGTTGAAATGAGTATTACCGCGACCAGGTTAAAACGTCCAGTTTGACTTAAGAAATTGTGATGACGGCGATAAGCTTTAGGAATTGCGCTAACGGCTTGAGATAATTATCTGGAACTAAAAATGCGGAAAATGGCAAAAATCAGATGGCGGGAAATAATACCCGGCACGCCAGTGGCGGCCGGGCATGATGACAATTACAGTCGCGCTTCGACCGGCACCGCCACTTTTTTATCTTTCGGCTTGAGGCCAAACATGAACGAGGCGAAGCGTGAACGTTTGACGATGGCGTAACACACCGCGCTCAGCGCAATGCCGAGGGCAAAATCGATCAGGACATACAGGACTGACAGGTTATCCGGTAACCAGACATCCAGCAGCCATGAGAAAATGATCACCACCGGATAGTGCAGCAAATAGATAATCAGCGCGGAATCCACAATCGCCGTCAGAATGCGACTCTCTTTCACGTTGATGCGTTCGAAGCTAAACACCAGCCAGTAGGACAGCATCACCGACAGCACGCTGCCCAGCATCACCGGCACATATTTCATCACCCCGGTGATGTGGTTGTGCGCGACGACATAGCAGGCGGCCCACACCGCCAGCACCAGCGCGGCCACCAGCCAGCCATTCATCAGTTTACTGTTGGCGTACCGGGCAATTTTCTCGCGGTTGACGTATAACGCAAAACCGGCGGTGTAATAGACGAGGAAACGTGCGGTCACCGGGATGAGCTCGACAAATTCACCGCGGCCTTTCACCAGGAACTTCAGCACGAAGCAGGCGTTACCCAGAATCACCAGCGTGGCGATCAGCATTGGCAACGACATTTTGCCCAGCTGACGGGCGCTCCACTGATAGAACGCGCCAGGTACCAGCAGCGACATCACCGACAGCGACACGAGGAACCACAGGTGGTGCATCATGGTATAGCTGTTTAGCCAGCCTTCGAGACTCAGCGGGGTGTTATTCATCTGTCCCGCGATAAAATACATCAGCGGCGGAATAAACAGATAGGCTGATATCAGCGGAATCAGGACGCGCTTACGGCGATTATCCGTAAAGAATTTCTGCCCTTTGCGCAAAATAATCAGCGCGGAGAACATGCCCGAAAGAAAGAAGAACACTTCCATCCTGAAGGTGTGCACCATGCTCAGCAGTGCCGTGAATATTTCCGAGGGATCGCGCTGCGCGACATAATACCAGCCATTCTCACCCGGTAAACTCCGTGAGGCGTGTAATAACACCCCTTCCAGAATTAGGCCGGCACGCAGCAGATCCAGGCCAATATTGCGGCTGGATAAAAAGGATTCTGTTTTCACATTGCACATCCTGAAATGAGTTGTAACGCAATCATAATGATTCAGTCAGAATGCTAACACCGGATTAATCTGTATACATTATGTTTAGAAACGTTTCGGAATTTCGCCATAGTGTAAAGAATGTCACTGTGCAATGGCTATAAAGCTTAAGCCAGAATGTTCTGATGGTAAAAGTTATCGTCAGGCAGTGCTTATTCGCAGCTAACCGCCGGATAAATAGTGAAAACCCGATACTATACAATAAGTTATGAATTATCCGACCCGACTCGCAGTGCGAAAATTCGCTAATCAAACCGCGTTATGTCCTGAAGCAACCATGATGTTTTAAGCAGGCGACAATGCGGGATTTTCTGGCTGAAGGGTGGCTATTAGGCAGGGATGTTTTTTACCTGATTGAATTTAAATAACTTTTATTCAGCAAGCGGCTTTTTTCTCAGAGTTGACCTAATTTTCACCCGACAACCGTGCTTTCGGATTGTTGACCCGCAATCTTCCCTGTTAAGGTAATTCGCTTACGGTAAACAACCGATTCTCCATGTAACCTTGAGTATCAAAAGGCGGAAATTTGTTATGCAACGAGCGCTATCTGGCATCGTCACTTTGCTGATTACCACAGCCTGTCTGTGCAATACCGCATTCGCCGAAAGCGGCAAGCCCGATAATAACTTTATTATTGAAGCCTATGGCGGTTCCAGCACGCGTGGCGCTATGGCGATAAAGGAAAATGGCAAATTGCGCGCAATCTATATTAAAGACAATGAGATTGCTCTGATTAACCAGTGGTTACAGGAGAAGTATGGCGATGGTATTCGCGTCGTGAATAAAGGCGCGTCCTCATCGCAGGCCATGGATCTGTTAAATGGCAAATATTTTTACAAGAATAATAAAAGCTGGCGCGAAGAGATGAAGAAATCGCCGGCAAAAATCATTTTGCTGAATTTTGCCACCAACGATGCACGCCATTTCCATTTCCGCGATATAGAAAAAGATTACCAGGTTAGCCCGGACAAATATACCCAGGTGATGACACAGCTGATTACTATTGCCCGTGAAGAGGGTAAGCAGGTGATATTACAGGAGCCGCACCCGATTTGTGGCCGCGCGGAGAAATGGCACGTTGCACCTTACGTCACCAAACTGGACGCACTGGCTAAAGCGGAGTCGGTGCCGCTGGCGCGTCAGTATCAGCGCATCCTGCAGATGAAAGACTGGCAGTCGCTGATGTCACCCGATTGTATTCATCCGTCCGAACAGCTGTACCGCATGAAAGCAGAGGAAACTTTTTCGGTGCTGGTCTCCCACTTTAATACCGAGCTGGCTGCTGCCGGGCATGGCAAAAACCCGGATGGCGAGCAGGTGGCGAAACGCTAAACCGGTGATTGGCTGACCGGTGAAAACGGCTTAACGATATTGTAGCGTTATGGCTGTCTTGTATGGTCGTCTGTGGCGCAGGCAAGTATTCCCTGGTCGCCATAAATGGCGACCCTACAAGGTAACTGCGCAGTTTTATAATATGTTTTGGGTCACCATAAATGGCGACCCTACGGGTTAATTGCACGGTTTTATAATGTGTTTTGGCTCACCATAAATGGTGGCCCTGTCGAGTAACGGCACGGTTTTGTAGGGTGCGCATTGATACGCACCGGCATTATCAGGGTGATTTTTTTACTGAACGGCATTGCACGCTTTATGGCGGCCCGTTTTACGCTGGCCGCCACTCCGGGCGTGATTAACTTACCTGGGCTATTGCTGGCTCAGCTTCTGCGGTGCCGCTGCGCCGTTCCGCGCCAGCGAAGCCGGTGGGCGTCTGGCCGGTGAAGCGGGTGAAAGCGATGCTGAAGGCGCTGGCAGAGCGGTAACCCACCCGTTCAGCCACGTCGGCTACTGACAGGCGGCTGCTGCGCAGCAGATTTTTCGCCAGCGCCATGCGCCACGTCAGCAGATACGCCATCGGCGCCATGCCCACTGCATCGCGAAAACGTACGAAAAACGCCGAGCGCGATAGCGCCGCGTGTTTCGCCAGCTGGGGCACCGTCCAGCCATGGGCAGGCCTGGCGTGGATGGCGCGAATCGCCCCGGCCAGCCGCTCATCGGCCAGTCCCCGCATCACGCCGGGCGATGCATTTGCCGCGGGCATTGCGCGCAGCGCCTCGATCAGCAGTAATTCCAGCAAACGTTCCAGCACGATCTGCCGTGCCGGACGCTGTGCACGACACTCATCCCTGACCAGCTGCACCAGCGTGGTCAGGCGCGATGCGCCACGCACATGAATGAACTGTGGCAGTAACGAGACAATCAATCCCGCGTCGGGTGCGGCAAACTGGCAGTAACCAATCAGCGTCTGTACCTCGGCTAGCTGCTGCCGATCGCCAAGCCACACTTCGCCCGGCGCAAGCATCTCCGGCATCGAATCAGGCGCATCTGCGGCCGGTGGCTGCTCGCTGGTCATGCAAAACTCCCACGCGGCCGGAATCAGGACAAAATCCCCCGGCTCAAGCGCAACCGGAGGATGACCTTTCATTTCCAGCCGGCTGCGCCCCTCCAGCACCACGCAGTAAAACGGCTGGCCGGTCTCACTGCGCTGCACACGCCATAATCCATTGGCACGTGCGCGTTTCGAATAAGCCGCCCCGGGCTGTAACAGTGACACCATTTCGGCGAGCGGATCGATCATAATGGACTCCTGCAAATGAAACCAGGACTGTACGTTGTAGTGAGTCCGGTAGTGGCACTCTATAGTGAGCTCTTACCCAACGCAATGCAGGAGTGAACCATGAAAACCATTTTAATCACCGGCTGCTCTTCTGGTTTTGGTCATGCTACCGCGCTCTGGTTTCTGGAGCGCGGCTGGAAAGTCATCGCCACCATGCGCACCCCGCGCGCCGAACTGTTTCCTGAATCCGCCCATCTGCGCCTGCTGCCACTGGATGTCACCGATGCCGCCAGCATCAGGCAAACGCTGGCTGAAGCAGGAGAGATTGATGTGCTGGTCAACAATGCCGGCATCGGTTTATTAACTTCGCTGGAAGGCGCGCCGATGTCCTCGGTGCGGGAAGTGTTCGAAACCAACACGCTGGGCACCATCGCCATGACGCAGGCGGTCATCCCGCAGTTCCGTGCGAAAAACAGTGGCATGGTGATCAATGTGACCTCGACGGTGACGCTGAAATCCCTGCCGCTGCTGGCGGTTTATACCGGAAGCAAAGCGGCCGTCAACGCCTTTACCGAGTCGCTGGCGCTGGAACTGCAGCCCTTTAATGTTCAGGTGAAACTGGTATTACCCGGGATGGCTCCCACCACCGACTTTGGCAAAAATGCCCGGCCGCGCATGGAAAACACCTTGCTCGAGCCTTACCAGCCGATGTTTGATGGCATCATCGCCGGCATGCAGCAGCCCCAGCCAACCACTAAAGCACAGGACGTTGCCGCTGCCGTGTGGCGTGCCGCAACCGATCCCGCCGCCCCGATGCGCATCCCGGCGGGAGAAGATGCCGAAGCTTCGATGAAGCAATACGGTTAGCGATCTTTACGCTGGGCCAGCGCCTGCAGTGCCGCCAGACCGTCGCGCGCCAGCCAGCTTTGCAGCGGCGCAAACAACGGTTCAGGCAGCGCCTCAGGCGCGAACCAGTGCCAGCCTGCGCACTTATCCGGTTCCCGCAGTTGCGGCTCACCGCTGGCGTCCGGCGCCACCATCAGCAGCGTAATATAGTGCCGGTTGACCGCCGGAAACACATCGCTGACGAAGGCGCCGTTGTGTACGCTGTGCAGCTGTAGACCGGTCTCCTCCAGCACTTCCCGCCGCGCACAGGCTTCCGGTGATTCACCAAACTCCAGATGGCCGCCCGGTGCCGACCAGTCACCGGCACCGTGGCTGCCTTTACGCTGGCCGAGCAACAGCTTGCCATCGCGGAAAATTAATACGCCAACACCGACCTGCGGGGACATCATTGCTCCTGATTTATCGATCCTCTCACTCTGCACGGTTTATAAAACAGCGTATTCCATCTGACAATGGTTTCCTGCCGTTATCGCTGGGGTTTGAGTCGCAGCGCCATCAGCATCAGTAGCAGCACGCCCGCCGCCATGATCTGCCACGCACTGTCGAGCGATGCCGCGCGGTCGCGCACAATGCCGGCCATCAGCGGCATCAGCGCGGCCAGCATATAGCCGCCGCCCTGCACAAACGACAGCAGCGCAGTGGCTTCTTCCGGCGTACGGGCATGATCAAGCGTGACGATCAGCGATAGCGGAAACAGCGCACCAATCCCCAATCCCAGCAGCAGCGTCGGCAACCAGGCGTGTTCGCCGCCCAGCCACAGCAGTGCGATCAGCCCCAGCAGGATGGAAGCCAGCAGCAGCGGCCAGCGGCGATCGCGGCAGCGATGAATCAGCGCGGAGAGCATAAATCCGGCGGCGACTTCGGTCAGGGTTAATGCGCCCAGCACGTAGCCGCTCTGCGCCGGCAGCCAGCCGTGTTGCATGTAAAATGGCGGCAGCCACGCCAGCACCAGCGTGTAAGCACCGGTGCCGATGCCAAAAAACAACATCAACAGCCAGGCGCGCCGCGTGCGATGTACGCCGCCGGCTGGTGGCGTGTTTACTCTCGTGGTCACAGGCTGCAGGCGCAGCCACAGTATCAATGCGATCAGCGCCGGTAGCGACGGCAGCATCAAAGTAATCGTCAGTCCGGCATGGCTGACGAGCGGCGCGGCGCAGGCTGCGGCCACTGCGGCTCCGGCCATAATACCGGTGGTGAACAGTGCCATTAACGTACCGGCACGCGAGGCGAAGTGACGTTTGATGAGCGCGGGCATCAGCGCCTGGATCAGCCCGATGCCGCAGCCGGCCAGCAGCGCGCTGGCGGTTAGCATGCCGGCGCTGTGATCGACGCCACGCGCGCCACCCGCGAGCACCAGCACTATCAGGCCAGCGGTAATGCCGCGCGCTTCACCCAGCCTGCGCAGCAGCAGCGGCCCGGCCAGCGCCGCCAGCCCCATCATAATGACCGGCAGCGTCGTCAGCAGGCTCAGCTGCGTGGCACTGAGCCCTGCATCGTGCTGCAGTTGCAGGAACAGCGGTCCGATGGCCGCCATCACCGGACGCAAATTCAGCGCCACCACAAAAACCAGTAAAGCAAACATGCCAATAGCAGGTAAGGTACGATTCACATTCTGTCTCCATACGCCAAAGTATCTTAACGTTAAGATACTTTGCGGAAGAACGATAGCGGGTGCGCACAAAGCGACACATTGCCCGCCGTGAACTGATGAGAATTAACATGACTGACCACGTAGATTTTGTCGTTGCGCAATGGGCCAGCGCCATGCCGGAGCTGGACGCCTCTTCCATGGCGATTTTTGGCCGCATGCTGCGCCTGATGAAGCATCTGGCGAAAAAGCGCGCTGAGGCGCTGGCGCCCTTTGGTTTTCGCGACGGCGAATTTGATGTGCTGGCGACGCTGCGGCGTGCTGGCGCACCTTACCGGCTGTCGCCCACGCAGCTCTACAAATCGCTGCTGGTCACCTCCGGTGCCATGACCAACCGGCTTAACCGGCTGGAAGAAGAGGGATTGATTGCGCGTGTTGCCGATGCCGATGATAAGCGCAGCATGCTGGTGACGCTGACGCCGGCCGGGCTGGCGAAGATTGAGCAGGCGCTGCAGGTGCATACGCAAACGCAGAACGCGCTGCTGGCCACGCTGGACAATCGGCAGCAGCAGCAGCTTGCCGCCCTGTTGCGTCAGCTGTTGCAGACAGCCGAACAGTAAGCCGGACGGGATGTGGCAAAAAATGAATTAATTCAGCGCGTTTTTCGCTATGTTAAGCATCCCACACCGCTTATTTTCGGACTGGCTATGCGTAACAAATATGCCCCTGCGCAAATCTTTATTCACTGGCTGACGCTGGTACTGGTGGCCACCGCTTACTGCACCATGGAGTTTCGCGGCTTATTCACGCGCGGATCCTGGCAAGGCTACACCATGATCGTCGGACATTTCAGCGCCGGCAGTTGTGTGCTGTTGCTGATGCTGTCACGCATTGTGCTGCGTTTTCGCCATCGCAGCCCGAAAATCGAACCCCAGCCGCCACACTGGCAAACCGGACTGGCGCATCTGATGCATCTGGCGATTTATCTGTTCTTTATCGTGCTGCCGATTCTCGGCATCCTTTCGCGCTTCTACATGGGCCGTAACTGGTGGATTTTCGCGATTCCGATGCCGGTCAGCGCCAGCCCGGATCCCGACTTTGCCGATATGCTGAGCGACTGGCACGAAACCCTCGCGCCCTACGGCTACTGGCTGATTGGTCTGCACGCGGCGGCCGCGCTGGTGCATCATTATCTGATTAAAGACAATACGTTGCTGCGCATGATGCCGTCACGGCGAAACGGATGAAAGGAATAAGACGGTCGCCTGACGTGGCGACCGTCCTGATTTACGCAGCGTGCCGGCGACCGGTCACCGACCTCAGCTGAGGTGAAAACGTCCCACGGTATGCGCCAGCTGTGCCGCCTGGTCTTCCAGCGAACTGGCGGCGGCTGACATCTGCTGGACCAGCGCGGCGTTCTGCTGGGTGGTGCCATCCATCTCGTTCACCGCGATCGTTACCTGGCTGATGCCGCGCGCCTGCTCGTCTGACGCAGTAACAATCTCGCCGATAATGGTGCGCACCGAGTTCACCGCCTGCGTCATCTCCTGCATGGTTTTACCGGCATCCTGCACCAGCTGCACACCGCTGCCGACGCGCTGCCCGGACTCTTCAATCAGCGCAGCGATGTCCTTCACCGCATTGGCGCTGCGCTGTGCCAGATTACGCACTTCCGACGCCACCACGGCAAAGCCGCGTCCCTGTTCCCCGGCGCGCGCCGCTTCAACCGCGGCGTTGAGCGCCAGAATGTTGGTCTGGAAGGCGATGCTGTTGATAATGGCGGTGATGTCGCCGATTTTCTTCGCGCTGTCGTCGATTTGCGCCATGGTCTGCACTACCTGGCCCACCAGTGACTCACCGCGGCTGGCGATGTGCGTGGCGTTATCGGTCAGCGTCGTCGCCTGATGCGCGTTAGCAGCGTTGTGTTTCACCGTCGCGGTAATCTGCTCCATGCTGGCGGCAGTTTGTTCCAGCGCGGCCGCCTGCTCTTCGGTACGTGACGCGAGGTTGAGGTTGCCGCTGGCGATTTCACCTGCGCCCTGGCGCACCGACGCGCTGGCATCCTGAATCTGCCCGACAATCTCGCGCAGCTGGTTTTGCATGGTGTGCAAGGCGAAGAACAGACTGCTGCTGTCGCGCGCTTTCAGCGGGATAGCGTTATCCAGTTTGCCATCGGCCACCGCCAGCGCAATGGTGGCTGCGGTCAGTGGCTCACCGCCAATCGGCTTCAGCACTTTGCGACTAAATACCAGCCCAAGCAGTGCGCACACCACCAGGATGCTGATCACCATTAAAATCACCGCGTTAATCAGCTGACGGTGCGCCGCCTCCATGACTTTGCTCACCGGGGCCACCACGCCGAGATACCATTTCTGATCGCTGTTACCGATCACCACCGGCCGCCAGGCTACCAGCGCATCCTCGCCCAGAATAGCGTCATGCTGTTCGGTGACCGTGCTGCTGAAATTATGCGTGTCGCCCTTCCAGGCTTTGCTGGTCTGGCTTTTGTCCGGATAAGACACCACATTGCCCGCGCTCGAAAGCAGCATGGCGTAACCGCTGCCTTCCCACGGTTTGATGCTGTTCACTTTTTCCTGCAGTGACGCCAGTGAGATATCGGACGTCACCACGCCCCACAGTTTGCCCTGGCTGATAATTGGCGCGGCCACCGAGGTCAGCAGCGTTGGCACACCGTTATAGGCATAGCTATAAGGTTCGATCAGCGTATCTTTCTGGCTTTTCTGTGGCAGCAGATAGTAATCGCCCTGGCCTGGCGTAAAGATTGAGGTCAGCGGATGCAGGGCAAAATTGCCGCCCTGGTCGCGATCGACGAAATAGGCGTAACGTCCTTTAGGTGCCGCGCCAGCCTGAGAGGCAAACTCAGCATCGCGTCCGTCAAACGCGTTTTCTTCGAAGATGACCGAAATAGAGAGATAGTCCGGATTATCACGCAGTGCAGAGACCAGCAGCTTATCGGCCACTTTGCGGTCCTGCACACCGGCAGCCGGCAGGGCAATCAGACTGTGGCCAAGGTTGTGTGCGACATCGCGTGCGTAACTCAGCTCCTGCTGGATTTGCAGCGCCTGACTCTGCGCAATCTGCTGTAAGTAACTTTCCGCCAGCGATTTTTGCTCATTGCTGGACTGCCAGCTGAGCACGCCGATAGTCACGGCGAAGCCGAGGGTGATGGTTAAGGCGCCCGTCAGCAGCATTTGTGTGCGGGTGCTCATTTTTTTCTTATTAGATACGGTTGTGGCCATGTCGGCGCTCCTGGTGTTGACACTTTATTACTGAAAAAGAATCACGCCCTGTGCACCTGCATCCCTGTAATCACTCTATCGGCGCACAATCCGGGAACTTGATGGCCTGGCAGGTCCGATCAGAAAACCACCAACCGCTGTTGTGGCGTTGAGTCGCCATTAAAAACGCTAAGACGATGCAATAAAAATGAGGGAATTTGATCTGGCGCAAGATCGCCACTTCGTTGTGCTGTCAGGTTAGTGCGTACGGGCGCAACGCGCCGCATAACAAGAGGAATGCAACATGGCAGGTAAATTGAGTCTGGCAGGGTTAATGGTGGTCTGGCTGGTGTATGTGGCGTGGATGGTCAGTTACTACTCAGGCACCTTCTCTCTTTTCACGCACTGATCCTTTGCACTGATCCTTAGCACGGTTCCCAGGCCAGCACATAGGCTGGCCCGGATTCAGCAGCAGTACAAAGCGAACGCGCGGTTCCTCAGGCGGCTTTGACCGCTCGCACCTTCTTCTCTTTTTCCGGCGCAGCGGTATCGCTGTCGTCAGCAGCAGTTTCGCCGCTGTCTTTCACCGCGTCCGGCAGTTTGCTGGTGCGCAGAATGTGTTGCACCGCGTCTTTCTGTTCGGCCAGCAGCATACCCAGCGCTTCTGCCTGGGCCTCATCCATCGCTGGCTGATGTTGCTGCAGCCAGTCGGTGAACGCGTCGGCCATATCGAGCATTTTGTCCCATGCATCTGCGTCTTTTTTATTGGCAAACGTCATCTTCTCTTCACCCTTTCTGACCACAACATATTTGGTTTCGACTGCCATGATGCACCTCATTTACTGTGTTTATATACAGTATATTTCATTCAGCTTTATTTCGCCAACGGTTTTCTGCTCGCCGTTTAAGCCAGCAGCTCTTCGAGGAAGGTTGCCAGCGCTTTGCGCGGATCGTCCTCTTCAGACACGATCATTTCAATGCCCCACTGCCCCAGTACCTCTTTCGCCACCGGATTATTACGGTTCGTGAACAGGTAGGATTTAGGCCGTGCGGTCGCCAGCCCGGTGCGGCCCCACATCTTGGTCAGGCGATAAAACAGCAGGCGGATATTGAAATCGCTGATGCTGTAGCCAACAAACAGCACGGAGTTACCCATAACATCATGGGTCAGTTTGATATCCAGCGGCGAGTCAAAATAGAGCCGCTCGAAGTAGCTGCTCTCATCCAGCACGATGGAGGTATCATCGTCAAAATCGCCATGAAGTTTAATAATATGGCGCTTATCTTCGGTCAGCGATACCAGATCGGCGGCGTTAGCGACCTTGCTGTACGGCACGTTGTGCGCTTCATGCGCCATCTCGAGCCAGCGGTCGTAATTGGTGGTATAGATGCGCGAGAAATTGCCCTGGGTGATCATGGTGTGGATTTCAGAGCTGCGCACGTCGATGTCAGGACGGTGCCACTCGCGATCCATCCAGCTGCGCAGCGGGCCGAGCGAGCCTTTGCGCTGTTTGTAATACTCCGCCAGCGACAAATGGGTGCCGTAGGTATTGAAGATCTTCGGATCGTAGCCCAGCTCATTAGCCAGATGCGCAATCAGCTCGTGCCACTCCGGCAGTCCGAGATTGCGTGAGATGCCCGCACCGGCGAACAGAATCAGTTTGCCGGCATCGTAAGCGCGTTTGAGTTCCGGTTTCATGCCAGTCCCCGCGAAGTTTTCAGAAAGGTGGCAAAGCGATCCAGCGCCAGGCGGCGCATTGAGATTTCGTTTTTCAGTTCGCCCATTTCAGCGAATGTCTGGGTGTGCCCTTCCGGGATAAAGACGCAGTCCCACTGAAACTCACGCGGCCCCGCCGGCTCCCGGGCAATGGTGCCGCGCAGCTGGCCTTCAAACTGGTACATTTTGCGCCCGTCACAGTAGCCGAGGACGGTTTTGGCGGTCACGCCCGGGCTGTCCAGTCCGTTCACCAGTTTGGTAAAGCGTTCCGCGTTCAGCCGGCTCCAGAAGATGCGCGTCAGTCCGGCGGGCAGGCCATTGAGCCCATCCAGATACAGACCGGTATGCTCGACAAACAGCGGGCGGCCAATGATTGAAAAGGCTTTAGTCAGTTTGTCACGAACCAGCTCCACCTCATTTTCGGTCTGAATCTCTTCAATACGGCGCGCAATGGGCACCACTTCGACACCCACCGGCTCAAGGATGGTACGCACCTCGGCCAGCTTGAGTTCATTAGCAGATAAGAAACGAATTTTCATTGCAATCAGTATGTTGAAAGTGGGTTAATCCAACCTGGTGACGCGTATCCGGCTGCGGTTCCGGCTGTTATTGTCCGGCACGCTGTCGCCGCGCCGCGTGGTCATTCTACTCTGCGGCGACGTCACTGGCGAGGAACAATCGGGTCGCGCTGCGCGCGCCTTCGCCGTTATAGCGCATCGCTTATCGCTGGCGGCGTTAAATATTGCGCCTGAATGCGTTAATAGCGCTATTTGACGCCGCTTATGTCAAATATAAAAATCCGCGCTTAACGCGCAAATAATCTGAAAACAATTATGACAGTCGTCTCGCTTAAATATATTATGTGGCGTTTACACCTTCACGCGTCATGACAATAAAACCCGGAACCGTTTATGAACCCTTTGTTGAGTTCAGCCTGGTCGCGCATCCGTAATCTGCCCTTCATTCTGCAGGGTGATAGCCCGGAAAAAAAGCTCCGCCTGACGCTGCTGATTGCCGGCGTCGCCAGTATCGTGGCCGGTATCTTTATGGCAACACTGAATTTCAGTCGCGGTCATCATGACATTGGCTGTCTGTATATCGCCAGTATAGCGCTGGGGGGCTACATCATCATCGGCGCCTTCAGCGACCGGCTGGAGCGGCATCTGGCGATCATTACCCATGCGTTATTATTCACCATCATCGTGCTGTTGCTGGTGGATAATCACCACGCTGCCGGCAAGCGTTCAGAATATAACTATCTGGTGGCCTTGATCATCGGTTCGGCACTGGTGTTGCGCCAGCAATCCTTTTATCTGAGTAAAATATTTCCGCTGCTGTGCCTGCTGTGTTATCTGTTTTTTGTCACCACCGGTCTGATCTGGGAAAATAATCGTTTCCATCTGAATATTCCGCAGGAAGCCGTTTTTACCGTTTTCAATTGTGCAGTGCCGGTGACGGCACTGCTGTCGACCGTGTTTACCTATGGCGGCAATTATTCCGCCACCGATCTTATCAAGCGCGAGCTCGCGTCCGCCATCGAGCGCCAGCAGCTGGAGCTCTATTATCAGCCGCAGGTCGATGGCGACAAAAATCTCATCGGTTTTGAAGCGCTGCTGCGCTGGAAGCACCCGGAGAAAGGCTTTATCTCACCGGAAGTGTTTATTCCGGTAGCCGAAAAAAGCGGGCTGATTATCGATATTGGCAAGTGGGTGCTGGAGCGCATGCTGCAACAAATCGTTGAGTGGGATCGCGTGCTGCGGCTGCCCCCGCTGGTGTTTTCCATCAATATCAGCCCGCTGCAGTTGATGCACCGCGACTTCACCCATGACACGCTGCTGACGCTGTCGCATTACAAAATCCGTCCCGAGCGGCTGAAGTTTGAAATTACCGAGACCACCTTTATTTACGATCAGCAGCGCATTGGCGATGTCATTAACCACTTCAGCCAGTTAGGGATTAAGTGGGCGATCGACGATTTCGGCGTCGGTTACTCTTCGCTTAAGTCGCTGAGTGATTTCGCTATTGATGATATTAAGATTGATAAATCCCTGATCATGCATATTTTTGAAAACGAATCGGCGGCGATTGTGGTGCAAAAGACCATTGAGCTGTCGCGCGCGATGGGGCTGAACGTGCTGGCAGAAGGCATTGAGAGCGAGGAGTATTTCGAGCACCTGCGCAATAAGGGCTGCCATTTATTCCAGGGCTACCATTTTGCCCGCCCGCTGCCCGCCGCCGAAGCATTGCAGTGGATAAAAAAAGCAGGGTAAACCGGGCGGGATGACGTGAGGACGGATTGCTGTGTCCTCACGCAATACACCACATTGCACGAAACTGTGGAGGCGCGATTTATCGCGCTAATGTTCAGAAGCGCCATGCCCTCCCGGCATAGCGCAATGAATTGTGCCGTTACCGCTATTGCCTGTGTTGTTGAACGGATAAAAACTCATCTCGCCGCTCTGCCACCCCGCCCTAATTATCCTGATAAACAATTCCGGGCGGATTAACCTGCGAAATCTCTACTGCTTCGCCCTCTTCACCCCATCTTGCCAGCACCTGGTGGTACTGGCCACCAGCGATAGCGCCGTTGATCGCCTGCTGCAGCGCGACGTCCAGGCCATTGCCCTTCTTCGTGGTGACCGCCACCCAGGCGCGAAACGGTCCGTGCCCGACAATTTTGGTTTGCCCGCGCGAAGCCACTTTCCACGCCGCCATGGCCTGCGGGCCGAATGACGCATCGGCCCGGCCAGAGAGCAGCGCCAGCGTGGCGGAGGCATCATCGTTGAGATAAATCGGCTGCACCGGGGCAAGGCCCTGCGCCCGATTCTTCTCATCCCAGCTCAGTAAGATTCGCTCCTGATTGGTACCGGAGCCCACAATAATCCGTTTGCCGGCCACGTCTTCCCGGCGACGAATCGCGCTGATTTTACTGTCCGCTTTCACCGCGAAGGCGTGGTTATCCGCGCGATAGGTGGCGAAATCGAATTTCTGCTTGCGCTCCTCGGTCACCGCGATATTAAACATCGCCACATCATAGCGCCCTGCCGTGATGCCCAGCGGCCAGTCCTCCCACGCCGCCGGCACCAGCCTGAGTTTCAGACCGAGGCTGTCGGCCAGCAGGCGCGCAATGTCCGGGTCGCTGCCGATCAGCGTTTTATTATCGGACGCCCAGAGGCCAATCGGCGGTGAATTATTGGCTGAAGTGGCGACGGTTAAATAGCCGGGTTGAACAAAATGAAACCCGGCGGGGATCTTCGCGATCGCCTGCGGGTTGGCCGCCATAGTGATCGGCGTTTCGTTATGACTGGCGTCAAGCTGTTGCGCGCCTGTCGCGGGTGCCGCCAGCACCGCACCCGCCAGCGCGACTATGATCACTTGCTTCATTACAGCACCCTGGCGAGGAAACGTTTGGTGCGCTCATGACGCGGCTGATTTAGCACCTGCTGGCTGCTGCCCTGCTCAACCACGCGCCCGTCAACCATAAACACCACGTTATCCGCCACTTCGCGCGCAAAGCCGATCTCGTGCGTGACAATCACCAGCGTGGTGCCGGAGCGCGCCAGTTTTTTAATCACATCCAGCACTTCGCCCACCAGTTCCGGGTCGAGCGCCGAAGTCGGCTCATCAAACAGCATCACGCGCGGGTTGAGCATCAGCGCACGCGCAATCGCAATGCGCTGCTGCTGACCGCCAGAGAGATGCCGCGGCCAGGCATCGGCTTTGTGCCGCAGGCCGACCACATCCAGCAGTTCACCGGCGCGATCGATCGCTGCCCGGCGCGACAGCTGACGATGGGCAATCGGCGCTTCAATCAGATTTTCCAGCACCGTCAGGTGCGGAAACAGATTGAAGTTCTGGAACACATAGCCGACGTTGATGCGCTGCCGCAAAATCGCCTTCTCTTTCAGCTCATACAACTTATCGCCGCGCCGCTGGTAGCCGATGTAATCGCCATCGATCTGAATAAAGCCTTCATCCACGCGCTCCAGATGATTGATGGTGCGCAGCAGCGTCGATTTGCCAGAACCGGACGGCCCGAGGATCACCGTCACCGAACCGGGAGCCAGCTCAAGCGACACCTCATCCAGCGCTTTATGCCGGCCAAACGTCTTGCTGACGCCGGTAATACTGATGGCGCCGGTGGTATGCAGATAGCGGTAATCAATGGCTTCGGACATGAGACAGCTCCTCGTTGACGGCAGGGTTCGCGCTGCGGTTGCGCCACTGGCGCCAGCGCGAAGGTTGCGGTTCACGCGTGACGCTGCGTGCCAGCCAGCGCTCGACGCTGTGCTGCAGCAGCGACAGCACGGTGGTGATGATCAGATACCAGGCGGCCCCGACCATCAGCAGCGGGATCACCTGCTGGGTGCGGTTGTAGATCATCTGGATGGTGTAAAACAGCTCGGGCATCGCCAGCACATACACCATTGAGGTGCCCTTGGCGAGGCTGATGATCTCATTAAAGGTGGTGGGAATAATCGCGTGCAGCGCCTGCGGCAGAATGATGCGAAACGTGCGACGCGACGACGATAATCCCAGCGCCGAAGCGGCTTCAAACTGACCGTGATCGACACCGAGAAACCCACCGCGAATAATCTCCGCGCTATACGCGCTCTGCACCAGCGTCAGGCCAATCACCGCCGCCGGGAACTGGCCGAGCACGTTGATGGTCTGGAAGTGCCCCCACGACAGGGCGGTGAACGGAATACCGAACGACAGCGTGTCGTACAGGTACGAGAAGTTATACAGAATAATCAGCACCACAATCAGCGGCAGCGAGCGAAACAGCCAGATATAGCCAAACGCCAGCGTGCTCAGCAGCCACGATGACGAGAGCCGCGCCAGGGCCAGCAGGCCGCCGAATATCAGGCTCAGCAGCGTGCCGCACAGCGTCAGCAGCAGCGTTTGTCCCAGGCCATTGAGGATCACCGGATCGAAAAACCAGCGGGCAAACACGCTCCACTCCCAGCGCGGATTAAAGGCCACGGAATCGATCACCGCCGCAAGGATAAACAGCGCGATGATGGCACCGACGGTACGCGCCGGATAGCGTGCCGGCACCACGGTCAAAGGTTGTTGCTTACTCATGGTGGCTCTCCTTAGCTGGCCTGCGCCACGTTGTGCACATCAATGACTTTGAGAAAACGCAGCCGGCCATCGTGCGGCGGCTGGCCGTAAATCTCCATATCTTCGCGCAGCTCAAACTGCGGCTGATAGCCGTGGCCGATATACAGCTGTACCGCTTCCGGCTGACGGAAACCGGTGGTGAGAAACACGCGCTGATAGCCTGCGCGCAGCGCCCGGCGCTCCAGTTCCTGCAGGATCAGCAGTGCCAGTCCCTGACGGCGCAGGTCACGCCGCGTCCAGATGCGCTTCAGTTCGGCGGTGGTAGCATCCCACGGTTTGTAGGCACCCATGGCGATGATCTCACCGTCGCGCTCCAGCACGATGAACAGCCCGCGCGGCGGCAGATACCACTCGGTCAGCTCGACTTCATTGTGTTTTCTGAAGAAATCGCCGTAGCGTGCGGCATATTCACCAAACAGACCGTCAAGAATCGGCTGCAGCTCCGGCGCTTCCGGTGACACTTCGCGGAAAAATTGCTGGCTCATGCCGCCTCCTTAATCGCCCAGTCCGGGCGGATTGATCTCGGAACGATCCAGACGCTCCACGCCTTCACCCCAGCGGTTCAGCACCTTGTCGTAGTCACCGTTTTTGATCACGCCGTTGAGTGCGGTGTTGATTGGCTGCACCAGCCCGTTGTCTTTCTTCACGGTCACCGCGATGTGCGCCGCCTTCGGCCAGCCGCCGTCCACGCTACCCACCAGCCGGGTCTTTTTGGTCAGCGCCGCTTTCCACGCGCCAATCACGTTAGGGCCGAAGTAAGCGTCGGCGCGCCCGGCCTGTAGCGCCAGCGTCTGCGCAGCGTCATCTTTGGTATAAACCGGTGTGAAAGGCTTCAGTCCCTTAGCCTGATTCTCTTTATCCCAGGCCAGCAGGATGGCCTCCTGATTGGTGCCGGAGCCGACGATGATGCGCAGGCCGGCAATATCTTCTGCCTTGCTCAGCGAGGTAATCGGGCTGCTGGTTTTCACATAGAAGCCCAGCGAATCTTTACGGTAGGTGGCAAAATCAAAACGCTGTTTACGATCTTTGGTCACCGTCACGTTGGTAATCGCCGCGTCATATTTGCCCGATGCCACGCCCAGCGGCCAGTCTTCCCACGAGGTGGGCACGATGTTGAGCTTCAGCCCGAGGCTGTCGGCCACCAGACGCGCGATATCCACCTCACTGCCCAGCAGCGTTTTATTGTCGTCGCTGAATACCGTGAGCGGCGGCGAGTTGAGTGCCGCCACCGCCACGGTGAACGATCCCGGCACAGCAAATTTGTGGCCCGCCGGAATTTGCGCCACGGCGGCAGGATTCTCTGGCGTGTTGATGGGCGTTTTATTGGCGGCAAGGCTCACCTGCTGACCATTGACGGCCACGTCCTCGGCCAGTGCAGCACTGCTCAGGCTCAGTAACAGCAGCGCAATCAGGGATTTTTTCTGCATAGCGTGTTTTCTCATCGTTATTGTGGTGTGAACTGGTTGAGCGGCTGTTTCAGACCAAAGCTGGCGCGCAGCGTGCTGCCCGGGTATTCGCGACGCGTCAGGCCGCGCGCCTGGAGAACCGGAATCACCTGATCAACAAAACGCTCGAAGGTGTCCGGCGTGCCGCCCTGAATAATGAAACCGTCAGTGGCTTCGGTTTCGAACCACAGCTGCAGACCATCCGCCACCTGCTGTGGCGTACCGTGAAACAGCGGACGCGGCGTCGCGGCTTCCAGCGCGGCCTGGCGGAGCGTATGGCCGTGTTCAAGCGCTTTGCGTTTGATTTCGTCGGTGGTGCTACGGAAGCTGTTCTGGCCAATATCGCCAATGTCCGGGAACGGCTGGTCGAGCGGATACTGCGAGAAGTCGTGATGGTCAAAGAAGCGACCGAGATAGTTGAGTGCATCCTCAATCGAGACCAGCGCCGCGGTGGTCTGGTACTGACGCTCGACGTCTGCGTCATCCTCCCCCACGATCACACTGACGCCCTGGAAAATGTGCAGATCGCCCGGTTCACGCCCGTTCGCCACCAGCTGCTGCTTCACATCCCGGTAGAACGCCTGCGCTTCTTCGCGCGTTGGCTGATGGGTGAAGATGGCATCGGCATGACGCGCCGCCAGCTTGCGGCCATCTTCCGATGCGCCCGCCTGAAAGATAATCGGCCGGCCCTGCGGCGTGCGCTCAATGTTCAGCGGCCCCTGTACCTGGAAAAAATCACCGTGATGATTCAGCGTGTGCAGTTTGTCAGGCGCATAGAACTGACCGCTGGCTTTATTGCGCACAAACGCGCCTTCTTCCCAGGAATCCCACAACCCTTTCACCACCTGCAGGTACTCGTCGGCGATGCGGTAGCGCAGCGCATGCTCGGGATGCTGCTGACGCGAAAAGTTTTTTGCCGAGCCCTCCAGCGGCGATGTCACCACATTCCAGCCCGCGCGCCCGCCGCTGAGATGGTCGAGACTGGCGAACTGGCGGGCAATGGTGAACGGCTCACTGTAGGAAGTGGACACCGTACCGACCAGGCCGAGATGCTCGGTGACGCCGGCCAGCGCCGACAGCAGCGTCAGCGGTTCAAAGCGGTTAAGAAAGTGCGGGATCGATTTCTCATTGATGAACAGGCCATCGGCGACAAACAGGAAATCCAGTTTGCCAGCCTCGGCTTTACGGGCGATACGGCGGGCGTAATCAAAACTGATGCTGGCATCCGCCTGCGCCGCCGGATGACGCCAGGCGGACATGTTGCCGGATGCGCCGTGCAGAATGGTGCCGAGGCGCAGTTGTCTTGCAGTCATAATCGTCTCTCTTTGCTCATGGCGCAGCCTGTCGGCGATAGCCTTATCGCCGTACAGCGCTGCCAGAAATGGAAGAAAATCAGTTAATGATGGCGTCGCGACATCGCGCGTTTAGCTGCTGCAATGCCTGTTGCGCCAGCTGACTAAAGTAGTGTGCCGCCGGGGCGATCAGCGCTTCATCGGGGTTGAAGCCACCGTGATGCAGGCCAAATTCACTGGCGCTGCCAATGCTGACAAACGCGCCAGGGAGCTGCTGCAGGTAATAAGCGAAATCTTCGCCGCCAAGGTGTAGCTCAGCCTGTTGCACCTGATAACCCACCTGCTGCGCCACCTGACTGGCAAACTGTGCCCAGTGGGCGTCGTTCTCCAGTACCGGCGGCCCCGGATGCCAGCTAAAGGTGGCCGTGGCACCGCTGGCGGCGGCGATATTGACCACCACCTCGCGCGCACGCTGCTCCAGCTGCGCGCGCACCTGTTTATCGTGCGTGCGCACCGTGCCGCCAAATTCCGCTTCAGCCGTCGGCTGACCGTCGTGCCTGTGCGCATCAATCCGCGTGACGCTCAGCACCAGACTGTCCAGCGTATTAAAGCTGCGGCTGGTGAGGGATTGCAGCGCCTGAATAATCTGGCTGGCGACCAGGATGCTGTTCACGTCCGCGCGGGTGCTGTGCACGCGCACCACAAATTTATCGGCGTTTGCGTAAAACGCACCGCTGCGCGTGGCAAAGGTGCCCGTGGGCAAACCCGGTTCGTTGTGCATGCCAAAAATCGCCTGTACCTGATCCAGCACCCCCGCGTCGATGAACTGGCGCGCGCCCTGGGCAATCTCTTCCGCCGGCTGGAACAGGATGCGCACCCGCCCCGCTAGCTGAGCTTCCCGTGCTTTCAGCTGCAGCGTGGCACCCAGTATCACCGCACTGTGCACATCGTGACCGCAGGCGTGCATGACGCCGGCTTGCCGTGAACGAAAAGGCAGCCCGGTGGCTTCATGGATCGGTAATGCATCGATATCGGCACGCAGGGCGATCAGGGGCGCGCCCTGACCCACTTCCGCCACCACGCCGGTGTGCAGCGGATAATCCAGCAGGCGCACGTCAGCCTGCTGCAGCCAGCGGCGCAGCCGCGCGCTGGTTTCCACTTCATGACCGGAGAGTTCCGGCCAGCTGTGCAGCTCGCGCCGCCAGTCAATCAGCTGCTGTTCGCTTACTATCGTCACAGGACCTCCCGGTCAGGCGCTAACCAGACGATGCGTCGCCAGCAGTTCGAGGGATTTCACCCGCGCCTGCTCCTCCGCCACCGGCGTATCAATAACAAACTCTTCAATGCCGTAGCGCTGGTGCAGCGCATCAAGCTGCGCGTGCACCTGTGCCGCGGTCCCTTTCAGCAGCGACGGCGTGCGTGGCTCAATCACGTAGTCACTGAAACCGCCCTGACGCACATAGCGCTCAGCCTGTTCAATGCTGCCGACGTTAACGCTCTGTCCGCCCGTCACGCTGACGTGATAAATGCGCAGTGTGTCGACCAGCAGGTCAGCTTCTGCCGGCGAATCCGCCACCACCACCTGTACCGCCACCAGCGCACGCTGACCCTGACTGTGCTGGCGATAGCTGTTCAGCACCTGCGCCATCAATTGCGGATCGCCGTTGTGGTGTGCGGCGAACACCAGCTGCCAGCCGAGCTCTGCCGCCAGTCGGGCGCTCGCTTCGCTGGCCCCGAGCAGAAAGCGATTGGCCGGACGCGGCGGCTGCGGCGTGGCGCGCAGGATCTCCTCATCCCCCACCGGCGGCACACTGAGCCAGCTATCCAGCAGCGCCAGCTGTTCGGCAAAGCTGCCTTTCTCCTGCTGGCGCACACCCAATTGCAGCGCGCGGGTGGAAAGCGGCAGTCCGCCGGGCGCTTTACCCACGCCCAGGTCAATACGTCCAGGTGCCAGCGCAGCCAGCAGGTTGAAGTTTTCCGCCACTTTATAAGGGCTGTAGTGCTGCAACATCACGCCGCCGGAACCCACGCGGATATGCCGGGTCTGGCCGATGATCCAGGCAATCAACAATTCCGGCGAAGGACTCGCCAGCTGCTCGCTGTTGTGGTGCTCCGCCAGCCAGAAGCGGTGATAACCCCAGGCTTCCGCGCGCTGAGCCAGCTGCAGTGTGCGATGCAGGGCCTGCGTGGCGCTCTCACCTGCTGCAATCGGTGATTTGTCGAGCAAACTCAGTCGGTATGACATGCGCCTGTTCCTTATTTCGATGAATAGGGTTGCGATGAATATGGCGCTTAGTGTGGCGGGGAGATTTATATTTCGTAAAACAACTAAATCGGCAAAGCGATTCAGGAAATGAGAAATAGTCATAATACTGGTGCATGAAAGCCTGATTTTGGTAAAGCGGATTTCGCTTTCTGTCGGGTTAACATTACGCGAGCCGGTAATGATCTGCAGCAGCAATAACCTCAGTGCAGGTTTTCAGGTTGAGAAAAAAACAATTTTTATCGAGCCAGGAAAACAACCCGGTAATTGCGGCATACAATTAATTCTCCGCTTTTGTTATTTTCGCAAAAGCTTAGTGCAATTCATTGGTTCAACTCACGGGTTGCACATTTGATGATGATTTCAGCCCACCGGGCACTTGATAACAAAGGAAATCATCATGAAGACGCATTTTCACTTGCGGGCGCTGAGCTTAGCCCTGCTGACAGGGATATTTAGCGCCCACGCGGCGGAGACGCCGGTCAAAGGCGGCACGCTGATTTATCTGGAACAGCAGGCACATACCAATCTTTATCCGCCGGCCGGGGGTTTTTATCCCAACGGCGGCATTCTTAATCAGATCACCGACAAACTGACGTGGCAAAATCCGAAAACGCTGCAGGTGGAACCGTGGATTGCCGAAAGCTGGAGCAGCAACGCGGATAAAACGGAATATACCTTTAAAATTCGTCCTGGCGTCACCTTTTCCGATGGCACGCCGCTGGATGCGAATGCCGTAGCGAAAAACTTTGATACTTACGGACTCGGTAATAAAGCCCAGCGCCTGCCGGTATCTGAAGTGATTAATAATTACCAACGCAGCGAAGTGATTGATCCCCAGACGGTGAAGTTTTATTTCAAACAGCCCTCACCTGGATTTTTACAGGGCACGGCCACCATTGGCTCCGGGCTGGTTTCCCTCAGCACGCTGCAGCGCAGCTTCGACCAGCTCGGCGATGCGCGCCATATTATTGGCTCCGGGCCATTTGTGGTCAGCGATGAAAAGCTTGGGCGGGAAGTGGATTTAACCGCGCGCAAAGATTACCAGTGGGGACCGAAAAACAGCGCCCAGCAGGGACCGGCGAATCTGGCTGGCATCAAATTTATCGTCACACCGGAAGATAGCGTGCGCATCGGCGCACTGCTGGCCGGTCAGGCCGATTTTATTCGCCAGGTGCAGGCGTATGACGAAAAACAGGCACAGCAGCAGGCGTTCCCGGTTTACGCAGCGCCGACGCGTGGCGTCAACGACAGCATCAGCTTCCGCCCGGACAACCCGCTGGTCAGCGATCTGCGCGTACGTCAGGCGCTGTTGCACGCGACCAACGCGCAGCAGGTGGTGCAAACCCTGTTTTCACCTAACTATCCGCAGGCCACCTCGGTACTCGCCGCCTCGGCCGCCGGGTATGTCAACCTCGCGGACAAACTGAAATACGATCCCGCCCGCGCCGGGCAACTGCTTGATGAGGCTGGCTGGCAGCCCGGCAGCGACGGCATCCGCGCCAAAGCGGGTCAAAAGCTGGCCCTGACCGTGTATGAATCGCTGCCGCAGCCGCAGAACAAAGAAGTGCTGCAGCTGGTGGCCCAGCAGTGGCGTCAGGTTGGCGTCCAGCTCACGGTGAAAGCCGGTGACGCCGGCAGCCGCACGCTGGACAACCTCGATCCGCTAAAAACGCCGCTCACGGTCTCGGAAGTGGGCCGCGCCGACCCGGACGTGGTGAAGAGCATGTTTTATCCCGCCAACCGCGATGCGCTGCTGCAAAAAGGTGGCTCCAGCGACAAAGTCCGGCATTTCCGTGACGACCAACTCAACAAGCTATTGGTGGCGATCTCGGCCGAAGTCGATCCGGCGAAACGTCTGGCGCTCACCGGAGACGCCCAGCGTTATCTGCTGGATCAGGCTTATGTGATCCCGATCTTTGAAGAGCCGCAGGTGTTTGCCGGCGCGCCGTGGCTGAAGGGCGTGAGCTTTGAAGCCGTAGGCCGACCGTCGTTCTACGGCGCATGGCTGGAAAAACATTGAGAGGATGATGATGCGACACGCACTGCTGCATAGAGCGGGACAAAGCCTGCTGGTGTTATGGGCGGCGTTTACCCTGTCGTTTCTGCTGCTGCAGGTGCTGCCGGGCGATGCGGTGCTGATCAAGTTCCAGAATCCGGATCTGGGTCTCAGCCCGCAGCAAATTGCAGAGATGCGGCAGGCCTACGGTGCCGATAGCCCGATCTGGCAGCAGTATCTGCATACGCTGCTGGCGATGCTGCGCGGTGACTTTGGCTACTCGGTGCAGGCAGGTGTGCCGGTCAGCGATCTGCTGCGCAGCAATCTGCCCGCCACGCTGCAGCTGGCGCTGGCCGGATTTGCCGTTGCCTGCGTGGTGGCCTTCGCACTGGCGGCGCTGGCGCGGCTGCCGGCGCTGCGCCTGCTACGCGCGCTATTGCAGTCGCTGCCGGCGCTGTTTATTTCGCTGCCGACGTTCTGGCTTGGTATCGCGCTGATTCAGCTGTTCTCCTTTCAACTGCGCTGGATCCCGGTGATCAACCCATCGCCCCTGCAGGGGCTGATTTTGCCGGTGCTGACCGTCGCCGTGCCCATCTCCGCCCCACTGGCCCAGATTCTGCTGCGCAGCATCGATCAGGTTGCTACTCAGCCGTTTGTCGCCGTGGCCCGCGCCAAAGGTGCCAGCGCACCACACGTGCTGTGGCGCCATATCATGCGTAACGCGCTGCTGCCGGTGCTCAATGTGGCCGGTTTGCTGCTGGGGGAACTGATCGCGGGCGCGCTGATTACCGAAACCGTGTTCGGCTTAAGCGGCATCGGCCAGCTGACCCAGCAGGCGGTCAACAATCAGGATGTGGCGGTGTTACAGGCGGTGGTGATGATCTCCGCACTGGCGTTTGTACTGATCAACCTGCTGGTCGATCTGCTCATGCCGCTCTTCGACCCACGTCTGCAAACCGTAGCCGGAGGAAATTCATGAGTCTGGTCGATTACTCTACCGCGCGTCAGGGACAGCCGGCCTTGCGGCGCGATCGTGCCCGTCGCCTGCAGCCTGGCTTGTGGCTGGCATGGACGGTGCTGGCGCTGGCATTCGTGGCGGCCGTGGCACCGCAACTGTTCACCCACTATAGCCCGACCGAAGGCATTGCCGGCGCGCAGCGCTTAGCGCCGCACAGTGCGCACTGGCTCGGCACCGATCAACTCGGACGCGACCTGCTGGCGCGCATCGTCTATGGCGCCTCGCAGTCACTCTCTGCGGCGGTCGCGGCGGTGGCGATGGGGCTCACTGGCGGAACCGCGCTGGGCGTCCTGGCCGGGGCCGTGGGCGGCCGCACTGAACAGGCGCTGATGCGACTGGTGGATGTGCTGCTTTCAATCCCGGCGCTGCTGCTGTCATTAAGCCTGCTGATCCTGCTGGGTTTTGGCACCGTGCACGCTGCGCTGGCGGTGGGCATTGCCTCGATTGCCAGTTTTGCCCGGCTGGCGCGCGGCGAAGTGGTGCGGGTTCGCCGCAGTGAATATGTGGAAGCGGCTTATGGCAGTGGCGGCCGTTTCTGGCAGGTACTGTGGCGCCACATTGTCCCGAACTCGCTGACCGCGGTGATTGCCTTCGCCGCGCTGCAGTTCGGTCAGGCCATTCTGGCGCTCTCAACCCTCAGCTTTCTCGGCTATGGCACGCCGCCACCGACCCCCGAATGGGGTTTGCTGATCGCCGAAGGCCGCAACTATCTGGCTACCGCGTGGTGGCTGACTACCTTTCCCGGCGTGGTGGTGGTCGCCGTGGTGCTGGCGGCGAATCGCGTCAGCCGTCAGCTGGCAGGAGGTGACGCATGACAGCGCTATTGAGCGTGGAAAACCTCAGCCTCAGCTATCGCCAGCGCGGCGAGTGGCACGAAGTGGTACACAACGTGAGCTTTTCCCTGCAGCCGGGCGAGATGGTGGCGCTGGTCGGTGAATCCGGCTCAGGCAAAACCACCACGGCCCAGGCGATTATCGGTCTGCTGGCGGACAATGCCCGGCGCGATAGCGGTAAAATTTTGCTGAACGGCACCGATATCGCCGGCTGGTCATCCCGGCGCATGGACAGCGTGCGCGGCGTGCATATCAGCCTGGTGCCGCAGGATCCCGGTAATTCGCTTAATCCGGTGAAGACCATTGGCGATCAGGTTGGCGAAATCCTGCAGCTGCATCAGAAGCTTAGCCGGACCGCGCGCCAGCAGCGCGTGCTGGAACTGCTGCAAAAAGTTGGGCTGAGCCATCCTGAGCAGCGCCTGCATCAATATCCGCATCAGCTCTCTGGCGGGATGAAGCAGCGCGTGCTGATTGCCATCGCTCTCGCCCTGCAACCACAGTTGATCATCGCCGATGAGCCGACCAGCGCGCTCGATGTTACGGTGCAAAAGCGCATTCTCGATCTGCTCGACCAGCTACGCCGTGAGTTCGCCACCGCCGTGCTGTTTGTCACCCACGACCTGGCGCTGGCCGCGGAACGCGCTGACCGTCTGCTGGTGTTTCGTCACGGCGAGATCCAGGAACAGGGAAGCGCAGCGACGCTGGTCAGCGCGCCACAGCATCCTTATACCCGCCAGCTGTTACAGGACGCGGTGCCTGATGTTACCGCTCTGCCTTATCCGTCCGCAGCCCGTTTTTCCACCCCGGCGATTCAGCTCAACGCCATCGATAAACAGTTTGCGCTTGGCAGGCAGCAGACGCTGACGGTGGCGAAAGCGGTCAGCCTGACGGTGCCACGCGGTACGACGCACGCGCTGGTAGGTGAATCCGGCTCCGGCAAAACCACGCTGGCGCGCATTCTGCTTGGCTTTGAACGCGCCGATCGCGGCAAAGTGGTGATCGACGGCATTGATGCCAGCAGCCTGCGCGGCGAAGCGCTGCGTCAGCTGCGGCGCAAAATCCAGTTTGTTTACCAGAATCCGTTCGCCTCGCTCGATCCGCGCCAGACGCTGTTTAACATCATTGAAGAACCGCTGCGCAACTTTGGCTCGCTCAGCGCCGCCGCACGCCAGCAGCGGGTGCACGAGGTAGCGCAGCGCGTGGCACTGCCGCTGGATCTGCTGACGCGCAAGCCACGCGAGCTGTCCGGCGGCCAGCGTCAGCGCGTCGCCATCGCACGGGCGTTGATCCCGCAACCGGCGATCCTGGTGCTGGATGAGGCGACGTCAGCGCTGGACGTCACGGTGCAGGCGCAGATTCTGCAATTGCTGCAACAGTTACAGCGCGAGCTGGGCCTCACCTATCTGTTTATCACCCACGATTTAGCCACCGTACGACGACTGGCACACAGCGTTACCGTGCTGCGCGCCGGCGAAGTGGTTGAACAAGGTGACACCGTCACACTGTTCAATGCGCCGCAGCACCCTTACACCCGCGCGTTGATTGACGCCATTCCGGTTTTCCGTCCGCTGATTAAGGAGTCTGCATGACGCGCAAACGCATCGGTTTTTTTACCCGCCTGCTCGACGACACCACAGCGCAACAGCGCTACCGGCTGGCGACGGAACAAATTCAGCACGCTGAACGCTGCGGATTTGACAGTGCCTGGATCGCGCAGCACCACTTTCATGAAAAGGAAGGCGGGCTGCCCTCACCGCTGGTGTTTCTTGCTCACGTGGCCGCGCACACCCGTCATATCCGCCTCGGCACCGGCATCATCACCCTGCCGCTGGAAAATGCCCTGCGCGTGGCCGAAGACGCGGCGGTGCTGGACCTGCTGAGCGACGGACGACTGGAGGTGGGGCTCGGCTCCGGCGGCACGCCAACCTCATTTTTGCCGTTTGGCCTGACCAGCGAACAGCGCGCCGGCGTGTTTGCCGACCAGTTGCATACGCTGCTCAGCGCGTGGCGCGGCGACACGCTGGCCCATCCGGACAATCATCTCTATCCGCCGGCTCCCACGCTGGCGCAGCGTGTGTGGATCGCCACCTTTTCCGTTGCAGGCGCGACGCGTGCCGGCCAGGCCGGTCACGGGCTGATGTTATCGCGTACCCAGCCGCGGCCGGCGGGCCAGCCGGACCTGTCGCTGCAGCAGCTGCAAAACCCGATGATCGATGCTTATCTCGCGGCGCTGCCGTCGGGCGTGGCGCCCCGCATCCTGGCTTCACGCACCGCGTTTGTTGCCGACTCGAACGACTACGCGCGCCGCCTTGCCGCGCCCGGTCTGCAGCGCCAGGCGGAGCAGTTTCGCAAGGCGGGCCACGACATCACTGGCAGCACGCTGGAGAGCCACGCGCGCCAGCTCGATGCGCATATCGGCGATGCCGACGCGGTGCTGGCTTCGCTGCTGGCCGACAGCACGCTGACGCGCGCCACCGACATCACCTTCCAGGTGCACTCTATCGATCCGCCGCACGCCGATACGCTGCGTTCGGTGGCGTTAATTGCTGAACATATTGCCCCCACGCTGCGTGCGCTGGGTACCGCTTAACAGGAGAAAACCATGTCTCAGGCTACAGATTTACTGGCGGCACTGGCCGATATCGACCCGGCGGCGCAACTGGCAGAGGCGCGCAACGTGCGTCAGGCCGCGACCCGACACGCTCAGGGCAGCTATGAGGTGCTGTTTGGCGAGGATGACGACGATTTCCCGCTGGCGCAGCGCTACGCGCTCGCCGGGCAGGTCGCCGGCTGGCACGGCGTTACGTCATTGCAGGCACACTATCAGCAGCAACCCAGCGAAACTCCGGCAGATGCGCGCTTTGCCGCCGGTCGCGCCTTTGCTGAACTGCTGAGCCTGCATCCGGTCGACGCCACACCGCAACAACTGACCACGCTGCGCCATGCCGGCTGGACGCCGCGCGGCATCGTCACGCTGGCGCAGCTGGTGGGATTTGTCAGCTTTCAGAGTCGCCTGCTGACCGGCCTGCGCCTGCTGAGCGGTGAAACATCGCGCGCGCAGCCGCATGCGGTGGCCGGTAAATGGCATAGCGCCCCGCTCACGGCCAGCGGTCAGACTGCGCTCACTGCGTTTACCCAGCAGGAGCTGGGCTGGGAGCCGTGGCTGGCAGCCAAACCGCTCAGCGAGTTTACGGCGGAAGAACAGGCGACACTGGCAAAAAACGGTCATAGCGAGTCCGACTATTTCCGTCTGCTGGCGCGCAATCTGCCGCTGCTGGAACAACGCACGCTGACGGATAAAGGCATCTTTTATACGCCTGGCGGTTTGCCTCGCGCCGAGCGTGAACTGGCGGCCACGGTGGTGAGTAAAGTCAACGGCTGCATTTACTGCGCGTCCGTGCATGCCCGCAAAGCCAGTCAGCTGTCAAAAGATGAGACTGCGGTGCAGAAACTCCTGAATGTCGCGCCGGGTGCCGAGCTGGCACACGGCCAGTCCGCGCGCTGGGCGGCGATTATCGATTTTGTCGCCACCTTATCGCTAACCCCGGTCGCCAGCAGCCAGACCCAGCTGCAGGCGCTGCGCGAGCACGGGCTGGATACGCTGCAGCTGCTGGACCTGATCCAGTCCGCCGCGTTTTTTGCCTGGGCCAACCGCCTGATGCTAACGCTGGGCGAACCTTTCTTACCTGAACAGCCGCAGGGATGACCATGACACACACGTTATCTGCCACACCGGCAGCGTTTACTGACCATTTCCATATCACCATTCACGGCAAAGGCGCTCACGCTGCACGTCCGCATGAGGGCATCGACAGTATCGTTACCGGCAGCCACATCGTCAGCGCGCTGGCGGCCGCCGGCCTGGATGTCACCCGCTTTCAGGGTGGCAACAGCTGGAACGTGCTGCCGCCAGAGGTCGTCGTGGAAGGTGTGCTGCACAGCGAGGATGCCAGCGCGCGCCAGCGATCATCGGCGCAGGCCGCGACGCTGGTCAGCCATATTGCCCGGGCGTTCGGCGCCGACGCGCAGCTCGCCTGGCAACCGCAACGCGAAGCCGAACGCAGCGCGACACCGCGGTCATCGTAATGATGCGAACCAGGAGGCAAATAATGGCGATACCGGTACCCGTTCCACAGCTCGATCATGCAGTGATCAATGTTGCCGATCGGCTGGATGACGCCAGCGCGCTGTATCGCCGGCTCGGTTTCCAGCTCACGCCACGCGGCCATCATTCGCTGGGCTCCAGTAATCATCTGGCGGTGTTTGGTGATAATTATCTGGAACTGCTGGGCTATGAAGCCGGACGTGCGCACCAGCGTCAGGATATCTGGCAGGCACCGGCGGGCCTGAGCGGTCTGGTATGGAAAACCGGCGATGCCGATGCAGTGTGGCGCTATCTGGAAAGTCAGGATATTGATGGCGATCCCGCCGCCAGTTTTTACCGGCCGGTGCAGTTGCCGGATGGCAGCACACAGCAGGCGCGCTTTCGCACCGTACGCCTGCGCCCCGCTCTGGTGCCAAACGGACGCAGTTTTTTCTGCCAGCATGAGACACCGCAGGCGGTCTGGCAGCCAGTGTGGCAGCAGCATCCCAACGCGGTGACCGATATTATTGAGTTTGTGGTGGTGGCCCAGGATCCGGCAGCCGCCGCGCTGCCCTACAGTCGTTTATTTGGTGCCGATAAGCTCACCGCCTGTCAGCAGGGCGCGTTTGTGCTGAAAGCGGGCGTGGCCACCGTGCGCTTTGCCGCTGCGCACTATGTGACGCAGCGCTTTACCGGCCTGCCGCCCGATTATGACGGCAGTGCGCGTATGGCCGCGCTGACGCTGCGCAGCAGCGACTTACGCAGGGTGAAAGCCAGCCTGCTGCTGGGCGATGTGCCTTTCCGCGAAGAGCCGGATGCCATCGTGGTCAGCGCGGAACAGGCCAGCGGCGTGGCGCTGCGGTTTCAGGCGTAATCTACGGTTTAAGCTGCGCCCGCGCGGTGTAAAAGCGACGGTAGGACAGATACGCCGCGATGATGGTCGACAGGCTGGCGGTGGCAATCAGCATAAACGTCACCATGATCTGGTACTTGATCGCCTTAACCGGATCGATCCCGGCGAAAATCAACCCGGACATCATGCCTGGCAGACTTACCAGCCCCACCGTTTTCGCGCCGTCAACGGTGGGGATCATCGCGGCACGAATACTGTCACGCATCAGCCCGGCGGATGCGCGTTTGATCGGCGCGCCCAGGCTGAGCATCTCCATGATTTTCTGCTGGTTGTCGCTAAAGCGCTGATTGAGGTTAGTGAAACACAGCCCGACCGCCACCATGGCGTTACCGGCAATCATGCCGGAAATGGGGATTACCTGCATGGGAACAAAGGCAATGGCACCGCTCAGCAGCAGCACCGTTAGTGTCAGTGCCGTACCGCTGGTAATCGCCACCAGCGCGATGATAAAACCATGATCGATCCGCCGGCTGCGTTTGCGCGCATTCAGCGCTGCATTGACGCAGATAAACAGCACCATCAGCAGCGTCAGCCAGTCATTATTGACATCGAAAATTGACTTCAGCACATAACCGACGATCACCAGCTGGATAATGGCGCGCGTGACACTCCACAGAATGTCTTTGCTCATCCCCAGCTTCTCTTTCTGGCTAATCAGCAGCGCTACCAGCACCAGCATGAGTGAAAGCAGCAGCGAGCTGTCGCTGATATTATGCTGATTCATACTGTTCTCCCGCTGCGGGTGGGGTCAGCCGCAGAATACGCTCAGCGGCATCAATCTCCTGTACGTCATGGCTGATACGGATCACCGCCAGCCCTTTTTCCGCCACCAGCGCGGCAATCAGCTGGTTAACCCGTTGTTTATTGGGCTCGTCCAGTGCGCTGGTCACTTCGTCCAGCAGCAATATCTGTGGCAGAAACTGCAGATTGCGCAGCAAAGCCACCCGCTGCTTTTCACCCCCAGAGAGTCCGGCAACGTTTTTGTCCAGCAGGTCGCCGGATAAATGCAGACTGCGCAACGCCGCCACCAGCTGCTCGCGTGACGGTTGTTGCTGACGCAGTTGCCACGGCAGCGCCAGGTTATCGTAGACCGTGTCTCCAAACAGTTGCGGTGTCTGGAAACAGTAGGAGACCTGCTGGCGATAGTGTTCGACTTTCAGCGTGTGAATATCCCGCTGCTGAAACAGGATCTGGCCGCTATCGGGCTCCAGCAGTGAGGCAATAATTTTCAGCAACGTGCTTTTGCCGCTGCCGGACGGGCCGGTGAGCAACAGCGTTTCACCGGCGTACAGCTGCAGTGATACCGGCGCCAGCAAGGTGCGCCCCTGCACGGCCAGCGTGACGTCTTGTACCGCCAGCAAAGGAGAATCAGCAGACATAAAAGGCATCCGTGAGAAATTGTCGGCAGATTATAGTCAGCTGCACAAGGCAGGGGAATGCGTCACGATGCGGAGAGCGGCTGCCGTTTAACCGCCGTGGCTTTACAACGCGGCAGAAATCCGCATGCTGGTGACATTCAGGACCACTTTCTTCATTACTATGACCGCCACCAAAAACGGATTTCTCTGCGCGAGCGTGCTGCTGCTGAGCGCGCTGACGCTGCTGTCGTTGCACTGGAGCGCGTTTCAGGCATGGGCGCTGCAAAATCAGATTCAGCTGCACCGGCTGCTGGTTACCCATTTACTGCAAATCAATAGCGGCCAGTACAGTGCCGGACTGTGGCTGCTGGCCGTGACCTTCATTTACGGCATTCTGCACGCGGTGGGTCCCGGACACGGTAAATTTATCGTTACCACCTGGCTGACCACCCATCAGCCCCCGCGCGGCGTGGCGCTGAGCGTGCCGCTGCTGGGCAGCCTGGTGCAGGGCCTGAGCGCGATTGCCTTTGTCTTTATCCTCGCGGTTGGTTTTAACCTGACCACCGGCGATCTCAGCCTGAGCCGCTGGTATCTGGAGAAAGCCAGCGCTGTGTTCATTGCCGGGCTGGGCGTGATGCTGCTGCTGCAAGCCTGGCGCAGGCCGCCAGCGGAGCATCATCATCATGATCATTGCGGCCACGCGCATGGCGTCGCGGCTGGGCACCGCAGCGACTGGAAAAGCTGGACGGGTATTATTATTGCCACCGGCGTGCGGCCGTGCAGCGGTGCGCTGACGGTGCTGCTGTTCGCCAGCGTCATCGGCATTACGCGCTGGGGCATGCTGGCGGTGATGAGTATGGCGCTCGGTACCGGCATGGCGCTGGTGGCGCTGGCACTGTTTGTGCAGCATTATCGTCAGCGCGCCGGACAGCTGTGGCTGGCAGAACGCTCGCCGCAGGCGGCATCGCTGCTGAGAGCGGTACGGATCGCCGGTGGGATGTTGCTGGTGATGTTTGCGCTGGTGCTGTTTTTTACCGTGGTGCCGGTGAGTGCCAATGGGGATTATATTGCGGCGGGATGTTGAGGTGCATGGGTTGGGAGGGTGCGGTTTTCCCCTCACCCTAACCCTCTCCCGCACGCGGGAGAGGGAACGTCAGGTGCCGCCTGTTCTCCGGGAGAGGGGACGTCAGGGGCTGCTTTTGATACCAGCTTAATGATCAGAAACGGTATTTCGCGGACAGCATAAAATTGCGCGGCTCGCCGTAGACGATGCCGGTGCTGTCGACGTTTTCGTCGTACTCTTTGTCGAACAGGTTATTCAGGTTGGCCTGCAGGCTGAGGTTTTTGGTCACGTCGTAGCGCGCGAACAGATCCACCAGCGCATAGCTGCCCTGACGGGTGCGCCAGGTGCCATTGCCATCCGGGCCACTGATATCCGCGTAAGTTCTCGCCTGCCAGTTCACACCGCCACCCAGCGTCAGCTGGTCCAGCATCGGCAGGCGATAGCTGGTGAATAGGTTGAACGACGTGCGCGGCAGCTGTGAATTGTAGCGATCGCCGTTGGCGTCTTCCGCCACATACGAAGTCCCGCCAAAGGTCATCTGCCAGTTATCGGTCAGCGCCCCATTCACCTCAAACTCGACGCCACGACTTACCACACCCTTCTTCGCCACGTAAATGGTATTACCGGTCTGCGCATTGGTCTGTCCGGTGCTCTGACCGACGTTATCCAGTTCGGTGCGGAAGATCGATACCGAGGTGGTCAGACGGCTGTTGAACCAGTCGGATTTCACGCCGGCTTCGTAGTTTTTGCCAATCACCGGCGAGAGATAAGCGCCTGACGCATCCTGATAATCCTGCGGCTGGAACACCGAAGTGTAGCTGGCGTAGGCAGACCAGTTATCGTAGAAGTCCCAAATCACCCCACCGTACGGCGTGATGTTGTTTTTCTCCATCTCTGCCGTCAGCGTCTGGCGGTTCCAGTTGGTGTAGCGCGCCCCGACAATCAGGTGCAGCGGATCGGCCAGATTGATGCGCGTCGCAAGATACGCTGACTTCTGCCGCACCAGTTGGGTGTCGGCCGCGGGTTCACGCGGATTCCAGTCAGTTTCCGGGAAATCACCGTTGAACTGATTAAAGTTGCCCAACTCGGCTGACGAAATGTTGGCCCAGGCGCTGTAATATTTGTTGTCCTGACGGCTGTAGTTCACCCCGACCATCAGCTCATGCTGGCGGCCCAGCAGTTCATAAGGACCGCTGGCGAAGGCATCGACCGCATCCACCTTACGTTTGCCGGTGTTGTAGCCGGTTCCGCCCACCACCGGATAGCCGGCATAACCAGAGACGCCTGCGCCAGTGGTTTTGTCGAAGTAACCGTCGAGATACAGCTGCTTGCTGTCGAGGAACATCTCGTTATGCGTGCCGTTAAGGGTGATGTTCCAGCCGTTATCGAAATTCTGCTGCAGGTTAACAAAGACCTTTTTATTTTCTTTGTTGTTGTAAGCCCATTCAGGTGCGGTGTTATAGCCGCGACGGGAGTGGATCTGCGTGCCGTCGGTGTACCAGCGCGGCGCACCGCCCCACATCGGTGAATCGGTATTTACCTGGCTGAATTCATAACCAACGGACAGTCTGGTGGCGTCCGTCACGTCAGCGTCGACCACGCCGTAGATAAACTTCTTATCGGCGCCGTAGCGTTCAATGAAGCTGTTTTTGTCTTCATAGCCGGCCACCAGGCGACCGCGCACGTTGCCTTCCGGTGACAGCGGTGCAGAAAGATCGGCGACGTAACGCTGCTTATTCCAGCTGCCATAGCCAGCTTCAAGGCTACCGGTAAACTCTTTGCTGTCGGCATGTTTACGTACCATGTTGATGGCAGCGGAAGGATTGCCCGGTCCGGTCAGCAGGCCCGTTGCACCGCGCACCACTTCGACGCGCTCGTACAGCGCGGTATCGGTCTGCGCATCACCGAGGTTCCAGCGTTGGGCAAACGCGGTCGGAATGCCGTCGGTCATATAGTTATCAATCAGAAAACCGCGCGAATAGTAATTGATGCGGTCCATATCGGCGGCCACACCGTGGATGCCGGTGGTGTTGCTCAGTACGTCGTTCAGCGACTGCAGCTGTTGATCCTGCATGCGCTGCTTGCTGACGATGGTAACCGACTGGGGAATATCACGTGCGGTCAGCGCCATTTTGGTACCGGCCCGCGTCACCGGTACGCTGTAATCCGCTGCGGCCTGCGCCTGCTGCGCTTCTGCGCTGGCGCTGGCATCAACGGTCAGGGTGGCCTCACTGTTTTGCGTATCGGCCGCCTGAGCGACACCCGAGGCAACCAGCACTGCCAGCAGTGACAGGCGCAGCGCGCGCTGCGGCGCAAGACCTGCGTCCCGGACGCGCATCTCTTTGCAAGACATAATATTCCTCAATCGGCTTATCGTTATTTTGTGGTGAGCATTTGGTTAAGAAAGCAAATGAGAAATATACGCATTAAGATTAACATTGCAAGAAATTGTTACGGCCTTTCTGACGCCTTTACACTGCGAAAAAATCTTATGCTTCAGGAAGTAACGGCCCTGAGGCTGCTTTACAGGAAACTATCACGCGTGAAATCATCCTTAATCTGAGTCAACCGGTGCGTGACCTACGGCCTCCCCGCCTGAACGGCTGTGCCTGCATCCTGATCTGGCATCTGAACACCACGCATTTACCGGCCTGGTACCCGGTCACCGCCATTGGTTTATAATTACGCTGCCGATAGGAAAGGTGTTTATAAAATTTCCTTTTCTGCGCTAAGGTTGACCAGTAACGCTTTTAATCCCTGCAGCAATCGCTGCGTTGTTAACATGACGCCATTTATTAAGCTGTAAATCGCCGTGACGTATATTGTGTGAGATGCTGCGATGTTAAATGAACGGCTTAACGTAGGTGGCTGGTAATATTAAATCAGCCGCTAACATGTTTATGCGTAATCAATGAAGAGACAAAAATCTTTACGCCCAATCAAAAACTGTACAGGTCGGGGCATATTTCCGGACAAATCTGTCGGCGGGTGAATATTTTCATTTGAATAAAATTGCCGTAGAATGCACGCTTTCAAATCAGTGATATCAGTAATAAGGGTTTATACATGAGCGATGCACTCAAGGCATTGAACAATCTTCGTACGCTGCGGGCTGAAGCACGTAATATTGAGGTTGCGGTATTAAACGAAATGCTGGAGAAGTTTGCCGTGGTGGTCGCCGAACGCCGCGAAGAGACGGCGGCAGAGAGTGCTGCACAGCGCGAAAAAGAAGAGAAGCTGGCGTTATATAAAGAGATGCTGCGCAAAGACGGCATTACAATTAATGAACTGGCGCAATTAAACCAGGGTGAAACGAAGAGCAAAGCAAAACGTGCACCGCGTCCGGCGAAGTATAAATTTACCGACGAACAGGGTAATGAGAAATTCTGGACCGGTCAGGGTCGTACTCCCTCGCCGATAAAGTCAGCGATTGACGCTGGCGGTTCGCTGGATGATTTTCTGATTTAATCCAGTCGCAGGAAATCGGGGCGGAACCGGCTAATTGCCGCATCACCGCCCCTGTATCCCGGCACCCTAAATGCTTTCATGCAATCCTTTCATGCATTCCTTTCATACAGTGTGCCGCGAGGTGATCAGGCCATTACGCCTTCCCACACCCGCCCGTCAGATTAACGCTGCACAGGCGCGCGCAATACGTTTACCCGCCTCCTGCACGCTATCGATATCCGTGGCGATCGACAAACGGAAATACGGCGACAGGCCGTAAGCACTGCCCGCCACGCCGGACACACCGCTCTCCAGCAGATAATTCAGCACATCCTGTTCGTCATGCAGTACGGCGCCGTCAGGCCGGGTTTTGCCCAGCAGGCCAGCACAGCGACAAAAGACAAAAAATGCGCCCTGAGGTTGCAGCACTTCAATGCCGGCCACCTGCTGCAACTGCTGCACAATGACATCGCGTCGCGCCTGATACGCGGCGCGCTGCGGGGGCAGAAAATCGAGCCCACCGCTAAAGGCCGCAACCGCCGCCGCCTGGCTGATGGCGCTGGCGCCAGAACTGTTCTGCGACTGCACCACCACCATGGCATCAATCAGCGGCTGCGGCCCGGCAGCAAAGCCAATGCGCCAGCCGGTCATGGCATAGGTTTTCGACACGCCTCCCACCAGCAAAACGCGTTCAGCCAGATCCGGCGCCACCTGCAGCAGACTAACATGCTGACGATCGTCAAACAGGATATGTTCGTACAGCTCATCCAGCATAATCAGCACATCGGGATGATCGCGCAGCACCGTCGCCAGGGCCTGCAACTCCTGTGCGCTGTACACCATGCCAGAGGGATTGCCGGGATTGTTCAGCACCAGCCAGCGGGTTTTCTCAGTGATCGCCTGCGCCAGCTGCGCCGGCTGCAGCTTGTACTGCTGCTCAAGCGGACAAGGCAGCAGCACCGCCTCGCCACCATTGAAGCGCACGCTGTCCGGGAAAGTTGGCCAGTATGGCGTGGGCACAATCACCTTATCGCCGTCGTTTAGCGTCGCGGCAAACGCGTTGAAGATGATTTGCTTTGCGCCGTTGGCGATACAGATTTGACCCAGCGCGTACTGCAGCTGGTTCTCGCGCGCCAGTTTGGCCTGCACCGCTTTACGCAGCGCGGTGGTGCCATTGGTCGGCGTATAACGGGTTTCACCGCCATCCATCGCGGCGCTGGCGGCGGCACGGATGTGCGCGGGCGTATCAAAATCCGGCTCACCGGTGGTGAGGTCAAGAATATCCACGCCCTGCTCTTTTAGCTGGCGCGTCAGCTGACGTGCCGCCGCGTTAGCCGAGAGCGACACAGATTGTACGCGCTTCGATAGGGTGATCATGTTTCGCTCCTGTCTCTCACACCACCGGCAGGCCGAGGTTTTCACGCAGCGTGGCGAACTCGTACTCTTCGCGGAACAGACCGCGACGGCGCAGTTCCGGAATCACCAGCTCCACAAACAAATCAAGCTGCTCGGACATGATCGCCGGCATGATGTTGAAACCATCGGCACCGCCCTCGTTGAGCCACAGCTCAAAGTCATCGGCAATATCCTGCGCGGTACCGACGATTACCCGGTGACCACGCGATCCGGCGGCTACCGCGGCCAGTTCGCGCAGCGTCAGATTTTCACGTTTCGCCATGTCGGTCATCAGCTTCACACGGCTCTGGTTGCCTTCACCCAGCGGCACTTCCGGCACCGGACCGTCGAGCGGATACTGGCTCAGATCCATATTGAAGCGCAGCGAGAGCTGACGCAGACCGTTGTCTATATCAACCAGCGTGTTGAGCTCTTTCCACAGCGCTTTGGCCTCTTCGCGCGTGCGGCCAACAATCGGCATCACGCCAGGCATGATCACCACGTGATCCGGATTGCGTCCGGCGGCAATCACCTGATCTTTCTGCGAACGGTAGAAGCTCTGTGCTTCTTCCAGGCTGGCCGAGGCGGTGAAAATCACCTCGGCGGTCTCTGCCGCCAGCTTCTGCCCATCGCTGGAAGAACCGGCTTCGATAATCACCGGACGCCCCTGCGGTGAGCGGGTAATGTTCAGCGGGCCCTGCACCTGGAAGTGCTCGCCGACGTGGTTAATCGGCTGAATTTTGTCATCAATGAAGTACTGACCGGTCTCTTTGTTGGGCTGCACCGCCCCTGCCTGCCAGCCGTCCCACAGCTTATAGGTAACATCAAGGAATTCACGGGCGCGCGCGTAGCGCTCCGCATGATTAGGCATATCGCTGCGGCTGAAGTTACGCGCCACATCGGTAGAGAACGACGTCACCACGTTCCAGGCGGCGCGGCCGCGGCTGATGTGGTCCAGCGACGAGAAGCTGCGCGCCATGGTGAACGGGTCGCTGAAGGTAGTCGAGGCGGTCGCCGCCAGGCCAATACGTTTGGTGTTGACCGCCAGCGCCGACAGCAGCGTTAACGGCTCCAGACGCGCCATGGTAGAAGGCAGACGATACATGCTGGTCGCCAGTGCATCACCCACGAAGAACAGATCAAACTTGCCGGCTTCGGCTTTTTTCGCGATGGTGATCAGCCAGTCAATATCCGTCGGATCGCCCAGATTTTCCGTCAGCCGCCAGCCGCTCACGTGCTGTCCTACCGGTTGCACAAACAGCCCTAAACGGATGCGGCGTGAAGATGAAGTAGCCATATTTTTTCCTGGTCAATAAAAGGGTCAATAACAATTAAAAGGCGTTCTCGGTCGCCAGCAGCGCCTGCTCTAAGGCATCCGCGCTGATGCGGAACGGCAGACGTTCGGCGCTGGCCGCCGGGAATTTGATCTGTTCAGCAATGCTTCTGATGGCTGCGCGACGATCGCCGTGCAGCGGCGCTAAGGTCAGCGGCATATCATACTGCCGCAGCAGCGCCAGCAGCGCGGCGTCCGGCTCACCGTCGTGCTCAATCAGCGACTGCACCAGCAGGCTGTAACCGACTTTTTCACCGTGCAGCCAGTGGTGCAGCTCCGGCTGATGGGTCAGACGGTTATGAATCGCATGGGCAAAGCCTGGCGTTGGCAGCACGTCACGCACGCTGTTGGCCAGGCCGGCCAGCACAATGCTGGCATCGATCACCTTCACCAGTTCCGGCGTTACCTGCTGTTGCTGGTTGGCCAGCACGGCGGCGGCACCGTGCTGGCGATAGACATCCAGCGCGCGCTGCGCGGTCATCACTTTAAGATCGAGGGCGAGATCGTGGGGGTTGTGCCGCAGATAAGGAGAGAACTCGTAGTATTTAGCCAGCGCGTCAACAATGCCTGCTTTGAGGTAACGCACATCACTTTGCGCGATCACTTCGCTGTCTACCAGCACCAGTTCAGGCATTTTGCCCAGCGGCTGGCTGCGCACGTGGCCGCCCTGCGCGTCATAAATAATCGCCACCGGTGACCAGGCGGCACAGGTCGCCGCGACGGTGGCGAAATTGACGACGGTGATTTCCGGTAACTGGCTGCCAACCGCTTTAGCCGCATCCAGTACGCGCCCGCCGCCAATTGCCAGCAGCAGTTCAGCCTGCTGCTGTTGCAGATTGCTTTTCAGCGTATCAATGGCCGCATCGGTGCATTCGCCGTGCAAATACTCGATTTCCCAGCGAATACCACAGGTTTCCAGACTTTGCGTTAATTGCGGATTAACCGCCTGCCAGGCGCGCGGAGAGGTGAAAATACGGATATGCGTAGCATAAGGTTTAATGAATTCACCGGTGCGCGCACGCAGTCCCGGTTCGTGTGCGTAGGCACGCGGAGATTTAATCGCTAACACGTTGTCACCCTGATTAGGAAAAACGCCATAACAAAATTGTTATATTTCAGAGGATTAATGCGAAATAGTTATAGCGCTATGTATTTTATGCATACTACGGTAAATGGCGATTAGTGCAATGAAAAAGCCGCGATTTCATTTTCACAAATTTGCATTAGCTTATCCGGATTTCACATATAGCCCGTCAGCGCTTTACTGCTACTCTGAGCCTTCTTTCTTTATCGCCCGCCGGGCGGTTTTCCGGGGATAGCTATGACACTTGAGTTTCGTCAGGTCACAGAAGACGAAGTGGACACTTATCAGGCGCTGATGCATGCCGCCTATGCGCCCACGCTGGCGCTGGGGATCAAATTTGATGCGGCCACCGCTGACCGCGAGAAAACGCTGCGGCATCTGCAAAGCCACGGCGTGTATGCGCTGTATGCCCAGGGCGTGATGGTCTCCTCGGTCACCGTGCGTTATCCATGGGGCCCGTTGCCGGGTCCGTTCGGCCTGCCGCACATCGGCTGGTTTGGCGCCCACCCGGACTATGCGGGGCAGCAGTTTGGCCGCCAGGTTCAGGATCGCCTGGAGCAGGAAATTTTACGCGGCCAGTTACGCGCACCGGCGGTTTCGCTCGGTACCGCCATCAGCCATCCGTGGCTGATTGATATGTATCGCAAGCGCGGATTTGTGCTCATGCACACCACCGATCTCGGCAAAGGCCACATCACGCAATATATGAAAAAAGTGCTGGATGAAACCGCGCACGATGCCTGGCTGACGCGCCAGGCGGCATCACAAGGAAGCCAGGCATGAGCCAACTGAATGAAACAGCGCTGGGCGAGCAGCTGATCGCCTTTCGCCACGAACTGCACCGTTTTCCGGAGCTCTCTAATCAGGAGTTTGAAACCACCGCCCGCCTGCGCCAGCAGCTGGAACAGCACCAGATTCGCATCGTTGATTTGCCACTGAAAACCGGTCTGGTGGCGGAGGTCGGCCCGGCACAGGGACCGCTGATTGTGCTGCGTTCGGATATTGATGCGTTGCCGATTGAAGAGCAGTCGGACGTTGCTTTTCGCTCGGAGCGTCCCGGCGTGATGCACGCCTGCGGCCACGATTTTCACGCTTCCGCTGCACTCGGCGCGGCGATTCTGCTTAAGCAGCAGGAGGCAACGCTGCCCGGCCGCGTGCGGATTCTGTTCCAGGCCGCCGAAGAGACCGGCCAGGGCGCGCCGGATGTCATCGCCACCGGCGCGCTGCAGGAGGCGGTGGCGATTTTCGGCATTCATAACGATCCGTCGCTGCCGCCTGGCGTGGTGGGTAGCAAAGCCGGTGCGCTGACCGCGGCGGTGGATCGCTTCGATATCCGCATCACCGGCACCGGCAGCCATGCTGCCAAACCGCATCAGGGCAACGATCCGATCGTTATCGCGGCACAGATTGTCTCCGCGGCGCAAACGCTGATTAGCCGTAACGCCCCCTCCGCTGACAACGCGGTGGTGTCGATCACCCAGCTGCACAGCGGCAGCACCTGGAACGTCATTCCGGACAGCGCCTGGCTGGAAGGCACGGTGCGCACCTTCTCTCAGTCCACGCGTGAGCGACTGGAGCAGCGCTTCCGCGAAATCGTGCTCGGCCTCGGTGCGGCTTTTGCCGCAGAGGTTGAGTTTAACTGGCACGCCGGTCCGCCTGCGGTGGTGAATGATGCGCACTGGGCGGATTTTGCTCTGCAACAGGCCACCGCCAGCGGACTTGAGGCGCGCGTGGTGGAAGCCAGCCCGATCGGCGAAGATTTTGCTTTTTATCAGCAACAGCTGCCCGGCGCCTTTGTGATGATCGGCACTGGCGAACCTTATGCGTTGCACCATCCGGCTTTTCGCATCAATGATGCGGTGTTGCTGCCCACCTCACGCTACCTCGCACAGCTCGCCGTGGCGGCGCTGCGCAGTCTGGAGCAGGCATGAACCTGAGCCACGCGCTGGCTGAGCGCATCCTGCAAAGCCAGCCGGATGCGGCGGCACGTGATGCCGCGCGCACTGGCGTGCAGGATTTTCTGGCTGTGAGCTGGCCGGTGTTACAGCAGCAGGTCCCGGACAGCGGCTTACCGGCGCTGCGACAGGTTTATGGCGACGGCAGCGTACGCTCACAGGCGTTACTGCTGGGCTATGCCGGTCATGCGCTGGATTACGATGATTTCCATGCCGATTTTCGCGGCCATCCCAGCGTGGCGATTCTGCCTGCGCTGTTTGCCTGGCAGCAACAGCAGCCCGCCACTGCCGAAGCGTTCCTTGATGCTTATGTCATCGGCGTGGAAGTGGCTGGCCGGCTGGGACTGGCCGCCAGCCAGCAGCACTATGCGCTGGGTTATCACAACACGGCCACGCTGGGCACGCTGGCGGCGGCGGCCGCGCTGGCACGCCTGCTGCAGCTTAATGCAACCGACTGCGCCACGCTGATCGGCATCGCGGCGACCCAGGCCAGCGGACTGCGCGCCCAGTTTGGTTCAGCGGTGAAGCCGCTGCATGCCGGACTGGCGGCAGAGCGTGCAGTGATGGCGGCGCAGCTGACGCTGGCGAAATTCGATGGCCGGCATGAAGGCGTGATCGACGCGTTTCTCGCCGCCAGCAGTAACGGCGAGGCGCAGCCGCATCGGCTGGTGGAAAACTGGGGCGCGCCGTGGCGCATCAGTACCCCCGGTCTGGAGTTCAAACCCTTCCCCACCTGCGCCGGGACTCACAGCGCTGCCGAAGCGGCACGTCTGCTGCGGCGCGCCTGGCTGGCAGAAGGTCACTCGCTGGACTCGCTGCTGGAAAATATTGATGACATCACGGTCGCCTTCCCGCCTGGTGGTGACATCGCGGCGGCAGTTCGCGTGCCGGCTAACGGCATCGAAGCACGCTTTAGCCTGGAGTACGTGATTGCCGCCATGCTGATGTACGATAATTTACGGCTGGAAGATTTTGCCGAAGGCGCGCTCAATCCGGCGGTGATGCCGCTGGCGGCCAAAGTGCGTCGCACGCCGGATGCGTCCGCGCCGCCCGATGCGCTCAACCCGGCGCGGCGTTTTCATCTCGTCACGCTGACGCTGAAAGAGGGTCGTCAGCTGCAGCAGCGCCGCACGCGGCAGCAGTCGCTGGCGGATGGCGTAGATGTGGCGGCCAAACTGTGTCAGGCGCTACGCCATGAAGTGCCGGCGCGCCAGCAGCAGTTACTGGCTATCAGCGAGCTGCAAAGCACGGCGGATTTGGCTACATTAAGCCAACTGTTGCGTGCCTGATTCCTGGCGGCGCGCGTTCTTCGCTTAAGGCTGGCGTATCGTGTCTAAAACTCAGCGGCTTCCCGAACTGCTGCAATTGCTGCGCTGTCATCGCTATCCGCTGACCGCGCAGCGTATCGCTGAACAGCTGCACATCAGCGTGCGCACCGTCTATCGTGACATTCTTAGTTTGCAGCAGCAGGGCGTAGAGATTGAGGGCAGCGCGGGCGTTGGTTATTTACTGAAATCAGACGGCCATTTGCCGCCGCTGATGTTTTCCCGTCAGGAGATTGACGCGCTGGTGCTCGGGCTCAACTGGGTCACCCGACACACCGACGATGAGCTTAAGTCCGCCGCGCGCCATGCGCTGGCCAAAGTCCAGGCTGTGATTCCGCCGCATCTTACGCAGAGTATCGATCACCAGTCGCTGCTGATCGCCTCCCAGGGCGAAGCGTTGTTCGAAACCCATCTGCCGCAGATTCGCCAGGCAATCCATCAGCGCAGCAAGATCAGCCTGCGCTACAAAGATCTGCAGGATAACCTCTCCACGCGCACCATCTGGCCGGTGGTGATTGGCTACTTTGAACGCGTGCGCCTGCTGTGCGGCTGGTGCGAACTGCGCCAGGAGTTTCGCAATTTCCGCGTCGATCGCATTGAAGCGATCAGCGTCACCAGCGAACTCTATCCCGGCACGCGTCATCAGTTGCTGAAACGCTGGCGGGATTATCACCATTTACGTCACCCGGTGGACAGCGCGACGCGGTAGCGACATAACGTTGCTATAAGCGACAAAATGTCGCATACTTGGCCGCGTGCAGCAGTAATCGCAACTCAACATTACAACAGTCAGTCCATCACCGCTTTCATCCGCGAGGTAATATTCATGGCCACAAGTATTCGTTTAGACGATGACTTCGTGAGCGACGTAAAAATTCACGCTGAAGCCGCCAGCCGCAGCATTCCAAAGCAGATTGAGCATTGGGCGAAAATCGGTCGGATTGCTGAGGATAATCCGGACTTACCGTATAGCTTCATCGCTGAAGTATTGATCGCCCAGGCTGAAGTCGATAATCAGAAGGTTTCGCCGTATGTCCGCCGAACACCCCGATCCAAAACCACAAAATAGCATCGAGGTTTATCAAACACGCCGCTTTGAAAAAACGCTCGATAAATTGCCCGATACACAACGTGCCATCGTCGAGGATGAGATCGACAGGATTGTTTATGCGCCTGAGATCGGTGAGCTTAAAAGAGGTGACTTAAACTTTTTACGCGTGCACAAATTTCAGCTGAATAACCGCCTGACGCTGTTGGGCTATAGCTGGGTGGAAAATAAACTGGAACTGTATCTGCTGGATATCGGACCCCATGAAAATTTCTATCAGGAACAGAAAAAGCACCGTAAAGCCGATCTGAAAATTATCAGTTAACCCATCGACTCCTGACAAAATCTGTCACAGCCTCCCCCTACTATGCAGCGGTAAACACACAAGGAGATCACCATGCTTACCGCTAACATGACCATTATTTATGTGCCCAACGTCGTGAAAAGTGCTGACTTTTATGCCGCGCTGTTCGACATCAAACCCGCAGAACTCAGCCCGACTTTTGCCATGTTTGTGTTTGAGAGCGGCTTTAAGCTGGGTATCTGGTCGCAGTATACCGTTGAACCCGCACTCTCTCTGCCCGCCAGTGCAGCGCGTAGCGAAATTGTGTTTAAAACCGCGCGCAAAGACGATGTCGATTTTCTTTATCACGAATGGGGCGCGCTGCGCGAAATCACCATCATTCAATCGCCGGTGCGCATGGACTTTGGCTACACCTTTACCGCGCTGGACCCGGACGGGCACCGCCTGCGTGTCTGCTATTTACAGCTGGATGAGTAAGTGAAGAGACCTGGCGCTGACGATTACAGGTTGTTAACCGCGCTGATAAATCATTAACTATATTTATATTCTTAATTGCCGGTTAATGACATTAACGCTGCTGTTCAGTTAAGCAACGTGCAGGTAATTCATCCTGGTGGATAGCGGTGCGATTTATCGCGCAATAAGTTGCACCGCTACACAGTGCGCGAGAAGCTTGTATTACCTCAGGCTAATTACCATATATTTCAGTTTATTAAAGTAATTCTTGTCATCGTTGACTTTACCCGTCATTACCGCTCCCATCCCACATCGCGCTTTTTTAAAATGCCTTCCGTGTATGCCATAAATAAAATCTACTGAATACAGCCACCTGAACACGCTACGTCATTTCCAGGACAAGTCTTGTTACCGTTAAATATTAATTACGTTTTTATGGGCTTCTGCACAGGCTGCAGTGTACCTGTAGCCCGACCATGGATAAGGCCAGGCAATGAAACGCCGTACTACACCGGGATGTGATGATGAACAGTAATCTGCTTAACCTGCGCCAGCAGCGCGCGACGCGCACGCTATTTTTTATCGCCGGACTGGGCATGGCCGCCTGGGCGCCGCTTATTCCCTTCGCCAAAGCGCAACTGGCGATCAATGACGGCATGCTGGGGCTGCTGCTGTTCTGTATCGCCGCTGGCTCCATGTCAGTTATGCCCTTTACCGGCGCGCTGATTGCCCGCTTTGGCTGTCGCACGCTGCTGCTGCTGTGCGGTGCCGGACTGGCGCTGGATCTGCCGCTGCTGATGCTGCTAAACGCACCGCTGCCGATGGCGGGCGCGCTGTTGCTCTTCGGTGCGATCAACGGACTGATGGATGTCAGCATGAATTATCAGGCGGTGATCGTGGAGCGCGAGGCCGGGGACAGCATGATGTCGGGCTTTCACGGCTTTTACAGTCTTGGCAGCATTGCTGGCGCCGGCGCGGTGAGTCTGCTGCTGTGGCTACAGGTTGCGCCTCTGCTGGCGCTGCTGCCGCTGTGTGTGTTGATTGTGTTGCTGCTGCTGATGAGCCATACCGCCCTGTTGCCCCGTCGTCGCACGGATGCAAAACCAACGCGCGGTACGCTGCGCGCCCTGACGCACCGTAACGTGGTGCTGATTGCCCTGCTGTGTTTCCTGCTGTTTCTCACCGAAGGCGCCATGCTCGACTGGTCAGCGGTGTTTATGAACAGTGAACGCGCCATGTCGATGCAGCTGGCCGGTTTCAGCTTCACGCTGTACGCCACGGCTGTCGCCACGCTGCGCCTGTTTGGCGATCGGCTGATTAATCACTATGGCAGTCGCCGCGTGCTCACCTGGGGAGGTCTCGTCGCCAGCGGAGGGCTGGCATTAGCGATTTTCTCCGTCTGGCTGTGGAGCGCCCTGCTCGGCTTTGTGCTGGTGGGTATCGGTCTGGCCAATATCGTGCCGATTCTGTTCAACGCGGCGGGTAACCAGCGCACTGTCGCCGCGCATTACGCCATACCGGCCGTCACGCTGTGCGGTTATTCCGGGCTACTGCTGGGCCCGGCGCTGATTGGCTTGAGCGCCCAGCTTACGTCCCTGACCACCACGCTCAGCGCCGGCATCGTGATGTTGCTGCTGGTGACTTTCGCGGCGCGTTTCGCTCTGACAGCGAAGTAGCGCCTTTGCCCTGTCATATTCACAAGGAGTTTCTATGACAACCTCAACGCAACCGGTGTTCAGCCTGCACTACGTCGGGCTCAATCTGAAGAAAGGCGTTAATGCCGCGACCTTCGAAGCCTTTCTCAAGGCGCGCGGCACGCAGATTCCTGCTTATCCGGGCTGGCAATGGTCGCTGTTAAAAGGCCTGCGCGGCGAACGCCAGGAACAATACCTGATGCTGTATCAGGCTCCCAGCCAGCCCGAATATGACCGCTATATCACCCCCACAGGAGCACTCACGGCTGAGGCCATCGCCTTCTGGCAACAACGGCCCGAGGCGAGCGCGCTGCTTGAGGAGTGGAAAAACTTTGCCACCTATGGGGAGTTACCAACGCTCTTCTCCACCTTCTCGCTGCTGGCAGAAAACCGCCACAGTTCACTGCCGCCCGGCCCGAACTTTCAGCCCGATGCTCAACCTGCGGTGGCACGCGTGGTCGGTTTTCATCATCTGGCACTACGCGCTGGCGTGACGGCTGCCGACTTTGATCGCTTTATGATTGAGAACGTCGCGCGCATTGATGACTATCCCGGCTGGAAGTTTCACATGCTGAAGGGCACCGGCGGTAATCGAAGTGAGCAGTATGCGGTGATGCTGGTGATCGAAAGCCTCGACTCGCTCAACAGCTTCCATCCGACGATGGACGTCTCAACCGAAAAATCGCTGAGGTTTGTGAAAAACCATCAGGAGAGCGAGCGTATGTATGATGAATGGCGCACCATGGCCTCGTTCTCCGGCGCACCGCAAATGTATACCGACTATCTGACGATTGCCGGCAACGTTGGCTGAGGTTGGCCATGACCGGCGGAGGCCGGTCAGACTGCATCATCACGCCCGCGCAGGGTTGGTGTGCGGTTGTGGCTGGCCCGGCACCTCAACGCCTGGCCAGCCCGCCATTCGCGTCCGTTGCCGGATTAGCTCACCCGCGCCGCTGCCAGGCTGTTCAGCGCGGCCAGCAGCGTTGCCGAGTCCGCCACTGCACCAAAAATACCGCCCTGCATATGAATCATGCTGAGCGCCGCCTCATGATGCTTCAACTCCGTCGCCGCGCAGCAGTCGCTCAGCACCAGACATTCAAAGCCGCGATCGTTGGCTTCGCGCAGTGTGGTATGCACGCAAACGTCGGTGGTGATGCCGCTGATGATTAAGTTGCGGATACCGCGACTGTGCAGAGTCAGCTCAAGGTCGGTGGCGTAAAAAGAGCCCTTGCCGGGTTTATCAATAATCACTTCATCCGGTAGCGGCGTCAGCTCGGGAATGATTTCCCAGCCTGGCTCACCGCGCACCAGAATGCGACCACAGGGCCCTGGTGCACCAATCTCCGCCTGCATCCGCCGCGATCGCCAGCGCTTGTTGGCCGGCAGATCGCTCAGGTCCGGACGATGGCCTTCACGGGTATGGATGATCGGGAAGCCGGATTCGCGCATGCGCGCTAACACCTGCTGCAGCGGTTTGATGGGGGCGCGCGTCAGGGAGATGTCGTAACCCATAGTGTCAACATAGCCGCCCTTGCCGCAGAAGTCGGTTTGCATATCAATCACCAGCAGCGCGGTATTTTGCACCGTGCAGTTGCCGTCAAACGGCCACGGATAGGGGGTTGAATTAACGATATAATCAGGCATTGCTTTTCTCCATTACCGCCGTGCTGCTTTCCGGTTTCCATTTCACAATCAGCGTATAGCTCAGTGCCGCGGTGACCAGGCCGATAACCGCTTCACCAAACTGCGGGAATTCGAGGTGGGCCATCACCGCACACAGGCTGCCGATGGCCCAGGCGGCGAACGCGCTGCCGCGCAGGCGCCGTGTTTGACGCTGTTCGCTGATTTTCGCCATAAAGATCAGATCAACAATCATCACTGCGCCAAACGGCGGCACCACCATGCCGAGCAGGCTGAGCCATTCGAGGAACCAGGACCACACGCCGGCCAGCGCCAGCACGCCACCGATGGCCCCGAGGATCAGCGTCCACAGGCGCATTTTGCTGCTGAACAGATGGCTGAAACCGACCGCGCCGTTATACAGGCAGTGCGTGCACACCGAACCGAGGTTGATAAACACAAACAGAAAGGCAATGACGGAGAGCAGCATGCCGTGCCCCATCAGCAGCGGCAGGAAGTTACCGCCGTTGCTGAGCGGATCGACCGCCGCGCCGACGGCGACAATCACCACGCCAAACAGATAGGAAATCACATTCGCCAGCGGGAACGCGGAAAACGCGGCGATCACCGCTGATTTGCCGTCCTTCGACCAGCGGGTGAAATCCGCTGTCATGGTGCCGGAATCCGCAAAGCCGGCAATCACCATGGTGACCGCCGTGCCCATGCTCATGGCGCCAGCGGCTTCCGGACTGCCCTGCCACTGGGTCAGCGTGGTGAAATCATGATCCTTGCTCACCAGCCACAGCGCAACCAGCCCCAGCACCACAAACAGCGGAGCGGCAATCATTCCCAGCACCGACAGCGCCCGCACCCCAAGAAAGGTGACGCCGGTATACAGCACCATGGCAAACGCGGTGACCGCCAGCGCATTCCAGCCAAAGGTCTGGTTGATCACCGTCCCGGTCAGGCCGGTCTGGAAGGCGTACCAGCCTATCACCACGGTAGAAAGAAAGCCGGACACCAGGATATAGCCTTTGGTGCCAAAGGTCCGCTTCGCCTGCAGCGCGAAGTTCATACCGGTATGTCCGGCGAACCAGCTAAGTGCGCCGACATAGGCAAACAGCACCAGGTTACCCAGCAAAATCGCCAGCAGTGCCGGCCAGAAGCCAAGATGCCAGGTGATAATGCCGCCGAACAGCGCATTGGTGAGGATCATCGGAAAGCCAAACCATACCGCCGACACCGAACCCGTCGAGTGGCGATGGCTAAGCGGCACCGGCTCATGCTCGAACTCCTGCTCCAGCGCAGGGGAAGATTTGTTACTCATGGAGAACTCCAATAGCAGCAGGATAGTGATGATTCCATGGTTGGATGCGCTCAAAAGCGGCACTGGCCGCCAGCACCAGGCCATCGTCCAGATGACGACCCACAATTTGCATACCGATCGGCAGACCACTGGCCGTGAAGCCGGCAGGCACCGAGGCGGCAGGCTGACCGGTAAAATTGAACGGGAAGCAGAACGACAGCCAGTGATCGCTGCGCACCATGCGGCCATCAATGACTTCCGGACCCTGCATATGCAGCGCAAACGGCGGCACCGCCAGCGTCGGCGACAGCAGCAGATCGTAGCGCTGCATAAAGCGCCACAGCTGGTTGCAGAGCTTTTTGCGCGTGGTATTGGCGTCGGTGAAATGCTCCGCGCGCCAGTCGCGCTGCAGCATGGCACTCAGGTGCGGTGACATCGCTGTTCCCAGCTGGTTCTGCATCTGGCGCATGCCGCTCAGATCGCTTTCGAACGCCACCAGCGCAGCAAAGCTGGCGCTTTCGTCAGCGATGCCGGGATCCACCTCCTCCAGTTCTGCGCCCAGCGCCGCAGCGAAACGACGTGCGGCCGCGGTGACCACGGCGCGCACTTCCGCATCGACGGCGATATAGCCAAAGTCGGCGCTGAAAGCGATGCGCAACCCCTGCAGTGGCCGATCCAGACTGGCCAGCCAGTCAACATCGCTGCATGGGATGGAGTGCCGATCGCGCATGTCCGGACCGGCCATCACTGACATCATCAGCGCGCTGTCGCGCACGCTACGCGTCATCGGACCGATATGTTCAAGGGATTCCCAGCTGGAAACGCCAGGATAACGTTCATCGCGGCAGCCCGGCCACAGCGGCACCCGCCCCATCGAGGCCTTGAGTCCATAGACACCGCAATGGGCTGCCGGGATTCGTACCGATCCTCCGCCATCACTGCCGAGCGCAATCGGACACAGCCGCGCCGCCAGCGCCGCGCCGGATCCCGCACTCGATCCGCCCGGCGTTTTGCTCACATCCCAGGGATTACGCGGTGAGGGAAACAGGGGATTATGGCCGACACCGCTGTAGCCAAACTCCGGCGCGGTGGTCTTGCCCAGCAGGATGGCATCGGCCGCCAGCAGGCGCTCAACGGTGATGTCATCTTCTTCGGGAATAAAATCGGCGTAGGCGGCCGATCCTGACGTGGTTCGCACACCTGCGGTACAGATCAAATCTTTTACCGCCAGCGGCACACCCGCCAGTGCGCCCAGCGGCTCGCCGCGCGCACGACGGCGGTCGATCTGCTCTGCCTGTGCCAGCGCCCTCTCCGGCGTCAGGGTACAAAACGCCTGAATCAGCGGCTCACGCTGTTCCAGGCGATCCAGCGTCGCCTGGGTTAACTCGCGCGCGGAAACCTCGCCGTCGCGCACCCGCGCCGCCAGCTGGGTGGCATCTTCATCCAGCAGTGCATCAAACATGATCGTTCTCCCGGGTTAATTGGCTTCCGGGAGGAGTGCAGTTTGCGTGCCAGAATAGCGTGGTGTGCGCGGCCGTTATGCGCCGGGCCAGATAGGATACGGTCTGGGATACAAGATGGAATACTTATGGATGCGGCAGCCACACCGATGCAGGCAATGCGCACAAACTGTGCGCATTGCCTGCATCATCGCGTTGCCATTTTAGGGTGCAGCAGGCGGAGGCGGCGTTGAAGAAGTGGCGTGCGTCAGAAGGGTTAGCTTTGCGCGCTGACTAACCGCACGGCGAAGCCAAAAAACAGCATGCCGGTCAGCATGTTCGCCAGCTTGACCAGGCGGGTGCGGCTGCGCAGATAGCGCACCATCACCGCGCCAGCCACCAGCAACAGTGAATAGTAGCTGAAACTGATCACCTGAATCAGCGCACCCAGGGTGGCAAACGCCGGCGCGGTATGGGTTACGCGCGGATCGATAAACTGAATGAAGAACGAAACGTAAAACAGAATCGCCTTGGGATTGGTTACGCCAAGCAGCAGCGCACGCAGGAAATAGTTTTCCTGTTTTACCGCTTCAGCCGGTTGATCGCCGCTGCGTTTGCGCAGCGCGCCGATGATAATCTTCACGCCGAGATACAGCAGGAACATGGCACCAAGATAACGCACCACCATAAAAATATGCGGACTGGTACGGATCAGCGTCGCGACGCCCGCCCAGGCGAGGAAAATCAAAATTAAATCGCCCGCCATCACCCCGGCTATCGCCTGACAGGCCGGCTTTGCCCCACGACTCATCCCGGTGCGCAGCACATACAGGCTGTTGGGTCCGGGTAATAGAATGATCACCAGCGCGCCCGCCAGGAAAGTCCAGAGATTGATGATGCCTAAATCGTGAAACATTACGGTGCTACCCCATGCCGTTAAGCAGGTAAAAATGAGTGAAAGTGGAACCCGGCGCGCTGCTCAACTGCCGCGGCGCGGCGCATAGTAGCAGTTGTGCGGTGGATTTGTCGCTTAACGCCACGGTTCAGTATGTCGAAACGGTGTTACGTAACGCATACAGCGCGTGACAGGCACCAGTGACGTTGTCACAGTGATGATTCAGAGGTTTTGCAACTGCTGCATCACCGCATCCAGAAATACCCGTAATACCGCAGGCTGTCGTTCGCGCGACATATACAGGCCATAAATGCCTAAGGTGCGCGGTTGAAAACCGGGCAGTACGCAACGTAACTGACCGCTGGCCAGCGCAGCCTGTGCCTCCATTGCCGGCACCATGGCAACACCACAGCCGGCGATAGCGGCATCACATAACACGGATGAAATACCGGCGCTGAAATTGCCGCTCACCACCACGGAAACCGCCTCGCCTTGCGCATCGTGAAACTGCCAGCGCTGCCCGGCAAAGCGGCTGTAGTGCAGGCAATTATGTTGTGCCAGATCCGCTGGCGTCTGCGGTTCGCCCTGCTGCGTTAAATAGGCCGGCGCAGCGCAGACTACCGAGGCACATTCACCCAGCCTGCGGGCAATCGCGCCGGGCTCCGGATCGTCGGTAATGCGAATGGCCACGTCGATGCGCTCACCCACCAGGCTGACCGGCTGATTATTGATCTCCAGCTCAATACGTACTGCCGGGTAACGCGTGAGGAACGCCGGAATCATCGGTCCAAGAATGTGTGTGGCGGTTGAATGTGCACAGGCCACGCGCAACGTGCCCTGCGGTTTGCCCTCATCGCCCTGCTGTTCAATCTCGTCGGCCAGCCGGGCCAGCGCGCGTGTCTTATGCAAAATCTGCTCACCCGCCGGGGTAATGGTCAGCCGCCGTGAAGAACGGTGCAGCAGGCGTGCGCCCGCCCACTTCTCCATTTCATCAAGATAGCGACTGACCATCGGGCGCGAAATATCCAGCGCGCGCGCCGCCGCGCTCAGGCTTCCCAGTTCACAAATCCGGTTAAACACCCGCGTTGCCGTCACTCTGTCCATGCAGGCTCCATCTGATCGTTTTATGCAACTGATCATATCTGATTGCGGGAATTCTGCCAGCTGGCGATTTGCTTACAATAGCGTCTTTCAGTGACGGCACGTTGCCGTAAAAAGGAAGATGCCATGAAGATGAAATCACTCGCGCTGCTGGTCACCCTAGCCGCCGCGCCGGCTTTTGCCGCTCCGTTGCAGTTAGACGTGTATAACCCACAGGAACAGGGAATTTTTCCGGTCTCGTCGACGCTGGTCTCCGGTCCGCATGAAGCGATTCTGTTTGATGCGCAGTTCAGCCCCAAAGATGGCGAGAAGCTGGTGGAACTGATTAAAGCGCGCGGCAAGCAGCTGACCCACATCGTGATCACCTCGGGCGATCCGGATTTCTACTTCGGTCTTGAGCCGCTGGTGCAGGCGTTCCCGCAGGCCAAAATTGTCGCCTCGCCGCTGGTAGTGGAACATATCGAAGCGACCAAAGATGCCAAGCTGCAGTACTGGGGACCGCAGATGAACGGCGCTGCGCCGCACCAGCTGTATGTGCCGCAGATTACCCACCAGACGCGGTTTAGCGTCGATGGTGAGCGCATCGAGCTGCGCCACGCGGCAGAAAAATCAGCCTACGTGTGGATTTCCTCCAGTAAGGCAATACTCGGTGGCACAGTGGTGGATTCCGGCATTCATGCCTGGACCGCGGACACCCAGACCGCAGCCAGCCGTGCAGAGTGGCGTCAGGTATTGCGAGAAATGCAGCAGTTGAAGCCGCAGGTGGTGATCCCCGGCCACTATCTGGGTGCGCGTCCGGCGGGCGATAAAGCGGTCACCTTTACGCTGGATTATCTGCAAAGTTTTGAGCGGGCGCTGCAACAGCACAAAGGCTCCGCGGCGGTGATTCAGGCAATGAAACAGGCGTGGCCAACCTTAGCAGATGTCAGCTCGCTGGAGCTGAGCGCGAAGGTGAATACCGGTGAGATGAAGTGGAAGTGACGCGAGGATAAATAAACGGGCCAGACGCCGCCGCGCCTGGCCTGAAGCTTACTGCAGATGGGTTTTCAGCTCTTCCGCCGCCTGGCGAATCGCGGTGCGGACCGCCGGCACCTCGCTCAGCGGATTGAGCAGGCCGTAGTCATGAATCAGACCGTTATAGCGCGTCACGGTGACATCCACACCGGCGGCATCCAGTTTGCGACCAAAGGCTTCACCCTCATCACGCAGCACATCCAGTTCTGCCGTCTGAATCAGCGTTGGCGGTAAGCCCTGCAGCTGCTCTTTTGTGGCGCGCAGTGGCGAAGCGAGAATATTGTCGCGCTCGCTCTGTTTGGTGGTGTAGGCATCCCAGAACCATTTCATCATGTTCCGCGACAGGAAATATCCGTTGGCAAACTGGTGATACGAAGCGGTATCAAAGCGCGCATCGGTTACCGGCCACAGCATGATGTCATAACGAATTGCTGGCGTTTGCTGCTGTTTAGCCTGCAGCGCGACCGCCGCCACCATGTTACCGCCGACACTGTTACCAACCAGCGCCAGGCGCTTGCCATCGACACCAATTTCACTGCCGTGTTCCGCCACCCAGCGTGTCGCTGCATAAGCCTGATTGATGGCCAGCGGATAATGCGCTTCGGGGGACGGCTTATAGTTAACAAACACGGCCGCAGCGCCAGATTCCACCACCAGATCGCGTACCAGACGTTCGTGGGTCGGGAAATCACCGAGGATCCAGCCGCCGCCGTGGAAGAACATAAATACCGGCAGCGTACCCTGTGCGCCCTGCGGTTTTACGATATTCAGCTTAATGGGCTGGCCGTTTACCTGAATGGTTTTTTCAGTGACATCGGCCGGCGGCAGCGTTACGCCCTTCTGCGCATCAATCAGGACCTGACGCGCCGCCTGCGGTGACAGTTGCTCAATCGGTTTGCCGCCGCTGCTGTTCAGCGCCTGTAAAAACTGTTGCACGTGACGTTCAGGTTGTGGTGCGTCAGCAAAGCTATTTACCGACGCAGTAGCCATCGCCATGGCAAGCAGAGAGTGTTGTAATTTCATGGTATTACTCCTTTAATGTTTTTTGCGATTATATCGCACGCTATTTAAATGATAATGACTTGATGGTCGTGTTCTGAACTGAGACTGAATTTATATAGCGCGCTATTTAATAGCAAGGTATTTTTTAGCGAAGATTTACATCACTACTCTATTACACTGATTTTAATCAGGATATTTTTTTAGATTTTTGCCTGCAGGCGGGTGCGCTTTCCGGCCAGTCACATCGGCAACCTGCAGATTCATCTTGTCTGCGTCCCCGCCAGCCGCCACACTGGCGAGCACGCCGCGATTTTTCACACATTGAGGTAACGGGTAATGCCGCAGAGTAAAGCTACCCTGACTGGTCTGCTGGCCATTCTGCTGTGGAGCACGATTGTAGGATTAATAAAAAGCGTCAGTGAAAGTTTTGGTCCGGTAACCGGTGCCGCGCTGATTTACAGCGCCAGCGCCCTGCTGTTGCTGCTCACCGTGGGTTTTCCTGACCTGCGCCAGTTTCCCCGCCGCTATTTGCTGATCGGCAGCCTGCTGTTTGTCTGCTATGAGCTCTGCCTGTCGCTGTCGCTGGGTTTTACTCATAGCGGCCATCAGGCGATTGAAGTCGGCATGGTTAATTACCTGTGGCCGGCGATGACCATCGTTTTAACGGTGATGGTTAACCGGCAAAAGACCAGCCCGTTGATTATTCCCGGCCTCCTGCTGGCCGTCGCCGGTATTTGTCGGGTACTGAGCGGAGATCGGGGGTTTTCACTGGGCGAAATGATCGACAACGTGATGGATAATCCGCTCAGTTATGGTCTGGCATTTGGCGGTGCGATGATTTGGGCGGTTTATTGCGTGGTGACAAAAAGTAGCGCTAAAGGCAGTAACGGCATCACGCTGTTTTTCATCTTAACTGCGCTGACGCTGTGGCTGAAATCGCTGCTATCACCGCAGCCGCCCGTGGTGTTTTCGCTACAGGCGTGCATCAGCCTGGCGCTGGCAGCGATGGCGATGGGGCTTGGCTATGCGGCGTGGAACGTCGGCATTTTGCACGGCAATGTCACGCTGTTAGCCGCAGCCTCCTACTTTATCCCTATCATTTCATCGCTGATAGCCGCTTTTATCCTTAACTCCAGCCTGACCTTCTCCTTCTGGCAAGGCACGGCGATGGTTTGCCTCGGTTCGCTGCTCTGCTGGTGGTCAACGCGCGGGACTGCAACGCATAAGCTGGAAAGCAACACGCTGGAATAAGCGGCTGGATGGCGCAGCCGGACGAGAATACAGACAGTGGTGCAGACTCAGCGCGGCGGCGGGAACATTTTGCGATACAGCGACGGCGTCATGCCGGTTACTTTGACAAACGCGCGGCGCATCACATCGGCACTGTGATAACCGCAGGCCGCCGGGATCGCTTTGAGCGGCAGCTCACCGGCATCCAGCAAAGCCCGCGCGTGGCTGATGCGCGCCTGCTCCAGCCATGCGCCAGGCTGGATCTGCATTTCCTGCTGAAACAGACGCGCTAAATGCCGCGTACTGAGGTGCATGTGCGCCGCCAGGTCTTCCAGCCCGCGAATCTGTGCCAGATGCGCGATTGCCCAGCGCTGCATCTCCTGAAAGGCGCTGCGTCCGGCCAGGGACACCTGCTGTTTACGCACAAAATGTCCCTGTGTGACCGGGCGCTGGAAGAACATCACCAGGCTGGCGGCCACCTCCTGCGCCAGCTCGCGCCCGAGATCCTCTTCCACCAGCCGCATCGCCAGATCCAGTCCGGACGTCACCCCCGCTGCCGTGCGTAATGCACCATCCGCCACATACAGCGCATCGGCTTCGACCTGTGCATCGGGTAGCAGTAATGCCAGCCGTTCCGCACACGCCCAGTGAGTAGTGACTTTCCTGCCGTTCAGCAAACCCGTTTGCGCCAGCAGCAGCGCCCCGGTACACACCGAGCCGTAACGCTGGCTGCGCTGACAGAGCGCGATAATCTGCTGGCACTCACTGGCGGAAAGCTGCATCTGGCTGGCGTCAGGTGCTCCGGCAACCAGAAAGGTATCGGCGCGATGCTGTGTCGCCGCAGTGAGCGCAACGTCGGCTTCCAGCCGGACACCAGACGAGCAGCGGATGCTGGTGTGCTGCAGCGACATCACGCTGAGCTGATACACCTGACGATGCAGCAGCCGATTTGCCTCGGCAAACACATCCAGCGGCCCGGAAATATCCAGCAGTTGGGCGCCGGGAACGGCCAAAAGGGTAATGTGATGGTGAGTCATTGTCTGGCTGTCCGCTTAAATCGCAATGTCTGAAATCATCGTTAAACAGAGATTCATGACATTGTCGCGCGGCTTTATGCTGAACGCAACTTCACTAAGCGGAGAGATCACCATGAGTTTTACGATTAACGGCATTCGTATTCCGGACAGCAAAATGGCGCGCGATGCTACCGCGCTGGTACGTGACATCGAATCGGATCTGTTATTTCATCACTCCAGCCGCGTTTTTTACTGGGGCGCTTTGGCAGGTCAGCGACTGGGGATCAAAGTGGATGCCGAGCTGCTTTACGTTGGCTGCATGTTCCATGATGTGGGCCTGACGCAACAGCATTGCAGTTGCGATAAGCGCTTTGAAGTCGATGGCGCCAATGCGGCGCGCGATTTCCTGCAACATTACGGGGTTGCCCAGGCGGACATTGATAAAGTGTGGACGGCGATTGCCCTGCACACGACGCCCGGCATTCCGCAATTTATGGCCGGGGAAATCGCCCTGGTGACGGCCGGCGTTGAGATGGATGTGCTGGGTATTGACTATGATCACTTCAGCGATGAGCAACGTGAAGCCGTGGTGCAGCAGCATCCCCGTCCGGCACAGTTTAAAGAAGAAATTATCCAGGCATTTTATGAAGGCATTCAACACAAACCGGCGACGACTTTCGGCAACGTGAAAGCTGACGTCATCGCTGATAAGCAACCGGCATTTCGCCCGATGAATTTTTGCCGGGTTATCCGCCAGTCGCGCTGGGCGGGTTAACATGGACAGCGGAGATAGCTCATCGCGAACGGGAGAAATGGCGACGGAAGCGTGCGCTGTGAATCCCGGCAACAAAATTAACTCATCGAACATTGTCAGCAGGGGAGAATTTTCGTTGCTACTATAGTGACGCAACACACAGCTCAAGCGTTGCGACGAGAATTTTTCCTGTAGTTATTTGTTATGCCCGCTCTGCGGGCATTTTTTTATGCCAGAAATGGACTGCCGTTTCCTGCTGCTGCCGTGCTGCCTGATGTCCGCTGGACGTTTTGCCGGTACCGGATGTTAATGAAAGCGACCAATTCATAACAATTCACCCACCACGCATGTATATCTTCGTTACAAATAGGGTGAGAAAATGACCTTGTTTCATATGGTACAACACTGTTTCACCATGTAAAATCGCAACGACTATCCAGTAGGACTGCTTACAGCATGCATCGATCCCTGAGAGATCGGGCTGCCGCATGGCCAGAGGATCGAATACAGAAAAACAATTAGTTGAGGTTATTTATTATTCCCCTGGGAAAGAAAGGGGGTGGGCAAAAGCAAGTAGTGCAAAGCGCCATGTCTTTGTACTCAGGAATCATTTGAATGAAATCAAAAGAGCAACCAATCAAAACATCCAGAAGGTCATTTCTGCAGAAAACCCTTTCTGTTATCCCCTTTACCGCGCTTGCAGGCACCACAGCAGTGAGCGCGATGGCTTCTGCAGCTCCGGCTAAAGAAAAAAGTGAGACCTATCACTACGTTCCGGTATTTTTTAATAATGACGAATGGCGATTTATTTTATCCGCAACGGACCTGCTGATTCCTGAAGACGAATGCGGCCCCGGTGCGGTGAGTGAAGGCGTGCCCGTTTACATCGATAAGCAAATGGAATTGCCTTATGGCTATGGTTACCTGTGGTATATGAGCCCGCCATTTCAGGAATCGATTCCTGAGATGGGATACCAGACTAATCTGGTGCCACGGGAAATTTACCGCCGGGGAATTATCAACCTGAACAAATACTGCCGTGAAAATTCCCAGAATAACTTCGCAGATTTAAGCAAAGAAAATCAGGAAGCGATTTTACACGATCTGGAGTCGGGAAAAATCGTGCTTGATACTATTTCCGGCAAGTTATTTTTCTCTCAGTTACTACAGAACACTAAAGAAGGTTATTTAGCCGATCCGGTGCATGGCGGTAATCAAACCATGGCATCCTGGAAATTAATTGGTTTCCCGGGCGCGCGCGCGGACTTTATTCAGGTTATGGAGAACCCCGATAAACCTTATCCTTTAGGCCCTGTGAGTATTTCTGGCAAGTATGGTGCAAAAAAATGACGATTAAAAAAGAACCTGTAGATGTAGTTATTGTTGGCTTTGGCTGGGCTGGTTCGTTGATGGCGATGGAATTAGCCTCAACCGGATTAAAAATTGTTGCGCTTGAACGGGGAGAACAGCGAGATACTTACCCTGACTTTGCCTATCCCCGTATCATTGATGAGCTGACATATGGTGTCAGGCTAAAACTTTTTCAGAACATATCCAAAGAGAGCGTGACGGTAAGGCATACCACTAAAGATACCGCTTTACCTTATCGCCGCATGGGTTCTTTTTTACCCGGCGACGGCGTAGGCGGCGCTGGCGTACACTGGAATGGTCTACTCTGGCGGCCACTGGAAGCGGATCTCCGACTGAAAACCGTGGTGACTGAAAAATACGGTGCCAGTTTTATTCCTGATGGTATGACGCTGCAGGACTATCCTTTCAGCTACAGTGAAATAGAACCCTATTTTGATAAGTTTGAGAAAATTTGTGGTGCTTCAGGCCAGGCCGGGAATCTGAATGGCAATATCATCGAAGGTGGCAACCCCTTTGAAGCGCAACGCGCGAATCCTTTCCCGACCAAACCGTTGCTTTACCAGTATTCTGCCATGCTGTTTGAAAAAACCGCGAAAGAACTGGGCTACAATCCTTTCCCGGGTCCCGCCGCCATCTGCACTGAGGCATATACCAACCCGTACGGCGTTGCGCTGGGCGTCTGTAACTATTGTGGTTTTTGTGAAAAATTCGGTTGCTATAACTATTCTAAAGCGTCGCCACAAACCAGTGTTATTCCCGCCCTTAAGCAATACGATAACTTTGAATTGCGCTGTAAATCACATGTGCTTCGCGTCAATAAAGACAACACGGGGAAACTGGCCACTGGCGTAACCTATATTGATGAAAATGGCAGTGAAGTCGAACAACCCGCAGCGATGATTATCCTCAGCGCCTTCCAGTTGCATAATGTCCGGCTGCTTTTGCTGTCTAAAATCGGTAAGCCTTATAATCCCGAGACAGGCGAAGGCGTGGTTGGCAGGAATTATGCCTATCAAATGTTAGGCGGCGCAAAACTGTTCTTCAATAAAGAGACCTACTTTAACCATTTTGCCGCCACCGGTGCGTCAGGCGCCTATATTGATAATTACAACAGTGAAAACTTCGATCACTCTGCTGCAGGCTTTATTGGTGGCAGTACGGTCTCTGCGCATGTTACCGGCGCCCGGCCTATAGAGCAAACTGTCACGCCTAAAAATGCGCCTAAATGGGGCAGCGGCTGGAAAAAAGCAATCAGGGATAGCTACCTGCATAATATGAGCATTGGCGTCAGTTCATCTGTCATGCCTTATAAGCAATGTTATCTTGATCTTGACCCGACCTATACCGATGGTTATGGGCTGCCTTTATTAAGAATGACGTTTGACTGGCAGCAGAATGAACTCAAAATGACCCAGTTCATGGCGGGCAAAACGGAAAATATCGTTAAGGCTATCGGGCCAGACTCTTACGACATGGGCTTTAAAAACTTATCTACCCATTACGATGTTCGCCCCTATCAATCTACCCATACCACTGGTGGCGCCATAATGGGTGACAGCCCGGCGACCAGCGTGGTGAATAAATATCTTCAGTGCTGGGACGTCTCCAACGTTTTCGTGGCCGGTGCCAGTTGCTTCCCACAAAACCATGCATACAACCCTACGGGAATCGTCGGCGCAACCACGCTGTTTTCAGCTAACGCAATCAAAACGATTTACCTGAAAAATCCAGGCCCAATGGTTCAGGCTTAAGGGGATAAGGATAAGAAGATGAAAATGACCTGTTTGAAATGGCTGTCCTTATTAACACTATTCTGTGCTTTATCCTCTGCAGCGGAAGATGTCTCTCCGGAACTCATCAGCAAGGGTAAATATATTGCCACTGCCGGAGATTGCGTTGCCTGTCACTCGATTGCCGGAAAAGAGAGCTTTACCGGCGGATTAAAAATGATGACGCCGGTTGGCGCAATTTATTCGACTAATATCACCCCAGATAAAGCCACCGGTATTGGCGAATACACCTATGACGACTTTGCTAAAGCATTACGTCAGGGAATAGCGAAAGACGGGCGCCATTTGTATCCAGCGATGCCTTATACGGCTTATGCCAAAGTTAACGATGAAGATATGCATGCTTTGTATGCTTACATGATGCATGGCGTAACGGCGGTTCACGCGGAAAACAGAAAAAGCGATATCCCATGGCCACTGAATATGCGCTGGCCACTGGCCCTGTGGAATCTGGCTTTCCACGACGATAACGCTTACGCAGCGGATACCACCAAAAGTGCGGAGTGGAATCGTGGCGCTTATCTGGTGCAGGGATTGGGTCACTGCGGCACCTGTCATACCCCGCGTGGCATTGCTTATCAGGAAAAATCGTTAGATCAGCAGGGTAAAACGTACCTGACCGGCGGGACACTGGAGGGCTGGCATGCGCCGGATCTGACCGGCAACGCGAAGTCAGGACTCGGCAGTTGGTCAAATGAAGATATTGCGTTATTCCTGAAAACCGGTCGTACCAACACCTCAGCCGCGTTCGGTTCTATGACGGATGTGGTAGAGCACAGCACGCAATATCTCAGCCAGGCCGATCTTACTGCGGTGGCTAGCTATTTAAAATCACTGCCGGCTTCCGCCCCTGATGCGCCGTCTGCGCCATCCGCCGATACCACCACTGCCGCGCTTATCCGGGGAGACATCAGCGTACCCGGTTCACGGCTGTATATGGATAACTGCTCAGGTTGCCACCGCCTGGACGGCAAAGGCTATGCCAAAACTTTCCCTTCTCTTGTCGGTAACTCAGCGATCCTGAGTGATGATCCTTCATCGGTGATTAGCATTGTACTGCGCGGCGGCAAAATGGCTGTCACGAAGGAGGCGGTCACCGGGCTGGCTATGCCTGATTTTGCCTGGCGGCTCAACGATCAGCAGGTGGCGGATCTGGTGACATTCATTCGTAACGGCTGGGGCAATCAGGCACCTGCGGTAAGCGCGGATCAGGTGGCAAAACTGCGTAAAGATCTGCCAAAGGCAGCGGAGGCGGATAAGGAAAAGAGTCAGTAAAAACGGACGGAGAAAACGCCCTGTTCAGGGCCCCGACAAGGGCCCTGATAATAACGCCGGATAGCAATGGCAACCTGAGCAGTTACCGCGCAATGCCCCATCGCCAGCCTGCACTATGCTTTGTCGGCGTCGGTCAGGGTGGCTCTCACCTGCGGCAGACTCTGCGGGTAATTCTGCTGAATGAATTCAATCATTTTCTCGCGGACGTAGCAGCGTAAATCCCATGCCGTCGGTGAGTTCTGCGCGGTCATCAGTAAACGGATGGTCATGGTTTTTTCCGTGGTATCGGTCACCTGCAGTACCTGAGTTTCGCGATCCCAGAGCCGCGTCTCATTGAGGATTTTTTCAAAATGCTCACGCAACGGCGCCAGCGGCATCGAGTAATCAACATAGAGAAATACAGACCCCAATATTTGCGCATTATTTCGCGTCCAGTTCTGAAATGCATTCTCGGTAAAATAGGTGATGGGCAGCACCAGACGGCGTAAATCCCAGATGCGCACCACAACATAGGTCAGATTGATTTCCTCAATCCAGCCCCACTCCTTTTCGACCACCACCGCATCGTCAATTTTTATCGGTTGGGTGAAAGCAATCTGAATCCCGGCAAACAGATTCACCAGCGACTTTTGCAAAGCGAAACCGATAATAATACCGGCGACACCGGCACCCGCGAGGATGGTGGTGCCGAATTTACGTACACCAGGGAAGTTGAGCAGAATTAAACTCAGGCAAAACAGTACCAGGATGACGATAGCCACTTTTTTAACATAGATTAATTGCGTACGAATTTTACGCGCGCGCAGGTTGTTCGACAGGTTGATATCGTAGCGAATAAACAACATATCCTGCGCTACGTTAATCAGGCGAATCAAAATGGAACAGAACGATAAGATGATAAAGATATTAAGCGTGGTGGCGATAAAGCTCAGTGAGCCAGGATCAAGATGCACATAATTCATCCCCATATTAATTAGCAGTAATGGAATGAATAAAAATAACGATCCCCGCAGATGCTTTTCCAGCGATTTAAACAGCTTGCGATCGCGGCTTTGCCAGTAGCGAATAAACCTGAGAAGAATAAAGCGGGCCAGAAAACCCAGCAGTAGCGAGAGTGTGACGAGCAATACAGCAGGTACCCATGTCGGCGCACCAGATAACTCACCTAGAAGTAATGGCATGATATTCCCTTCTGTTCAGCTAACAACCGTGGTTGTCAGATAAGTCACAAAATCAGTAACCGTTATCGTGCCGGTTATCTGCTAAACCCATGATTTCGCACTTCAGTGGGTAAAAATATAGTTCACTGGCCGCTGTTAGCAGGGTAAAAACCCTTCATGTCATCGGGGTGTTCTGCTGGCGATCATCGCAAGGTTATGAATTGGTGGTTTTTTTCGGCTTTATTGCTAAAGGTCTGAAATTTCAGGCAGGTGATGAGGCAAAGCGTCAGAGGGTGCTGACGAGAAATGCGCTGACAGGCAGTGATGCTGCGCCCGGGGAAGAAGTACAGACAACCTGTTGCGCCAGCTCGCGCTGACCACGCGCATAGCGCAGCAGGTTGATGCAGAGAAAAAGCGCGCGATTAAGCGCGCAATGCCTTATCTGGCGTACGCCTCGGTAGAGAGCGTAATCGTCACTTCGTCGCCCACGGCCGGAACATATTTATCGATTTTAAAATCCGAGCGTTTGATGACGCCCGTGGCATCAAAACCGATTGCCTGCTTTTTAACCATAGGATGCATATCCTGCTTGTTCAGCGTGGCATGCAGCACAACCGGCTTAGTGATACCTTTGATGGTTAAATTACCCTGCACATCATATTTATTATCGCCTTTGCTTTCCACATGGGTGCTGTGGAAGGTGGCCTGAGGATATTTTTTAACGTCAAAATACTCATTACCCAAAAACTCTTTGGTCAGCGCTGGCACATGCGTGTCAATCGTTTTTAACGGCAGGGTCACATTAACCTGTGACTTTTCCGGGTTTTCTTTATCAAAAGCCAGCTGACCGGAAACATCAGAAATATCAGCAGTCGGATGAGAGAAACCAAAGTGATTCCATGCGATCACCACGGAAGTATGTTGCGGGTCAAGGTTATATTCCGTCGCCGCGGCATGTGACAGGGGAACATATAATGCCACCAGAGAAAGCAGCGCCGTTTTTTTCAAAAATTTCATGGAAACATCCTCAAATAATCAAGTGCTAATACTGTAGCGCAAACCTGCTGAGGTGTTATTGAAATCATTTGCTTTACCCATTCAAAATTTTTAACCGTTTTCTACCGCAAGCAAATAATAACGCAGAGTGAATTTTACTGAAATGACGTAATTAAATTTCTGCGAGTAGAATTTAATAATTCCGTTTTTATGTGGGCTAATTTAGCGGCGAGGAGAAGAACGGCAAACCATGTTGAGCATGCGATTAACAGACCGCCTGGATAGCAAGCGGCCGCCACGCTTTATTCTTCACTGGCACGACGTTGATCATAGACAAGCTGTGCCTTTTCAATCGCGTCGCCCTGCTCTCTGGCCCACTTTACCAGCGCAACAAACGGATCCTGCAACGTCTGGCCCAGCGGCGTAATGGCATATTCCACCGCCACCGGGGACGAGGCGATCACGCGGCGGCTGATCAGGCCGTTACGCTCCAGCCGGCGCAACGCCTCCGTCAGTGCCTTGTGGGTAATCGGATCAAGACGGCGCTTGATCGCGTTAAAGCGCGCGGGTTCAGTGCACAGCACGGTCAGAATTAATACCGACCACTTATTGGCGACCTGTTCCAGGATTGGACGGGTGCTGTTGATCTCTGCCAGCAGCGCCGCGATATCAGTCGGCATGGGGTTTCCTTATGTATATCTAATGTAGATAAGGTGCGTAATTGACACTAAATATACGAAATGTATCATCAGCCGTCCACCCCTCTCATTCTGGAGCAGCCATAATGAAACTCGAAGGAAAAGTCGCGCTGGTGACCGGCGGCGGCAGTGGTATCGGCCTCGCCATCGCGCGCCGTTTTGTGCAGGAAGGTGCCCACGTTTTCATCACCGGGCGACGCGAAGCGCTGCTGGCCGAAGCCGTCACGCTGACTGGCGGCCGCATTGAGGCGATAGCAGGCGACCTCACCAGCGCAGACGATGTTGCCCGTCTGTTTGACACCGTGCAGGCCCGCGCCGGACGTCTCGATATTCTGGTGAACTCCTCTGGCGTGGCTGAACCCGCCAGCCTCGAAGAGACCAGCGCAGAGCACTTTGACCGCACGTTCGGCCTCAACGTGCGTGCCATGGTATTCACCGTACAGCATGCGGTGAAGCACATGACGGAAGGCGGTGCCATCGTGCTGGTGGGCTCGATTGCGGGCAGCATGGCCAATCCTGGCTATGGCGCTTATTCGGCCAGCAAAGCCGCGGTGCGCGCCTATGCCCGCACCTGGAGCAGCGAACTGGCACCGCGCGGCATTCGCGTCAACACGCTCAGTCCTGGCCCGACGGACACGCCGATGTTTGACCAGGTCAGCGACGAGGTACGACAGACATTCAGCGCGCAGATACCGGCCAAACGCCTCGGCCATCCTGACGAAGTTGCGGCGGCCGCCCTGTTCCTCGCATCGGACGAAAGTGTCTATGTCACCGGCAGCGAACTGGTGATTGATGGCGGTATGTCCGCGTAATGGTTGTCGTGCTGCACAGCGCGCCGGCCGGGCGTTGTGCAGCCACCGAAAACGTTTCTCAGAAGGTGTAGCTAAAGCCGACCGTGCCGGTGACCTGATCGCGCCGGGACACGATCGGGCTGTCCGCGGCGCGATCGCCCAGCCAGCTGTAACCGGCGCTGACCAGCGTGCCCCAGTGGGCATCAAACTGGTGGCTCCAGGTGAGCGTAGTCGCAACACCGTAGAAGCCGCCGCCGGCATCGTAGCGTGAAAACCGGCTGCGCCTGCTCTGGACATCGCTCACGCCATACCAGGTATTCATATAACGCGCATCGCCAAACAGCGCCGCCGTCTGCAGTGCAACGGTATCGCTGTCGCGCTGGAGAGGCACCAGCGTAACGGATGCCTGATAGTTCACGCCCTGATCATCGCTGAGCGGCAGCACCGCTTTGCCCTCTGCGCTCAGCCACGGCGTAAGCTGCCAGCCCAGCGCCAGTGCAGTGTTCACCGTCGCACTGATGTTTCCCATGCCTTGCAGCCGGCTGGCGCCGTCCCGCCACGTCGAATCTTTATCGCTTCGGCCCAGGCCATAACCCAGCGTGTGTTCCAGATAAACCCCGCTGTCGCTCTGCAGGTCATAACCAATGCCTTTCTGGGCATCAGCAAAAAATGCGCCGTCTCTGGCCTGGAAAATCGGTACCGGCTGCACCCGTGTTTTATTCGATCCGCTGTAGCGTGGCGCGAATTGCGCCCCCGCGCCGAGCGTCAGGCTGGTCTGTGCGTCGCCATCCGCCCTGGCGGCAGCGGAAATCATGAGTAGCAGATGGGTCATGTACATCAGCGTTTTTCTGGTTATCATCGTGTCACCTCTTTATCGGTCCGTTTACCGCCCCTTGCCCGGGCAGCCGCAGCGCGAAGCCGAAGTATCCCGGGGCTGTGTCAACAAACAGCCAGGGATTTATGAAGAAACTGTCAAGGTGAGTTATGCAGACCAAAAATATCCTGATTATTGAGGACGACGCTGACGCGGCTGAGGTGCTGGAGGCCTATCTGCTACGGGAAAATTATGCGGTGCGTGTTGCCGCGGATGGCCTGAGCGGACTTGAGCTGGCCCTGCGCTGGCAGCCCGATCTGATTTTGCTTGATGTGATGCTGCCCGGCCTGAACGGCACCGAGGTGCTGGCAAAACTCCGGCGCAGCAGCGAGGTGCCAGTGATTATGGTCACGGCCATGGGCGATACGCCCGATCGCATCGGTGCGCTGCGCTACGGCGCGGATGATTATGTGGTCAAGCCTTATCATCCCGGCGAAGTGGTGGCACGCGTGCAGGCAGTGCTGCGGCGCAGCGCGGTAAAAACGCCGCAGGAAGAGATCCTGCGCTGGCAGGGGCTGGAGGTGAACAGCGGCGCGATGACGGTTACCGTCACGCAGGCCTCCGGTAACGTGCTTTGCGTTGATACCACGCCAACCGAATTCACGCTGCTGGTCACGCTGATGCGCGCACCGGTGCGCGCGCTGAGCCGCCCGTTTTTGCTGGAGCAGTGTATGCCGGACAGCGACGCGCTGGAGCGGGTGATTGATACCCACGTATATAACCTGCGCAAAAAGCTGGAGGCGGCCGGTATGGCGGGCGTGCTGCTCAACGTGCGCGGCGTAGGCTACCGGTTCCGTCAGCCATGACAGAAAAATCCCCACAAACGCTCTGGCGCTGGCTTTGTCTGCGCATTCTGACGCTGGCAATCGGTACCGTGGTACTGATTGCTTTGTGCATGTGGCTGCGCTTCACGGTGCAGTACCTGTGGATCACGCACCATATGCCGCCGGCGGTTCTGCGTGAATTTCTTGCCCTGCGTGCGCACCCGGAACGCGATCCAGTGCGCTTTCACCAGATCATCGATAGCTGGTGGGGCATACGCTACTCCGACCCGTCCATTGCCTCCTCGGACTGGATCACCGTCGGCATCCTGGTGCTGGTGACCATTCCGTTTATTGCCTATTTCGGGCTGCGCCACGCGCGCCCGCTTTCTGCGCAGTTCAGCCAGCTCAGACGAGCGGCAGACCAGGTGACCGCAGGCGACTTCGGTGCGCAGGCGGCGTTAACACCGGCAGCGCCCGCCGAACTGGCGCAGTTCGCGCACAACTTCAACGCGATGACGCGCCAGCTGGCGCGTTACGACAAAGAGCTGCGTACGTCGCATGTCGCCATGGCGCATGAGCTGCGGTCGCCGCTCAACGCCGCCATGGTGCGTCTGCAGGCGCTGCTTGATGGCGTATTCAGCGCTGACTCACGTCAGCTCGCCCTGATCATGGCGCAGCTCAGTTGTCTGCACCGGCTGATCGATGAGCTGCATCTGCTGTCACTGGCGGATGCCGGCCAGCTCACGCTGGAGAAAGTCCGCTGCAACCCGGCCGATATCCTGCGCGAGCGCCTGCAGTGGATCAAGCCGCAGCTGGATGAAGCGCGCATCCGCACCGGGGTAGCGCTGGCTGAAGAGACATTGCTGCCGGTCGATCCGTTCCGTCTCGGGCAGGTTTTCACCATCCTGCTGGAAAACGCCCTGCGCTACGCCGGAAGCGGCAGCCAGCTGCAGCTGCGCACGCGCAACACCGTTGATTATTACGAAATCATCGTGCAGGACAGCGGCCCGGGCGTTCCTGCGGCGTTTCTGGCGTTGATGTTTGAGCGCTTTGCGCGCGGTGAGGCGTCACGCGCCCGCCACTCGGGCGGCAGCGGGCTGGGCCTGTCGATTGCGCGGGCGATTTGCCAGGCGCACGGCGGCACGATTAATGCCACGCTGCCGGCAACGGGAGGCTTGCAGGTACAGATTTTGTTGCCGCGCAACGCCTGACGTTGTTGCCCTTCTTGACACGCTCTTGATGGAACATCGCCGGATTCTTGATAATCGCACGGTGTAATGGCGCAAATACCGATAAAGGAATTGCGCCATGACCGACGAGCTTCCCTGCCTGATCAAACAGGGTGTGCGCCACCTGCTTAATCCGCGCCACCTGGTTTCCCTGCTGCCGCTGCTGCCCTGTTTGCTGCTGACGGCCCTGCTGCTGACCGGCTGTGACCGCAAGCGTTCACCCACGCCGCCGCCACCGCGTCCGGTAAAGTTCATCACGGTTGGCCCGCCCACGCCCGCCGGGCAGCAAACCCTGACCGGCGAGATCCGCGCGCACGATGAAACCTCGCTCAGTTTCAGGCTGGAGGGGCGGATTCTGACGCGCAGCGCCGATGTCGGCAGCCGCTTCAGGCAGGGAGAGACGCTCGCCGTGCTTGACAGTCCCGGCGCGCTGAATCAGCTGGCGAGCGCACAGGCGGAGCTGAACAGCAGCCGCGCGGCCGAAAAGGTGGCGGCCCTCAATCTGCACCGCATACGCCTGCTGATGCCGTCCGGGGCAATTGCCCGTGCTCAGCTCGATAGCGCCAGCGCCGACTGGCAGGCTGCGCTGGCGCGGCGGCAGAGCAGTGAAGCGGCATTGAAAAATGCGCAGGATAGCCTGCGCTGGACCCACCTTACCGCGCCTGAGGATGGCGTGGTGACGGGCGTCAGCGCCGCAGCCGGTCAGGTGGTCAGCGCCGGTCAGACGGTGTTTACGGTTGCGACCGGCACAGGCCGTGACGTGGTATTTGACGTTGCCACACCTGAAACCCTCGATCGCCGGGCCAGTGCCCGTTTCCGCGTTGCGCTATTGCAGAATCCGTCCGTGATGGCCGAAGCGCACCTGCGTGACGTCAGTCCACAAGCCGACGCCCAGACACGCAGCTGGCGGGTGCGCATCACACTGGACAATCTTCCCGCGGAGATGGTGCTGGGTGCCAGCGTCGCCGTCACCCTGCCGCTGGCCGACACGACGGCGGATGCGGTGATGGCGATTCCGGCCACCGCGCTCACCCGCCAGGCAGGCCAGGCGGCGGTGTTTATCCTTGACCCGGTGAAAAACTGCGTTATCCGGCGCACGGTTGCGATTGCCGGCTACACGGCAGATGCGGTATGGATTCGCGCCGGCATCATGCCGGGCGATCGGGTGATCACGGCGGGCGTCAGAAGCCTGCGTGACGGTGAACGCGTTGCCGGCAGCCAGGAGGACCAGCATGAAACCGGCGTTTAATCTTTCTGCCTGGGCGCTGAAGCAGCAGCAGCTGATGGCCTTTCTCATGCTGCTAATCATGGCCGCCGGGATCGTCAGCTATGAAAAACTCTCGCGCAACGAAGATCCGGCGTTCACCATCAAAACCGCAGTGGTCTCTGCGCAGTGGCCAGGTGCCGACATCAACGATACGGTCAGACTGGTCACCGATCCGCTGGAGAAAAAGCTGCAGGAAATTCCCTGGCTGGATTATGTGCAGAGTGAAACGCACGCTGGCCGCACGGTCATTTTCGTCAATCTGCGTGACGACACCCCGCCCGCGCAGGTGGCCGGCATCTGGTATCAGGTGCGTAAAAAAATGCAGGATGTGACCCCGGCTTTGCCGCAGGGCGTGCAGGGCCCGGCGGTCAACGATGAGTTTGACGATACCTTTGGCACGATTTACGGCTTCACCGCTGACGGTTTTTCCCCGCGTGAGCTGCGGGACCGGGTGGACGATATTCGCCGCGATCTGATGAGTCTGCCGGATGTGGGTAAGATCCAGCTACTGGGCGAGCATGAAGAGCAGCTGGTGGTGGCCTTTTCCCCGCGCCAGCTATCCGCCATGGGGCTGGATTTGCAGCAGGTAGCAGAGGCGCTACGGGCGCAGAACGTCGTCGAGCCGGCAGGCAGCGTGCGCACCGCCACCGATAACATCGCCCTGCGCGTGAGCGGCGCGTTCAACAGCGAGGCGAGCCTGCGGGCGGTTACGCTGCGCGTTAACGATCGCTATGTTCCGCTGACGGCGATCGCCACCATCACGCGCCGCCCCGCCGAGCCGCCTGCCCCGCTTTTTCGCGTTAACGGCCAGCCGGCCATCGGACTGGCCGTGTCGATGGCCGTCACCGGCAACATGCTGGAGTTTGGTCAGGCACTGCGGACGCGCATGGAGAGCGAAGCCAGCCAGCTGCCGCACGGCATTGAGATGACGCGCATCGCCGATCAGTCAGCGGTAGTGCAACAGGCGGTCAGCGGATTTGTCGATGTGCTGGGCGAGGCAGTGATCATCGTGCTGGCGGTTTCGTTTGTCTCGCTGGGACTGCGCGCCGGACTGGTGGTCGCGGCGGCGATCCCGCTGGTGCTCGCCATGACGTTTATCGGCATGCATCTGGCCGGTATCGGCCTGCAGCGCATCTCGCTGGGCGCACTGATCGTGGCGCTGGGCCTGCTGGTGGACGATGCAATGATCACGGTGGAAACCATGGTGGCGCGGCTGGAGGCCGGCGATTCCCGCACCGGCGCAGCGACCTGGGCGTTCAGTACCACCGCCTTCCCGATGCTGACCGGTACGCTGGTGATGATTGCCGGTTTTATTCCGGTCGGCTTTGCCGCATCCAGCGCGGGCGAATATTGCTATACCCTGTTTGCGGTGGTGCTGATGGCGCTCATCAGCTCATGGCTGGTGGCGGTGCTGTTTTCACCGCTGACCGGCAGCTGGCTGTTGCCGGCCACGCTAAAGCAGCACCGCGCTGGAAACGGGCGCCTCAGCCAGTGCTATCGCCGCCTGCTGAGCAGCGTGCTGCGCCACCGCATGCTGACGCTGGCGATGGCGATGCTGGCGCTGTTGCTGGCCGGCGTCGGCACCACGTATATGCAGGGCGAGTTTTTCCCGGCCTCCGATCGGCCTGAGCTGCTGGTGAGCCTGGCGCTGCCGGCCAGTGCGTCGCAGCAGGCCACCCTCCGTCAGGTGCAACGCCTTGAGCGGATTGTCTCCGCCAGCCGGGATGTTGACCACTATTCGTCTTACGTCGGCACCGGTGCGATACGCTTCTACCTGCCCATGGATGTGCTGCTGGACAATGAAAACAGCGCTCAGCTGGTGGTGGTGGCCAAAAGCCTGGCTGCCCGTGAACGACTGCAGCGCTCGCTGGATGCGGTGCTTGCCCGGGATTTCAGCGACATCACCACGCGCGTCGCGCCGCTCGAGCTCGGTCCGCCGGTAGGCTGGCCGATTCGTTATCGCATCAGCGGGCCGGATTATCGCCAGGTGCAGCAGCTGGCAGAGCGACTGGCCGCCGCGCTCGGCAGCTCAGCGCTGACGCGTGACGTCAATCAAACCGCCGGTGAGCCCGAACGCGTAATCACTTTGCAGGTGAATCAGACGGCAGCGCGCGCAGCCGGCCTCTCTTCTGACCTGATTGCTCAGTATCTGCATACGCTCTGGTCAGGAACGCTGATCACTACGGTACGCGATCGCAACCGGCTGATTGATGTGGTGCTACAGGGCAACGCTGCAGCGCGCCATGACCTGAGCAGCCTGTCCGGATTGCTGCTAACCGCGCCGTCGGGCGCAAAAATTCCGCTGACGCAGGTCGCAACACCGCAGTGGGGGCTGGAGGATCCCGTTATCTGGCGACGCCAGCGTCTGCCGTTTATCACCGTCCAGACCGATACGGCGCCGGGTTTGCGCGCGGAAGCCGTCTCCGCCGCCCTCACGCCGCTGATTGCCACCTTCAGGGCCAGCTTGCCGGCGGGTTACCGCCTGAGCGAGGATGGAGCAGTAGCGGAGTCTGACAAGGGCAACCAGTCGGTGATCGCCATCCTGCCGATCACGCTGCTGTGCATGCTGGTATTGCTGATGTTACAGCTGCGGCGGATTTCCCGCATGCTGCTGGCCCTGCTGATGGCGCCCTTTGGTCTGCCGGGCATTGTGCTGGCCATGCTGCCGACCGGCACACCGATGGGCTTTGTGGCGCTGCTGGGCGTTATTGCCCTGGCTGGCATGATCATCCGCAACGCGGTGATCCTGATCAGCGAGGCGGATAACAACGTTGATGCAGGTATGCCGCCGGATGCCGCCATTGCGGCTGCCGCCGAACACCGCGCACGGCCGATCGTGCTCACCGCCAGCGCCGCGATTCTCGGTATGATCCCCATCTCGCGTCAGGTTTTCTGGGGACCGATGGCGCTGGCGATTATCGGTGGGCTGTTAGTGGCGACGCTGGTGACGCTCACGGTTTTACCCGCGGCGATGAGTCTGGTGATGCAGGCAGCAGCCCGTCGTGACAAACTGAAATCGCTGCGCTGGCGGCCGTTCAGAAAATAACCGCCTGCTGGTCAGCCCTGCTGGCATGGGGCAACGAAAGGTTTATCCACAGGGTTCCGGGCGGGATATGCACGCCAGATGTGGACAGTATCAGGAGAGAACGCGCAGCACCGGCTGCGCGTGGCCACGGGCTATTTCACTACCGGATGCTTCTCCTGCTGCAGCGCATTCATAAAGGTGTCGCTGAGATGCAGATGCTGGCGCACCAGCGCTGGCGGCGTGCTGGCCAGCCACTGGTTAAGCGAAATATCCGCGTAATAATCGCTTTTAAACAGTTCCAGAAAGCGCAGCGGCTTGTCACCCGTGTTTTCGATATAGTGACCCATGGCAAAGGGCACATAGCCGACATCACCGGCGCGGAAGTCAAACGTACGCGCCTGACCCGACGAGGCAAACACGCCCATCCGCCCCTGACCTTCCAGATAGTATTGCCATTCGTCGTTATTGGGATGCCAGTGCAGTTCGCGCATCGCGCCGGGAGCCAGTTCCACCAGCGCGGCGGCGATGGTTTTCGATACCGTAAAATTACTGGAATCAGTAATGCGTACCGTGCCGCCCGGCAGCGTCAACGGCTTCTGCGCCAGCATTTTATGCGAGAAGACCTGCTTCGATTTCACCCCGCCGCTCACCGCCGAAGCCGCCGCGCCGTCCGGTGCCTGTCCGGCAAAGATGTACTCCTCTTCCGGCGAAGGCAGCGTGTTAAACACCTCAGCCGGCACGCCAAAGTTTTTTGCCAGCACTTCTGGCGGGATATGTTTGAACCAGTCGCTGAGCAGAAAGGTACTGTCTTCATCGAAATTGCCGTTGTCGAAGGCCAGCAGGAATTCACAGCCGTCCGGCCCGAGCCCCTGAATCGAGTGCGGCACGCCCGGCGGGAAATACCATAAATCGCCCACGCCAACGTCATCGACAAACCAGCCACCTGCGGTATCCAGCGCGGTAATGCGCGCATTGCCGTACAGCATGTAGGCCCACTCGCCCTCTTTGTGCCAGTGCAGTTCGCGGATGCCCCCTTTATCCAGCCGCATATCGACGCCAGCAATGGTGGTGGAAATGCCCAGTTCGCGCTGCGTCACCTGGCGCGTCCAGCCGCCGCTGCCTTTGCGCACGTGCGCATCGCTAAACGAAAAGCGCAGGTTGGGTAATGTGCCGCTGTCGGTTGCTGGCGGATCGACCAGATCCGGATTCAGCGCTTCGCGCACCGGATCGTGCGGGCCAGGGTCGCGCGGATGGTTGGGATCATTGGCCGGATAAGTCGCCACCTTGCCGTCGTGGGCATGGACCTTGCCGGCCGCCAGCGCCACGGTGCCACCAGCCGCGAAGGCCATAAAGCTTCTGCGAGATAAGTTTTCCAGTTTCATACCTGCTGTCTTCCTCAGTTTCTTATGGTTTGTGTCATGTCCCTTAACCATAATCAAACTGTGGCTTTCGCCAACCTTGTGTCACCGCTGAAATCAATAGAAAACCTTTATCATCGCGTAATCCCGCTATTCACCCGCCTCACGCCATTTACGCTTCGTTGAGATCGCGTTGACGTTCAGGTTATATCAGCCGACAAATAAGGCACAAAGTGATTAAATCCCCTCTCCGATTAAGCAATTTTTTTAATGATAGCCCGCCGAAAAAGTTAATGTAATGTTACAAAAGCATCGCAATTGCAATAATTACCCGGCTACGTTTTTTCTCCGGCGAGACTTGGCCGTTCCGGGCGGAAACCCATGCCAATCAATCGGCCAAACAGATGACGTAAAAACGGATAGCGGCTGATGAGCTGCGGAACCCTACTGGGCGTGGTGCGCGGGCGCTTGCCGCTGCTCATCTTGATCTGCAGGAATTGCGTCGCCACCGTCGGAAACTGCCGCCGCCGCTGCACGTTCTCCAAATCGCGCAGCGTGAGCGTGCCGTTTTGCAAGGGCCGCGTCAGATAATTGGCGCTGGCCACCGCGTCCTGAATCGCCAGGTTCACGCCCACGCCGCCAATCGGTGACATCGCATGTGCGGCATCGCCAATGCACAGCACGCCGGGCTTCATCCATTTGTCCAGCCGATCGATACGGATGGATAACAGACTCAGCTGCTGCCACTCCTGCAGCTGCGCCATGCGCGCCACGCTGAACGGCGCAACCTCTGCCATGCGGTTTTTCAGCGCGTCGAGCCCGGCCTGCTTCAGCGCCTCGAATTCGCCTTTCTGAATGGTGAATCCACACTGCCAGTATTCGCCGCGGTCAATGACGATGAAGTTTTGCTTCGGCCCCTTGTGGCCCATCCCCAGCTCGGGGTCGTCCGGCTGTTTATCCAGCCGGAACCACACCACATCGCGTGGAGCACCAAAGCTTTTACCCACCAGCCCGGCTTTCTGCCGCACCGCCGAGCGACGGCCATCCGCGCCTATCACCAGTGGCGCGTGAATTTCGTGACCTTGTAACGTTTTCACGCCTGCGATTACGCCGTCCTGATAGAGAAAATCGTCAAAACCGGTGGATTGCAGCAGCGTGAAACCGGGATAGTGCGCCGCCTGGGCGGCGAGGAAAGTGAGGAAATCCCACTGCGGCATGAAGGCGATAAAACGGCAGCGCAACGGCAGACGGGAGAAATCGGCCATGGTGATCTCCTGCCCGCCCACTTCCGCCTGTAACTTCTCCGCGCGCTGATGCGGCAGCGCCAGCAGCGCGTCGAGCAGACCCAGCTGGTGCATGATCTCTAGGGTTGAGGGATGAATGGTGTCGCCGCGAAAATCGCGCAGAAAATCGGCGTGCTTCTCAATCACGACCGCGCGCAGGCCGGCGCGCGTCAGTAAATAGGCCAGCATTAAGCCGGCCGGACCGCCGCCGACGATACAGCAGTCGGCGTTTATCACCTGTGGAGACGGCATGATGTCCTCATCAATCGCTATATATGATAATTGTTATCATTTATATAGCATCTGCGCGTCACCAGGGTGATGATAAATGCCGCAGTCAGACTAGTGGTTTGCTACCAGCCCCAGCGCAATCAGGCTGCGCGCGGTGGCAAGAATGGCCTCCTGCGGACTGCGCGGGTGCCAGTTCAGCAGCCAGCCAGCTTTAGCGGCGCTGACATTCATATCAACGCCCAGCAGTTTTACCATTCCCGTCATCAGCGGATTTTGCGCTGCCGCCGCCCGCACCATGGCGTCACTCATTGGCTGCAGCGAAACTTTCTCTGCTTCTGCTGCCAGATGGGTTTTGAGCGTGCGCGCCACCTCAATAAGCGGCAGGCTGTGCCCCGAACTGGCGAGGAAGCGCTGCCCCTGCGCGGCGGCGTGGGTCATCGCCAGCACGTGCAGACTGGCCACGTCACGCACATCAACAAAACATGAGTTGATGTCAGGACAGCCTGGCTGCCCCTCCAGTAGCTCCTTCACAATGCGAATCGAATGTGAATAGTCGGCACCCAGCACCGGTCCCAGCACCGACACCGGGTTCACCGTGGCCAGTTCCAGACCGTTACCCTGCTCAGCGATAAACTGCCAGGCGGCGCGTTCCGCCAGGGTTTTCGATTTCTGATACGGCCATACATCGCCGCTGACATCGCTCCAGTCGCGCTCGGTAAAGGGGCGCGGATAGTCCGCTGGATGTCCGATACCGACCGCGCCAAACGCCGAGGTCAGCACCACACGTTTAACGCCTGCATCGCGCGCGGCGCGCAATACGCGCAGATTTCCTTCAATCGCCGGATTCACCCAGTCAGCTTCGCTTACCTGGCTGCCGGTCGGGGTGGGTGAAGCGCCATGCAGCACGAAGCGACAGCCCGTTACTGCGTCTTCCCAGCCCGCGTCTGCCGTTAAATCGGCAACGACAAATTGCAGCGCCTCGCCTGCGGCCACCCCGGCATGCAACAGATGCGCCCTGACTTCAGCTTCACGTTCGGCATCACGTAAGGTGGTTCGCACCTGATAGCCCTGCTGCAGCAGCGCAATAATGCAGTACTGAGCGATAAATCCGCTGCCGCCGGTAACCAGAACCTTTTCATTACTCATTTTTCTTCCTCATCACAATCATCGTTCATTCGACGCGCTCTACGTTAAGCGGCGGATGGTGGATTTTGAATGCTTGTAAATGCAGTTTACTTGCGTGATAGTACAGAAATGAGCCTTGATCCCTTTTCCGACATTCTGCGATTCGTTCGCGCTGAATCATTGCTGACCGGCGGTTTTACCGCGGGCGGACGCTGGGCGCTGCGTTTCCCTGCGCCAGATAAAATTAAATTCTTCGCCATTATCAAAGGCAGTTGCTGGGTCATACTGGAAGGCGAACCTGAACCGTTCCACTTTGCCACCGGCGACGTCGGCTTGCTGAGCGCTAAACGCGCCTTCGTGCTGGCCAGCCATCCGGACGAACCGCCGGTTGACGCCATGAGCGTGTTTTATGGCGCAGGGAAAGGCCATGCGCCGATTGGCAGCGGTGATGACTTTGTCCATATCGGTGGCCATGTACTGCTTGATCCTGCCAGTGGGCGTTTACTGACCCACGTATTACCTCCCTGGATTCAGGTACCGGCGGCGTCACCGCAGGCGGCGTCATTCCGTTGGGTGCTGGATCAACTGGTGCAGGAAGGCCAGCATGTCCAGCCGGGATCGCAGCTGGCAACGTCCCAGCTGGCACAACTGCTGTTCATCCAGATTCTGCGGGCGCATTTGCAAACCAGCAGCGCACTGCCCGCCAGCTGGCTGCGGGCGCTGAACGATGCGCGATTGGCACCGGCGTTACAGCGGCTGCATGGCGATCCGGCGCGCAACTGGCATCTGGACGAGCTGGCGCGTGCCTGTGCCATGTCGCGCACCCGTTTTGCCCAGTATTTTCGCCAGGTGGTCGGCATCACGCCGATAGCCTATCTGACGGCGTGGCGCATGCGGCTGGCAGAGCGTGCGTTGCAGGAGGAAAATGAGGCGGTGGCCGTGGTAGCGCAGACGCTGGGTTACGCCTCAGAGAGCGCCTTCAGCCATGCTTTTGAGCGTGAAACGGGTCAGTCACCCAATGCATTTCGCCGCGCCGTGCGGTTACAGCTGGCGCAGCGATAAAGCGCGCCGCGTTGCGCGGCGCCGGGCATTATTTAAGTTGAGAAGAGACGCGCCACATATCCACCCCGCCTTCGGTGGCGTAGCGATCAATGTCCGCCAGCTCCTGTGCCGTGAAGGTCAGGTTGTCCAGCGCGCGCAGGGAATCGCTTAACTGATCAACCGTGCGGGCACCAATCAGCGCAGAAGTGACCCGCTCATCACGCAGCGCCCAGGCGATCGCCATCTGCGCCAGCGTCTGACCGCGCGCTTCAGCAATCGCGTTGAGCGCGCGAATTTTTGCCAGGTTCTCTTCGCTGAGCATGGCAGAAAGACGCGGATCGCTGCCGCCGGCGCGCGCGCCCTGCGGTACGCCGTTGAGGTATTTACTGGTCAGCATGCCCTGTGCCAGCGGTGAAAAGGCGATGCAACCGCTGCCGAGCTCCGCCAGCGTATCGAGCAGCCCATGCTCAATAGTGCGGTTTAGCATCGAGTAATTGGGCTGATGAATAAACAGCGGCACTTTCTCATCGGCCAGAATCGCAGCGGCCTGACGCGTCAGCTCTGGCGAATGGGAAGAGATGCCGACATACAGCGCCTTGCCCTGACGATGCAGCTGTACCAACGCGCCCATGGTTTCTTCCAGCGGTGTATTCGGATCGACGCGATGACTGTAGAAGATATCGACATAATCCAGCCCCATGCGGCGCAGGCTGTTATCACAGCTGGCAATCAGATGCTTACGGGTGCCGGTCGGGCCACCATACGGACCCGGCCACATATCCCAGCCCGCTTTGCTGGAGATAATCAGTTCATCACGATATGGGGCAAAATCCTGCGCCAGCCAGCGACCAAAGTTCTCTTCAGCCGATCCCGCTGGCGGACCGTAGTTATTCGCCAGGTCGAAATGGGTAATGCCGTTATCAAACGCGTGGCGCAGGATCGCTCTGCCGGTCTCAAACACGTCAACGCCGCCAAAATTCTGCCATAGCCCCAGCGAGATCAGCGGCAGCACCAGGCCACTTTTGCCGGTTTTACGGTACTGCATGTTGGTCTGATAACGCGCTGGCGATGCAACATAACTCATAACAGATTCCTCTCATTAAATGCCGCCGTACAGGTGCACAGAAGACAATGTTCTGCCTTCCTGCAAAACCGCGCGGCGAACAGGCGATTGCCGGACAAATTTTTACCGCGTATCGTTAATCTGTAAAATTCATTATTGTGATTAAATTCATCTTTTATGGAGATAACTGATGGAATTGCGCCAGATGCGGCACTTCATCGCCGTGGCGGAACATGAAAATTTCACCCGCGCCGCACAGAGTATGCATATTGTGCAATCGGCCTTGTCCACCTCGATCAAACAGCTGGAGGAGGAACTGGGCGCGCCGCTTTTTATCCGCTCCACTCGCCAGGTGCGCCTGACCATGGCCGGGAAAGTGTTTCTTGATTACGCCAGAACCATCGGTGCCTTTGTCGAAAAAGCGTCGCAGGAAGTGGCGGCGATCGTGGCGCTTAAGACCGGAACCCTGTCGATTGGCACGGTGCAAAGCGTGCCGCCGTTTATCGATCTGCCGCAATTACTGGAAACCTTTATTCGTCGCTTTCCGGATTTTGACGTCAAGCTGTGTCAGGGATCATCGGCGAAGCTCAATGCAAAAGTGCACAATCAGCAGATCGATCTGGCGATTATGCCGGTGGAGGAAGTCTCCGACCGGCTGTCGTCGCGCATCATCGCCTGCGATGAAATCGTGGTAGCGTTTGCCGCGGATTATGCCGGATTCACCGCGATGCAGCCGGACGTCACCATGGCACAACTGGCGCAGCAGTCGTTCATCGATTTCGAAGCCGGCCAGGGCACGCGCAAGGTGAATGACAACAGTTTTGCCCTGCAGGGGCTGAGCCGCAAGGTGACGTTTGAAGTGAGCGATCTGGAAACTTTGCTGAGTCTGGTTGAGCGTAATATGGGAATTGCCCTGCTGCCCGAACAGGTAGTGAAAGCGCGCAGCACGACGCTGCATTATTGCCGCATCAGCGACGCTGATGTGTGCTGGGAACTGGCTGTAGCCTGGCTCAGCGATCGTCCCGGCAGTATGAACGTCTACGACCGGCCAGTGCAGGAATTTATGGATATTCTGGGCAGCAGCGATTAGCGCCGGGGCGGGTAACGGTGCAGGATGACGGCGGCAGCGCTTGTTATGTGTTAACGAATCGACTGCCAGGCATGATACGGTCGCCATCAATGGCGACCCTACCGGGAAATTGCACCCTCAATGTAGGGTGCGCATTAATGCGCACCGCTATTGATATCTGATTCAAGCCACTGTTTGTCAGGGATTGTGTGGCTAAAACCCATGCCACTCGCACTCCCGCCTGTACAGAAGCGCTTTTGTTGTATAAGTTTAAGGGTGCTGTCGGGGAAAAATTTCGCTCAGCAGGTCACACATTTCCGACAGAGGAAGAGCGACACTATCAGTCGTTGATTAGGCTTTGGTTTACCTGCACCAGGCAATGCTAAACGCAACGCGGATACTGAGAGCTTTTATGTATAGAAGTGAAGATGAAAAACTGGCCGACATTGTCATGGGCGATGCCGTGCTGCAATTGTTAAAACAAGCCGGACCGGTAACCACTCTCGCGCTGTTGGAAAAACTGCGCGCGATGGCGGCATCAGAAACTGATCCGGCACGCCAGCGCGCGTTTCGCTATGCGATTGCTGAAGTGCAGAACAGCAAAAGTGCGCCACAGGGCGAAGCAGTGGCGTTAAAAGGTAGCGATAACGTGACCCATATTTTTCGCAACCGTGATAATACGGGCAAAAACACCCGACATTAGCCCCGCTCTGTCCCTGCCTGCTTATCAATAACGTAACCGCCCGCTTATGCCTGCGCCCGACAGGTGACGGCTACACAGCTGCACACTCTCCGGCTGCGGCTCATCCATTAACAGGGCGAGGAAGCTGTCAGCCCACCAGTGACAATCATAGCGGTGCAGATTATTCAGCAAGCGCGCATGACGGTTCTGACGGTCGCTGAGCGGCAGCCGCAATGCCGTATGGATGGCATCCGCCATTGCATCAGGATCGTAAGGATTAACGATCAGCGCGCCATCCATCTGTTCGGCCGCACCCGCGAACTGTGACAGAATCAGCACGCCGGGATTCGCCGGATCCTGCAGTGCAGCATACATTTTCGCCATCAGGCTCATGCCCGCCATCAGTGGCGTCACCAGTGCCACCCGCGCCGCACGATACAGTCCGGCCAGCTCTTCACGGCGATAATCGTGGTTGAGATAGCTGACCGGATACCAGTTGAGCATACCGTGCACGCCATTGACCTCACCGCACAGATTTTCCAGATTGTGGCTGATCGCCTGCTGCCGGTGCGGGTGTCCGCTGGCAGCAGAAGCCAGCTGCAATAACATCATGTTGCCCGCATAGTCGGGATGATGGCGCAGCAGCACTTCCAGCGCGCTGATGCGATACGGCAGACCTGCGCTGTCGTCGAGATGACCGCCGCTCAGCACCGTGTTGGCCGGCAAATGTTCGCGACTCTGCTGTTCCATGTACTGGCAGCTGTTGCTTTCGAGTAACGCCTGAACCTCAGCCAGATCGATCCCGACCGGAAACACGCCAGTGCTGATAATGTGACCGTGCACGCGCAGACGGTTCCTGCCTAAGCGTTCAGCGCGATACTCGCTCTCCAGCCACAGCAGAAAGTTATTCATATCCTGCCCGGTCTGGAAGCCAATCAGGTCGCAGCACAGCAGCGATTCTGCCAGGCTGCGCCAGTCAGGGATCGCTTCAAACAGCTGACCGGACGGAAACGGCTGATGTAAAAACAAACCGATGCGGTTAGTTAAGCCGGTATCACGCAGCATTTTTACCGTTGGGATGAAGTGATAATCCTGCAGCCAGATCACATCGTCCGGCATGGCATATTCGGCGATGGCGTGGGCATAAGCCGCATTCAGCTGGCGATAGGCCAGGAAGCTGGCGCTGGTGAAACGTGCCAGGTCCGGACGCTGGTGGAACACCGGCCACAAGCCCTGATGGACGTAGCCGTGATAGCCCTCTTCGTATTCTGCGCGCGTCAGCGCAAACTGCAGCCTGTCGTATTCGTTATCCTGCTGAAAGCTAAGCGTGCGCGCCGCTTCCTGCGCAGCGACGGTACGTTGTCCATCCCAGCAGACCCAGAGGCCACCGCGTCGCGCCATCAGGCGATCGTAAATGGCTGCCAGCGTGGAAGACTGATGCTGATTATGTGTGACCAGAATAGTGCCGGGCATGATATTTCCCTTTAAGGTTAAGGCGCGCCACAGTGCCGCCTGCTGCGCTGATTTAACCGCCGGCAATATAAAAAAGGCGTAAAGAAAACCTGCGCGGATATAAAAATCCGGCAAAGATCAGCGCCAGTGTGTGGAAATCAGCCCGGCGCCCAGGGGGGAAAGGCTTGCAGCGATCAGTGACGGATGGCGCAGCCGCACTGCGACATTTCGCCAGGCACATATTTGCCGTAATGCGAATGGCGCACCTGCAGCTCACCCTGCTGCCAGGCGCGGCTGTGGTCCGGACGCTGATCCAGCAGCCGGTTGAGGGCTTCCGTCACCAGTAAATCACGGCGCGGTACCCAGCTGCTCAGGTGCCATGTGGAGCCGCGCGCCTCGTCAGCATCATCAAAGCCCACCACGGCGATATGCGCGCCCTGACCGAAGTCGCGCACGGCCTGCAGTGCGCCGAAGGCCAGCTCGTCGTATTCGCACATCAATGCATTGATGCGTTCTGCCGCACGGGTTTTCTTCAGATAAGCCATCATCGCCTGATAAGCCTGCTCGCGGTGAAGCGCGCCGGCGTGCAGTGCTGCGTGCAGCGTCTTATCTTCCGCCTGCAGGCTAGCAATAAACCCCTGCACCTGGCGCGGCGGCGTGTCACTTGCCTGCACCAGCATAGCGCCCAAACGCTGGTGCCCCTGCGATAGCAGCAGTGCGCCAAGCTGCTGCCCGGCGTGATACGCATCGGCAATCACCACATCAGCGCCCGCGCTGTCGCTCGGGCACAGATGCACCGTGCGCAGCGATGGCAGCAGGTGCGCGGCGATTTCCTGCGCATCCTGACACGGCGAGCTCAGGAACAGCAGTCCACCCAGCGGCAGCGACGCCGCGTTACGCAGCGCGGCCTGAAAATCCTCGCGCGTGGCGGCGCACAGCAGCACCGGCAGCCGATCACGCGCACTGAGCTGACGCGTGACTTCTTTGAGCATGTGCATACTGTGCGGATGGCTGACATCATCGCTGACGATGCCGATGAGCGGCGAATGGACGGACATAACTGACCTCTCCTGCTACGTAGGGTACGGGAATAATCTTGACGTATTAGTATGAAATTCCACGTTACCCGAATAATCAGATATCGCCAATTGGTGGATGCGAAGGATTGCTACTCTCCCCCATCAGCCGGTGCGTGTTGATGGCGGCCAAATGCGCAGCCGCTGCACCGGACGCCCGGTGAGCTTCGTTTTACGTTACACTGACGCCACGAATATTTTGCTAGCGGAAAACTTATGCGCATCACCCTCGATCAGGCCGATCAGCCTTTTATTCACCGCTTACTGGGCGAGGAGATCGCCAGTATTGATTCCACGTCTGACGAACAACTGCGCCTGCGACAGGCGTTGCAGGATGCGCGGTTACAGAGAAATCATGAAGCAGAGCTCGACTGGAAACGCAACGCGCTCTATCTGCTGCTGTTTGTGTTCCTGTATGGCGCACTGGGCTGCTCGCTAACGCTGGATTTGAGCGCGGTCGCACAAGCGTCGAGCCATAAAAGCATTGCCTATGCGCTGGAAGCGGTACCGGTCCTGATCGCCTTTTCTGGTCTGTTCCTTTCGCTGCTGTTTCTGTTCGCCGCGCGCGGCAGCGCACGCCGCCTGCACAACTGGGATCACACTATCGTGCTGCTGGAAAAATACAGCGGCTGCAACCTGAGTCTGCAGATTAATGAAATGGGGGCGCGTACCACGCATTACTCGCAGTCGGCGATTACCGTGGCGCTGGCGATGTTTATCTGCCTCACCTGGGTGGTGATGTACAACTACTTCACCTTCACCACCAGCGGCGTGATTGGCAGTGTGATCTCACTGTTTATCACCACCATGACCTACGTGATTCTGGATATTCAGCTGCTGAAATCCGGCAAATCGATCGCTATCGATGAGCCGGTGATTCCGCCAGAAGATGAGGTTGAGAAACGCCGGTAATCGACAGACCGGCAGCGGCGTAAGGTTTTGAACCGCGCCGGTTTCGCTATCCTTATCTATACTTCAGACAGGATTTTGAGAGATATAAAGGAGTTGCGATGAAAATCTGGCCGTTAGTCGCCATCACGGCGCTGTCTGTTACTCTGGTCGCCTGTAAATCCCCGACGCCACCTAAAGGGGTGCAGCCCATCACCCACTTTAATGCCGATCGCTATCTCGGCACCTGGTATGAAATTGCCCGCCTCGATCACCGTTTCGAACGCGGTAAAGATCATGTGACCGCCACCTACAGCAAACGCAGCGACGGCGGTATCAGCGTGCTGAATCGCGGTTACGATCCGGAGAAAAAAGCGTGGAGCGAGAGCGAAGGCAAAGCTTACTTCACCGGCAAACCTGACGTCGCCGCGCTAAAGGTCTCGTTCTTCGGGCCTTTTTATGGCGGTTATAACGTGATTGCGCTGGATGAAGATTATCAGTATGCACTGGTCGCCGGGCCGAACCGGGGGTATCTGTGGATTCTGTCGCGTCAGCCCACCATTCCGGCTGAAGTCAAACAACGCTATCTCGCCTATGCCCAGCGACTGGGCTTCGCAACCGATCAAATGATTTGGGTGAACCAGTCACGATAAGAGGTGCAGCGCCAGTGACTCCCGCGCGGGCGTCAGTGATTACCCTCGCAATAAGCAGAGTGAGGTCAGCAGCAGGCACTGCGTAAATTGACGGCCTTAGTTTCTTATTGAAAAACGGGTGTTGATGATCTGTTAAGTCAGCAGAGATAAAACGGATGGTAGTGTATCTCTTCGTGAGTATTACCCGCCGCGGCAGCCTGAGCTGCCCGTTACGAATCGAGAGGCTAACAATGAGTAAGTATTTTCTGGCCTGCTTTTTGGCACTGTTTGCATGCTCTGTCAGCGCTGGACAGGGAGGAGCCGGAGGTCAGGGAGGAAATGGCGGCTATGCGGGAGAATCCGGCGCTGACGGTGGAAACGGTTCAGATGGAGGTAATACTGATGGCTCTGCCGGCAGGCCGGGATGTCCCGGCGGCACCGATCCTGATGCGGACGGAAAATTTTATCTCCCTGGTACCACTCAGGAGTGCAATCCAGGCAAGCATGATTCGATGAAGGCACGTCAGCCGACGATAACCGGTGCTTAATTCGCTAGCCTGTTGCCGGGGTAAGTGCAGGTTCGGGCCAGGGTGTGAGTTACTTCCCAGTTATATACGGTTTCAGTCACTCTCTAAGCGTCAGCAGCAGGCTGGCTCCGCCAAAGGCCCGTAGCCAACCAATTCTCTATTGCGCCGCCGCCGGTAAGCATGCTCAACCAGAGCGTTTTGTTACATGGCACATAATGCACTGGTTACATACTGTCTGTAAGTCTCCATTCCTATTGACAGGAAAAATTGCTGTGAACGTCCGCTTTGTGCCAACACCGGACACTATCAAATGACCTGCTCCCCGTTGATTAATACACCGCGATGTTAGTAATGTCTTCATAAGCCACATGAGGACATCCCCATGAAGAAGCGTTTTTCCGACGAACAGATCATCAGTATTCTCCGCGAGGCTGAAGCCGGCGTTTCTGCCCGGGAACTCTGCCGTAAGCACGCCATTTCCGACGCCACGTTTTATACCTGGCGTAAGAAGTATGGCGGCATGGAGGTGCCTGAGGTTAAGCGCCTGAAGTCACTTGAGGAAGAGAACGCCAGACTCAAGAAGCTGCTCGCCGAGGCCATGCTGGATAAGGAGGCGCTTCAGGTGGCTCTTGGGCGAAAGTACTGACGACAGACCAGAAGCGCGAAGTCGTGGTGTTGATGTGTGATGCGACCGGTTTGTCGCAACGTCGTGCCTGCAGACTCACAGGTTTGTCCCTGTCGACCTGCCGCTATGACGCTCAGCGTCCGGCGGCTGATGCCCATTTATCAGGGCGCATTACTGAACTGGCACTGGAGCGCAGGCGCTTTGGCTACCGCCGCATATGGCAGTTACTGCGCCGTGAAGGGCTTCTGGTTAATCACAAGCGCGTGTACCGCCTTTATCATCTGAACGAGCTGGGCGTTAAACGCAGACGTCGTCGTAAAGGGCTTGCAACAGAACGTCTACCGCTGCTCCGCCCGGCGGCGCCCAACATGACCTGGTCGATGGATTTCGTCATGGATGCGCTGGCTACTGGTCGCAGGATCAAGTGCTTTACCTGCGTCGATGACTTCACAAAGGAATGCCTGACGGTCACTGTTGCCTTCGGGATTTCAGGCGTGCAGGTCACGCGTATTCTGGACAGCATTGCGCTGTTTCGCGGCTATCCGGCTACGATAAGAACCGATCAGGGCCCGGAGTTTACCTGCCGCGCGCTCGATCAGTGGGCCTTTGAGCATGGAGTGGAGCTGCGACTTATCCAGCCCGGCAAGCCGACACAGAACGGATTTATTGAGAGTTTTAACGGACGCTTTCGCGATGAATGCCTGAATGAAAACTGGTTCAGCGACGTCAGTCATGCCAGGAAAACCATCAGCGAATGGCGTCAGGATTATAACGAATGTCGTCCGCACTCCACGCTGAATTATCAGACGCCGTCTGAATTTGCAGCGAGCTGGAGAAAGGGTAATTCTGAGAGTGAAGGATCCGACATTACTAACTGAGTTTTGTATTTAATCCGGGGGCAGGTCACAAAATCAGCTGATTTTGATAGAATGTAAAATTGATTAATACGCATAAGAAATGATTCCTTATCCTTTAAATAACATTACTGATTAGATCATTTTCATTGGCATCAATTCAAAAAACATTTTTTCATAGCTTTAGACAATGTAAATCATAATTATCATATTGATATCGATTTGATTTGAGGTTATATTTTCATATCTATAGCCATACTCATAAAGCACAGTAGGATTATTGATGAAAATTGAGGCTAATGACAAAGAAATACAGGATATTTTCTCATCCGGATATTTCAAAATCCCGAGATTTCAAAGGCCGTACTCATGGGAAAAAGATGAGGTTGAAAATTTTTGGGAAGATATTACAAAGAATGAAGATGATAATTACTTCATTGGTTCCATGGTGGTATTTCAGTCAGCAAAACCATACTTTGGAATTGTTGACGGGCAACAACGTTTAACAACGATAACTATAATTCTATCAGTAATCAGAGACTCCTTTATTAAATTAAATCAAGATAATCTTGCTAGAGGCATACATAAATACATTGAAAAGGCAAATGTCGACAATGAAGATGAGTTTATTTTAAACTCTGAAACATCATTCCCTTTTTTACAAGGTGTCATTCAATCATATAAAAAGAACAATACTAAAGATGAAATAGGTGTTGAAGAAAGCAATCTTCAGAATGCTTACAATTTGATAAAAAGCAAATTGATAACACTAATACCGCAAATAGAATTATATGACGACAAGCAAATTGATCTCTTCAATGACACTAAAGATAATCCAATTCAAAAATTAAAAGACATCAGGGATAAAATACTTGCACTTAAATTAGTGTTCATCCAGCTTGATAATGAAGATGATGCATACCTGATTTTTGAAACTTTAAATGCTCGAGGGCGTGATTTAAAAACATCCGACCTCGTGAAAAACCTTTTCTTAAAAAAATTAAGATCGAGTAATTCTCGGTATGACTCGGCAAAAGTCTCTTGGAATAGCTTGGTGTCTAAGTTTGACAATGATACAGGTGAGCAAACCTTAGATAACTATCTTTTACATTATTGGCTATCAGAGCACAAGTACATCACAGATAAAAAACTATTCCCAGAGATAAAATCAACCTTAGGTGATGACAATCTAAAAGCTGAAAGTCTCTTAGGAACAATTATTAAAACAGCTGATTACTATAAGCAAATAACTTACCCAAATAGTGTGGAATGGACTAAGCAAGAATTAAAAATAAAAACAATATTTGAGAATATTAACCTATTTAAGGTTAAGCAACAGTCGTCTATGACACTCTCTCTTACTCGGGCGTACAGGGAAAATAAAATTTCTTTGAAAATGCTAAAGTCCGCTCTCGAGAAAATCGAGTACTTTCATTTCGTGTTTAACGCCATTACGTCACAGCGTTCATCAGGCGTCATCGCCACTAATTATTCAGATCATGCAATAAAATTAACAGCAGCAACATCACATGACCAAATACAATCAATCTTAAACTCTCTTTTTAAATCACTTGAATCAAAACTACCAAGCTTTGAAGAGTTTTACGTTAACTTCGCTGAGCTTAACTATTTATCTAACAAAACTAGAAATAAAAGCATTATTAAATACATTTTATCAAAACAATTGGGCGAAGCTATATCTGGGTTAAACATTAATCATCACCTATTAACCATCGAACATTATATTCCCGAGTCAAATATAAAGCTTGGAGTTTCAGGCGATATAATCGGAAGTGTTGGCAACTTATTACTCGTCGATGAAGTTACGAATAATAACGTTCTGAAAAACTCTGCTACAGAAGAAAAATATAAAATTTTAAACAATAGTGGGTACCCTCTAACACAAACTTATATCTCTTCCCATTCATGGTCGGAGCGGGAAGTTAAAAATCGAACAGAATCCATTGCAAAGCAACTTTATGAAATGATAATACTCTCATAATGTAGAAACACCTGAAACAGCAATCTTTCAGGTGTTATTTTTATACAGTAAATTCAATACCACCTTTAAAAACCGAGAGGTATCTTTAGTTATTTACATATACTTTGAGATTTAATCATCATTAGTTACATGTGTTTGCGAGCACTTTTATTTTCCAATGGATTTATGCAAGTTGATTAAAAAATTTACGCGCCTTGCTCATAGATACCATGCCAAAATTACTGTTAGGCAACTTCGTATCAACAGCGAAATTCAAATATCAAATTGTGTCACTAAGATTAACCAAAAAATAATGAGAAAAATTAGCCATACCAAGAGAGAAACCGACAGATGGGTATGCCATTCATTATATTCTGTCTGTGCAACATCCCATTATATAAATAACCCACACATCTGATAATCGTCGGAATTAATTTCTGCATGAGGAAATTAAAAACTCCATTAACTGCCCCTGATGGTGTGCTAACAGTCCTAATGCTTAATTTCTAGATCAGATATTGCTATTGCTCTTATTTCTGTCAATGCTGTATCAACAGCCGATTTTATTCTAAGACCATAATCATCTGGCTCCTCATAATCCATGGGAGAGGGATCAAAACCAATATCTGCAATTAACTTCTCTAAAATTGAGGTTACATTAGCATTTAATACAATTGCTTTTGTTATTAAAAGTTCTGTTAGCGACGTCATTGCAACACTCAATTTATGCTGTAGATCTCTATTTTTACTCTGAATATCCTCGTCATTCATTGCCTTATCAATCTCTGCTTGAGCTTGTTGAATTTCTTCGTAAAATTGCTTCTCTTGCACCTCATTAAAGTAGGGCTGGTGACTGCTTGCTATCCACCTAGGAACCATATGAAGCTCAATTATGTGAAACTCATTGTCGGCCCATTTCTTAATCGCTAACAATTGTGCATAGACGAACTCATACATGTCATATTTTTTTTGCCAGACTTGCTGCGAAATCCACAATTCGGAAGTAATCTTCTTCTCTATATCTTTAATAGTAGTGGTGTTTATAGATAATTGTTCCCGCAGTGTTTCATAGTTGGAGTTAGTTGCTGAGATTTTAGCCTTTTCCATAACAATTGAAACCAGAAAACTCATTATCAGAGCTGCGACAACTACGGCGAGGCTTAAACAAAAAATTTCTGCTGTAGAGAAATTGGACGACTGTAATACTTTAATAAGTTCAAATAGTTGCTTTTCTGTAAGCATTGATCATTCCCAAATAAAAATATTCATTGTTAATTAATAGATTACACCACTCTTCACATAATGAAGATAAAGATCAATAATCGAAATATATCTATTAAAATCATACAGATAGATTGTGACTTCTTCCCTAACAATTTATACACAATGCCGTTAGCAATGTCCTTTTATCACTCATAACGGACATGGACTTGTGCACACTGCACTTTATGCCAAAGGCAAGCATCTCAACATAACCAGGTTTTCATTCGATGCGTTTCACATCAGGATGATGCTCAGTTGCAGCTTCATGAAAGATATCACCCAGCCAGCCTGCAACTTCGTCTTCTGACATATCATCTGGAATAGCGATATCAAACATTCGTGAGAATTTTCTTTCTGTCACGTCGGTGCGAAAAACCTGCCAGGCATCCTCCTTGCGCAGAACGCCTATGTGCCGGCCAAAAACGTCATAAATCAACATATTCAATCTCCTGTGATATCTATCAGGCTCTGACGCCATACTATACCAACGCCGATACAAATCGCTGGAAAAAGCCGCACACCGCCACTATTATCGGCTGACTTATTCACCTGCTGATAACTAAGGAGGAACTCTATGCCGTCGTGTGAACTGTTTGTTTACTCACACTTCTATGGTGACTGGACCCGCTCAGGTTTTACCGCACTCGTGCTGCGATAATCCGCCTGAGCGAAGTTCTGACAATCTAATCCCTTCTCTCCGGCTTACCGGGTTGTCGTCAGCGAAATTCTGACGTCAGGCTTTTTTGCGCCTGCAACTTGAGAGTAAGTAGATGAGCACACTCCTTTCCGCACATGCCGTCGGCTTCGACAATGCCTTTGGCCCGCTTTTTCATTCCCTGGATTTCAGCCTGAAAAAAGGCGACCGCATCGGCCTGATTGGCGACAACGGCAGCGGTAAAAGTACCCTGCTGAAAATTCTCAGCGGTGAACTGGCCGCCAGTCACGGCAGCGTCACACCCGCCAGCCACTGTCTGCTGGCGCGCATCGAACAACACCTGCCAGAAACGTTATTCGGGGCCTCATTGCTGGATGGCGTGATCGCCCGGCTGCCCGCAGCACAGCGCAGCAGCGAGCGCTGGCGTGCCGAGGCGCTGCTGCATACGCTGGGTTTCAGCACAGCGCAGCAGTCACAAACCGCGGCGACGCTGAGCGGCGGACAGCATATGCGGCTGTTGCTGGCGCGCGCGCTGATTCTGCAGCCCGATTTACTGTTGCTGGACGAACCGGGTAACCATCTCGACCTGCCGACCCTGCTGTGGCTAGAGAATTTTCTGATCGGCTGGCAGGGCAGCTTTGTGCTGGTGTCCCACGACAGCGCGCTGCTGGACCGCGTCACCAACTGCAGCGCAATCCTGCGCGATCGCACGCTGCATGTTTTCCGTCTGCCCTGCACGGCCGCCCGCGAGGCGCTGGCGCAGCAGGATGAAGCCGATGCGCAGCGCCACCAGGCACAGCAGCAGGAGATCGCCCGGGTTGAGAGCAGCGCAAAACGGCTGGCGATCTGGGGCCGGACCTATGACAACGAAGGTCTGGCGCGTAAAGCAAAACAGATGGAGAAGCGCATCGACTGGCTGAAAGCCGCGCAGACCACGCTCAGCGCCGGCAGTCCGTGGCAGCTGCAGTTACAGGGCGAAGCGCTGCAGGCGGATCGCGTGCTGGCGCTGCCGCCGATGTCGATTCAGCCTGCTGCCGGGGCGCCGACCCTTTTTTCCATGCCGGCGCTGCAGGTGAAAAGTGGCGATCGCATCGCGATTGTCGGCCACAACGGCTGCGGCAAATCCTCACTGCTGCGCCAGCTGTGGCACAGCTGGCAGCAAGGCGACAGCCCGCTGTTTCATCCGCGCGCCCGCGTCGGCTATTACGACCAGAGCCTGCAACAGTTGCGTGACGACCAGACGTTAAGCGCGGCGCTGCACGGTTTCGCTGCGCTGAGCGATGAGCAGTGCAAAATGGCGCTGATTAGCGCAGGCTTTCCCTGGCTGCGCCACCAGCAGAAGGTTGCCTCACTCAGCGGTGGTGAGCGCTCGCGCCTGCTGTTTGTCGGCCTGACGCTGGCGCGCTACTCGCTGCTGCTGCTGGATGAACCGACCAACCATCTGGATATGACAGGCAAAGAGGAGCTGGCGCAGGCGCTGCAGCAGTTCGCCGGCGCGGTGCTGCTGGTGTCTCACGACCGCAGCCTGATCGCCAGCAGCTGCAATCGCTTCTGGCTGATTGAACAGCAGCAGCTGAGCGAGTGGCACGACTGGTCGCAGGTAACCGCCAGGCTGGCCACCGCCCATGTGCCAGTCGATCACCCGCTTGCCGCTGCCGCCGTCGATGACCGCCCGGGCGATGAAGATGCGCTGTTGCAGGCGCTGCTGGTGCTGGAAGAAAAGCTGCAGCAGGACGAAGCGCGTAAGGCAAAGCATCAGAAACCGGCGCAGCAGCAGCAGTGGCGCAGGGAGATTGCGCAGCTGAAGCAACAGCTGAATCTGCTCTGAACGGATTGATGGACGGGGTATCGCTAACCCACAACCTGCGCCAGGGATGGCGCACTCCCCTGCGGCTGGCAAAATTCCGCAGAATTTTTCTCCAGTTTATCCCGCTTAGTGATTATTATTCTCGCTAAATTTAAGGGACGATGATGCACACAATGACGAAAAAATGGCTGTTTGCCGCGCTAACCGCGCTGGTGATGATTCTGGTTTTCTGGGCGTATTCGGCGTCACGCAGTAAACCCAATCCGCTGATGACCGCCGCGGTGCGCCAGGGCGACATCGAAAACGTGATTGCCGCCACCGGCAAAATGGACGCGATTGAGCGCGTTAACGTCGGTGCGCAGGTCTCCGGTCAGGTGAAAAAGCTGTATATCAAAGCCGGCGACAACGTGCGCAAGGGCCAGTTGATCGCGGAGATCGATGATCAGCCGCAGCGCAGCGATCTGCGTAATGCGCAGGCGGCGCTGAGCGTGGCGCAGGCGGATTTACAGACCCGTCAGGCTACGCTGGTACGCCAGCAGGCGCAGTTTCAGCGCCTGCAGCAGATGATTAAAACCAACGCCGTTTCCCGCCAGGATTTTGATACCGCCGCCGAAGCGTGGCGCATCGCCCAGGCAGAGCTGACGGCGCAGCAGGCGCGGGTGATTCAGGCGCAGATCGAAGTGGATAAAAAGCAACTCGATCTCGGCTACACGCGCATCATGGCACCGATTGACGGCACGGTGGTGGCGATCGTCACGAAGCAGGGCCAGACCGTAAACGCCGTGCAGAGCGCCCCGACCATCGCCAAACTGGCGCAGCTCGGCACCATGACCATCAAAGTGCAAATCTCCGAGGCGGACATTACCAATATTCAGCCCGGCCAGCAGGCGTGGTTTACCACTTTCGCCAATCCGGATAAACGCTACAACGCCACGCTGCGCAGCATCGAACTGGCCCCTGAGTCGGTGATGAAAGATGATGCACTGATGGGTAACAGCGAAAGCAATACCGTAAGCAGCACAAACGCGGCGGTCTATTACAACGCCCTGCTTGATGTGCCGAACCCGGATAATGCGCTGCGCATCTCCATGACGGCGCAGGTTAATCTGCTGCGTGACCAGGCGAAAAACGCGCTGCTGGTTCCGGTACAGGCCACGAAAAAGGCCAGCGATGGTCGTACTTACGTCGAAATCGCGGATCAAAATAATCAGCCTGAGAAGCGCTACATCACCACCGGCATTAGCGACAGCGTTGACATTCAGGTGCTGAGCGGGCTGCGCTTAGGGGAAAAAGTGATCCTTGCCACGCAGCAGCCGGGCGCGGACAAGGTGGTGATGTGAATATCATCGAACTGCACAACATTCAGCGCAGCTACGTCAATGGTTCGCAATCCCTGCAGGTGCTGAAAAACATTAATCTGCAGATTGCCAGCGGCGAAATGGTGGCGATCATCGGCCCCTCGGGCTCAGGCAAATCCACGCTACTGAACATTCTAGGCTGCCTTGATGCGCCGGACAGCGGTGATTACCTGATTGGCGGCAAAAATACCGCCACGCTCTCGCCCGATGCGCTGGCGCAAGTGCGGCGCGAGCACATCGGCTTTATCTTTCAGCGCTATCACCTGATGCCGGATCTCAGCGCGCTGAGCAACGTTGAAATACCGGCGATTTACGCCAATTTATCCGGCACCGCACGCCGTCAGCGCGCCGCACAGCTACTGGCACGGCTCGGATTACAGGGGCGCGAACAGCATAAGCCGGGCGAGCTGTCAGGCGGCCAGCAGCAGCGTGTCAGTATTGCGCGTGCACTGATCAACGGTGCCGAAATTATCCTCGCCGATGAGCCCACCGGCGCGCTCGATTCGCACTCCGGTGAAGAAGTGCTGCGCATCCTCAGCGAACTGAACCGCGAAGGTCACACGGTGATTATCGTTACCCACGATATGAAAGTGGCGCAGCACGCAGAACGCATCATTGAAATTCAGGACGGCGAGATTTTTGCCGACAGCGGCAGCGCTGCCACGGCCGCAAAAACGCGCTTTACGCCAGCGCCACGCAAGCGGCAGAGCCGATTCCGCGGCCTGCTTGACCGGCTGCGCGAATCATTGCGCATGGCGCTGAATGCCATGAACGCCCACCGCCTGCGCACCGCACTGACTATGACCGGCATTATCTTTGGCATTGCCGCCGTTGTCACCGTGGTGGCGCTGGGCCAGGGCGCGCGGGAAAAAACGCTGGAGAGCATTTCCGGACTGGGTACCAATGTGGTTTCTATCTATGCCGGGGGCGATTATGTCGAGGATGAGGCGCATCCGGTACAAACCCTGGTGATGGCCGACGCCGATGTGATTGCGCGCCAGCAGTTTGTCGCCGCCGTCAGTCCGGAAATCATCGCCACGCAGCCCATTCGTTACCTGGCCAACGCCTCCAAAACTTCAGTTTCCGGCGTAGGCGTCGACTATTTTCGCATTCAGGGCATTAAGCTGGTGGAAGGCAGCAACTTCAGCGATGAGCGGCACGCGCGCCAGGAAGTCATCATTGATATCAACACGCGCAATAAATTATTTGGCGAACAGGGCCCGAGCCCGATTGGCAAAATGATTGTGCTGGGATCGGTGCCGGTGCGTGTTATTGGCGTGGCCAACAATGAAGATGGCCTGTCGCCCAACCGTCTCAGCGTCTGGCTGCCGTGGAGCACGGTGATGTATCGCATTAGCGGCCAGACCGCGCTCACCAGTATCAGTATTAAACTCAAAGATGATGTGGTGAGCGGTGCGGCGGTGGAATCGCTCACCCAGTTGCTGACGGCGCGCCACGGCACCAAAGATTTCCTCATGTTCAACCGGGACAAGTATCGTAAAGCGATAGAAGGTGCGGCGGCCACGCTGACGCTGCTGATTTTACTGGTGGCTTCGATTGCGCTCATGATCGGCAGTATTGGCGTAATGAACATCATGCTGGTGTCGGTGACCGAACGCACCCACGAGATTGGTGTGCGCATGGCGGTAGGTGCGCGACGCGGCGACATTATGCAGCAGTTTATGATTGAAGCGGTGCTGGTGTGCCTGGTGGGCGGATCGCTCGGCGTGGCGCTGTCTCTGGTGATAGGTCCGGTCATTTCACTGCTGGCTGGCGGCGTGCTGACCGCCATCTACTCGTGGCAATCGGCTGGCGCAGCGTTTGCCTGCTCAACCATTATCGGCATGATATTTGGTTATCTGCCCGCGCGCAAAGCCGCACGAATGGATCCGGTCGCCGCGCTCGCCAGCGAATAAAATCAGCAACCGGACCGGCACATTATTCATGCTGGTCCGGTCATTTCAGGTCTAATCCGAAAGTCATTAAATCAATTAGCCCCGCAGGTCATCATCGGCGTAGACTGAATGCGTCTCTAATTTAGACACATCACCGATTATCTATTCGATGGCTATCACTCGCCCGAGAGTAAGTTATGTTAGAACCGCACTATTTTTATTTATGTCACGATCCGGACGCCGGCTGGGTATTGCATAAAAAAGGCTGTTACGTCCTGGAATTTGAGGAAGAGAAGCGCTTTATCGGCTCTTTGTATACTGTGCATCAGGCGCTGACGGTAGCGCGTATCCACCATCCGCAAATAACCTGTTGCCGCGACTGCCTGCTGGACAAAGGCCGGTCGAAAAGAACGCCGGTTGATAAAGAGAAAAATCTGATTCCCTCTCGCCATTTTGACGACGACGCGGAAAAATAACGGTGCAGATTACGCAAACCTAATGTGTTTTGAAATGGTGAAATAAACTCTCCCGCTTCGCGTTTATTTAGCCGCAACCGGATTCATTTCTGACAAAATAACCGACGGGTAAGTCGGGAAATCCACTCAGCGTTTATCGCCTGACGGTTTGATATTAAAGCAGTTATCCACAACTGACGTGCAAAGAGGCTGGCTTATCCTGTGGATAAACGCCTGGGCTCCGCCTGTTGCGCCCGCTGAGCAGGATTGGTCAAATTTCGAACGCCAGCCTGCTGCTTTTGATAGCTTTCAGCCGGGCCGGAAACAGCAAAGCCGCCCGAAGGCGGCCTTAACGCAGTTAAGCAGTCTGAACTTAGTTATACAGTTCAGCCGTCATGTGCACGCGGTTGTTGGTGTTGGCTTCAGTAATTTTATACTGAGCGCCCTGCTCTTGCGCCTGCGCGGCGATTTTAGCTTCTGCACCGTCCAGCGTAGAGGAAGTCACGGTTACGCTCTGGGCAAAGCTGGCAGCTGACATCAGTGAAAGAGCGGCAACAGCGGCGATTGACATAGCTTTAATGGTTTTCATGGTCTTATTCCTTAATGGTTGTGGCTGAAGGCTGTGTGCCTTCGATGGAACTAATAATAACTCAAGTTACTATACTGCAATTGATAATTAGTGCGGTTATCGTGATCGTGCTAATTATTTCTGATTGCCCGGTTGCGCCAGCTCAGCGCGCACCGTTGCGATAAATTGCGGCCAGTGGGCAAAACGAATCACCGGAACGTGAGCATGGCGTTGCGTGCGTAATGCATCGGCAAAAGCCAGCGCCTGCCGGTTGATATCCACGTTGTTCAGCATATTGCGTTCTCCTGCCAGACAGTCTGCGCTGCAAATTCAGCAATTTCGCCAGAATGATTGATACGCTGCGAGCCTGACTGCACGACAAAAAAGGCCGCCCGTCAGGCGACCCGTTCTGGCACATCCCTGAGCAACCATCCGTTATTTGTAGAGTTCAGCGGTCATGTGCACCAGGTTGTTGGTGCTGGCTTCCAGAATTTTATATTGCGCACCCTGCTGCTGAGCCTGAGCGGCAATTTTCGCTTCAGCACCATCCAGTGTGGTGGAGGTGGCTGAAACGGTTTGCGCGAAGCTTGCAGCAGACATCAGGGAAAGCGCGGCGGCGGCGGCAATGGTCAGTGTTTTGATAGCTTTCATGGTCATATTCCTTAGCGTTTGATGAGAAGGCGCTGCGCCTTCGATGGGGATAATAATAACCATGATTACTATTACAAAATTGATAATTAGTGCGAATACTATGATCGCACTAATTGTTAATGCATGATATTTAAATTCTTTATTTATAATCAATAGGTTGATTAGATCTCAATGCCCATAAAGCGGCACAGAGCGTTAAAGCAGCCATCATGTTGAAGGCGAATTGCCACTGAAACAGGGGACGGATGGTTGACGGCAGGATGGGTCTGAGCACGGGCGCGAAAACGTCGCGCCGCGGCTTTGTGGAGGGATGTCTGACCTCAGACTTTATTTTTATAATTGAAACTGATCTGCGAATTCTGCTCGCGCGGAAGTCGTCTGGCTTCTAAATATACCGATTTCCAGTACGGATTATTCAGTGACGAGCGCATCACGCCCTGGCTGACTGAGGCGTGCAGGAACTGGCGATCGGTGTCGTAAAAGCCGACGTGCAGCTCATGCTTAATGCGGAAGAACACTAAGTCGCCAGGCTGTAAATGCGCCTGATCAACCGGCTTACCCATGGCAATCAGTTCACGCGTTGTGACGCGATCCATGGGAATATTGAAACGATCTTTTAAGGTGCGCCAGACAAATCCGGAACAGTCAACGCCGGATAATTGCGTTCCGCCCCACTGATATTTGGTGCCTTCCCACGAATGCATTTGATCGTGCAAAGCGGCTATTACCGGAATTAAATCGGGCTGTTTACCACCGTCCTGCGAGGTATCAACACTTTCCTGCTCCGGTGCTGGCGAGGAGTGAGACGAGCAGCCAGCCAGGGTTAATAACATCAGGCAGGCAATCAGGTTGCGGGCCGCAGTAGCAATCATAGGGTGACGTTTCACAGTGGATAACAGGGATAGCAGATTTATACCGTAAAGAAGTTGCAGAAATAAAGCGTCTCCGCCCGAATTCTCGCTGTCTTCACTATTTTTACCTAAGTTTACATAAAGGTAACGCTATGTATTTAGGATAAAAATCTATATCTTTTGCTGCTTTGCGCCGACAGCGCATATTTATCCGGCAAATTGCGTTTAAATTTTATTCCGCAGCCTGACCGACGGACCTGCTGCGAAATAACCGGAAAGCTTATTTGCGCACGTTATCGCGCAGCGGCAACTCCGGCAGCAGCAGCGAAAGTATAAAAGCCAATAGCATAACGCCGGCGGCCATCTGAAATGCGGCATGCACCGCATCACTGAACACCAGCAAATAAGCCTGACGCAGCGCTGCAGGCAAATGGTTCACGGCGACCGGATCCAGCGAAGGCGGCAGCACGTTACCCTGCTCTATCAGTCGGGTCGCTCCGGATTTCAGCACGTGACTGAACACAGCGCCAAACAGCGCAACGCCGATCGAACCGCCCACCGAGCGAAACAGCGTAACCGATGAGGTCGCTACGCCGATGCGATCGGGCGTCACCGCATTTTGCACCGCCAGCACCAGCACCTGCATAGTCATGCCCATTCCCATGCCGAGCACGCTGGAGAACAGATAAATGTGCCAGAGCGGCGCATCCAGCGTCAGCGTGGTCATCAGCGCCATCCCGGTTGTGGCCAGTAGCGTCCCGGCGATGGGGAACAAACGGTATTTCCCGCTGCGGCTAATCATGCGACCACTAATGATCGAGGTGACCAGCAGCCCGCCCATCAGCGGTAACAGCTGTAGTCCGGCCTCGGTGGGCGTGGCGTTTTTTACTACCTGCAAATAAAGCGGCAAAAACGTCACGCTGCCAAACAACGCCATGCCGATAATAAACGCCATCAGACTGGCGAGGGAAAAACTGCGATTGCGGAACAGATCGAGCGGAATGATCGGTTCCCACGCGCGTCGCTCCTCATAGATAAATCCCGACACGCCAACCAGCCCCATGGCCAGAATGCACCATAGCTGGGGATCTGACCATTCGCGCAGCGTGCCGCCTTCACTGGTAAACAGCGTCACGCCCACCAGCGCCAGGCTGAGAAACACCGCACCCGGATAATCGATTTCATGGGGTTTGCGTCGGCTATCCGCTTTAAACACCGCATTAATGATCAGCAGCGCCAGCAGGCCGAGTGGCAGATTAATGTAGAAAATCCAGCGCCAGGACATGTGCTGCACGATAAAACCGCCCAGCAGCGGCCCAATCACAGTCGCCAGACCAAACACGCCGCCAAACAGGCCCTGGTACCGGCCGCGATCGGCGGGCGGAATGACATCCGCGACCGCCGCCATGCTCACCACCATCAATCCGCCGCCGCCCAGTCCCTGCAGCGCGCGGGTAAAAATCAGCTGCGGCATGTTTTGCGCCAGCCCGCACAGCGCCGAGCCCAGCAAAAACAGCACCACCGAGATTTGCAGCACCGTTCGGCGGCCAAACAGATCGCCAAATTTGCCGTACAGCGGTACAACCAGGGTTGAGGCCAGCATGTAAGCAGTGACGATCCACGACAGGCGATCCAGCCCGCCCAGTTCGCCGACGATAGTCGGCAGCGCGGTCGAGACGATGGTCTGATCAAGCGCGGACAGCAGCATCACCAGCATCAGCGCGCCCATCAGCAGGCGAATGGAAGGCGGGCGGGTTGCCCCGCTGTCGCGCTGCGATGTGATAGATTGAGGTTTCATAACGACACCGTTTGAAATTAATTAAATGCACAATTAATATTAACCGAAGTCTGACACGAAACCCGTGAGTACGTAAAGATGACCGCACAAAAAGTGATGGAGAGCGAGACAACACCTTCTGATAAACCCCGCCGGCCGGGCCGTCCACGCGGCGGCGCAATCAATGCCCAGCAGCGCGAGCACCTGCTGGACATCACGCTCGCGCTGTATGCGCAAAACGGCATCGCGGAAACCTCGCTCAACGCCATAGCCCGTAAAGCTGGCGTCAGCCCGGCCATGCTGAATTACTATTTTCAATCGCGCGAGTCACTGCTGGATACCGTGGTCGCGGAACGCTTTGTGCCGTTACGGCAACGGCTGGAAGCGCATTTTGTCGAAGAGAGTAGTGACCCTGTCGCTGCGATCAGCGGATTTATTAAAGAGTTTGCGGATATCGTGCTGAGTCATGACTGGTTCGCACCGCTGTGGCTGCAGGAAGTCGCCAGTGGTCAGGGGCTGGGCGGCACGCTGAAACAGCGTCACGGTCATGCCGGACGCGAACGGATTCGCGCGTTGCTGATTCAGTGGCAGCAGCAGGGATTACTGAATAACCAGCTGAATGTCGATGTGCTGATGACCTCAATTCTCAGCATGGTACTGGTGCCCTTTACCCGCTTTGCCCACGAGCCGGGCTTTGATACCGAAATGATTCTGCAGCACACCCTCAGCATGGTGTGCCAGGGTATACAGCCGCGTAACTGAGTCAGGCGTCGTCGCCGTGGGTCAGCGTCTCCAGCTGCTGCCAGAAATCTTCCGGTACCGGCTGCACCCGGGGTGCCGGCTCGGCAATGTGCTGTTCAAGGGAGGCCAGCAGCTGCTGGGTTTCACTGTTCTGTTTATCGCAAGACGTTGAAGACATATCTAAAACCTAAAAAAACATCAGGCGATTATTGTAAGGATTTCACGCAAAGAATAAATAAACGAGACGGGAAAAAGGGATCTTCCCTGCTTTTTTTTGCCCTCCGCGCAACTTTTTACCGACTGCGGCGAACTGTCTGGCTGAACACCCCTAACCGGACCTCTTTCACCGCAGGAGCAGATCATGACAACTATCAGGCATCTCATCGCTACCCTCACCCTCGGCACCACGCTGAGCCTCGCCGCCTTCGCTGCCAGCGCGGCGCTGCCCGTCGGGGCCAAAGCACCTGACTTTGAACTTCAGGGCGCGCTGGCCGGTAAGCCGCTCACTTTCTCGCTGCAGCAGGCGCTGCAAAAAGGGCCGGTGGTGCTCTACTTCTTCCCGGCGGCCTTCAGCGCGGGTTGTACCATTGAGGCGCACGACTTCGCCGAAGCCACGGATGATTTCAAAAAAATGGGCGCCACGGTGATCGGCGTCACGGCCGGTAACACCGAGCAGATCAGCGATTTTTCTAAGCTGGAGTGTCGTGACAAATTCGCCGTAGCTGCCGATCCGGGTGCCAAAGTGGCCGCCGAATATAAAACGCTGATGCAGATAAAAGGCAAAACGCTGTCTGACCGCACCTCTTATGTGATTGCCCCCAACGGCAATATTCTGCTGAGCTATACCGACAGAAACCCGGATACCCATATCGAAAAAGCGCTGGCGGCGGTGAAAGAGTATGACGCTGCGCATCCGCAAGCGCAGTAAGTGAGAGGGCAGCCATGTTAACCGCGATGCTGGCCGCCTTTTTGGGCGGCATCATCCTCAACCTCATGCCGTGCGTCTTTCCGGTGATTTCGCTGAAAGCGCTTGGCCTGCTACGCCATCAAAGCCAGGCTGCCAGCGCGCGCCGTGAAGGCCTCGGTTTCCTGCTCGGCGTGCTGGTGACCATGATGGCGCTGGCCGGCATTCTGCTGGCCGCACGCGCGGGTGGCGCCGCGGTCGGCTGGGGCTTTCAGCTGCAGTCACCGCTGGTGATCGCCCTGCTGTCGCTGGTGATGCTGGCTGCCGCGCTTAACCTGCTTGGCGTCTTTGAGGTGGGACTAACGGTGCAGCGCGTCGGGGCCATCGACATCCAGCGCGGCGCTTTTTTGCGTTCCGCGCTGACCGGGGCACTGGCGATCATCGTAGCCACGCCCTGCGCCGCGCCCTTTATGGCCAGCGCCATCGGCTACGCGCTGGTGCAGCCCCCTGCGGTTGCGCTGGTCATTTTCTTTGCGCTGGCGCTCGGCTTTGCCGCGCCCTTTACCCTGCTGTCGCTGTTCCCGCCGCTGGCGCGATTTTTACCGCGTCCTGGCGTCTGGATGGATATCCTTAAGCGCGGGCTGGCCTTTCCCATGCTGGGTGCCTGGGCCTGGCTGGTGTGGATTCTGGCCCAGCAGGCGGGCAGCAGCGCGCTGGCTATTGTGCTGGCCGCCTCGGTGGTGCTGGCGTTTGCCGGCTGGCTGTATGGCATGGCGCAGCAGCGCCGCTTTGCCGGAAAAGGGCACAAAGCGCTGTTCAGCGTCACGGCGATATTGCTGATTGCGGTGATCGCGCCGCTGCCGGGGCTGATCAAGCCAGGCGCGGCGCTGCAAGCCGATGTGCAGGCGCAGGTCAGCAAACAGACGTGGACGCCGCAGGCGGTGGCCGCTCAGCGCGGGCATGGCAAAGCGATTTTTGTCGATTTTACCGCATCATGGTGCATCACCTGTCAGGTGAACGAGAAGACCTCGCTGTCGACCCAGGCGGTGAAAACCGCACTGGCGAAAACCGGTACGCTGTACATGGTGGCAGACTCGACTAAATTTAACCCGGACGTTGATGACGTGATGAGTGAGTTTGGTCAGGGCGGTTTACCGATGTACCTGGTGTATCCGGCTGATGGCGGACCACCGAAAGTACTGCCGCAGGTGCTGACACCCGGCATCGTAGTGGATGCGTTAAACCAGGCGGCAGCGAAGAAGACGTAACGGCAACAAGGCAGCGTATGCACACAGGCGATAGCGCACGTGAAAACTGGCCCGGACTGATGGAACGCGCGCAGGCCGGGGATCAGTGTGCCTATACCCGGCTGCTGCGGGCGCTGGTGCCGGTGATACGCGCGCAGGTGCGGCGCAGGCTGAGCGATGAAGCCTTAACGGAAGATGTGATTCAGGATGTGCTGCTCACGCTGCATCGCGTGCGCCACACCTACGATCCCGCTTACCCTTTTCTGCCCTGGCTGACGGCGATAGTCTCGGCACGCGCGATTGATGCCCTGCGCCGCCGCGGCCGCCAGCATCACTGTACGCTTGACGACGCTCAGGCCGCCGATCCCGCCAGCACGGCAGAACAGCAGCAGCTGGACACCCGGCAGGAGCTGGCGGGCTATCTCAGCCAGCTGCCGCTGCGTCAGCGCGAAATCGTTGAGCATGTTCATTTGCATGAAATGAGCCTGAACGAGGCGGCGGCACACCATAATCTGAGCGTATCGGCGGTGAAATCGCTGCTGCACCGCGCGCTCATCAATCTGCGCCGCTTTGGAGCAAACCATGACTGACCATCATTTGCTGATTGAAAAACTGGGGCGCGATCTGCGCCCGGTGAAACGCCCGCCGGCGACCGGAAAACGCGTGCTGGGCTGGCTGGCGCTGGCGCTACCGGCCGGCATCGCGGCCAGTTTGCTGGTGCCGCGCACTCTGACCGACTGGTCGCAGACCGGCGCGATGCAGGCCGCGCTGCAACTGATGCTTGCGTTTATCCTCGGGCTGCTGGCGATGCGCAGCGCCTTTGAACTCAGCATTGCCGGCCGGCGCGGCATCAGCGCAAAGCTGCTGTTGCCGCCGGGCCTGCTGTGGCTGGGATTGAGCGCCAGCAGTCTGCTGCAGACGGCCACGCCGCTGCAGCAGCACGACACGCTGCCGTGCTTTGTTTTCCTGCTGGTGGTGAGTCTGCCGATGCTGCTGCTGACCATCATCAGTCTGCGCCGGACGCGGGCGCTCTATCCGGCCCGCAGTCTGGCCATGGCGGGCCTGGGCGTCGCCTGCATGGCGGTAAGCCTGCTGGCGTTCTGTCATCCGGTGCACCTGCATGCGCTGGATTTGCTGCAGCACCTGGCGGCCATCGTGAGCATCATCGTGCTGACCGTATTGCTTGGCCGGCGCTGGGTGCAGATCGCCTGACGGCGCCGGCCAGTGACGCTATCAGGGAATGATGCGCTCCGCACGCAGCCGGTCGAACAGCTGGGTGAAGGAATCCAGCGTGGCGCGATAGCCGGTAAAGCCGGCTTTACGGCTCTTGCTCATATCGGTAAACGCCTCCATCGGCCGACCCAAATCCGCATCGGTGTGCCACCACGACGCCAGTTTATCGATGTCCGCTTCACGCAGCTGATAGCGCGCAGCGATCTCACGCCATGCCGCTGCGGCTTCCTGCATGCGTCCTTCCAGCGGCATCATCTGCGCCGGATAGTCTGCAGCTTCAATACCGAAATAGTCTGCCAGACGCGGCCACAGCCAGTTCCAGCGGAACACATCGCCGTTCACCGCGTTGAAATCCTGATTGGCAGCCCCTTCAGCACTGGTTGCCCACAGCAGCTGTTCCGCCAGTAAACCGGCTTCGGTGACATCGGCCAGACCGTTCCACTGCTGCGGCGAGCCGGGAAAGATAAACGGCCAGCCTTTTTCACGGCACAGCGTGGCGTAAACGGCCAGCGTCTGCCCCATGTTCATGGCGTTACCCAATGCATAACCGATGATGGTGTGTGGACGGTGCACACTCCAGCTGTAGCCATATTGCTCTGCGCCGGCAAACACTTCGTCTTCCTGCGCATAGTAAAAGTTATCGACTGGCTGACGTCCCTGCTCTTCGCGGAACGGCGTCACCGGGACCGCGCCCTTGCCATACGCTTCGAACGGACCGAGGTAGTGCTTCAGCCCGGTCACCAGTGCCACATGCGCACCGTTCAGCCGCTCGCCGAGCGCGGCAATGACGTTATGCACCATGCCGCCGTTAACGCGAATGTTCTCTTTTTCATTCGCCTGGCGTGACCAGACGCTAAAGAACAGCGCATCCGGTTTTTCCTGCGCCAGCGCATTGCGCACTGCTTCTGCATCGGTCAGATCGGCCGTCAGACTGCGGCAGCCTTCCGGAATGGCACCGCGTCCGCGCGACAAACCGGTTACCTGCCAGCCCTCGCTTTGCAGCCTTTCCGCCAGCGCACGACCGATAACCCCGCTGATTCCCACGATTAACGCCTGTTTTTGCATGTCGAATCTCCTCTGTTGCAGTTATCCTTAGCGTAATAGAGAATTAAATTCTTAGCCGTGGCATTAATTCACATCATTCCTGAACTGGATTCACTAATACATGCACGATCAGCGTCTGAAAGACATCGTTCCTTTTGTCGCCAGTGTCGAAAGCGGCAGTTTTGCCGCTGCCGCTGAGCGTCTGCACCTGACCGGTTCCGCCATCAGCAAAAGCGTGACGCGGCTGGAAGCGCGGCTCGGCTCACGTCTGCTGGAGCGCACCACCCGCAGTCTGACGCTCACCGACGCCGGCAGCGCCTATTATCAGACCTGCCTGCGCATTATGGAGGAGCTGGCGGAAGCCGAAGCAGTGCTGGCGGCGCAGCGCACCATTCCTTCCGGGCGATTGCGGCTGGCGGTGCCCAATACCTATGGCCGGCTCGGCGTCATGCCGCTGCTGATTCCGTTCTGTCAGCAGCATCCGGATGTGGAACTCAGCCTGACCTTCTCGGATCGCTTTATTGATCTGTTTGATGAGGGCATTGATGTCGCGGTGCGCATCGGCGGTTCGCCGGATCTGCCCGCCTCGCTCGGCTGCCGGGCGATGGGCCGCGAGCGTATGGTGTTTTGCGCCGCGCCGGACTATCTGGCGCGCGCAGGCAGACCAACCAGCGAGAGTGAGTTGCTGCGGCATCGGGCGATTCTGTACGAGCGCGTTGACGGCAGCACCAAGCCGTGGCTGTTCACCACGGAGGATGGACATCCGCACTGGCGCCAGGTGCCGTCTCGCATGGCGCTGGGCGACGTGGATGCACAAATGCAGGCGCTGTGCGCTGGCCTCGGGGTGGCGCAAATGCCGTCTTGGCTGGTGCGTGACGCGCTGGCGAGCGGCGCGCTGGAAGTGATTGTGCCGCATCAGCAGCCGGACGGTCTGCCGCTGTCGGTGATTTGGCCACGGCGCAAACAGCTACTGCCGAAGGTTGACGCGCTGCTGGCGGCGCTTGACGGCCTGCAGATCAGGTAAAACGCCTTTAGCGATGGTTCAGCCGGCGCGACAGCCGGTCGCCACACAGCTGCAGCAGCGTGACCAGTGCCACCAGCACCACGATCACCGTGAGCATGACCTGCATATCGAAACGCTGGTAGCCGTAACGATAAGCCAGATCGCCCAGCCCGCCGGCGCCGATCGCACCGGCCATCGCCGAGGCATTAATCATCGTCACCAGCGTAATGGTAAAACCGCTGACGATGCCAGGCCGCGCTTCCGGCAGCAGCACGTGCCAGACAATATGCCAGCGCTGAAAGCCCATCGCCTGCGCCGCTTCCGTCAGCCCTTTATCCACTTCGCGCAGACTCACCTCCGCGATGCGGGCAAAAAACGGCGTCGCCGCCAGCGTCAGCGGCACCACGGCCGCCCAGACGCCGTAGGTAGTGCCGACAATCCAGCGGGTAAACGGGATCAGCGCCACCATCAGAATCAAAAACGGAATCGAGCGGAACAGGTTCACCAGCCAGCCCAGCAGCCGGTTGAGCAGCGGATTGGGGAACAGATCGCCGCGCCCGGTTACCACCAGAATCACCGCCATCGGTAAACCGATCAGCAGCGCCAGCAGCGACGACACGCCGACCATCAGCAGCGTATCCAGCAACCCCTGCCATAAACGATCAATAGCCAGTGACATAACCTGCAACCTCCAGTTGGTCCGCCAGCGGATGAAGCGCGGCAAGGGCTGCCGGCGCGTCGTGGCGGGCATCCAGCAGCAGCAACAGCTGGCCGGTGGGTTTGCGATCGACCCATTCAACCGCACTATACAGTAGCGTCAGCTCACCGCTGACCTGTGCGCTGATCGCCGCCAGATCCGGCTGCGCGCCCTTCCCGCTGTAGCGCAGCCGCACCAGCAAACGCGAGTCCACGTTCTGACGTTGCGGCGTCAGCAGCGGCTGGATGGCCTCCGGCAGCGCGCCGAATTGCGGATTGAGCAACTGCCGCGTCGTCTCATGCTGCGGATCGCTGTACACCTGCCACACCGGACCGCGCTCAATGATTTCACCCTGATCGATCACCGCCATCTGGTGACACAGGTCGTGCACCACGTCCATCTCATGGGTGATCAGCACAATAGTGATATGACGCTGCTGATTGATTTTTTTCAGCAGCGCGAGGATGGCGCGCGTGGTTTCCGGATCCAGCGCCGAGGTTGCCTCGTCGCACAGCAGCAGTTCCGGATCGTGCACCAGCGCGCGCGCAATGCCGACGCGCTGCTTCTGCCCGCCGGAGAGTTGCGCCGGCCAGGCATGCTGGCGCGCTTCCAGCCCAACCAGCGCCAGCAGCTCATCCACTTTTTGCCGCCGTTGCGCCGCCGGTATGCCAGCCACCTTCATCGGCAGCTCAATGTTTTGCCGCACCGTTTTAGCGGACAGTAAATTGAAGTGCTGAAAAATCATGCCGGTGCGGCGCCGCCACTGCACCAGCTGGCTGGCGCTCAGTGAACTGAGATCGATACCGTCAATCACCACCGCACCCTGCGTCGGATTTTCCAGCCGGTTCAGACAGCGGATCAGCGTCGATTTGCCCGCGCCGCTGCGGCCAATGATGCCAAAAATTTCGCCGCGTTTAACCTGCAGGTCGATGTGCTTCAGCGCATCCTGCGACTGGCCGTCATAGCGTTTGCTCAGCCCGCGGATCTGCACATGCGCACGGCCCGCCACCGGCGTCGTCGTGTGCAGCGCCGCCTGCTCGCCAGGAAGAGTCAGGCTGACCATGATTACTGGCTCCAGCCCGGCTGATACAGCTTGCCGTAGAACTCATCCAGCTTCGCGCGCACCACCGGCGAGTGCTGATAGATATCAACAAACTTTTTGAGACGCGGATCGTCCTGATGTCCGTCACGAATCACGAACTGAATCACATATTCCGGATGCTCAAGGCCATCAAATAACAGGGCCTTGTTGGGGTCGATGGTCTTCGACAAACGCAGATAGTGCGGATACCCCTGCGCCAGGTCGACCTCATCCAGCGAGCGCGACAGCTGCACTGCTTCCACTTCGATGATTTTCAGGTGTTTGGGATTGCTGGCGATATCATCCACGGTGGATTTCAGCCCGCTGCCCGGTTTTAACGTAATCAGCTGCGCTTTTTGCAACAGCAGCAATCCGCGCGCACCGTTAATCGGGTCATTGGCAATCGCCACCGTGCCGCCGTCCGGAATCTGATCGATTGCCGTGTGCTTCTTCGAATAGAGCCCGATGTTATTGATGATGGCGGGCGCATACGGCACCAGATGGAAACCGCCCTCGCGGTTGGCATTATCAAGAAACGGCTTGTGCTGGAACAGGTTGACGTCAATGTCGCCATTTTCCACGCTCACGTTCGGCGCAGTCCAGTCGGTGAACTCCACCAGCTCCACCTGCAGTCCCTGCTTTTTCGCTTCAGCCACGGCGGTTTCCAGCGGCGGCGCGAAAGCCGCCGTGGTACCGACTTTGAGGGCGCCGCTGTAGTCACCGGCGGCAAACGCGCTGGCGGTTAATATTGCGGCGCTCAGCGCCACTAATGAGGCAAATTTCATCCTGACTCCCTGAGGTTAAATTAACGAACGTCAGCCGCAGGCCGCCAGCGCGCGGCCGGGTGGCGCGCGGGCAGACGATCCTGCTGTTGAAAAATTTTTTGCCGGAGCGATCCCGGCTGATAAGCGGTTTTAAAGCGGCCGCGCTGCTGAAGTTCCGGCACCACCAGCTCAATAAAATCGCGGTAGCTTTGCGGATTCAGGATGCGCGTCAGATTGAAGCCGTCGATGTCACCTTCATCAATCCAGCGGATCAACTGGTCGGCGACCTGGGACGGGTTGCCGACAATCACCGGGTAGCGGCTGCCAAGCGCGTGCTGCTCCAGCAGCTGGCGACGCGTCCAGCCGTTATAGGCTTTGCTCACCGATTCAATGGCGCGCGTGTCGCCGCTGTGAATCGGTTCATCGAGGCCAAACGCGGCGAGATCGACGCCAATTGAGCTGGAGAAGTGCGCAATGCCGGCTTCGGCACTGGCGTATTCCAGATAGCTGCGGTGCTTCTCCTGCGCTTCGCGTTCGCTGGCGGCGACGATCACGCTGACGCCCATAAAGATGCGTAAGTCGTCCGCCTGACGACCCGCCGTCACCGCCGCGTGGCGCAGACGCTGCGCCTGCTCGCGCAGCGCCGCCGGCGAGCTGGCATTCACGAAACTGCACTCGGCGTGCCGCGCAGCAAACGCCACGCCGCGTGCGGATGAGCCTGCCTGGAACAGCAGCGGCGTGCGCTGCGGCGAGGGGCTGCTCAGGTGATAGCCCTGCACCTGATAAAATTCACCCTGATGATTGATCGCGTGAATCTTCTGCGCGTCGGCATACAGCCGGCGCTGTTTGTCGGCCAGCAACGCATCGTCCTGCCAGCTGCCTTCCCACAGCTGATAAGTGACATCGAGAAATTCATCGGCCTGGTCGTAGCGCCGATCGTGCGCCAGCAGTTGCTGCTGCCCCATGGCGCGCGCCGCGCTGTCGAGATAGCCGGTCACGATGTTCCAGCCGATGCGGCCATTGGTCAGATGGTCGAGCGTCGACAGGCGGCGGGCAAAAGGATAAGGGGCTTCGTAGCTCAGATTGGCGGTCACGCCAAAGCCCAGGTGCTGCGTCACGCTGGCCATGCCGGAAATCAGCATCAGCGGATCGTTCACCGGCAGCTGAATGGACTCGCGCGCCGTCAGGCCGATACCCTGCTGATACACATCGTAAACGCCGAGAATATCGGCAATAAACAGTCCGTCGAACAGGCCGCGCTCCAGCAGGCGCGCTAAATCCAGCCAGTACGCCAGCGAATTGAACTCCACCGAGCGGTCCTGTGGATGGGTCCACATGCCATGGTGAATATGCCCCACGCAGTTCATGTTAAAAGCATTGAGCAGAATCTGTTTGCGGCTCATAGCGTTCCCCGTCGCGGTGGCAGCACGCCGTTAAGCAGATAGTTGCCGATGACCGGATATTTCCAGCGTACCGGGTCATGCAGCGTGTGGGTGCGCGCGTTGCGCCAGTGGCGATCGAGATTGTGCTCGCGCAGGCTAGCGCGCGATCCGCCCAGCTCAAACAGCAGGTTGCCGGCTTCCAGCGCCACCTCAGTGGTCCAGGCACGCGCTTTCGCCACTTCAACCGATGCCAGCGCGACGTGTTCAGCGCTCGGGTTGCGTTGGGCGATATCGACCGCCTCCCCGGCGACATCCAGCAACGCATCACCGGCGCTGAGTCGTGCGGCAAGCCGCCCGGTGCGATCCAGCGTCAGCGGATCGTCACAGGCTCGCTCGACGCCGCTGTCCGGCCACGGCCGCGCGCGCTGCTGCACAAAGGCCAGCATGTCGTTGAAGGCCGCGCGGGCAATGCCCTGGTCGATGGCCGCGTGCATAATCTGGGCAAACGGTCCGACGGTGGTCGGCCGCTCAAACGCGCTGTGAAACGGCACCACATCGTCCGGCGCGATCGCCACATCACGAAACTGCACGCTGCCGCTGCCGGTGGTGCGCTGGCCGAAACCGCTCCAGTCATCAATCACCGTCACGCCCGGCTGATGGCGCGGCACAAACACCAGCTGTTCTTTGCCGTCATCGGCGATGGCCAGCGTCGGGATGCGGTCGGCAAACAGCGCCCCGGTGCAGTAAAATTTGTCGCCGTTGAGGCGCAGCCCGCTGGTGGTCTGGCTGAAGGCGGTGGTGCGCTGATGCGCCGCCGCAGAGGCGAACTCCGCCAGCGCGTTACCATAGTGAACGCCCGCCAGCACTTCGTTGTACAGCCGCTGCTGCTGGGCGTCGCTGCCGTTAACGCGCAGCACTTCCAGCGCGTAGAAGTGATTTTGCGGCACCTGACCGATTGATGCATCGGCAGCGCTGAGCATGACAAAAATCTGCGCCAGTTCTGCGCTGGAAATCTCAATGCCGCCCCACGCACGCGGCACGGTAATGGCGCCTAAGCCGGACTGGAAATAGTGCTGAAGTTCAGCATGTGGCAGCTCACGCTGCCGATCGCGCTGCGCTGCGCCGCTGCGAAAGCGTTCAGCCAGCTCCTCTGCCACCTGCAGGGCCTGCTGCGCACTGCGGATGCGTGCTGCCGGCTGTTTAGCGAAAACCTGCGTCATCATCGCTCCTTAAATCCACGCATGACGCGCGGGCAGAACATCATTGAGGTAATAGTTGCCGATGGCGTGCGTTTTCCAGCGCACCGGATCGTGCAGCGTATGGGTGCGCGCGTTGCGCCAGTGGCGATCCAGCCCATGCTTCAGCAATGTGCCGCGGCTGCCGCTCCACTCCAGCAGCTTTTCGCTGGCTTTCAGCGCAATTTCGGTGGTCAGCACTTTGGCTTCTGCAACCGCGATGGAGGCGCGCGCGCAGTGCGCAGCGGTAAGCGCGTGCGGGTCAATGCTGTCCAGTACGCGCGCCGCCCGCACCAGCAGCGCGTTGGCGGCGCCCAGTTCGGTGCTGATACGCCCGACATCGGCGAGAATGTAAGGATCGTCTGCGTTGCGGCTCACGCCCGCGTCCACCCACGGACGCGAGCTGCTGTGAATAAACGCCAGCGCCTCATCCAGCGCGCCCTGGGCGATCCCGGCGTCAATCGCGGCCTGGATCAGCTGCGATACGGCACCGCGCAGCGTTGGCTTATCGGGGGACGGTAGCGCGATGGTCAAACCGGCATCGACCGCCACCTGCTGGAGCTTCACCGTGCCGCTGGCGGTGGTGCGCTGACCGATACCCGACCAGTCATCGATAATCTCCACCCCTGCCGCCGGCAGCGGAATGAACGCCATCACCGGCTGGCCCTCCTGCTGCGCGGTGGTCACCAGAATGTCGGCAAACAGTGCACCGGTGGAATAGAACTTTTCACCGCTGAGCCGTAAACCCTCCGGGCCTGACACCAGCTGCGCCTGCACATCACGCGTATGCTTGCTGTTCTTTTCCGGACCGCCGTTGCCGAGCCGCTGGCCCTGTACCACCGCGCTGAGCAGGCGCTGCTGCTGTTGCGCGCTGCCTTCCCCCAGGATGAACTGGATCAGCCCGAAGTGGTTTTGCGGAATCTGGCCAAGCGACGGATCGCTGGCGGAGATCAGGCGGAACACCTCCGCCACAGTACCAAACGACAAACCGCCGCCGCCAAACTGGCGCGGCACGCTGATACTGCCCAGCCCCAGCTGGGTGAACTGATCGAGCAGTTCACGCGGATAGATACGCTGTTGGTCGCGTTCGGCTGCCCCGGCTTTCGCCTGTTCCGCCAGGTGGCGGGCAGCGTCGATTGCCGCCGCGTCAGACGTAATCACCGCCGCGCGCTGAAGTTGTTGAGCCCTGATTTGCGTCATCGCTGGATTCACTTTTTATTTTGCTGTGATTCACAGGCTCATTCTGCCAGGGCAGAGAGCCGTAATTTAATAACAGATTGAGCGCGATGATAATCAGCGGGAATAACAGCGGTAAAGAGCGCGGTTATGCTATATCCGGCAAACGGCATGCAGAAAGAGAATAAAGAATTTATCAGGGATAAGAAGGCGTTAGCGGGCGCGGAGATACAAGGTTATTACGCTGAGTGACACGGGTGAATAATCTTAAGTATTAATTCCGCTATCGATAGTGATAAATGACATTATTGTTTTATTGCGCCATGGGCTGGCGCAATAAAGTGGGCATTACGTTATCCTGGTATTACGCCTGCGCCAGATACATCGCCGGGGAGTAGTGGCGCGTCGATTCACTCTTCTCACTGTGCGGTGTGCTGGTGCTGTCAATCAGCTTCGCCAGCTGATAGGTCTTCACCGTTTCCTGCTGCGTCAGCTGCCGGGCGAAACGGGCGGTGAGATTGCCCTGCGCATCCTGCGTCACCTCAGTGGTGCTGCGCGTTTCATCGTGAATCTGGTGGTAGTGATAGTTTTGTGACTCTTTGGTTTCATTGAGCGCCAGCGGCGAACTGGCGCTTAGCGCGGTATGAAAACTGGCGTTTAGCTTAAACAGGGTTTCCTGCGTCATGCGCTGCGTATCGCCGTTCTTCTGCTGGCTGCTGCGCTGCGCCACATCCAGAGCGAAAGTATCTTCTTCTTCCGGCTTCAGCGGATTGCTGGAGCGCGCCGTCTGGTGATAGCTGGCCGAGAAATCCGCCAGGCCGCTGATGGCACCGGCCTGCGCCGCATGCGCGCCTACGGTGATCGCCTGCGGGGTGCGCATCGCCACGCCGGCCGCCGCGCTGGTGCTGTTTAAGGTCTCGAAACCCTGCTTAAACAGTGCCAGCGCCGCGCGATCGCCGTGACCGCGCGAAGCGGCCTGATCAAATTTCGCGCTCCACTGCGCCAGGGCGCTCTGCTGCTGACCGGCGTTGCTGGCCTGCGCCAGGCTGCGCATGTCCGTCGTCAGTTTGAAACTGGCGTCGGCATTATGGAAACCCAGCCAGCGTGAACCCGGGTCGGCATGCAGATTCAGCGACTGCATCACTTCGCCGCTGCGACGCAGGTCGGTTTTCAGATCAACGCTGGCCAGCTGGTTACTGTCAAAACTGAGCAGGTCACCGACATCCAGTTTACCGTTGCCGTTATCCAGCCCGCTCAGGGTTTTCTCCAGCGCGCCAGAAAGTTTGGCAATTGCCGCAGCTTCGTCATCGCTCAGCTTACCGTGAGTGGTTTTCAGTGCCACCGCTACGCCATCCTGCTGCCGCGTCATCTGCAGAGTCAGGCTCACGCCGGACTGAGTGGTAATCTCCAGTGCCACCGCGCTCTGCGTGTCAGTTTGCGCGCCGCCGCTGGCCGGTACGCTGATGGTGACATCGTCACGCTGCTGCGTCAGTGCGCTCAGCAGCGCGCTGCCAATGCCGTTCATGCTGACGCCCGAGCTGCGCAGCGCACCCATCGCCTGCGTCTGCATATCAGGCGATAGAAGCGTGCTGGCGGTGACGCGCGCCGGTGTCATCTGGTACACCGCAGAGATGGCGTCGGTGGCTTCGCTAAAGGTGACTTTCGCTGAGGCGTCTGCCGTCAGACTATTTTGCCGGGTCGCATTGCTTGCCGTGCTGCTGGTCACGCGTGCGCTGGCGCTGCTGAGATGGAGCGGTGAGAAACTACCCGGTCCGATACCGTTAATCATCCTGACTATCCTCGCTGGTATTATACCGCTAAGTTATCGGCGATCCTGACGAAATCTTTACACTTCCGCACGGCGCATGACGGTGCAAAATGGTTGTTGAAATTAATAATCATTATCACTAATCTGTCTGGCGCTTTCGCTGTGACACGGAAGTAATTGACTCGCCAGCTAGTAAGGAAGCGCCATGATTTATCGCTTTATCATTCCGCTGTTCACCCTGCTGAGCCTGCTGCTCAATCCGGCTGTCGGTTTCGCCCGGCCTGATATGACGCCGCTCGGACCCAATATTGCCGACAAAGGCTCTGCCTGGTATCGCTTCACTGTTAACACTTTTGATTCCGCTGACGGCCAGCGCCACTACAAGGTGTGGACGGCGGTGCCACGTAAACCGGCACCGGCCACAGGTTACGCGGCGCTGTATATGCTGGATGGCAACGCCGTGATGAACCATCTCAGCGAAGCACTGTTGCAGAAGCTGGCGGCAGGCAACCCGCCGGTGCTGGTGGCGGTAGGCTATCAGACCCCGCTGCCGTTCGATCTCGCTGCGCGCACGCTGGATTACACCCCGCCGCAGCAGGTGCAGGATCGTCGCGGCCGCCCAGCCGGCGGCAGTGCCGCCTTCCGCCAGTTGCTGGAACAGACTATCGCGCCGCGTGCCGAACAGCATCTGCCGATCAATGCGCAGCAGCGTGCGCTGTGGGGCCACTCTTACGGCGGGCTGTTTGTGCTGGACAGCTACTTGACCTCCGGATTTTTCCAGCACTATTTTGCCGCCAGTCCTTCCCTGCGCGGCGACGCAACGCTGTTGCAGCAAATGGCGGCGGTGACGCCCGCATCGTTTAAGCAGAAGCAGCTGGTGCTGATGGAAGGCAACGGCGAATCACGTCCCGGCGTCAGCGATGTGCTGAGCCGGATTCGCACCACCCTCGACGGCATGCAGGAGAACGGCCTGGCGGCTCGCTTCCAGCTGTTTCCCGGGCTCAGTCACGGCCAGATGTTTCCGGCCTCGCTGGAAAGCGCGCTGTCGGCTATGGCGGAAGACGGTGCGCCGTCACGCGCACCGGATGAGTGAAAGGGCAGCTAGTTAAAGAATTTGATGTCGGTTGGCGTTGCCAGCTTCGCCGCCACACCGCGCGCGCTCAGCTTGCCGCTGTGCGCATCAAAATCAAACAGCGTAATGGTGTTGGTAAACACGTTGGTGACATAGAGGTGTTTACCGCTGTTATCAAACGCCAGCGCGCGCGGCTCAATACCGTCGGCGGCATAGCGCTGTGCATCTGTCAGGCTGCCATCGGCGGCAATCTTAAACACCAGCAGATGATTGTCAGATCCGCGGTTAGCGGCAATCAGGAATTTACCCTGCGGGCTGAGAATGATGCCGCCGCCGCTTTTGTAGGCGGCGCTGCTGTTTTGCGTATTCAGCGCCACCTGTGCCTGCCGTTCCAGCCGGTCATCAGTGACGCGGAACACCACGATTTCGCCCGCCATTTCAGTAATCACATAAGCGTGTTTACCGTCGGCGGAGAACACCATGTGGCGCGGACCCGCACCTGGCGCAAAGCTCACATCACGGCTGGTATCCGCCTGCAGCGGCTCCCGCCGATCCGCGTGGTAGCGATAGGCGTGCAGTTTGTCGTCACCGAGATCGGCCGCATACAGATAGCGACCATCATGGGTAAAGGTGGTGGAGTGCGCATGGCCGCCATCCTGCCGATCTTTTACCACGCCGCTCCCCTCGCTGAACGCGAAATGCTGGACCTGTTCGCCCAGCTTGCCGTCCGACGCAATCGGGAACACCGTTACCCCTGCTCCGCCTTTCGCCACCGAATAGTTGGCGACAAACAGGAATTTGCCGTCCGGGCTGAGAGTGGCGTGCGTCGGCTGCTCGCCGTGGCTGTCGACCTGATTCAGCACCTGCACTGCGCCCTGTTTATCGATCGCCAGCGCGGTAACGGCACCGGCATTTTCCTCATTGGTGGTATAAGCAAACCGCCCGTCGCGTGATTTAACGATCCACGACGGGCTTTTCATCCTGATCACCTCCAGCGGCTTGAGCGTCCCGTCGCTGTTGACCTGCATGCGATACAAACCTTCACTGGGTCGATCCGGCTTTTGTACCGCAGGGGCATCCGGAATACTGGTCCAGGTGCCGACTAATGCTGTTTGATGATGTTCCGTGTTCTGCGCCATAGCACTCCCCGCCAGAGTCAATAGAGCCAGTGATATTGCCACGGTTAAGTTTGTTGCTAAACCGCCTGTTGCCGGTTTTGGGTATCCACTCATTGTCTTTCCACCATAATCGGAATTTTCACGGGCCTGCGCCCAAACCAGGTTGATTTTTTTGTATTGAAACGGACGTTGTTAACGTCTCGTTAACGACTATAGTGGCATTCCCTGCGCACAAAGCTGCGCAGGCCGATCGGCTTCACAAATCGGTTTATTTAATTGTGCCTTTGCTAATAGGTCATAGCGTTTGGTTATGGATGGCAGGAAGCAGTGTAAAAAGCCCCGGCACGCATGCTTTAATCTTTCCTTTACCGAACTCAGGGATGGTCACGACGTTATGCTGCCGTTTTCTAATGGTTTTTTATTGAGTTTATCGCTGTGTCTGGATATCGGACTCGCCAACATCGCCATGCTGACGCTGGCGATGCAGCGCGGTTATCTGCACGGTTTCTGGCTGGGCATGGGCACCTGCGTAGGCGATTTAATTTACGCCTTGCTGGCGATGGCTGGCATGGCGGTGATACTGCAGTTTACGCCGGTGCGCTGGTTGCTATGGATTGGCGGCGGCATCTTGCTGTTGTGGTTTGCCGCTAAAATGCTTTACGCCGCGCTGGCCAAAAAAATCGATATTCCCACGGCTGAAACCCAGCCTTATCGTTCACTGCTGCGCGAATTTCGGCGCGGCATCGTGCTGGCGATGTCGTCACCGACGGCGATTCTGTGGTTCGCCAGCGTGGGCGGCGCGCTGATAGCCCGTATCGGCCACAGTGATGCCGGAGCAACTTCGTGGTTTCTCAGCGGGTTTTTCCTCGCCGGGGTGGTGTGGACCTGTGTGATCTGCCTGATCGGCAGCATGGGCGGAAAGCTGTTAGGCGAGCGCCTGCTGAAATATTCGTATCTCGCCTCAGCGCTGATTTTCTGTTATTTCGCGGTGTATGTGATTTGGTCGGGATACCGCGAGTTCGTGGCGGTTTAAGTCACCACGTAACCGTTAAAAATCAGCGATTATCCAGTAACGACAGCGCAAGCGTTGTAAGGTCGCCATGGATGGCGACCCGGAAAACGCCGCGCGGCCGTGAAATGCACCACTTAAACGCCGGCAATCCGCCTCAGCTCTGCCTGCGCACCCGGCGCCACCGCCAGCACCTGCGCGCCTTTTAACAGCCGATCGCCCTCGGTGTTAAACGGGTGATACCAGCCGCCGGCCTCTTTCACCAGACAGTAACCGGCCAGGCAATCCCACGCGTGCATATAGGGTTCGAAATAGCCCACCACGCGTCCGGCTGCCACCCACGCCAGCATCAGCGCACCAGATCCGATACGGATAAAGTTGCCCCCCGCTGCCAGCAGTGACGCCAGCAGGCGGCCCACCTCTTCCGGGCTGACATAGCTATTAGCGCCAAAGCCGGTCACGTGATTTTGCAGCGTACGTGACGGATCCACCTGCAAACGGCGGCCATTCAGCGTTGCGCCCTGGCCGAGCGCGGCGACGTAGCACTCCTGATAGGTCGGCGCAAAGATCACGCCAATCACCGGTACGCCGTCATGCAGCACCGCAACGGAAACACACCAGTTTGGCATACCGTTGAGGAACGGGCTGGTACCGTCAATCGGATCGACCACCCAGGTATAGCCTGACGTGCCAGGCTGCAGGCCGTACTCCTCGCCAAGAAAACCGTCGTCCGGGAAGCTGGCGCGAATCTGCTGGTCGATCATCTGTTCCACCTCGCGGTCAGCGCGTGATACCACATCCTGCAGGTCGTGCTTGGTTTCGACCACCAGCGTGTCACGCTGATTGAAGTAGGCCAGCGCCTTCTCCCCGCCCGCCCGCGCGACGCGTTCGGCCAGCAGCAGACGCGATTGCAGCGCGTCATTTTTCGTATCACTCATGCGTTATCCTTAAATTAACCGGCAATCAGGGCCAGACCCTGAGGTTTAAAATCAATCGCCACCCGTGCGGCCAGCGGCAGCTGCTGCTCCATCTGCGCATCGACGATAAACAGCGAGCCCAGTTCCGTGTTGACCTCGTATTCGATGTGATCGCCCAGCCAGGTGGCATGCGTCACCTCGCCGCGCAGTGCGCCTTCAGCACCGCTGTGCAGGGTAATGAACTGTGGTCTGACCGACAGCTGCGCGGATCCGGTCGCAACGCCGTTACCGCGTACGCGATAGCGCTGCCTGCCGAGTCGCACCAGCGCTTCGCTGCCTTCTACCTGTTCGACTTCGCACGGCAGAATATTGGCTTCGCCCATAAAGTCAGCGATGAACACCGAATTGGGCGCGTGATACAGGCTTTCCGGCGCGCCCTGCTGAGCAATATCGCCCTCTTTCATGACAATAATTTTATCCGACACCGCCAGCGCCTCTTCCTGGTCGTGCGTGACATACACCGCCGTGAAGCCCAGCCGCTGCTGCAAATCACGAATATCCGTGCGCACCCGGCGGCGCAGGCGCTCGTCGAGATTGGAGAGCGGCTCATCCAGCAGCAGCACCTGCGGCTCCAGCACCAGCGCGCGCGCCACCGCAATGCGCTGCTGCTGCCCGCCGGAAAGTTCGGACGGCAGCCGCTGCCCCTGACTCTCCAGCCCGACCAGTTTCAGCCCTTCGCGCGCACGATCCTGCGCTTCCTTTTTGCTCATGCCGGACGATTGCAGGCCGTACATGATGTTGTCGAGCGCACTCATATGCGGAAACAGCGCGTAGGATTGAAACACCATCGCCACGTCGCGCTCGTTGGCTGGCAGATGCGTTACGTCTTTGCCACCAATTAAAATACGCCCCGAAGTCGGATGTTCCAGGCCGGCCAGCAGGCGCAGCGTGGTGGTTTTACCGCAGCCGGAAGGCCCCAGTAGCGTCACCAGCGTACCTGGCTCCACCGTCAGCGATAAATCCGGCAGCGCGGTAAAACCGGCAAAGCGTTTTTCGACGTGTTCAAACACCACGGAACCAGCAGTAATCGCGGTCATACGGCACTCTCCTGAGTTAACGAAGGGGAAGCAGGTGGCGCGGCGACGTCCACCGGGCGCGCCACGCGGCGCAGGCGACGTTCGCCCACCAGCCACTGGAACACGCCAATGATCAGCAGCATCACCACAATCAGTACTGTCGAATAAGCAATGGCGACGCCGTATTCGCCATTCTCCACCAGCCCGACGATGTAGGACGTCGCCATGTTGTACTGAGCGCTGACGAGGAAGATTACCGCGCTGATCGAGGTAATGGCGCGGACAAAGGCATACACCAGCGCCGCGCTTATCGCCGGTTTCAGCAGTGGCAGCACCACTTTGCGCAGCGTGCGGAAACTGCTGGCACCCAGCGTCAGTGACGCTTCATCAAGGCTTTTATCCAGCTGGCTCATCGCTGCGATACCGCCGCGCACGCCGACTGGCATATTGCGGAACACAAAGCAGGCAATCAGGATCATTGCGGTGCCGGTAATCTCCAGCGGCGGCAGGTTATAGGCCATCACGTAACTGACGCCGATCACCGTGCCGGGAATGGCAAAGCTCAGCATCAGCAGGAACTCAAACGTCTGACGACCGGCAAATTTCTGCCGCACGATGAGCCAGGCGGTCAGCAGGCCCACCACGGCGGTGAGCGGTGCGGCAATCAGGGCTATTTCCAGCGTGGTCCAGAACGAGTTCCACGCCACGCCGCTCCACAGCAGATGACCGTCACTGACGCTGACGCGGAAAGCGCGCACGTAGTGTTCGATGGTCAGCGCATCGTTCAGGCCCCACGACTGCACAAAGCCGCCCACCACAATCATGCCGTAGATCACCAGGGTAAACAGACCCCACGGAATCACCATGCCGTACACGCCGTAGCGCAGCAGACGCGGCAGCTGACCATGTTTGCCGCCGTCGCCCTTGCCGGTCACCGTGGCGAAGTTTTTGCCACCCAGCCACAGCCGCTGCAGCACAAAGGCGGCCAGCGTGAAGCACAGCAGGATCATCGCCAGCACCGCGGCGCGACTCGGATCGTTTTGCGCGCCTACCACCGAGAAGAAAATTTCGGTAGAGAGCACGCCGTGACTGCCGCCCAGCACCATCGGATTACCAAAATCGGCCATGCTTTCGATGAAGCTGATCAAAAAGGCATTGGCCAGACCCGGCGCCATCAGCGGCAGCGAAACGCGGCTGAAGGTGCGCCAGCGGTTAGCGCGCAGCGTTTGCGACGCCTCTTCCAGCGACGGACTGACGCCCTCAACCACGCCAATCAGCACCAGAAAGGCAATCGGCGTGAACGACAGCACCTGGGCAATCCAGATACCGGTCAGGCCATACAGCCAGCGGCCGGGCTCGATGCCAAACAGCGCCGCCAGATGCTCCGTCACCACGCCCGAGCGACCGAACAGCAAAATCAGCGCCAGACCAATCACGAACGGTGGCGTGATGATTGGCAGAATGGTCAGCATGCGCAGCGCTTTCTTGCAGGGCAGCGGCGTGCGCGTTGCCGCCAGGGCAAAGGCCAGACCCAGCAGCGTCGAACCACTGGCGGTCATCAGCGCCAGCCACAGCGTGCGCCACGCGGTGCCGCAGGTGCCACCTTTCAGGCAGGCAAGGCTCCATATCGACGGGTCCTGCAGATTGCTGATCAAACCGTCCGGTTTGAAACTGCCGTCAACGTCCTGCACCGACACCACAAACATACTGAGCACCGGATAGAGTACGAAGATGCTGACCAGCGCAGTCAGCAGCACCAGCGACGCCACCACAAAGGCGTCGCCTTTCAGCACACCGCGTTCGGCCAGCGCAAACGAGAACAGCAGCAAAAACACGGTCAGCAGCAGGAGTGCGCCAGCGCCCATCGCTGGCTGTCCCTGCGGCAGCGCGCCGAAGCGGTTTTCCAGCCACAGCCAGCTCCAGCCGCTGTAGCCAATCGCGTGCCCTTCCACAATCAGGAAGATCACGCCCAGCGCGCTGAACAGCAGCAGCAACCGGCTGCGTGCGCTGCCGGGCAGTAAACCGCAGGCGGCGCACAGCGCCAGCAGCGCCACGGCGAGCGCCAGCCATGGATGGCTGCCGATCTGCCACAGTGCCGGCGCGCTGGCTTCATCACGCCACAGGTTAAGCAGCCAGCCGCTATCGAAAAAGCCTGCTTCCAGGCTGTACCACGGCAGCAGCAACAGCGCGACGGCGCCCAGCAGCAGCGCGCCTGTCAGACGGCGATTATTTGCGTTCATGTGTTACCTCAATGCGGGATCATCGCGCCATCCTTAGCGCTGTCGGAATCGGTAAGCCGCCGTGAGCGGCAGCGTCCGGCGATGCGGCATTACTGCGCGCTGGCGCCGATCTCTTTATCCCAGCGGCTCAGCAGCGCTTTACGTTTGGCGGAATCGCCGTAGGTTTTGAAGTCATAATCGATCAGTTTGATGTTCTCGAAGCGCGGCGCGTATTCGGAGATCTCTGCACTGCGGTTTGACGGCAGCTGGAGGGATTTGGCCTCTTTCATGTGCGACTGCGCTTCGGCGGTAAGCGCCCAGTCGTACCACACTTTGGCATTGGCCAGATTGCGTGCCCCTTTGACGATCGACATTGAGCCAATCTCATAGCCAGTACCTTCACAGGGCGCGACGGTTTTGATCGGGAAGCCGTCGACTTCCATCGCCACCGCGTCGTGCATAAATACGATGCCAACGGTGGTTTCGCCGCGCGCCGCTGCTTTCACCGGTGCCGAGCCGGATTTGGTGTACTGGGAAATATTGGCGTTGAGCTTTTTCAGGTAATCGAACGCTTTGTCCTCGCCCATGATCTGCACCAGCGTCGCCAGGGTGTTATAGGCGGTGCCGGACGAGTTCGGATTGGCAATCTGAATTTCGCCTTTGAAGGCCGGATCGAGCAAATCAGCCCAGCAGGCTGGCGCTTTGAGCTTTTTATCCGCCAGCAGTTTGGTGTTGTAGCCCCAGCCGAGCGCACCGGCATAAATCCCGACCGTACGGTAACCTGAGTTTTCCGCCTGCTTCTGCGCCCAGTCCTGCTGCTGGTCGAGCAGCGGCGATTTATACGGCTGCGTCAGCCCCTCTTCCGCCGCCTGCATATGCGGATCGCCGGTGCCGGCCCACCAGATGTCGGTGCGCGGGTTACGCGCTTCGCTGCGCAGGCGGGCATAGGCTTCACCCGCTGACAGGCGCACCATGCTGACTTTAATATCCGGATGTGCCTGGCTGAAAATGCGCGTCATGTGTTCGCACACCACCACGTCCGCCGAGCAGACCATATTGAGATTGCCAGCGGCCGTCGCGGCAAACGGCAGCGCGGTGCAACTGAGGGACAGCGCGATGGCCAGTGAGGTGTAGCGCATGATGTTCTCCTTGGTTAGCAGGGTTCCGTGCTTAACAGAGGTTTTTATTTGCACGTGTGTGCAAATTAGTAATGAACAGAAAATAGCCTGTCAAATAGCGCAATCTGCAATTGACAGGCTGTGTCACAAAAATGCAACAAATGTGATCGCAGACAAATTGCACAGCTTTGCAATTTACGGCAGACTGCTTTTCAGCCGTAATTGTGAGGAGTTGAAGATGCAGAATGACAAAGCCGGGGTGAGCGCGCAGGATGTGGCGGATCGCGCGGGCGTGTCGCGTTCGGCGGTGTCGCGCGCCTTTACGCCCGGTGCCAGCGTTTCTGCAGCCACCCGTGCCCGGGTGATGAAAGCGGCGCAGGAGCTGGGCTATCACGTTAACCACCTGGCGCGCGGGCTGGTGCGCAACCGCAGCGGCATCGTCTGCCTGATCGTCTCTGAAATCGCCACGCCTTACCGCGCCACACTGGTGCGCTGGCTGACACAGTTTTTACAGGAAGCGGGCAAAGTGGCGATGCTGATTAATACCGATCGTTCCGACAACAGCGTCTCCGCCGCGCTGCTACAGGCGATTAATTTTCGCGCCGACGCCTCCATCATCCTTTCCGGCATGCCGGATCGCACCATCACCCGCCAGTGCTATCAGCACGGTCAGCGTATCATCCTGATCAACCGCGACGAAGCGCTGCCGGGCTCGCTCAGCATCAACCTCGACGCGCAGGCGGCGGCCGAAACGGCGGTGATGGCGTTTCAGCGCGCCGGCTGCCGTCAGCTGGCGTTCGCCAATTCGCTGGCCGGTACGCCGAGCCTGATCAAACGTGAAACGGCGTTTATCGCCGTGGCGGAGCGCGCCGGACTGACGGTCAGCGTGGAGCGATTCGGCACCACCTCGTATGAGAGCGGTCAGATCCTGGCGCATCGCCTGCTGACGCGTCATCAGCGCCCGGACGCAGTGTTCTGCGTCACCGACCTGATGGCCTGCGGTTTCATGGATGAAGCGCGCCACCGTTTCCAGCTGCGCGTACCGGAGGATTTGTGCCTGATTGGCTACGACAATATCGCGCAGGCTGGCTGGTCCTCTTACAATCTCACCACCTTCGCCCAGCCGGTGGAGCGCTTTGCCCGCGACGCCATCGCCTGGCTGACGCAGACCGAGCAGGCGGAAAGTGGTTTTACGCCGCAGAGTGAGCAGCAGCACGACATGCTACTGTATCAGGCTGATGTGGTATGGCGCGGATCGGTGCGCGGCGGCTGATCTAAGCGCGGCATACCTGCCGCACCGTGTCACGCAACCAGCGGTGTGCGGCATCCTGCTCCAGCCGCGGATGCCACAACTGTGACACCGTCACCTCTGGCGTGGCAAACGGTAATTCAAACATCGCAAACGCCGGATTATCTTTGATAAGCGGATGGTGCAGGCACAGCGTATGCGGCACCAGCGCCAGCCAGTCGCTGTGCAGCGTGAGCGCGACGGCAGTGGAAAAAGCGGGTACCACGGCGGCCACCTGGCGGGTAAAACCGGCGGCGAGCAGTGCCTCATGCACCGGCCCGCCCAGCTCACCACGCCTTGACGCCACGATGTGACCATATGCGGCCAGCTGCGGCAACGTTACGTCCGCGAGTAACGGATGCCCGGCGCGCACCACGCCGACGAAGCGATCGCGAAACAGCGCCTGCAGCCGAATCTCCGGTCCCATATTGCCCAGAACACCAATCTCCAGATCGACGTCGCCGCTGCGCAGCGGTTGATCATTTTTCTCTGCTTTCGGCATAAAACGCAGCTGCACGCCCGGCGCCTGTGCGCGGACTGCGGCGATCAGCGCGCTGCCAAACGCTTCGACAAATCCTTCGTTGGTACGCAGCGTGAAGTGGCGCTGCAGCTCGACGGCAGCAAAGCGTTGCGCGGGTGGACTCAGCAGCGCCTGCGTGTCCTGCAAAGTGGCATGCACCTGGCCGCGCAGCGCTTCGGCGTGTGGCGTCAGCACCATCACGCGCCCGGCGCGCACCAGCAGCGCATCGCCGGTGGCGGCACGCAGTCGCCCCAGCGTGCGGCTCATCGCTGACTCGCTCATCCCCAGACGACGCGCAGCGCCCACTACGCTGCCTTCACTGAGCAGCGCGTCAAGCGCAGGGAGTAAATTCAAATCGACGCTATTCATCGCATTATCCTTATTGATTGAGCGCCATCTGGCAAGGCGTTTGCTGCAGGTTATCTATGCAGATGCTGCGCGTTCCGCCTGTTGTCATGCAAGGGTAGACTTTTCACTCACCCCAAAACCAGGAGAGGGTCATGAACAAGGCTTCCCGTGCTTTATTGATTGGTGCTTCACGCGGCCTCGGCTTCGCGCTGGCGGAGAATATGCTGCAGCGTGGCTATCAGGTGGTGGCGACCGGCCGCCAGCACTCCCTTCACGCGCTGCAACAGCTGGCGCAGCGCTACCCGCAGCAGCTGACGGTGGAGAGCGTGGACATCACCGTGCCAGCAGAGGTCAACGCCCTGCATCTGCGGCTAAGCGGCCAGCAGTTCGATCTGCTGCTGGTCAACGCGGGCGTGAAAAATGACGATCGCGAAACCCTTGCCGATGTGTCGACGGAAGAGTTTATTCGCGTAATGGTAACCAACGCGCTGAGCCCGCTGCGCGTGCTGGAAACCTTCAGAAACAACGTCAGCGCGCATGGCACGCTGGCGGTGATGTCCTCCGGCCAGGGCAGTCTCACCAACAACACCCATGGCAACTACGAGGTGTATCGCGGCAGTAAAGCGGCGCTGAATATGTTTATGCGCAGCTTTGCCGCGCGTCACGACGATGCACGCACGCTACTGCTGCTGGCCCCCGGCTGGGTGCGCACCGACATGGGTGGTGCCGGGGCGCGACTGAGCATTGAGGAGAGCATCCCGAATCTGCTCAACACGGTGGAAAGCCAGACCGGACGCGGCGGCCTGCACTATCTCGATTACCTCGGCCGCGTAGTGCCGTGGTAAGCGTTTCACGCCAGCTTGCGTTCGATCAGCTGACGCAGCGTGGCGCGCAGCCAGCGGTGCGCCGGGTCTTCGGCCCGGGCGTTATGCCACAGCAGCGAAAGTGCATAATCCGGCATGCCGATCGGCACCGCCGCCGTACTCAGCGCATAGCGCTGTTGCCATGCCTGCACCAGTCCCTGCGGAACGGTCGCGAACAGCGGCAGACGCTGCAACATTAGCGGTAACACCGAGAAGTGCGGCGTGACATAACGCACGCGGCGCGTCAGCCCCTCGCGGGCTAACGCGGCGTCCAGCGCACTTTCACTCACGCCACGATAGGAGACCAGCGCATGCTGATACTGCACGAACTGCGCCAGCGTCAGCGGTGGCGCAAGGTCAATTTGTCCGCGATGCCATACCGTGCGGAAGCCGGCGCGCGCAATGTGCTCCCGCGTAAGATCGTGACTGGTTTCCTCTCCGACGGTCACCACCACGTCAGCCTGCTGCTGCTCCATCAGCGGAATGGCCTGCCACGGATCGGCAGCCACCACCCGGATATCAATATTCGGGGCCGAGGCGGCCAGCTGCAGCAGTAAATCGGGCATCAGCCAGTGCTCGAGCCAGTCGCTCATGCCGAGCGTAAAACTGCGGCTATCGTGCGCGGCATCAAAGCGATCGGCAGTGAAAATAACGCGATGGACGCTCTGCAGCAGCGGTGCGATCTGCCGCACCAGCTGCTCTGCGCGCGGCGTGGGCGTCATGCCTTGCGAGGAACGCACGAACAGCGCATCGTCAAACATTGCCCGCAGTCTTTTTAATGCCGCGCTGACCGCCGGCTGCCCCAGATAAAGCCGGTTTGCCGCCTGGGTAACGCTGCGCACGTCATACATGACCAGCAGCACAATCAATAAGTTAAGGTCGATTTTGCTGAAATCATTTTCATTGATGCTTTTCATGATTTTAATCGATTTAAATAATGAAACATCCCTCAGTATAGTGACCTGCAGTAACAGGCACCACGCTTTAGGAGGCAATATGACCCTGCACATAGGTGAATGCAGCATTGATAAAGTGATCGAGCAGACCAGCTCACTCCCCTTCGCTGCGCTGTTTCCGGCACACCGCGAGACGATGAGCGACACGCTGGCACAGCAGCCGGCAGAGCTATCCATCCATAGCTGGGTGGTGCGCACCGCTCGCGACACCATCGTGATTGATACCGCAACGGGCAATGGCCGAAACCGCGATAACAAGCCGCTGTTTCACCAGCTGCAAACCGCGTGGCCGCAACGTCTGGCCGAAGCGGGCGTCGACCCTGATGAAGTGACGCTGGTGCTGATGACGCATATCCACACCGATCACGTCGGCTGGAATACCTGCTGGCGCGCTGGCCGCTGGCAGCCGATGTTTCGTCATGCGCGTTACATCTGTTCATCGCGTGAACTGGCGCAGTGCCGCAGCATGCCGTCGATGCAGGCGCTGTATCACGATAGCCTTGCGCCGCTGCTGGCGAGCGGACAGCTGGTAACCATTGATGTGCAGCACTCCCCGCTGTTTGCCGGTGTGCTGCGCTATATGCCGACGCCGGGCCACAGCGTCGATCACGCTTCAATTGTGCTGCAAAGCGCCGGTGCCCACGCGGTATTTAGCGGTGATGTGATGCATCATCCAGTTCAGTTTGCACATCCGCAATGGAACTCAGTTTTTTGTGAGGATTTACCACGCGCCGTAACGTCACGTCAGTTACTGATAGACTGGTGCATCCGCCATCAGGCACTCTGGTGCAGCTCTCACTTTGCCGGCAGTTCGTGCGGCCGGGTTTCGCCAGAGCGGCAATGGATTCCTGTGGAGGCCTGAACCATGCAATACGCTGATTACCTCACCTCGTCGCTGGGGGATATGCAACAGGCGCTGGCCCAGCGCCGGGTGAGCGCACGCCAGCTCACCACATTTGCGCTGCAGCGCATTGCTGACGTAGATCAGCCGCGCTACAACGCCATCAGCTGGCTGTTTGCCGATGACGCGCTGGCTGCGGCCGCTGCCAGCGATGCCGCACGGCAGCAGAATGCGCCAGTTGGCCCGCTGGCCGGTATTCCGCTGCTGATTAAAGACAACATTGAAGTCAAAGGCTGGCCGACCAGTGCCGGTTCGGCGCTGCTGCGCGACGTGATTGCCAGCGAGGATGCACCGCTGGTTACGGCTCTGCGTCAGGCTGGCGCAATCCTCATCGGCAAAACCACCATGCATGAACTGGCGGCAGGCATCACCGGCGCGTCGTCGCTGAGTGGCTTCACCCATAATGCCTGGCAGCAAGGCCGTTCTCCGGGAGGTTCAAGCAGCGGTTCAGCCGTGGCGGTCGCCGCAGGCTTCGTGCCGCTGGCGATAGGCAGTGATACCGCCGGTTCGGTGCGCATTCCGGCCGCATTCAATGGCCTGTTCGGCTTACGTATGACGCGCGGTGCACTGAGCAGCGCTGGCATCGTGCCGCTGTCGCCCACCCAGGATATCCCCGGACCGCTGGTGCGCCACGCGGCTGATTTGCGGCTGATCAGTGAAATACTCACGGGCCAGCATTTTTCCCGTCCCGACCGGCCGTTGCGCATCGGCATCTGGCAGGAAGGATTTGCCGCAGAGGAAACGGAGATTAACCAGGCGGTGCAGGACGCTGTGGCACCGTTTCAGCCGCGCATGCTGAGCTGGCCGCAGCTGGAGACGCTGGCGACGGAAGCCAATATTATTGCCTATGAATTTGCCGACGCGCTGGCCGCCTGGCTGGCGGATAAACCGCAGGCACCGCTGCGCACGCTGGCGGCGATTGCCGCGTCAGGACGCTATCATCCCCAGCTGGAGGCCACCTTCAAAACCCGCGCGCAGCATCCCGGCATGCAGAGTGACGGCTATCACGAGGTGCAGCTGCGCCAGCAGAGGCTGTATCAGCAGCTGGCGCAGTTTTTTCAGCAGCAGCAGATCGACCTGCTCGCTTATCCGGTCGTCCGCCATCCGCCGGTGAAGCATGGCGAGTTGCAGCCTGGCAGCAACGCGCTGATCTCAGCCGTTACCGGCGCACCGGCAATCAGCATTCCGGTCGGCCTGAGTACGGAAGGGTTACCCATCGGCCTGGAGCTTCTGGCACTGCGCGACCGGGAAGATGTGCTGTTAAAGGCGGCAGAACAGATTGAACAGGCGCACCCGCCGTTCAACCGTGCAGCGCCAGCCCTTTAATGGCTTTATCCACCGCCTTTTTCGGGCCGCGCAGCGCGATCCCCACCAGGTTGAGATTATCGGCGTCTTCGGCCAGAAACACCGCGCGGTTGGCGGCATCGTGGCCGGTGGAAAACATCGCTTCGACGTAGGGAATCAGCGTTAACTCGCGCTCCACGCCCTGGCGATGCGCCCGTTGCAGGCCGGCTAAATCGGCGGCAAACACCAGCATCGGCTGGCCGGCCATGTTGCCGTACTGACGACCGAGCGCGTCGACGTAAGGTTCACCCATCATCTCCGGCGCGGCTGCCGCAATGCCGGTCGCCAGAAAAGCCACCACATTCAGGCGCTGCCAGGTGGCTAAATCATCACGTACGATCAGGGCAATTTTGGTATCAAACATCTGTCAGAACTCTCCGGTGAGGATTAAAAATCCCATCATCGGATAGCCGGCAGAGAGCGGTATAGAACGTTTGTGCACTGGCGCTGATAGGCGGCGGGCGTCAGGCGATAAGCACGCTGGAACCAGCGGCCAAGATGGCTTTGGTCGGCAAAGCCCACCTGCGCTGCGACCTGCACTGGCTCAACGCCCTGTGCCAGCAGCGCACGCGCGCTACGCAGCCGCAGCCGCACCAGATAGGCATGCGGCGACTGGCCAAACGCCTGCTTAAACTGGCGCGTCAGGCGGAAACGATCAATGCCGGACAGGCGCGACAGATCGTCCAGCCCGATATCCTGCGCCATAAAATCGTGCAGATAATCACGCAGCAGATGCATCTGCCGCTGGGCGTCACTGAGCTGCACGCCGGGTTTATTTTCCAGATGCCGGGACAGCAGCGTGAGCAGATGATCCAGGCTCTGATCGCGCGCCAGCCGCCCTTCCCGCTGATGCACCGCAAACCATGCCTGCTGAATCGCAGAGGCCAGCTGCGCATCATCGGTGAGCGTGGAGCGAAATGCCCCCTGAATATTCGCCACATCGCCCAGCCCGCGGCGCTGCATCATCTCCGCCACCCAGGGTTGCGGCAGATAAAGCATCACATAGGTAAAACCGGCGGCATCGGGCGCGTGACCATCGTGTACCGCGCCCGGCTCAATCAGAATAGCGCGGCCCGGCGTGCTGGTGTGTAGCGCGCGGTGACAGTTAAAGCGCTGCAGCCCCTGCTGCGTCACACCGACCAGCAATTCGTCGTGGTCATGCGGATCGTAAGCGTGGCCGCAGAAGTGCGCGTTAACACTTTCGATGCCCGTCTCCTCATCGCGACGGAAATCAACCCAATCGTTAGTAGCTGACATAGCGAATTCGTGACCTCTGACGGCGTATCAGGCATAGCCTAGCAGCCGGAACCACAGATAATCCAGCGGTAACAGCAGCAGCGCGCTCAGCACAAACACCAGCAGGCACAGCTGCAAACCGGCTCTGGCAGGCACATTCCCCAGCCCCATTGCCACCACGATGGGCGACGCCTGATATGGCAGCAGCGGGGTGGCGTAGGCAAAAACCTGCAACATCACCACGCTCAGTAGCGGAAAGCCCGAAGCGGCAGCCAGCTCCTGCGCCATCGGCGTAACCATCGCCGGCACGCCGTTGGCGGTGAGCACAAAATTCAGCAGCGTCACCAGCGCATTGAGCACGGCAAAATTACTGAATGACGGCGAATCATGCAGCGGCAGCAGGTGAAGCAGTGCATTGGCGATGAGCCGCCCCAGGCCAGAGTCCACCACCACCGTGGCGACGCCGAGAATGCCGGCGATATAGATGCAGGTGCGGAAATTGACGCCGCTGGCAAAATCGTCGCCCGAAAGAAAGCCCACGCGCGGTAACAAACACAGACACGCCGCGGCCAGCCCGACCCACGCAGCAGATAAGCCGTGCAGGCTGTCGGTCATCCACAACAGTAACGTGACGGCAAGTAGGCCAATCAGCCGCCATTCGCGCCCGCTTAGCGCCGGCAATGCTTCCCGCGTTGCCACCGGCTGCGGCTGAGCGCGGAACAGCAGCGTAATGCAGGCAACCAGCAGAATACCTTTGCCCAGCCCCACCACCGGCATGTGCAGCAGCCACCACGGCAGCCATTGCAAATGCAGCTGGTACGCGCTTTCCGCCGCGCCGCTCAGCACCAGGTTTGGTACGTTGGCGGGCAGAATACTGGCAGAGAGTTGAAAGGTGCCGAAGCCCACCGCCAGCGCCAGCCCAATGCTGCCGCGACTGCCCGGCCGGATACCGGCCCGCTCGCCCAGCGCCAGCACCACCGGCATCAGCAGCGCGATGCGTCCCATGTTCGACGGCATCACCAGCGCCAGCAGATAACTCAGCAGCACCGTGCCCGCTACCATCCGCGGCCAGCTCTGGCTGAACGGCACCACCAGCCAGTTGGCCCAGCGTTGGGCAAGGCCCACTTTGCGGATCGCCGCGCCCAGCACAAAACCGCTCAGCACCAGCCAGAACGCTGAGGAGGCAAAACCGCTGAACACGCTACTGGCTGGCGCTATCGACAGCAGCATCGCCGCCGCAAAAAACAGCAGCGCGGTAAGGTATTCCGGCAACCGCGCCAGCGCCCACAGCAAAATTGTGATGCTGACCACCAGCGTGGTCAGCCAGAATGCGGTATCAATCATCGTGCCTGAACTCCCTTTCTTCGCAACTGCGCACAAAGCGCATCAGCATAGGGCAATCCCTGTCGCAGAACGCTGCGGCAGTTAACAGTTTGTTAACTCGCCAGCTGCGTCAGCCACTGAATCAGCGCCTCGCTGCCGGGTTGACTGCGGGAACGCTGTGGCCAGGCGAGGAAATAGGGTTTGCTCAGCGGCAGGCTGAGCGGATCCACCACCTGGAGCGCGCCGCGCGCCAGTTCGCCGGCAATCAGGCGACGCTGCCCCAGCAACACACCGGCCCCGGCTACTGCCGCGTCGATCGCAAGTGAGGTGAGATTAAAGCTGAATGCCGGCTGGGCCGCCGGCTCCATGCTGCCTTTGGCCTGAAACCAGCTGCGCCAGTCGGGCAGAAAGCGCCCTTCATTGCCCCAGTCCAGATGGATCAACGGCGCCTGGCTGAGCAACGATTCGCCCGGGTAACGCTGTATCAGCGCCGGACTGGCGACCGGCAGCACCTCGTCACAGAACAGCCGTTGCTTGTCGAGTTGCGCGTAGCGATCATCACCAAAGCAGATGACAAAATCTGCCGGTGTGGCGCTGAAATCCACCGGCGCATGAGTGCCGTGCAGGCTGAGATCGCAGCCTGGGCAGTGAGCCCGCCAGGCGGTGATATTCGGCAGCAGCCATTTCGACGCCAGCGCCGGCAGTGAATAGAGCGTCAGCTTAGGCATGCTGGCTGCATGGCGCAAATTTTGCTGCCCCAGATGCAGAATGTCGAACGCCTCACTGACATAGCGCAGATACTCTTTGCCGGTTTCCGTCAGCATCACGCCGCTCTGGGTACGCACAAACAGTGCGCTGCCCAGCTGCGCTTCCAGCTGACGAATTTGCTGGCTGACGGCAGCCGGCGTCAGCGCCAGCTGCGCGGCGGCTTTCGCCAGGCTACCAAGTTCCGCCGCCACTTTGAACGACTGAATCACGCTGATTTTCGGCAAACGCGACGCGGGTGCAGGCATTAAGGTTTCCTTAGCAAGGCGTTAAATATTTATCGTTAGGCATCAACATATCAGGCCGTTACAGTCTCTACACCTGCCAACTCAGAGAACCACCGCGATGTCTGCTTTGATTCGATTTGATTTGCACCCCCTGGCCGACGCCGACTGGCGTCGGCACTGTCGCCAGCAGCTGGAGCAACACGGCGCGCTGGTGCTGCGTCAGTTTTTGCAACCGGCTGCGCTGCAGGCGATCGTGGCTGACGGACTGGCCCAGCGCCATCTGGCTTACCACACCGTCAGCAAGCACAACGTCTATCTGCTGAAGCCGGACGAGGCGTACCGTGCCGATCATCCGCGCAATCGTGACGTGATCAGCACTAAAGGCTGCATCACCGACGATGTGATTGCGGCGGAATCGCCGCTGCGTCAGCTGTACAATGACGAACTGTTTAAACGCTTTCTGTGTGATGTGCTGGACGAAGACGCGCTGTATCCGTATGCCGACCCGCTGTCGTCCATCAATCTGCATTACGCGCCTGACGGCCAGGAACTCGGCTGGCATTTTGACAACTCCTCTTTCGCCATCACGCTGCTGGTGCAAAAACCGCGCGGCGGCGGTGTATTTGAGTATGTGAAAGATTTGCGCGATGCGGATGCCGGCGAGATGAACTACGACGGCGTCGCCGCCGTGCTCGATCAGCGCCATACGGTCGAGGCGCTGGAGATTGATGCCGGTGACCTGGTGCTGTTTCGCGGGCGTAATTCGCTGCACCGCGTGACGCCCACCGAAGGCGATGTCACGCGTATGCTGGCGGTGCTGGCCTACAACACCCAGCCCGGTATCGCGTTGTCCGAAACCGCGCGCATGACCTTTTACGGCCGGTTGTAAGCCACCAGCGCGCGCCAGCCGCGCAGGAAAATCTGCCGGGTACGAAACGCAGTTAAGGCGCGCCAGTCTTCATCGGCGGGCCAGAACCCCTCCACCAGCTGCTGCTTCAGCGCGCGTCCTGCGTGGCTTGCCGGATCGCCCTGCAGATGCAGCCAGTGATCGTCGCGCACCCGGCGGTGCATCTCCTCACCCGGATAAGTGCCGCACTCCACCACCAGCGGCAGCAGCTGCGTGTCAGGCAGCGACGTCAGCAGAAACTGCGAGACATAGCCCGTTGCCGTGGCGGTCACGCCGGTGTCGCTGTCGCGCCCGGCGCCGGTAAACAGCAGCGTCAGCCACTCATCGTATAACGTTTTGCCCCAGTCATGCGCCGGATAGCGCTGTTCAGCAATCGCCAGCAGCATCGGATGGCCCCACGCGCCGGCACCGGTGTGCAGGTCGAAACTCAGGATGACCTGCGCCTGACGCAGATGCTGTTCGACGATGGCGTGCAGCGTGCGGTGCGACCAGGCCGGCTGCTGCCCGCCATAAAACAGGCCATCTGCTGCCTGATATTGTCCCGCTTCCACTACCCGTTTTAGCGCCGGCCAGCCTGACTGCTGCAGTGTCTCCGCCAGCAGCCGATCGGCATGTGCGCGGTCGCCGTGGTAAAGATCGTGCCATAGCGCATAGTGCGGATTAGCGGGTGCGGGCTGGCTGAAATCGATGAAATTCCGGTTGAGATCGATATTGTCTTCATTGACGCGCCGCAGATGCGCAGCGCCCCATGGATTCAGCAGATGGATCAGCACTAGGGCGCAGTCGGGCGGTAACGCGGCGACATCAAGGCTATCAAGCCAGGCGATCTGGCTGTCTGAACCGTAATAGCCCTCCACACCGTGTGTGCCGGAGAGAATCAGCATGCGTTTGCGGGCCGCCGGATCGCCGATCACCGCGACGTCGGTGTACAGCGCAGCCCCGTCGGGCGCGGTCAGCGGATGGCGATAGGCAGTCAGCGCACCGTGCTGGCGCGTGACGGCGTCCAGGAATCGCGCCCGCTGCTGGGTATAATCAGGGAGTAAAGACATGATTTTCCTGTGCGTGATGAAGGCAAATCGCCCTGCGATTAGGGATAAACCTTAACCTTAAAGTACTTCTGCGCCAGCCGGTCATAGGTGCCGTTGCTGTGCAGCGCAGCCAGCGCATTGTTAATTAAAGTAAGATTGGCCGTATCGCCTTTACGCAGCCCGATACCTACGCCATTGCCCAATAGTGCTTTATCCACCAGCGTGGCTTTATTGACATAGCCCTTGCCTTCCGGCGTGTTGAGAAAGCCCTGCTCGGCCGAAACCGCATTCGCCAGGCTGGCATCGAGTCGACCCGCTACCAGATCCGGGTAGATCTCCATCTGATTCGGATACGAGACCACGTTGACGCCCTGCGGTGCCCATTTCGTTTTGGCGTAGGTTTCCTGAATGGTGCCCTGCGCGACGCCGATATTTTTACCGCGCAGCGTGCTGATGTCCGCCGTCAGCGTGCTGTTGGCAGGCGTCAGCAGCGCGCTGGGCGTGATATACAGCATATCGCTGAACGCCACCTGCTCGCGGCGCTTCTCCGTCATCGACATTGCCGACAGAATGGCGTCAAATTTCTTCGCCTGCAGCGCCGGAATGCTGCCGTCAAAGCCAATCTGTACCCACTGACATTTCACTTTGGCCTGCGCACAGATGGCATTGCCCAGATCAATATCAAAACCCTGCAGCGAGCCATCGCTGGCTTTGGATTCGAACGGTGGAAAAGTGGGATCGACGCCAAAACGCAGCGTCTGCTGCGCCGCAGCCAGTTGGCTAAGGGCGCTGAGTGACAACAGTAAGGCATAAGACCAACGCTTTTTCATGATGCTCTCCGGCAGGCTATCTCACAGGTTTTAACCTTGTAATAACACGATGCCGCTGACACCACCATCAAAAGCGCGCAATAATGCAGAGCAAATTCTTATATATGTTAATGAGTTAGCGAAATTTGTCGCGCCATTAAGTTTTACTTAACGCTCTGTCATGATTTTGTCATCAGGGGCTCATGCCGCTGTCAGCCTCGGTTTTCTATGCTAACCCGCGTTATACTGCCCGCCATCAGCAAGCGGCCGCCACTGCCGGGAGATCGCATGAAAATATTGGTGATAGAAGATGAAGCCGGGGCGCGTGATTACATGCGCAAAGGATTGACCGAGGCCGGTTTTATCGTCGACGTGGCGGAAAACGGTCAGGATGGCCTGTTTTATGCGCAGGAGCACCATTACGATCTGATTCTGCTGGATGTGATGATGCCCGGCATCACTGGCTGGGAGGTGATGGCGCAGCTGGATAAGCAATTGCAAACGCCGGTGATTTTCCTCACCGCCAAAGGCACGGTGGAAGATCGCATCAAAGGGCTGGAACTGGGTGCCGATGACTATCTGGTCAAGCCCTTCTCCTTTGCCGAGCTGCTGGCGCGCGTGCGCACCCAATTGCGACGCGGCAGCCAACAGAAGCTACCCGACATCCTGACGCTGGCCGATCTGCAGCTGGATATTGCCCGTCGCCGGGTCGAGCGCGCCGGACAGCGCATCGACCTGACCAACAAAGAGTTCAATCTGCTGCATCTGTTTCTGCTGCATCCCGGCGAGGTACTGACACGCACGGTGATTGCATCACGCGTCTGGGACATGAATTTTGACAGCGACACCAACGTGGTGGATGTGGCGGTAAAACGGCTGCGGCAGAAAATTGACGGCCCTTTTAACCGACCATTAATTCATACCGTGCACGGTGTCGGTTATCGCTGCGAAGCTGAAACATGAAACCCCGCTCGCTCGCCGTCCGCCTTTCGCTACTGCTCAGTGCTACGGTGGTGGTCATTTTTACACTCAGCGGCATGGCGCTGTATCACACACTGGCGAAGCAGATCGGCGTGCGCGATGACGCAGCCCTACTGACGCGCATCGATCAAATGCGCACGCTGCTGCGCGATGAAGATGCGCTGACGCTGATTCAGCAGAAGCCGCGGCTGTTCGCCAACATGCTGGGCAATACCGAATCGTTGCTGGTGCTGCGCTTTCCCGGCCAGCCGCCGCTGATCGTGATCAATCCTGGCGCGCGTCCGGTGCCAGCCATTACGCCGGTCGCCGCCGATCAGCCGTTAACCCTGCAATCGGTCCACCATCAGCAGGCGGCGGACGGCACGCCGTTTATCGCCGCCGCCGCGTTAACACCAACGCGCGATGGCAGCGGCCAGATCGAAATCATCACAGGTCGCCTGATGAGCGACCGCACGCAGACCCTCACCGGCTATCGCCACCAGATTATCCTGTGCACCGCGCTGGCGGCGCTGCTGGTCGCCGCGATCAGTGTGCTGCTGGTGCGCCGCGGCCTGACGCCGCTGCGCCGGCTGGCAGCGGAAGCCGGGGTGATCGACGTGCGGCGGCTGTCGCATCGCATTGAACTGACCAGCGCGCCAGGCGAGCTGCAACCGCTGCTGGCGGCGCTCAACCAGATGCTGAGCCGGCTGGAGCAAGGTTATCAGCAACTTAGCCAGGTCTCAGCGGACATGGCACACGATCTGCGCACGCCGATTGGCACGCTGCTTGGTCAGACGGAAGTGGCACTGAACCAGCCGCGCAGCGTCAGCGAGTATCAAACGCTGCTGGGTTCCAATTATGCGGAGCTGGAGCGGCTGGCGAAGATGATTGATAACATGCTGTTTCTCGCCAAAGCCGCAGACGCCAGCCAGGCGCTGGACAGGCAACGCATCGATCTGACACCGCTGGGTGAGCGGTTGAGTGACTATTTTGAGGGTATGGCAGAAGAGCATGGCATGCAGCTTGTCATCTCGCTTCACGGCGAGTTGCACGCCGATCCACAGTTGTTACAGCGCGCGCTGGCGAATCTGATCGCTAACGCGCTGCATTACGGCACGCGCGACGGCACCATTCACGTCTCCAGCATTCCGCAGCCAGACGCCGTGCTTTTGGTGGTGGAGAATCAAGGACCGACGCTAAGTCAGGCGCAGCAGGCACGCCTGTTTGACCGCTTCTGGCGCGCCGATGCATCACGCCAGCAGGGCGGCAGCGGACTGGGTCTGTCGATCGTGCGCGGGATCATGCAACTGCATCAGGGCAGTTGCACGGTGAGCAGCGAACACGGCATCACCCGTTTCTGCCTGCGGTTCCCACGTTAAGCGCGCAGGTGCGCACCTGGTTAAGTCCCTTAGATAAATGTGAAAATTTCGTCCTGCGGCAGTCGCGATTTCGGCAGCGTGGCGTTGAAATCTTCCTCACTGCGATAGCCAAGCGAAACCAGCACCACGCTGGTAAAGCCCTGTTCACGCAGGCCCAGCGCCTGGTCAAGTGCGCGCGCATCAAAGCCTTCCATCGGGGTGGCATCAATGCCGAGCATCGCGGCGCCCAGTAACAGTCCGCCCAGCGCCAGATAGACCTGTTTCTCCATCCATTGCGGCACATCGCGCAGCTCATAACGGTGCATATCCACGTAGCTGCGGCGGCTCTTATCCTGCCCGGCTTTGGCTTCGGGTTTGGCAAAACGCCCGTCTTTCTCTTCCTGCGCCAGCACATTTTGCAGGTGCGCTTCATCCAGATCGGTGCGCATGCACAGCGCAATCACGTGTGAAGCGTTCAGCACCTTAGGGTTGTTGTAAATGAACGCGCCGCTGGTGGATTGCGCCATCTTTTCCCGCCCTTCCGCAGTCGACGCGACAACAAAGTGCCACGGCTGCGAGTTAACCGATGACGGGCTGTTGCGCAGCAGGTTAAGCAGCGTGTCGATCTCCTGCTGCGGCAGCGTTTTGCCCGCAGAGAAAGCTTTTACTGTGTGACGGCGGGCAACCGCATCATTAAGGGTCATGAGAGTCTCCTGATTGAAGATTGCGCCAGAGCGCAGATAAATAGCAAAGTCGCTACCATAACCGCCCGGGCTGACGGACGGTTAACCTTACGTGTTTTAATGACTTAAAAGCCGCTGAGAACAATCTTGCCGCGTGCGCGACCGCTTTCAATCAGCGCATGCGCTTTACGCAGGTTGGCCGCGCTGATGCTGCCGTGATGCTCGCCAGCGGTGGTCTGCAGGGTTTGATCGTCAATCAGCTGACTCACCTGCTGCAGAATCTGATGCTGGCGCTGCATATCGGCGGTATGGAACAGCGAGCGGGTAAACATCAGTTCCCAGTGCAGCGAGATGGCTTTGCGCTTCAGCGGCACCGCATCCAGGGTTTCCGGATCGTCAATCAGCGCCAGTTTGCCCTGCGGAGCCAGCACATCGATCAACTGCGGGTAGTAGCTGTCGGTATGGGTCAGTGAGGCCACGTAGCGCACCTCTTTATGGCCAATCGCTGCCAGCTGCTCGCCCAGCGGACGCTGGTGATCGATAACATGATGGGCACCCAGCGAGCGCACCCAGTCGGCGGTTTCCGGGCGAGAGGCGGTACCAATTACCGTCAGTCGGGTCAGTTTGCGCGCCAGCTGCGTCAGCATCGAACCCACGCCGCCGCCCGCGCCGATGATCAGCAATGTGCCTTCGTCGGCAGCATCAATTTCCAGGCGATCAAACAGCAGTTCCCACGCGGTGAGTGATGTCAGCGGCAGCGCGGCGGCATCGGCGTCGCTCAGCGTGCGCGGCTTGAGTCCGGCGATGCGTTCATCCACCAGTCCGTACTCGGCATAGCTGCCAGCGCGCGTGATGTCGCCGGCGTAGTAAACTTCATCGCCGGGCTGAAACAGTGTGACATCGCTGCCCACCGCCTCGACCACGCCCACCGCATCCCAGCCGAGAATGCGCGGCGTGTCTGTCGGGGCGCCAGCGCGCACTTTGGTATCAACCGGGTTAACCGCAATCGCGCTGATTTTCACCAGCAGATCGCGTGCGCCTGGCTGCGGTTTCGCCACGTCCAGTTCATACAACGCATTTTCATCTGAAATCGGTAAACCGTTTTGGCTATAAACAATCGCTTTCATGCAACAGGCTCCAGGTGAGTGAATATTTTCAGGGTATTGACAGCAGCATAGCCAGACATCGCACCGGGAAAAATGCCTGTTGCAGGACAACACTTTCACTCGTAGAGTGAAAATCCCGATAATGGCGAGAACGTCGATGATTCGTTTAGAAGATGTCACCCTGTTTGTGCGCTCTGCCGCGCTGGGCAGCTTTTCCCGCGCAGCGCGCGAAGCCAACCTGCTGCCCGGTCAGGTCAGCGCCGCCATTCAGCGGCTGGAGCGCGATCTCGATCGCCGCCTGTTTGCGCGATCGACGCGCAGCCTGCGTTTAACGGCGGAAGGCGAAAAGTATCTGCCGTTCGCGCAGGAGATGCTGGCGCTAATGCACGCCGGTGCAGAAAGCCTGCAAAGCCACGACGATGCCCTGAGCGGCGAGCTGAAAATCGCTCTGCCGTCTGACATCGGCCGCCATATTATTCTGCCGCTGCTGACAGAATTTTGCCGGGCGCATCCGGCGCTCGGGCTGCGTCTCTCGTTTTCCGATCAGGTGAGTGACGTGTTCCGCGATCCGGTGGATATCGCTATTCGCTACGGTAAGCTGGAGGACAGCAGCTATGTCGCGCTACCGCTGGCGGAAGAAAACCGCCGTGTGATGGTCGCCGCACCCGATTATCTCGATCGACATGGCCGTCCGGAAAAACTCGAGGATCTGGCACAGCATCACTGTCTGCCGTTTGTCATGGGCGGCCACGTGTATGATAAATGGACCTTTCCGCAGGAAGGGATGCGGCGGCAAATCACGGTGAAAAGCCGGTTGCTGTGCGACGACGCTGAAGTGGCGCGCCGCTGGGCAATTGCCGGAATGGGGATTGCTTATAAATCCTGGCTTGATGTCTGCGACGATATCAGGCATGGCCGGCTGGAACGGGTGCTGCCGCAGTTGCCAGGCGAAAGCACGCCGCTGCATTTAATCTGCCCGCATCGCAAACAATTCTCGCCGGCGATTCGCGCTTTACATCAATTATTGCGTGAACATTTACGCACTCTGACGGCGCAAATCTTACCGGCGATTTAATCTCACCGCTGCGCCTCGACGCCATCAGCCACGCAATCCGGGCCAGCCATCAGGCGAATGCCTCTGCGATTTATCTTTAAAATTAAGGACGCGCGGCCGCAAGCGGATGAAATGCTGCGCCTTCTGAACCCGCGCATGAAAACGCAGCCGTCCGGCACCTCTGATAACCGTGGCACAGCATAGTAATCTTATTCTTAACAGGTAATATTTAACGTTACTTCACTGTATTCACGTTAATTATTCAGGACTGATGATGTCTCAACCCAAAGCGATGTCTGTTAATGCCCTCACCCACATTATCCTGTTCTTCCTGGTCATCAACGCCATTGATGTCGTGTATGCGTTGATGCACTGATGGCTTATTGCGCTTTACCGCTGTTTTTGCGAGCCAGACTCGAAAGATGAGATAAATTCCCCGTCACGGATTTTTTAATCCGTGAGTCTTGATAGGCTGCAGACGATAAAATAGACTACAGACTATCAAGGATGGCATCGTGTGGCAGGTTGAAGCAACAGATCGGTTTTGGAAATGGTTGCAGACTCAGGATGAAGCGTTGCGTCTCGACGTGCTTGCCGCCATGAAGCTTCTGGCGCAGGACGGTCCGCACCTCGGCCGCCCTTTCGTTGATACCCTGATGTTATCGCGGGTGCCCAATATGAAAGAGCTACGCGTGCAAAGTAAAGGTCGTCCCATCCGCAGCTTTTTTGTTTTCGATCCGCGCCGCCATGCGATTGTGCTGTGTGCCGGCAACAAACAGGGTAAAAATCAAAAGCGTTTCTATCAGCAGATGCTTCGCATTGCCGAAACCGAATACCATCATCATCTGAACGCAATCGGGGAAACACATAATGAAAACCTTGGATGAGATGCTGGCGGCGCTGACGCCCGAACAGCAACATCAGGTCGATGAACGCGTCAGCCAGATGCGTCTGGAATACCAGCTTTATCAATTACGTGAGCAGATGCAGCGGACTCAGCGTCAGCAAGCGCAGGCCATGCACATTGCCCAGTCATCTGTGGCGGCGATGGAAGCGCGTGGCGCAGAGTTAAAAATCTCCACGCTGAAGCGCTACATTGAGGCGCTGGGTGGAGAGCTGACGCTGGGTGTAAAGATGCCGGGTGGCCAGCATGTTGACTTAATTATCTGACCGTTCAGGCAGAGCGTATTACGCCCTGCCCCAGACTTCGATCAACGGTGCCGACACCTGGCCCGCACCGCAGTCAATCAGGAGTTGTTTGGCGTGGCAGCGCTTTCGCTGAACTGCGGTTTTTGCCGCGTAACGGAATAGACCACGTTTTTCGGGCCATTGGTGTCTGTGGTGACATCGACCGCAGGAATGGTCACTTTGCCAAAACCAAACAGTGTTTGCACGTAGCCGCCAATCTGGTGTTTACCGGCCGGAACGCGGAGCTCTTTACTCTCGCCCTTTTGCAGCAGTCCGGCTTCCTGCCCATCCACCGTCACGTACACGGATGAGCCATCGTCGGTGCGCGTCACCAGATGGGAGACATTGATGACGGTCGGTCCGCTGGCAAACGGCGAAGCGCTGTCGTTGTTTTCGACCGGAGCGGAAGCGGTAGCCGGGGCTTCTGCGGCGGCAGCATCAGCGCTGCTGTCGCTGGCAGCATGACGCGCACAGCCGGTGAGCAGGAGTGTGGCCGTTAACGTGGCCAGTGTGAAACGCGAAAACATCGTGACGAAAAACCTTCTGCTAAATGAGAAGTATTTATTTTAGCGTTACCCGCGCAGTGATAACAGTCACAGAAATCCAGTATTTTCCGAAAACCGGGGATGCGGGTCTCCGTTTGTCCCCCGGCCGCACGCAATGTCAACGCGCGCCGTTCTCCCGGCCCGGGAAAACGGCGTAAGCGGACGGATTACAGTGAATAGCGCGCCAGCGGCGCCACGGTGGTGATCAGCCCGTTGGCTTTCATATATTCACCAAATGCCTGATAACGCGCCTGATTGAATTCCGCACTGTGCGTTGCAAAATAAGGCAGCGTCGCCTGCCAGGCCTGATGATTGAGTGGCGTATCCAGTTCAGGGTAACGCTTAATGAACGCCTGCCACGCCTGTTGCGGGTGAGCGCGCAGCCAGGCGATGCCCGCATCCAGCCCACGCAGAAATGCCGGGATGCGAGGATCGTTTGCCGCCGTGTTGCTGTTGGCCAGAATAATCAACTCATCGTAGGCCGGCACGCCGTAATCTTCCGGTTTAAAAGACACCGGCTTTGCGCCTTTGTCCTGCAAATCCAGCAGCTCGTAGTTACGGAAGATGGTCAGCGCGCCGTCAATTTTATGCGTCAGCAGCGCGGAGACGGCGTCCATATTCAGATTTACCAGCTTCACGCTGTTAACGTCGACGCCCTGCGATTTCAGCATATTGCGGATAGCCACATCTTCCGCGCCGGGAATCGCATAGCCAATCGATTTACCGGCGAAATCTTTAATACTGTGGATATCGCCCGATACGGCTGTCAGGGTGTTCAGCGGCTGGTTAATCAGCGTACCAACCCGGATCACCGGCACCTGCTTGTCCACCAGCGTATAGAGCTGCGGCTGATAGCTAATCGCCAGATCCGCTTTGCCTGCCGCCAGCAACAGCGGTACCGACGCGGAATCCGCCGGTGCGATCATCTCGACATCCAGCCCCTGCTGTTTAAACGCCCCGCTGTACTGAGCGGCAAAGATCGCCGCGTGGTTGGGGTTAATGAACCAGTCGAGCAGCAGCCGCACCTTTTCGGCTGCCTGCGCGTTGACGGTGGCCAGCAGCAGTAACGAAGCGATGGCACGAAGAAGTCTATTCACTCAAGTTCCTTAGTATGATTGCCAGAGAAATTTTTTACGCACCAGCGCCACGGCCGCTGAGAGCAGCAGCGCCAGGCTCATTAACAGCAGCAGTGCGGCAAAACTGGTGGCCGTTTCCAGCCGCGCGTTGGATTGCATCATCAGGTAGCCCAACCCTTCGCTGGCACCGACCCACTCGCCGATCACCACCCCAATCGGTGCCAGCACCACCGCCATCTGCAGGCCGGCGAAAAACTGCGGCAGCGCAGCCGGCCAGCGCACGCGCCAGAAAATTCGCCAGCGCGAGGGATACAGCGTTTGCGCCAGCTCCAGCCAGCCGGCAGGCGTACGGCATAAACCGTCGAACAGCGACAGGCACAGCGGGAAAAACAAAATCAGCGCCGCCACCACGACTTTTGACGCGATGCCAAAACCCAGCCACAGCACCAGTAGCGGGGCCAGCGCAAATACCGGGATGGTCTGGCTGGCTGTCACCAGCGGAAACAGCACCCGACGCAGTAGCGGGCTGGAGGCCATCAGTACCGCCAGCACCACGCCGCCGCCGACGCCCAGCAGCAGCGCCAGCACAATCTCCGCCAGCGTAAACATTGCGTGATGCGCGAGCAGCTGCCGCTTTTGCCACAGAGCCTCCAGCACCGCATGCGGTGCCGGCAGCAAAAATGCCGGTACGCCGTTGTGCCGCGCCAGCAGCCACACGCCCAGCACCACCGCGATCAGGTAGATACCACTACTCAGCTTTTTCATAGGAATTCAGTCGGGAAAAGAGTTCGGCCTGCGCCTGCAGCAGTCCGGCATCATTGAGCGCGCGCGGCACCGTACCTGCCGGCACAGCCCAGTGCGTCACCTGCAGCGGCTGGCCGTGCAACAGCCGAATGTCATCGGCCATACGGCAGGCTTCCAGCGGATCGTGCGTCACCAGCAGCACCGTTTTGCGGCGCAACAGCGTCGCGGTCAGCGTTTGCAGCTGGTGTTTAGTCATCACATCCAGCGTGGCGAACGGCTCATCCATCAGCACCAGCTCGCGCTGCGCATACAGCGTGCGCGCCAGCGCGACCCGCTGCCGCATACCACCTGAGAGCTGTGAGGGCGCGGCTTGCGCCTCGTCTTCCAGTCCCACCTGTGCCAGCAAATGGTGCGCCCGCACGCGGTCCGGCTTCGCACCGCTCAGACGCGCCGTCAGCATCACATTCTCCAGCACCGTTAGCCACGGATAGAGCAGATCCTGCTGCCCCATCCATGCCACGTGCTGCGCAATACCGCTCAGGCTGCCCTGCTGCGGCTGCACTAAGCCGGCCACCAGACGCAGCAGCGTACTTTTACCAATGCCGCTGCAGCCCAGTAACACCGTGGTCTTGCCGCCACGCAGTTGCAGATTGAGCCGATGGCACAGCTGTTTTTCGCCCCAGGCAAAGCTCACCTGGTCAAAGCGGATGTCCTGCGTCATGGCCGCCGCGCCGCCAGAATCGCCAGCTGATTGAAGCCGCGCTGCGCCAGCGCGCTGGCCGCCTGCGCCGCCCGGATGCCGCTGGCACACACCAGTACGATGCGGCGATCCGCCGGTGGCTGCCAGGCGTCCAGTTCGTGCGGCAATACGCGCTCAACCCGATCGGCCACGCTGGCGGGCGCCTCTTCGCAGCTGCGCAGCTCCACAATGCAGTCTCCGGGCTGTAACAGGTGAGCATCAATAAACGGCACGCCGGGCTGGGCCGGTTCCTGTGCCGCATCAAAGCGGAACGAACGAAAGTGCCAGCTGACGAAGTCACAGTTGACCATGCAACCGAGCGGTGAGGGTTGCAGGCCGAGCAGTATGCTGAGCGCCATCTGCGCCTGCATCGCCCCCAGCGCCGCCACGGCTGGCCCTATCACGCCGGCGGTGTTGCAGTTAGCTGCGGAAGCAGGCAGCTGCGGAAACAGCGCACGATAACTCGGTGCGCCGCCGCAAAAACCGCCAGCATAGCCCTGACGACCCAGCACCGAGGCGCTGATCAGCGGTATGCCCGCCTGGAAACAGGCATCAGACAGTTGGTAAGTCACCGCGAAGTTATCGGCGGCATCAATCACCAGATCGCACTCCGCCAGCGCCTGCGCGATATTGCTGGCACTCAGCGCCTCGGGCACCGCTTCGATTTGCACCTCAGGATTGCGCTGATGCAAAGCCTGCTGCGCCGCCACAGCTTTGCTGCGACCCACATCCTGCAGGGTGAACAGCGTCTGGCGATGCAGGTTATGCAGCGCGACCTGATCGTCATCGTACAGACACAGCTGACCGACGCCCGCGCCCGTCAGCTGAGGCAGCAGCGTGGCGGCCAGCCCACCGGCACCGGCTACCAGCACGCGGGCGCGAGCCAGTTTCTGCTGCCCGACGACGCCAATTTCCGGCAGCATCATCTGGCGTTGGTAGCGTTCCATTGCGAGCTCCTTAGTTCAGGTTAGCGAGGCCGAAGATCGGCGTTGAGGCCACGGCCATATCACGCTTCTCCATCAGCCCGGCCTCGCGCGCGCCCTGCCCGGCGGCGATCGCCTGGCTGAACGCGCGCGCCATCGCCACCGGATCGCCCGCTTTCGCCACAGCGGTATTGAGCAGGATGGCATCGAAGCCCATCTCCATCGCCTGCGCTGCCTGTGACGGCGCGCCGATGCCAGCATCAATGATCAGTGGAATATCGCTGAACCAGGCACGCATCGCCCGCAGCCCGTCAATATTTCGCAATCCCTGGCCGGAGCCGATGGGCGCGCCCCACGGCATCAGCAGTTCACAGCCAGCGGCCAGCAGTTTTTCACCGACTATCAGATCCTCCGTGGTGTAGGGAAACACCAGGAAGCCGTCGGCGCACAAAATGCGTGCCGCTTCGACCAGCGCGAACGGATCGGGCTGCAGCGTGTCGGCATGACCAATCACTTCCAGCTTGATCCACGGCGTGTTAAACAACTCGCGCGCCATGTGCGCGGTGGTGACGGCCTCTTTGACCGTGTGGCAGCCAGCGGTATTGGGCAGCACGCGCATATTCAGGCCCGTCAGCAGCTCGCGAAAAGCCGCGCCCGCCGTGCCTTCGCGGCGCAGGCTGACAGTGATAATTTCACTGCCGGATGCGGCGATCGCCTGCTGCAAAATCGCCGGTGAAGGGTAGCCTGCGGTGCCGAGCAGCAAGCGTGACTGCGGCGTAAAATCGTAAAACATCGCTCAGCCTCCCTGCATCGGTGACAGGACTTCCAGCTGCCAGCCTTCCTGTAACTGCAGGCTGGCATACTGACTTTTCGGCACAAAATCGCCATTGCAGGCGGTGGCAACACAGGCCGCATCGATTTGCTGTTCGATCAGCAATTCGCTGAGGCTGGTGGCCTCAGTGCTGATGGTGCGGCCGTTAAGCTGAATATTCATGGCTAACCTCCCCGGACAGGCGCTGCATCAGCTGTTCTGCCATCATTGGTGCCAGCAGAAAACCGTGACGATACATGCCGTTAAGATAAAAAATACCGTTGTGATAGTGGATTTCCGGCAGATTAGCCGGCCATGCCGGACGCAGACCGCTGCCGCTTTCGATGACGCGCGCTTCCGCCAGCGCCGGGTGCAGGGTGTAGGCCGCGCTGAGCAGTTCCATCATGGCGCGCGCGCTGATAGCGCTGGCATCGTCGCTTTCGATCATGGTGGCGCCGAGCATGAAGTGGCCGTCGCGACGCGGCACCAGATAACAGGGAAAACGCGGATGGAGCAGACGAATCGGCCGGGAAAATGACACCTCATGACTCTGCAGGATCAGCATTTCCCCGCGCACCGCGCGCAGGCCGGAGAGCTGCGCTCTGGCATGGATACCGCGACAGTCGATGATCCGGCCCGATGGCTGGCGCGCATCAAAGCGGACGCCGCGCTGCAGCAGTTTGTCACGCAGTTCAGCCAGCGCACGGCGCGGATCGAGATGTGCTTCGCGCGGGAAAAACAGTCCGCGCGCAAACCGGTTTTCCAGCGCCGGTTCAAGCGACGCCGGATCAACCCATTGATGCGCCGTCGTCATGCGCGCGAAGCGGTTTAACTCCGGGTTATCACGCGGCGGTGCCAGCACTAACGTACCCTGATGCACCACGCTGCTGACGCGCGTTTGCCACCAGGCCGCAGCATGCTGGCCGAGGGTAATCACCTCCGCTGGCGCGCTTTCTGCTTCACACCACGGCGCCAGCATGCCACCGGCAAACCACGAGGCAGGCTGACGCGCTTCATCATCAATGACCTCGACGGTTTCGCCGCGCTCAGCCAGCAGCGTGGCGACACAAATCCCGGACACGCCGCTACCGAGCACGCTCCAGCGGCTCATGAATCACGTTCCGGTAAATAATCTGGGAAATTCACATCGGCCTCTCAGTGATAACTGAGACCCGCAGATACAGGTGAAGGGAATCGACGCCAGCGATCGGGCTCGCCTTTGCGCCAGACGGCTTTGCACATGAAGCCGTCAGTCTTCCTACGCCAGTATCAACTGGGTCAGGTTCAAAGGGTCGCTAAGCCGCGCAGTGCGCTATTAGCCTCTCAGTCTCTCAGGCGAGACTCCCCCGACGCGTCTATTTGTATTGCAGGCGCTGGCTGGCGTCAAGCAGCACGTTAACCGCGCTGCCCGCGTTGTGGATCAAAATTGCAACATATGGTATACCAGACGGATAGCGGGCAGATGATAAAAAAGACTTTTTTATTATTCACTTATAAATTTTTCAGCTAATCATGGAAGCATTATGAATAAGTTTCGTGTGGCTTTTATTAAAGCAGGATGGCATCAGGCGATCGTGAACAACGCGCTGGTAGGATTTGAGCAGGAACTGGCAGAACAAGGCGTCGAAAATACTTTAAAAAGCTATGACGTACCCGGCGCGTTTGAAATGCCGCTGCTGGCCAAACGCCTGGCCGAAACCGGCAAATTTGATGCGATTGTCTGCGCCGCGCTGGTGGTCGACGGTGGCATCTATCGCCATGACTTTGTCGCGCAGGCCGTCGTCGATGGCCTGATGAATGTGCAGCTCACCACCAATGTTCCGGTGTTTTCGGTATCACTCACTCCGCACAATTTTCAGCCGGTCGACGCGATTGAAGCGTTTTATACCGAACATTTCATTAAAAAAGGCAAAGAAGCCGCCCGCGCCGCTCTGATGATTCACCAGCTTCAGATCGACTGAACCTCAAACGGATTGTTAGCGTTTCCCACTTTTAACAATCCGTTTTCTGCAGTGTGCTCCCTCTTACCACTCGCCTCTTGCTTACTTAAAGCAGCACCGTCAATGCCATTGCAAGTTATTCGGGATATCTTTAAAATCGGATAACCTAAATAACCTTGCGGGAGTTAACTGATGGTTAGCGATAAAGATCAAACCGGGGTTTCTGCACTGACGGGTACTCCGCAGGAGATTCAGGGGCGACTGTCAAAATCACATGCCAGTCACGTTGTTGCCATTACTTTCGACCATCCAAGCGATGCGCTGACGCTGCGCAACCTGTCAGAAAATCTTTCCGCAATCGCTTCATCCATGTTTGCAATTTTTCAACAGCGGCAGCGGCAGGAATCGCTGGAGCAACTGGCCATTGCGATGTTACCGCGCGTGCCAGCTTCGCCTCATTTACTCAAAGAAGCGGCGATGTTGCTAGAGGCGCGCAATGCCGTGCTGGAGAGCGGAAACTGGCTCAGCGCCGCAGAAGTGGCGCAACTGGCAGGGTTGAGTTCCACAAATCCGAGCGCTCAGCCGAATAAATGGAAAAAAAGCGGTCAGATATTTGCCATCAATCACAATGGGATAGATTATTTCCCCGATTATGGCCTGGATCGCGACACGCACTTTCGCCCGATTAAACCACTGGCTCAGATACTCAGGATTTTTGCCGGACACAAAGACAGTTGGGCTATTGCATTGTGGTTTCTGTCGAATAACAGTTTCCTTGCGGGCAAACGGCCACAGGATCTACTGCTAACCGAAGCGCAACGCGTCATCGACGCCGCTCTGGATGAAATGGAAGGAATAACGCATGGATAAGCGCAGCACTGCGGCGCAACCTGATGATTTATCAACTTTGCCTGTTATTACTGCCGAAGAAGGTGCGCCATTGCCAGGCGCTTTACTTCAGCTGTCATTTATTACGCTTTCAGCAGGAAGCATTCTGCACCGGGTCCATCTGTCGCATTATGCCGCCAACCAGTTTAATCCTGGAGTGAAAGGGAATGCCCGCTTCAGTCCAATAAAAACCAGACATGGGCAGCCAATACCGACTCTATACGGCGGTTCGACCAGAGACTGCGCATTAATGGAAACAGTATTTCATGACGTGCCTTTCGCACCCGGTCTTAAGACGCTGGATAAGAATAAATTACATTATCAACTTCATTCCTGTCTTAAAGTTAATGAAGATATGCTGCTGATCGACCTGAGCAGCATCGCATTGCGCAAGTTAGGTATCACGCGTAAGCAGCTTATCGATACAGAAAAACATCACTATCCCCTCACCCGACGCTGGGCAGCCGCTCTGCATCATCAGAGCGAATCAGCGCAGGGCCTTTCATGGATATCCCGTCAGGATGATTCAGCGCGGGCAGTGATGTTATTTGGCGATCGAATTTCACCTGGCATGCTGACGCCACTTAATAAATCATTAAGCCTGATTGATGATTCCGATACTTATGGCGAGGTTTTACATCTCGCATCGCGATTAGGTGTGTTTATCATTGCAGCAAAATAAACCATGATGCTATCCGGCGATGGATAAAAGAGAAAAGTGGACGAATAAGAATTTAAAAATGAAATGGTTTAAAATTTCGCCAGCACTCCAGCTGGCGAAATCCTGAGTAGCGGTGAAATTAACGGCTGACTTCGTGACCAATCAGGCCGCCGATAGCTGCGCCGCCGAGGGTACCGAAGGTGCTGCCGCCGGTCAGAACAGCGCCGCCGACCGCACCTACACCAGCGCCAATGGCGGTGTTGCGGCCACGATGAGACATACCACAAGCCGTTACAGAAAAGGCTAAAACCAATACCACTGCGATATTAAAGCTGCGTTTTAAAACCATCAAAATCCTCATTACCATTAATTCTAATGGAATGTAATAGTGTTAACTTTGTTTGTTGTTTAGCCGCCAAATACCTAGCGTAGCGTGCTTATCCTGGAGGCAAATTTAAGGGGCTTTGCATTTTTGTGGAAGGTAAAAATTCCTATTTTATGCCGGACCTGTCAGGTACTGGTTATTATTCGTTCCTTAAGCCAAATAAAAAGGCATGGCGTGAAGGTTCACGCCATGCCTCGCTGACTTACCGCGCAATGAATTAACGCTGCGGATGATTAACTTCGACTGGTCGTAAATCAAACACCAGCACTTCAGCGTTGTTACCGTTAGCGAACCGCAGCGCCGTCTCATTGCGTACGCGCGCGCCGTCGCCGGCTTTAAAGCTCACGCCATTCACTTCAATGCTGCCGCGCGCCACGTGAATATAAGCATAGCGATCGTTAGCCAGTTCCAGCGTCTGCTGCTCGGCACCGTCAAACAGTCCCGCGTAAATACGCATATCCTGACGTACGCGCAGCGAGCCGTTATCGCCTTGTGGCGAAACAATCAGGCGCAGCTGGCCGCGTTTGTCGGCCTCTGCCACTGACACCTGCTGGTAACCCGGCTCGGTACCGCGTTCTGCCGGCACAATCCAGATCTGCAGGAAGTGCACATTGTCCTGTTTCGAGTGGTTAAACTCGCTGTGCGTTACGCCGCTACCGGCGCTCATCAGCTGCACGTCACCGGGCACGATAACCGAACCGGTACCCATGGAATCTTTATGCTCCAGCGCGCCTTCCAGCACGTAAGAGATAATCTCCATGTTGTTGTGCGGATGCGCACCGAAACCGCGACCCGGTGCTACCTGATCATCGTTAATCACCAGCAGATCGGAGAAACCGGTCTGTTGTGGGTCCCAGTAGCTGGCAAACGAAAAGGTATGGCGTGAATGCAGCCAGCCGTGATCGCCTAAGCCACGTTGTTCGGACAGTCGTTGTTCAATCATGGTCTGCTCCTTAAATTTTTAGCTGGAGGGCGAAGGCCCTTCCCGTTGCTGACCAGTATACGTAAACTGATTTGCCCAACAATGCGCCTGTATGACAATGACTGTCACAGATAAGTGGACAATATGCAGATTGAAGATCTCCGGATTTACGTCGCTGTAATCAAAGCGGGCAACTTTACCGCTGCGGCTGAACAGCTGATGCTCTCCAAGCAGTACGTCAGCCGGCGCATCGCCGCGCTGGAAGAGTCACTCGGGGCGCGTTTGCTGAATCGCAATACGCGCAAACTGTCCGTTACCGACAACGGCCAGCTGTTTGCCCAGCATGCGCAGCGCATTCTGGATGATGTGCAGGAAGCCGAACTGGCGGTGTCTGGTCGTCGTCAGGTGCTGCGCGGCAGTTTTCGTCTCAGCGTGCCGATGTCGTTCGGCATCAGCCATCTTTCCCCTTATATCGCCGAATTCCTGAGCCAGCATCCCGGTATCCAGTTCCAGGTGGAACTGGCCGATCGGCATGTGGATATGGTGGGCGAAGGTTTTGATATGGCGATCCGCATCGGCACGCTACCGGACTCCAGCCTGATCGCCAAACGGCTGGGGGAATTCCGCCGCGTGATTTGCGCCAGCCCGGCCTACCTGCAGGGCGCCGGCGCACCGCGTGAGCCGGAGGATCTGCTGCAGCATCTCTGCCTGCGCTATGGACGTGAAAGCCAGACCGGCTGGGAGCTGTTTCAGGGCGACATGCGTAAAGTGCTGGCGGTCCAGGGACCGATGGTCAGCAATAACGGAGAAATGCTGCGTGATGCGGCCGTCGCCGGGTTGGGGCTGATCCTGCTGCCGGAGTTTATCGTGGCTCCGGCGCTGGTGCGTGGTGAGCTGGTAACGGTACTGGATGACTGGCATCCGGCCTCGCTGCACCTGAATGCGCTTTATCCGCAGCATCGCCAGCGCAGCGAGATCAATCGGGTATTTATGACGTTCCTGCAGGCAAAGCTGGCAGGCAAATGAATCAGCCCACTTCGCTGCCTATCGCAGCACGCAGTGCCGGTGCGGCTTCCCCGCTCATCGGGCTCACCAGCGCATAGTTATAGTGGCGATCGCTCCAGTATTGCGCCACCAGGTTGTCCGCCTGGCGCGACCCCTTTTCCAGCCGCACGGTTTGCGGGCGGATGTACCAGCCAACGCGCGTGCCGCTGGCGGTCTGATACAGCACCAGCGCCGAGGCGCCATGCTCATTCGCCATCAGGCGCGCGCCGATGAGCTGATAGCCAAAGCGCTCCAGATTGGGCGGCAGCGGACCGTTGATAAAATAGCGGCCCAGCCAGCTGGCCAGCTGTGTCGTCTGATGGGTGCTAATGTCCATCATCGCCTGCTGCGCGCCATCGCCGAATAACCGGTAAGCCTGTACCGCATCCTCCATCGGTAACGGGTGATTCTGTAAGCGTTCAGTCATCTGCCAGCCGGACAGACTGCCGATCCCTAACGCCAGCACCAGCGAGCAGGCCAGCGCCAGCCGCTGATAACGCTGTCGCGCACGCCGCTGGCGCAGCTGTGCCGGCTGCAGTGGCGTAAAAGCGGTTCGCGCCATGTTGCGCTGCAGGCTTTGTTGCAGGCGCAGCTTGTCCTGACGCCAGCCCTCAACCTGGGCGGCGACGGCAGGATGCTGCGCCAGCCAGTGGCTGACGGCCTGATGGCTGGCGCTATCCAGTTCACCATCCAGCCAGGCGTGCAGCTGGTTCTCATCGGGCGGGATATTCATTTTAATCTCCTCAACGTCACCGGGGCCGGCAGGCCTTCGGTCATGTGCTGCAACTGTTTTCGCGCCCGCGACAACCGTGACATCACGGTGCCCAGCGGAATGTCCAGCGTGTCAGCTGCTTCCTGATAACGCATGCCTTCCACGTTAACCAGGAGCAGCAATGCGCGACTGTCAGCCGGCAGACGGGCGAACAGCGCCAGCATCTCATCGGCGATGGCGTGATGCTCAGCCGACTCGGCAAAGGGTTCGGCGCGGCTGAACAGCGTCATAATCGCCTGCCAGCGCTTGCGGCGCCGTTCGCCATCAATGAACTGATGCCAGAGAATGGAAAACAGCCAGGCACGCAGACTGCGCGTGTCATCGCGCGCCGCGTCCAGTGCTTTGACCAGCGTGTTTTGTACCAGATCTTCAGCGGCCATGCGCTCACGCGTCAGCCCCAGCGCAAAACGCTGCAAATGCGGCAGTAATGTGCGGATTTCGTCATCGCTCAATGCAGACATTATTTTTGCTCTCGCACCCGGCGCAGGCCGGTCATGCTACTCAGCACGCCATCACGTAAAATCAGACCATGCAGCAGCGCGGCAGCCAGATGGGCCAGGATCAGCGCGAACAGACTAAACGCCAGCAGCGAGTGTAACGGGCGCAGCACGGCATAACTTTCCACGCTAACCGGCAGCAGCGGCGGCAGCACCAGCCCCTCGCCAATTGTCACCGGAAACCCGCCTGCCGACAGCATCGCCCAGCCTACCAGCGGTTGCGCCAGCATCAGTAAATAGAGCGCCAGATGGGTCAAATGTGCCACCGTTTGCTGCCAGCCCGGCACCGACGCGGGCATGGCGGGCACACCATAGTAACGCCGCAGCCCGATACGCACGACCACCAGCAACGCGATCGCCACGCCGAGTGGTTTGTGTATCGCCAGCAGCAGTGAATGGGCAGCCGAGATATCCGCCACCATCGCCACGCCGATAAATAGCATGGTCAGCACGGCCAGCGCCATCAACCAGTGTACGATGCGCAACAGCGGATGAAACAGGGTTGTCTGGTGACTCATGATTTTTTCTCCTGCTGGTGCGCCTGTTCAGCCGTGCGCAGATTGAAAGATTTTGCGTAAGCGGCGGAGCGCGCGTTGAGCAGCGGATCGTCCGAACCGCTGATGCCCTGCGGCAGAATCAGCGGATCGTAATTGATGTCATTGCAGCTGCCGCCCTGTTGCGGGCTGCTGTCGCGCAGCGTCAGCGTACCGGCGACAACCTGCTGCCGATCGGCTGGCCACACCTTGCTGGCATCGTTCACCGCATCGCCGGGCTGAGCCACGCTGATCACCAGATCCCACTTCAGCGGTGCGGTCGCCAGCCGGTCGTGCAGGTCGCTCTGCAGATAATCCGGCTGCTGCTGCTGAGCGGCGCTGATCGGCTGCCATGGCGTACGCGGCACCAGACTCCAGCGCACAAAGCGCGTTTCCCCCTGCGCATTGGTAAAGCGGAAGGCATTCAGACTGTTGTACTGCTCCTGTGCCCAGCTGGCGGCCAGTACGTGGGTTTTTAACCAGGCAAAGAACGGTTTAACTTCGGGATGGGCAACGGTAAACGCCATCAGCTTTTGCGCATCAGGTTTGCCGGTCTGCGGCAGCGGTCGACTGGCCTGCTGCTGATCGTAAAAAGCCTGCGGCGTACTGACCGGGAAAAACGGCAGCGCGTTCATGCCGGTACGCCACTGCTCGCCGTGCGCCAGCTGAAATTCCAGCGCCAGGCTGCGCACCGGCACGCCATAATCCGGCGCGTGAGGATTACCGCCGGCAATGGCAAAGCGGCCAATCACCGGCACCGTACCCGGCTGGAAAACGCTGGCGCGTGACAGAAACGCCGCGTTGCCGCTGGAGGTAAAATCACCGGTAACGCACACGCCCTTGGCATGATTGCGCCGGTATCCCGGATGCACACCGCTGTTTTGCTGCAGCGACTGCACCAGACTTTGCGCACTGAGGCGCTGCGGCGTCAGCCAACCGCCTGCAGCAAGAAACAGCACCAGCAGTAATCCGGGAATAATGACCACCAGCAGTAACAACGGCAGATGTCTGACCGTGGGTTTAAAGTTCATCTTAGCCAACTCAGTAAGGAAAAGTGGGCATAAGACGAACCAGTGCGGCGTTTATTCCCGCGCGGTAAAAATTATTTTATGGCGAGCGCCGGCGTCCGGCGCGCATCGCGCACCGCAATGGCATGAATCAGCAGCCCCAGCACGGACAGAATGGCCCCAACCCAGCCAGTGGACTGCCAGCCCAGCCCGGCGGAAATGGTGATGCCGCCGAGCCACGCCCCCAGCGCGTTGGCAATGTTAAACGCTGAGTGATTAAGTGCGGCCGCCAGGGTTTGTGCATCACCGGCCACGTCCATCAGGCGGATTTGTAGCACGCTTCCCAGCGCCACCATGGTACCGACCAGCATCACGTTAAGCGCGCCCGCCAGCGCATAATGCGCGGCAAAAACAAATGCGCTCAATACCAGCAGCGACCACACCAGTATAATGCGGATGGTTTTCTCCAGCCCGCGATCGGCCAGACGTCCCCCGACAAGGTTGCCGATAATCATGCCAAGACCAAACAGCGCCAGTATCGCCGGTACCAGATTTTCCGGCAGGTGGGCCAGTTCCATCATGGTGGGTTTAACGTAACTGAATACCGAGAACATGCCGCCGCTGCCAATCGCGCCAATCGCCAGCGTCAGCAAGACCTGCTTGCGCGTCAGCGCCGAGAGTTCGCGCAGTGGACTGGCCTGCTTATCACCGGCCACTTTGGGTACCCAAAGCCACACCAGTAGCAGCGTCAGCAGCGCCAGTCCGCCGACGATAGCAAACGCATCACGCCAGCCAAACCACTGGCCGATGGCGGTAACGGCAGGTACGCCAATCAGATTGGCGATGGTTAATCCCAGCAGCACCATCGACACCGCCTGCGCGCGCCGCGCGCGCTCCACCAGTCCTGCCGCTACCAGCGCCGCAACGCCAAAGAAGGTGCCGTGCGGAAAGCCCGCCAGAAAACGGGCCACCAGCATCGCAGGGTAGCCCGGCACGACAGCGCTCAGCAGATTACCCAGCGCAAACAGGCCCATCAGTGTCATCAGGAAATTACGCCGTGAAGCCCGCGCGCCGAGAATAGCCAGCAGCGGCGCGCCAATCACTACGCCGAGGGCATAAATGCTGATGAGATGGCCGGCCTCAGGAATGGTGACGTTCAGGCCTTTCGCCGCATCGGGCAGCAGGCCCATGATGACAAATTCACCGGTGCCGATGGCAAATCCACCGGTGCCCAGCGCGAACAGCGCTTTTGGCACGCTGTGACGCGGCAGCGAGGCCTCGTCCGGGAGCTGAGAGAGTTGAGGTTGTACTGATGACATGTTTTTTTCCGTACCGCAGGTGAAAAAAACAGCAAAGAGGCTGGCGACAGTGTCTGTTCACCAGCCTCTTTGCTGCGGGTTTTAGCGCGTCAAGCTTAGCGCATTTAAGGTTGAATCGGGTTCAACGAAGTCTTGAGCGCAACACGGTAACCGAAAAGCGCCAGCAACGGGCGAAAGGGCAAAAGCTCAGGACGCGCTGAGCGCCTGCCGCGCCAGCAGCGCCGCGCCCACCATGCCGCCCTGATGGGCAAACTCGCCCGGCACCACCAGCGCATGCGCTGTGCTGCGCAACACGCAGCGCTGCACCGCATCATTAAGCGCAGTAATCAGCGGGGTGACCGAAGCCAGGCCGCCGCCTACCGCCACCCGTGACGCGCCGGTAATGTTAATGGTGTAGGCGAGCGGCTCACTCACCAGTTGCAGCCAGGCTTCTATCGTCTGCTGCGCCCGCGCTTCTGCCTGCTGCCAGCGGGCAATGATTTCCACGCTGCTGGCGCTTTCAGCGTGCAACACCTGATGCAGCGTTTCCAGTCCGCGCGCGCCGCCGTAGGTGTCCAGACACCCTGTCTGGCCGCACGGACACGCCTGGCGCGGCACGCGCACGCGACGATGCGCCAGCGTCACTTCCGTGAGGGTAATCGGCCCGTGGCCCCATTCGCCGGTCAGGCCGTTTTGTCCGGTGATAATGCGGCCGTCCGCCACCAGACCACCGCCCACGCCGGAACCGAGAATCGCGCCAAACACCACTTTGTGCCCTTTGCCGCTGCCGGCCTGCGCCTCGGCCAGGGCAAAGCAGTCCGCGTCGTTGTGCGCGATCACCGGCCGCTGCAGCACCTCACCCAGTTCCCGCGCCAGATTACGCCGGTGAAAAGCCGGGATGTTGCTGGCAAACATTTCGCCGGTTTGCGGTGCCACAATGCCCGCCGTAGAGATGGCGACAGCCGCCTGGCTGCTGAAATGGTTATGCTGCCCGGCGATCATCTCGCTGACTCTGGCGCAAAATGCCTGCCAGTCCGTCGCCGGGATTTTTTGCTGATCGAGCAGGGTTAGCCGATCCTGCGCATCCATCACGCCAAGCTTGATAAAGGAGCCGCCCAAATCGAGGCAGATCACGGTTGAGTGCGGGTGAGTCATAAACGTTTATCCATTACATCGCGCAGGCCGTCGCCCAGCACATTAAAACCGAGCACGGTAATCAAAATCGCCAGTCCGGGAAATAGGGAGACGTAAATATTTAGCCCGAGAAAGTTGCGGCCATCGCTCATCATGGTGCCCCACTCCGGCATCGGCGGCTGCACGCCGAGTCCGAGAAACGACAGACTGGCGGCAGAAAGCACCACCGCACCAGCCGTTAGCGTCGACTGCACAATCAGCGGGCCAATGGCGTTGCGCAGAATATAGTGCGTGATAATGCGCGGGTATCGCACGCCAAGCATATGCGCCGCTTCGATATACTCCATGTTTTTCAGTCCCAGCGTCAGGTTGCGACTCAGACGTGCATACACCGGGATCGAGAACAACGAAATGGCGATCAGCATGTTTGTCAGCCCCTCACCGAGCACGCTGACAATCAGAATCGCCAGTACGATACCGGGGAAGGCGAAAATAATATCCATCAGCCACATAATCAGCGCATCAATCTTGCGTCCGGCCAGCCCCGAGATGATGCCGAGAGGAATGCCGATCGCCATCGAGATGGCTACGCTGAGGCTGACTTCAAACAGCGTGATGCGCGCGCCATAAATGACGCGGGCAAAAATATCGCGGCCGTAATCATCGGTGCCGAACCAGTGGGCAGCGGAAGGTGCCTGCAACGTGTTCAACAGATCCTGCTCGATGGGATCCCAGTGAGTAATCAGCGGTGCAAAAAGGGCAGCCAGCACCACCAGCAGCACCAGCCCGCCTCCGGTCGTGATGGAAGGGTTGCCAAGCAAAAACCTCACGATCTGGCGGCGGCGCGCGGGCGGCGGCTGGAGAGACGTGTCGAAACTGTTCATCAGTCGAACCTTATTTTCGGGTTGAGCAGGCCAATCACTATCTCACCGACCAGATTCATCAACACCACGCCGGTTACCGCCACTAACGTTACGCCCTGAATCAACGGATAATCGCGGTATTTCACCGAATCCACCAGCAGGCGGCCAATACCCGGCCAGTTAAACACCGACTCAGTGACCACTGCACCTCCGATCAGGCTGCCAAAATTCAGCGCGACGATGGTGACAATCGGTATCAGCGCATTGCGCAGCGCGTGTTTCCAGTTAACGCTGGCCGACGATAATCCTTTGGCTCTGGCGGTACGGATGTAGTCCTGACTGAGCACATCCAGCATGCTGGAGCGCGTCATTCGCGCGATCATCGCCATCGGGAGAATCGCCAGCGTCACGGTCGGCATCACATAGTTGCGCCACGAATCAGCGCCGAGTAGCGGCAGCCAGCCGAGCTGAACCGCAAAGTAGTTCATCGCCAGCAACGCCAGCCAGAAGTTCGCAATCGAGGCACCGGCAATGGTCAGTACCATGACGATCTGATCGGGAATGCGCTGCCGGTAAATGGCCCCGGTCATGCCCGCCGGCACGCCGATGGCAATCGCCAGCAGGTACGCCAGCGCCGCCAGCGACAGCGTGTACGGCAGGCGTTCGCTGATTTCGGTCATCACTGGCCGCTGCGACTGCAGCGACAGCCCGAGATTGCCATGCAGCGCTTCACCGGCAAACCTGACGTATTGCAGCGGCAAAGGCTGATCCAGCCCGAGGCGCACGCGCATACTGTCCACCGCTTCCTGCGGCGCTTCCGGGCCGGCCATCAGGCGTGCCGGATCACCCGGCAGCGCGCGGATGGCGATAAACACGATGATCGACACACCGAAGATAATCAACGGCAACGAGAGCACCTTTTTTGCGACATACGCTTTCATATCAATCAGCCATCAGCACTATTTCTTCACGGCATCACGGACCACAATCTGGCCGCCCGGTTGCATTGTCACGCCACTGATATTTTTGCGCGTCGCATACAGGTCGTCCTGATAGTAGAGCAGCACCTGCGGGGCGAGTCCGCTGATCCGCTGCTGTGCCTGGAAATAGAGCGCTTTGCGCTGGGCATCGTCGAGCGTGGAGGCGGCGCTATCGATTAGCTCATCGGTACGTTTGTCGCTGAAGAAGCCGAGGTTAGCCCCGCCGGGCGCAAAGCTGCTGCTGTGATACAGCGGACGCAACTGCAGATCCGAGCCGTACAGCCCCGAGGACCAGGACGCCAGCACCGCGTCCGTCCCCTGCGCGGCTTTCTCTTTGGCATCGGCAAACGCCGCTTTGGCCCATACGCCGCTCTCCATCTGGCGCACGCTGAGTTTGACGCCAATTTTGCTCCACATACCCTGCAGAACCTGCGCAGTGCGTGCGTCGGGTGCCTGCACGGCAATCGACATGGCGAAGCCATCGGGATAGCCCGCTGCCTTAAGCAGGTCTTTGGCTTTCTGCACATCGTACGGATAGTCATGCAACGCTTTGTCGTAGTTGGCATCGACCGGCGCCAGCGGGGAATTGGCCGGCTGCGCATAACCAAACATCACCGCTTTTACCAGCGCCTGCTGGTCGGTCGCGAAGTTCAGCGCCTGGCGGACTCTGACATCGCTGAGGGCTTTACTCTGCGTATTGAGATCGATCCAGAATACCGCCGCGCCCGGCGACTGTTTTAACTGCACGCCGGGATTATTTTTTAACATGCCGGCAAATTGCGGCGGCACCGGGTTAATAATATCGACCTGACCGGATTGCAGCGCCATATTCATGACTGACGGCTCACTGCTCCAGGTCCATTTTATTTCGTCCGGCCCGGCAGACTTGCCCCAATAGTCCGGGTTCTTCTGCTCCAGGACAAATTCACCGGATTTATACTGCGCCAGTTTATAGGGCCCGGTACCGTCGGCTTTATTATTGATCGTGCCGGCTTTGTCAGCTTGTGGACTCACCATTAATCCCGGACCGGATGCCAGCACGGTTAAAAACGCCGGATTAATTTTCTTCAGTGTGAAGGTGACGGTTAAGTCATCTTTTTTCTGCACGTCCTGAATAAAGGTGCGAATTTTCCCACTTCCGGCGAGACCGCGCTTCGTATCCAGATGACGCTGAAAGTTTTCAACGACCGCATCGGCATTAAATGGCGTGCCATCGTGGAATTTAACGTTGGGGCGCAGCGTAAATTCCCAGTGCAGTCCGCTGTCGTCGGCATGCCAGGAGAGCGCCAGGGCCGGCATGATTTTGCCATCGTCACCGAGCCGCGTCAGGCCTTCATACATCGGGTCCAGCACCGTGCCGGTAAAGGTCGCGGTCTGATTGCCCGGGTCCATGCTGCGCGGCGGTTCGTTTTGTATAATGACCAGCTGAGCAGCCAAAACCGATGCGCTGGAAAACGACGCCAGAATACCCGCGGCAAGTGTCAGTATCCTGAAATGCTTGAGTGTGCTTTGCATGAAGGCCTCAGTGAATCAGTGACATAGAGTGAAGAGTCATTGCCCGGCAGGCAGCTGACCGTCAATGCACGCCATCGCCTGCCATACGCTTTGGTTGTGTTAACGGCAGCAGAAGAACGGGCTCGACGCTATATAAGGCACACTCTGCAAACAAAAGCCAAGATGTCAGTTCATATATTTTACTTATAACTCGATCTGCATTCAGAAAATAAACTAAATGCGCTTGAATTTGTTTTCACCGCTGATTATTGTCGGCCAGATACAGCCTATGCCGTGAGAACCCGGATGCTTAATGCTCATCAGCAACAAATTCTGCGTTTATTAATTGCTTCGCATGGCATGAGCCGCACGGCAATTGCGGAAAAAATGAAGCTGAGTAAAGCCGCAATCAGCACATTAATCAAAGAGATGCTTAGCGCAGGACTGCTTGAAGAGAGCATTCCGGAAAGTAACGGTCAGGGTCGGCCTTCGGTGTTATTAAAAATGCGTGCCGACAGCGCTTATTTTCTCGGTGCGTCGTTGCTCGGTGACGATGTGTATCTGGTGCTGACAGATATGCACGGCCGCATCCTGGCCAGCATCCACATGCCGCTGAATCCCGATCCTGCGCTGCTGGCTGGCGCGCTGGCCGCCGCCATTCCCGGCCTGCTTGCACAAAAAGGCATCTCCGCCGATCAGCTCATCGGGCTGGGCGTCACGCTTTCCGGCTTTGTGGATGAAAACCAGGCGGTGTGCGTCCAGTCTGCCCTGCTGGGCTGGAAAAACGTCCCGCTGGCGGCACTGCTTAACGCGCAAACCGGTCTGGAGGTATCACTGGAAAACGATGCCAAAGCTCTGGCGGTCAGCGAAAAGATTTTCGGCGTGGCGAAAAAGGCACGGAATTTCACCCTGATTTCCCACGGCGACGGCATTGGCTCCGCGCACTTCTTTCAGGGACAGCTGCACCGCGGCGCGCACGGTGGGGCCGGTGAAATTGCTCACTGTACCGTAGAGCCAGGCGGGCGTCCGTGCCGCTGCGGCAAACGCGGCTGCCTTGATACGCTGGCGTCGCTCACTGCGATGCGTGAAAGCATGCGTGACAAACAGCTGCCCTGCACCAGCGTTGCCGAACTGGAAGCGCTGGCGGTAAAAGGCAATAGCGCCGCGATCGCCATTCTGCACCAGGCAGGTGACGCACTTGGCCTCGCCATCGCCAATATCATTCAGATGAACGATCCGGAGATGATTATCATCGCCCATCAGCCGGATGCGTTCGACGGCCTGCTCAGAACCGTGGTGATGCAGGCGGTAGATAGTCACGTGTTGCCTTCAATCATGGGCAAGACGCCCATCGCCAGCATGGCGATTGATCAGTTGAGCTGGGCCCGCGCCGCAGCCAGTGTGGCGGCTTACCGTTTTATCGTTCACTTACCCGACTAGCGGAGTCTGTTATGCGCATTGCCTATGGTGGAATTCATACTGAATGCAGTACCTGGAATCCGGTGCTCAATTACGCCGACGACTTCCGCATCGTGCGGGGTGAAGCGATGACGACCAATCCCTATTTCGCCTTTCTGCAGGATTACGCGGCCGAGTTTCTGCCGACCTTTCACGCCCGCGCCATTGCCGGTGGGCCAGTAGCACGTGTGACTTATGATGCCTTCAAACAGGAGTTTCTCCATCGGCTCGAGGCGTATTTGCCCGTGGATGGCGTTTACCTGGCGATGCACGGCGCGGTTTATGTCGAAGGGATGGAAGACGCGGAAGGCGACTGGATTAGCGCGACGCGCGAGCTGGTCGGGCCCGATTGTCCGATTAGCGTCAGCTACGATCTGCACGGTAATGTCTCGCAGCGCATCATCGACGCGATCGATATGTTTTCGACCTATCGCACGGCACCGCATATCGATGTGGAAGATACCATGCGCCGCTCCGTCTCAATGCTGGTCAATAGCCTGCAAAGCGGCATCCGACCGGGTGTGGTGTGGGCACCGATCCCCGTGGTGCTGCCAGGCGAGCGCACCAGCACGGAAGATGAACCGGCCAAAAGCCTTTACGCCAGCCTGCCCGCGATTAACGCACTTGAACATATCTGGGATGCTTCGCTGATGGTTGGCTATGTCTGGGCGGATGAGCCACGCGCCACGGCGGCCGCCATCATGACCGGTACCGATGCCGATGTGCTGTCTGAGCAGGCGGCCAAACTGGCGCTGGCTTACTGGCAGGCGCGTGAGCAATTCGTGTTTGGCTGCGTGACCGGCAACACTGAAGAGTGCGTACGCATGGCGATTTCCAGCCCTGGCGGACCGGTGATTCTCGCCGACTCCGGTGATAACCCGACCGGCGGCGGCGTGGGCGATCGGGCCGATGTACTGGCCGAACTGCTGCGGCAAAATGCGCAGGATGTCATCGTTGCCGGCATTACCGATAAACCGGCCACTGAGGCGGCCTTCGCCGCGGGCGTCGGTGCCCGGCTCTCCCTGACTATCGGTGCCACGCTGGATCCTGCCGGCGGCAAAGTCAGCGGCGAGTTTGACGTGCTGCTGCTGAGTGATGATGCCCGTTCGGTTGCCCGCCAGGCGCTGCTGAAGATTGCAGGCATCACCGTGGTGGTTGCCGATCGGCGTCGGCCTTACCACAACCTGGCGGATTTCGCCCTGCTCGGACTCGATCCGCGCCAGGCAAAAATTGTGGTGGTAAAATCCGGTTACCTGTCGCCCGAGCTGGCGCCGATTGCCAATCCCAACCTGATGGCGCTGTCGGAAGGTGTGGTCGATCAGTACGTTGAACGGCTGGTGCGGAAACGCAAGCTGCAGCCGGCTTATCCGTTCGATACCGATTTTACCTTTGTGCCGGTCAGCACCCGCTCGGCGCGCTTTGTGGCGGCACAATGAATCGCGCTGACCCGCCGGTGCTGAGCATCGAAAATCTCACCGTCGCATTTCGCAGCGATGACCGCTGGCGTGAGGTGGTGAAAAACGTCTCTTTTACCCTCGGGGCCGGTGAAACGCTGGCGATCGTCGGTGAGTCGGGCTCAGGCAAAAGCGTTACCTCGATGGCGATCATGCGCCTGCTGAATAGCCGTCACACACGTATCAGCGGCAAAGTGCTGCTGAACGGCGTGGACTTGCTCACGCTGAGCGAACGTGCAATGCGCGATATCCGCGGCAATGCCATCGCGATGATATTCCAGGAGCCGATGACCAGCCTTAATCCGTCGTTCACTATCGGTCACCAGATTGCTGAGGCGCTGATCGCGCACCGCAAAATCAGCGCACGCGCCGCCCGCGAGGAGACCATCCGGCTGCTGGAGAAAGTGCGTATTCCCAACGCGGTCAAACGCTTCAATGATTACCCGCACCACTTTTCCGGCGGCATGCGTCAGCGCGTGATGATCGCCATGGCGCTGGCGCTGCGCCCAAAACTGCTGATTGCTGACGAGCCGACCACGGCGCTCGACGTCACGATTCAGGGTCAAATCCTTGACCTGATCAAGACCCTGCAGGAGGAGGAAGGCACCGCCGTACTGTTCATCACCCACGATATGGGCGTGGTGGCAGAAGTCGCCGACCGCACGCTGGTGATGTATCAGGGCGCGATGGTGGAAACCGGCAGCACCGCCGCGATTTTTTCAGCCCCGGCGGCAGAGTATACCCGCACGCTGATTGCAACCGTGCCGCAGCTGGGTGCCATGCGCGGCATCGATGGACCGCGTAAGTTTGCGCTCAACGGCGAAGCGCCGGTGGCGCAGGCGCGGCAGACGCCACAAGGGCAAACGCCGCTGCTGTCGGTGAAGAACCTCAGCACGCGGTTCAGCATTCACGAAGGGCTGTTCAGCCGTAAAACCGGTGCAGTGCACGCCGTGGAGAATATCTCATTTGATTTGCTGCCGGGTGAAACATTATCACTGGTCGGTGAATCCGGCTGTGGCAAATCCACCACCGGCCGCTCGCTGACGCGGCTGGTGCAGCCGGCCTCCGGACAGATTGCTTTTGATGGCAGCGACGTGCTCACCCTCTCCCGGCAAGAACTGCGCAAGCTGCGCTGCGCCATGCAGATGATTTTTCAGGATCCGTTTGCCAGCCTTAACCCGCGCATGTCAGTCCTTGAAGCCCTCACCGAACCTTTTTTACAGCATCGGCTGGGCAGTAAGGCCGCCGCACAGAGCAAAGCGGCCGAACTGATGACGCGCGTTGGCCTGCCCGCAACCATGCTGAAACGCTATCCGCACGAATTTTCCGGCGGCCAGCGTCAGCGCATCTGCATTGCCCGTGCGCTGATGCTCGATCCGAAAATGATCATTGCCGACGAGTCGGTTTCCGCCCTCGATGTCACCGTGAAAGCGCAGATCATCAATCTGCTGCTCGATCTGCAACACAGCCTGAATCTGTCGTATCTGTTTATCTCACACGATATGGCGGTAGTGGAGCGCATCAGCCAACGTGTGGCGGTGATGCTGCTGGGAGAGATTGTTGAGATTGGCCCGCGCGCGGCTATTTTTGAGAATCCGCAGCACCCTTACACACAAAAACTGCTCGCGTCGGTGCCAGTGCCCGATCCGGCGCGCCGCCATTTAAAACGGCACGTGGACGTCAGCGAGCTGAAGAGCCCGGTGCGCGCCAATGGATTTGTGCCGGAAACACGGCATTATCTGGAAGTGAGCGCCGGACACTGGGTGATGCGGTAAAACGCTGGTATAAGTGCCGATGATATTCTGGTTTCATTTACCGGACATCATGCGCGACGCCACGGCTAAGGAAATCAACGTGACACGTCATAATCATTATGGTCAGCCCATCGGTTTTGCCTTGCCGGACTGGCAACCTGCCAGCTATCCGGCAGCAGAAAATCTGTCAGGGCGCTTTTGTCATCTTGCGCCATTGCAGTTGAGCCACAGCCAGGCGCTGTTTACGGCATTTTCACTCGCCCCAGACGATCGCGACTGGACCTGGCTGGGCGCCAGCCGGCCACAGTCATTGATGGAGATGGAGAGCTGGATTGAGCATAAAATCAGCGATCGCCAGCTAGTGTGTTATGCCGTCATGGACAGGCATCAGCGTGCCGTGGGCGTGGTTTGTTTTGCAAGTATTGATATGCAGAACGGCGCGATAGAAATCGGTCACATCACCTGGTCACCGCTGATGCAGCGTAACGTCATGGGTACGGAAGCCTTGTTCCTGTTGCTGCGCCAGGCATTTGCGCTGGGCTATCGTCGCGTTGCATGGCGCTGTGATTCGTTAAACCTGGCTTCACGCCGGGCTGCCGAGCGCATTGGTTTTACCTTTGAAGGACGCTTCCGCCAGGCCATGACGCGCAAACAGCGCAATCGCGATACCGACTGGCTCTCAATGATTGATGGTGAATGGCCTGTTGTTCAGCAGGCACTTACAGCCTGGCTGGCACCAGACAATATGGATGATAACGGGTGCCAGCGGCGGACGCTGGCCGCGTTTTTCACTTCATCAGCACCTGGAACTGCGGATTAAACTCATCAAAAATTGGCAGAGCCGCTGCGCCGAGGGCGGCGGTGTCGCTGCCGGTCATGCCGGTCTTGAGTCGCGTGCCGGTCAGATAGCGGCCGCGCACCGATTGGTAGAGCGGCGGCAGGCGCTGGATAATTTTATCCAGCAACACCGCTGGCATCATGCCGCCGATAATCACGCTCTCGGCATCAAAGATACACTCCAGCATGTTTATACCCTGGCGCAGCGGCGTGAGCACAGTATCGATCCAGCGATCAAACAGCGCCGGATCAACCTGCAGTAAATCTTCCGGCAGCGCGCTCATCGGGTCCAGCCCGCAGAATTCGTAAGCGGCCTGCAGCGAAACATAACGCTCCAGGCAGCCGTGATTGCCGCAGTAACACTCACGTCCACCGGGTTCCACCACCACATGCCCCACTTCACCGGCGTTGTGCGCATGGCCGCTATACACATGGCCATCCATGATGATGCCCGCGCCCAGGCCCGTGCCAATATACAGATAAATAAAGGAATTAAGATGACGCGCCACGCCGTGAAAGCGTTCGCCAATCGCCGCGACGGTGGCATCATTCTCCAGCGTCACCGGCAGTCCGCTCATCTCAGCGAGACGCGCAGCGATATCAACGTCCTCCCAGCCGTGCAGCGTGGTCGGCCCCATTGACGAGATACCTTCCACACCAAACGGCCCCGGCATCACTACGCCAATACCCAGCACTTTTTGCCAGCGCGGCCCGGTCTGCTGTTTGATCTCCGCCAGCACTCCGGCAATGCGCGCTAATGTGGCATCCGGCTGCGGTTTTTGCACCATAATAAGGCGGCGAAAATGGATTTCACCGGTCAGGTCCACCAGCACAATCAGTAGCGTCTGATGGTCAAGATGGATGCCGATGGAAAACGCACTGGCCGGATTCAGGGTGACCGGAATCGCCGGCTGACCGCGGCCCTGCTTACGCGGCTGACGGCTGGTGAGCAGTTCCGCCTGCTCCAGTTCAGCGACAATATTCGAGACGGTTTGCGGCGTTAACGCGGTCAGTCGCGCCAGCTCGGCACGGGTCAGCTCACCGTGCAGGCGTATCGCTTCGATAATCACCCGGCGATTGTGCGCGCGCGCATGTTCCAGATTGGTTCCCGACGTTTTCATCCTGCTCGCTTCCCTCTTTTAACCACCGCTGCGGACCGCCGCCTCAATATCTATGATCGGCCACACATTTTACAACCTGTTTACCTGACAGCGGCAAAAATCTGTGCAAAGTAGTGTCGGATGGCAGCGTTGTTTTCTGCCCTGGCACGTCCCTTGCTTTAGCTCACTGCTGTCAGCCACTGCGCGCTGGCAATCTGCGCGCGATATTAAATCAATCAAATTGATTTAATTAAACACCCTCTACTGCATGAAGGCGAGAACGCAATGAAAAATCAGATGAAAGGTTGTTTTGCCGCCGTACTGTTCGCCTGCGCGGGCAGCGCGGCAGCGGCTACCACTACGCTCAACGCCCTGTTTATGACGCAGGCGGCCTACAGTGAAAACGATATCCGCGCCATGACGCAGGCGTTTCAGACAGCGCACCCGGACGTGCAGGTCAATCTGGAATTTGTTCCTTACGAAGCGCTGCACGATAAGATTGTCGCGGCACGCGGCGCGGGCGGCAACGGTTACGATGTGGTGCTGTTTGATGCCATCTGGCCGGCTGAATTCAGCAAGTTCGACCTGTTGCAGGATGTCAGCAGCCGCATCAGCGCAGATGAAAAAGAGAAAATCTTCCCCGGCGCAATGAACACCGTGGTGTTCAAAGGCAAAACACTGGGCATGCCGTGGATCCTCGACACCAAATATCTGTACTACAACAAAGCGATGCTGGAAAAAGCCGGCATCAAAGATCTGCCGCAAACCTGGCAGCAGGTGATGGATGATGCGCGCATCATTAAGCAGAAAAATATCGTTAAATATCCGCTGGTATGGAGCTGGTCACAGGCGGAAGCGCTGGTGTGTGACTACACCACGCTGGTCTCCGGTTTCGGCGGCAAATTCTATAACAACGGTAAGCTCGATTTCTCTACGCCAGCCTCGCTGCAGGCGGTGAAGCTGATGAAAAGCTCGCTCGATGAGGGCCTGACCAACCCGGCTTCGCGCGAATATCTGGAAGAGGATGTGCGCAAAGCCTTCTCCAACGGCGATGCGGCTTTCGCGCTCAACTGGACCTACATGTACAACATGGCCAACGATGCCAAACAGAGTAAAGTCGCCGGCCAGGTTGGCATCATGCCGGCACCTGGTGATGCGCCCAATCGTTTCGGCGCGGTCAACGGTTCGATGGGTCTGGGCATTGCCAAAGGCAGCAGCCATCCGGAGCAGGCGTGGCAGTACATCAGTTACATGACTTCGCAGCCGGTACAGAATAAATACGCCACGCTCAGTCTGCCGATCTGGAAAAGCTCCTACCAGGATCCCGCGGTCAGTAAGAATCAGAAGAGCCTGATCGCTGCGGCCGACAAATCGCTTAATGTCATGCTGTCGCGTCCGGAAACCGCTGATTACTCACGTCTCTCCAACACCCTGCAGCAGCAACTGCAACAGGTTCTGGTCGGCAGCGCGACGCCGGAAGCAGCTATGCAGGCGGTAGACAAAAGTGCGGCGCGTCTGCGTTAAGGGGTCAGTATGCTGAGTTTGCGTCAACGCGAACAACGGCAGGCGTGGGTGCTGCTGGCACCCATGCTACTGGTGATGCTGTTGCTCACCGCCTGGCCGCTGCTGCGCACTATCTGGCTGAGTTTTACCGACGCCGCGCTGATTGGCAGCGGCGGTGAAGCGCCGCAATGGATTGGCCTGGAGAACTATCTCTACGCCATTACCGATGCGGATTTTCAAACCTCGCTGTGGCGCACGCTCTACTTCACCGTGGTGTCGGTAGCGATTGAAGGCGTCATCGGCGTGCTGGTTGCGCTGCTGCTCAACCAGAAATTCGCCGGACGTAACGTGTTGCGCGTGCTGGTGATTCTGCCGTGGGCGCTGCCAACCATTGTGAACGCCATGATGTGGCGCCTCAATTTCAATCCGGACTACGGCAGTATCAACGCCCTGCTGACGCAGCTCGGTATCATCGATGGCTACCGCAGCTGGCTGGGATCGCCGGCTTCCGCGCTCAACGCGGTAATGTTTGCCGACATCTGGAAAAACTATCCGCTGGTGACGCTGCTGGTGCTGGCAGCACTGCAGTCGGTGCCGGAGGATCTCTACGAAGCGGCGCGGCTGGATGGCGCATCGGCATGGCGACGTTTTCGTGCCATCACCTTTCCGGCGATTGTCGGATCGCTCAGCGTGGCGCTGGTGTTACGCACCATCGACGCCTTTAAGATCTTCGACATCATCTATGTGATGACGCGCGGCGGTCCGGTCGACAGCACCAAAACGCTGAGCTTTTACGTCTATCAGGAATCCTTCAGCTACCTGCGCGCCGGCAGCGGTGCGGCTTATGCCATGTTAATGACGCTGCTGTGCGCGGTGCTGATCACCCTTTACATGCTATTACTGTGGCGGCAGCGCCGTCGGGGAAGTGCCTATGAAGGTTAAACTGCGTACCTGCGCTAAATACGCGGCGGCGCTGCTGGTGGCGCTCTCCGTCGTGGCACCGATGGGCTGGCTGTTTCTGATGAGCGTCAGCGCCACCAGCGATCTGACACGCGTGCCGCTGGAGTGGCTGCCGCGCCAGTGGGATTTCAGCCGCTACGGCAGGCTGATCTCGCTGGAACCCGGCCAGCCCGGCGCGCTGTTCCTGCATGCGCTGGGTAATAGCCTGCTGGTGGCAACCGGCGCAACGCTGGTGTGCCTGCTGCTCGCGATCCCGGCAGCGTTCAGCTTCTCGCGCTATCGCGGCCGTGACGGCTGGCTGTTCGCGTCTCTGGCCATCTATATGGTGCCGCCGGTGGCGTTTGTGCTGCCGCTCTACTTTCTGCTGCAGCAGTTCGATCTGCTCAACACCCGACCCGGTTTGATCATCGTGTACTGCTCCCTGATTCTGCCGTTTCTCACCTGGATGCTGAAAAACCAGTTTGATGCCCTGCCGCAGGATATCGAACAGGCTGCGCGTCTTGATGGACTGCGCGTCTGGCAGGTGCTGCTGCGCATTACGCTGCCGCTGGCGAAACCAGTGCTGGGCGCGGCGGCGCTGTTTGGCTGGCTGCTGGCGTGGGATGAATTTTTCTACGCCCTGCTGTTCACCAGTAACATCGCCGCGCAAACCCTGCCGGTCACCATTGCCGGCTTTACCGCAGGCCGCGCCACCGACGATGGGCTGATTGCCGCCGTCGGTATTCTGGCGTCGGTTCCTCCTCTCTTTATCGCTATCTGGCTGCAAAAAACGCTGGTCAGCGGCCTTGCCAGTGGCGGGAGCAAAGGATGATGAGCAATAAGGAAGCCCGCGCCACGCTCTACGTGGTGGGCAATATCAATGTCGATGTCATCATGGGTACGCTGGACAGCTGGCCGCAGCGCGGCACCGAAGTGATGCTGCAGCACAGTGAGCTGCGTCCGGGCGGTTCGGCGGGCAACTGCGCGCTGGCGCTGGAAGCGATGCAGGTGCGCCATCGCGCCGTCGCTAATCAGGGCGATGACGGCCTCAGCGCATGGCTGGCGAGCCATTTTCCGCACAGCGCGGCGCACTGGACGCGCTACGCCTGCGAAACCTCGCTCACCGTTGGCGTCACGCACTCCGATCACGAGCGATCGTTCCTCAGTAATCTCGGTCACATTGTGCGGCTCAGCGCGCAGGACGTGCTGAGCCAGCTCCCGGCGCAAGCCAGCAGCGGCGATATCGTGCTGTTGTGCGGCACGTTTCTCTGCCTGCAACTGTATGAGGACTATCCGCAGTTACTGGCCGAACTGCAGCAGCGCGGGTTTATCACTGCCGTCGATACCGGCTGGCCGCCGCAGGGCTGGAGCGATGAAGTGCATGCGCAGATCGCCCGCTGGCTGCCGCAGTGCGACTGGCTGTTGCTCAATGAAGTCGAAACGCTCGGGCTGAGTGGCGCAGATAATCTGCACACCGGTGCGCATCTTCTGGCGCAACGGCTCAGCGGGCGCGGCGGCTGCGTGGTGAAATGCGGTGCGCAGGGCGCGGGCTGCTGGCAACGTCAGCACAGCCTGCAACAGCCCGCTCGCGCGGTCGCGGTGGTCGACACCATCGGTGCCGGCGACAGCTTTAACGCCGGTTTTCTTACCGCGCTGCTGCATCAGCAGGATCTTGCCACCGCGCTGCAATGGGGCATTGCGGTGGCCTCACTGGCAATCAGCACGCAGCCACGTCGCTATCCCGACTGGCAACAACTGCAACTATGCGCACAGGAGTTTTAAATTATGGCCGGTGTTGAACTCGTTAAAGTGGCCAAGCGCTACGGTAAACAGTCGGTGCTGCATCCGCTCGACCTGACCATTCCCGACGGCAGCTTTACCGTGCTGGTTGGCCCGTCCGGCTGCGGCAAGTCGACGCTGTTGCGCCTGCTCGCCGGACTGGAGAGCCTGTCCGACGGCGCGATTCTGATGGATAAAGTGCAGATTAACGATCGCGATCCCGCCGATCGCGACATTGCGATGGTGTTTCAGAGTTATGCGCTCTATCCGCATCTGACGGTGGCCGAAAACCTGGCATTCCATATGCAGGTGAAGAAGGTACGCCGCGATGAGCAGCAGCAGAAAATCGCGCGCATCGCCGCGATTCTTGGCATTGATAAGCTGCTGCAGCGCTACCCGCGCGCTCTCTCGGGTGGGCAGCGTCAGCGCGTGGCGATGGGCCGCGCCATGGTGCGTAATCCGCAGGTGTTTCTGTTTGACGAACCGCTCTCTAACCTTGATGCCCAGCTGCGCATGGAGCTGCGCGCCGAGATCAAGTCGCTGCATCAGCGTTTCAAAACCACCATGGTGTATGTCACGCACGATCAGGTAGAAGCGATGACGCTGGCCGACCAGATTGTGGTGATGAAAGAGGGACGCATCGTGCAACAGGGCGCACCGCTGGCGATCTACGATCGTCCGGCAGATACCTTTGTGGCGCGTTTTATTGGTTCGCCGCCCATGAACCTGTTACCGGCACAATTGCTGACGCATGACGGCGTGCCGGGCGTGCAGTGTCAGGACTGGTGGCAACCGCTGCCCGCGCAGTGGCAGGCGGTGGCGCGGGAACGTGAAGGCGCTGCCGTGACGCTGGGGGTGCGCCCGCACGATCTGTGCGAAGTGCAGGACGGCGCGCCTGCGCGGGTGAACGTGGTGGAGATTACCGGGGAATCAACTCTGCTGCACCTTGACTGGCACGGTCATGCGCTGCATATGCAGATGGCCGGCCGGCATGCAGCCGGCAGCGGCGCGACGCTGCGCATCGGTTTCAATCCGCAAAAAATTCATCTGTTCGATGCCGAAAGTGGTTTACGCCTGGCGGAAAAGTAAGCGCGAAGCGGTTTTCAGGTGCCGGGGCGCATCAATGCGCACCCGGCCCAAAACCTGTTATTACCTTGCAGGGTCAGCGTTTACAGTGACCAGACGGGCTGACTTTTTCCCTCCGGCGTCAGCCTTCAGCCGTCGCCGGAGGGAACGTCCGGCGGTTGACGCTGGTCAGCACCACCAGCAGTGCCATCATCAGCAACTCCACCGCCAGCGTACCGCTGATGGCTGCCAGATGATTACCATGCTGATTGATCTGGGTGAACACGCCGCCGAGCAGCATCGGTCCCAGTCCCAGCGCCGATTGCTGCACGGTAGACAGCACCGCACTGCCTGCGCCGGCCTGATGATGCGGCACCCCGCTCATGCCAATCCGGTAGAAGGTGCTGACAATAAACGACTGGCCAAAGCCAATCAGCGCGGTAGCCGGAATCAACGTAGCAATGCCCACCTGCGGCCACTTCAGCTGCAGCGTCGCGATCAGCGCCACCAGCCCGACCATCTGAATCGCACAGCCAGACAGTAACGTGGCACGTTTACCATAGCGCTCAACCATGCGGGTAGTACGCATTGAGCCGATAAAATAGGCCGCACCCAGGGCAATAAACGCGTTGCCGGACTGGAAAGCGGTCATGCCGATGCCGGATTGCAGCGTCAGCGCCACCGCGAACATAAAGCCGCTCCAGCAGGAGAAGAACAGCACCGCCAGCGTCAGACCAAAACGCACGCTGGAAAGACGCAGCAGCGAGGGTGGCAGCAGCGGCGATCCGCCAGCGGCTTCCAGTCGCAGCGCGCTGTGGCGCAGTCGATGCAGAAACAACGGAAACAGCGCCAGCAGTAACAGGCACGGCCACGACCAGTGCAGCAGCGGCCCCAGTGCCAGGGCCAGCATCAGACAGCCGATCGCGCCAGCCAGCAGCAGCGTACCGCTCACATCCACCGGCACGCGCTTGAGGTTATGCGTTTCCGGCACGAAGCGGCGCGCGGTTAGCAGGACGAACAGGCAGATCGGCAGGTTGATGAGAAACACGCTGCGCCAGCCGTAGCCGCCAATATCGGCTTTGATCAAAAAACCGCCCAGCACCTGGCCAATAATAAAAGCCAGCCCGCCGATACCGCCGTACAGGCCAATCGCCCGCGCATGTGCCCTGCCCTGCAGCGTAACGTGCAGCGTGGCGAGAATCTGCGGCACCATAAAAGCGGCACCGACGCCCTGCAGCGCGCGCGCAAACATCAGCATGCCGACGCTGTTAGCGATGCCGCACAATAATGACGCAATGCCAAAGATCCACACGCCGGCAAGAAACACGCGACGGCGGCCAAAGTTATCGCCCAGGCGTCCGCCCATCGCCAGACAAATAGCAAAAGCGATACCGTACACCGCCACGATCAGCGCCAGCGCGATCGGCGAGGCACGCAGCGATTGCGCCATCGCATCCAGCGCGACGTTGACTATGGAAAAGTCGATCATCGGCAATAGCTGCCCGGCCAGCAGGACCACCAGTCCTGCACGTTGAAGTTGCGATGTCTGCATAGCGTTAACCTTGTTTTTAGTTTCACTACGGCATAGCATCACCTAACCATTAAACGGGTACCAGTTCTTGATTATCATGGTATAAATTCTACCCGTCTCGTCTGGAGAGCTGCTGATGAGCACCGCGCAAACCCTTACCCCCGCTGAGCTGAACAACCGTAAATTACTCGGTACCTTTTTACGTACGCGCCGTGAGAGCCTGGATCCTAACCGCCTCGGTTTACCGCGCATGCGTCAGCGCCGCACGCCGGGTTTACGCCGTGAAGAGGTAGCGCAGCTGGCGGATGTCGGCGTCACCTGGTACACCTGGCTGGAACAGGGGCGCGATATCAAAGCCTCCACCAAAACGCTGACGGCCATCGCCAGCGCCCTGCAATGCAATGATGTTGAGACGCAGCATCTTTTCTCGCTGGCCGGACACACTCTGCCATCGACGCGCGTCGCTGCTGCCTGCTGCAAACTCGCCGGACATAATCAGCAAATGCTGGATGCCATTCAGCTGCCGGCGATCATCGAAACGCCGCGCTTCGATATTCTCGGCTATAACCAGGCGTGGTGTGCGCTGATGGGCGTCGATTTAGCCCAGATCGCGCCGGAAGATCGCAACTGTATCTGGCTGGCGTTCAACCATGCCGGCTGGCGTAACGTGATGACCGACTGGGACGAAGTAATGCCACAGATGGTGGCGATGTTTCGCGGTCAGATGGGCGAGCATCTGGGCGATCCGCACTGGGAAAGCTTTCTGGCGCGATTGCTGAACAGTTCCGATGAGTTCGCGCACACCTGGCAGCGCTACGAACTGGGCAAGGTAGAAAACCGCGTGAAACGCTTTTACCGTGCCGAAGTGGGCGAAATGACCCTGCGCCAGAACAACTGGTGGTCGGCGTCACGCAACGGCGACCGCCTGCTGGTGTATGTGCCGGATGATGCCGCCAGCGCAGCGGCGCTGCAGCAACTGATTAATCCCTGAATCACCTGCGCTATCCCCAACCTTATTTATCCTGACTATGCTTATCAGACGATAATAAATTCAGGAGAGCGCATGAAACTACTTTATTTCGTTTCGCTTATTGCTGCAGCCGGTTATTTACTGGCTTTCTTACCTAAACTGCGCACCCGTCGCGAGCCTGTGGCTTATTGGGGGTGCTGGGCTTATTTAGGTCTGAACGCGGTATATTGGGCAGTATTTGCGTTTCGCTATTATTTTCTGCGCTAACCGTGGTAACGTCATGAAGGAGTTATGTTATGTCAGAAAACAATCGCGATCGGATGCCCTATTTACTCTATTTTTCCCGTCAGCGTTTACTGGTGGAAAATATCGATGGCCACATCGTTGATATTGGCGGTGCGGAAAGAGTGGGCGATCGTTATCGCTGGCAGCTGGACGGTAAAGATGCCGGGGGAGAAACGGAGCAGGAAGTGGACGAATTACTGGCCGAGGTGGAAAAACACCTGAGCTTTTTGTTCGTCGATGGCCAGTTTACCAGCCTGCCCGATGTCAGTGCTGATTATGGCGATCGGCTGGATAACGCGCCCTCACGGCAAATTGCACTACCCGAGCTCAACGACCGCGATGAAGATATCGTGCGTTAAGCCACGGAAGCAGGCTGCCGTCAGGCAGCCTGTCAGTACTCAGGCCGCTGGCGTGGTACTGGCCATACCGGGCACCAGAATCACTTTGCGGCAATCCTCTTTACGTTTTTCAAAGATTTCATAGCCGCGCGCGGCCTCTTCCAGCGGCATATGGTGCGTCACAATCTCTTCCGGCGTCAGCAGCCCTTGCTCAATCAGCGACAGCAGGCGCGGTAAATAGGCCTGCACATGCGTCTGGCCCATTTTAAACGTCAGTCCTTTATCGAATGCATCGCCAAACAGGAAGCCGTGGATAAAGCCGGCATACACGCCCGGCACGCTGACCACACCGCCACGGCGCACTGCCGCAATACACTGCCGCAGCGCCTTCCCGCTGCTGCCCTCCAGCTTCAGATTACTCATCACCGTTTCCGTCAGGCTGCCTTTGGCTTCAAAACCTACCGCATCGATTACCGCATCAACGCCCCGGTGGCCCTGGGTATGATCAATGATCCAGCCAGCAGGATCGTCGATTTCATCAAAATTGATCGGCGTAACTCCATAACGCTGGCGGGCAAATTCCAGTCGATAAGCGTTGTGGTCAATCATAAAGATCTCTTCCGCACCAACCAGACGCGCGCAGGCGGCGCTCAGTAACCCGACCGGGCCGGCGCCAAAAATGGCGACGCTGGAGCCTTTATCCAGCCCGGCATTTTGCACTGCCTGCCAGGCGGTGGGCAGGATATCGGAGAGAAACAGCACTTTCTCATCCGGTAGCGCCAGCGGCACTTTAAACGGCCCGACATTGGCTTTTGGCACCCGTACATATTCCGCCTGGCCGCCCGGCACGCCACCGTACAGTTTGCTGTAGCCAAATAACGCTGCAGGCGGGGTAATATTTTTCTTGTTTAAAATAGCACCGCGCCCGCTATTGGTATTTTCACAGGCTGCATACTGATGCAGATGACAAAAGAAACAGTCGCCACAGGCAATAACAAAGGGCACCACAACGCGATCACCAATTTTTACGTTGGTAACCTCACTCCCCGCTTCGACCACTTCACCCATAAATTCGTGACCAAATATATCACCGTGATCGGTACCGGGAATTTTCCCGCGATAAAGATGTAAGTCGGAGCCGCAAATTGCCGTCGCGGTGACGCGTAAAATAATGTCGTCCGGCTGCTCTAAAATCGGGTCAGGAACAGTTTCAACGCGCACCCGATGTGGGCCATGATAAGTTAACGCTTTCATAATCGGCTCCTCATAAATAAGCGTAACGAAAGGCTGTCTTTATTTAACCTGAATCGCTTAAGCCTGGTAGCAATAGTCGAATAGGCAAGCGTATCGGTATCGGGTGCAGAGCGGGGTCCGGCGCAGTTGCGCTTTGTGCGATATCTCGCAGAGAGGCATTTCTTACAGTAACGGCTAAAAATAATACTGGATATGCAAACAGTATATTGTATACTTATCCAGCAGTCTGATGGACTGTTCCACGTTTGTAAGAGGTGATACTGATGATGATCTCAACGGAAAGTCTTGCTGCTCTCAACGCAACCCTGCTGATGAGCAGCCGTGAAATTGCCAGAATAACCGGCATCACGCATGGCGAAGTGAAGCGCCTGATTAAAAGCCTGGAAACCGCGCAGCGCCTTTCCCAGCCTGTCACGGTGAATCATTACGAGCATGAAGGTGAGACACGTCAGGAGTTTCAGCTAAATAAACGTGACTCGCTGCTGGCGGTTGCTCGTCTTTCCCCTGGCTTTACCGCCGAACTGCTGGACCGCTGGCAGGAGCGGGAAAAATTCACCCATCTGCCCGATTTCACCAATCCGGCGGAAGCGGCCCGTGCCTGGGCAGAACAGTTTGAGCAACGCCGTGCGGCGGAACAGCAACTGGCGCTGACGGCCCCAAAGGCAGAATTCTTTGATCGCTTTGTTGATGTGCATGAGTCGCTGGGTTTTCGCCAGCTGTGCAAAATGCTCAAAGTGAAAGAGCCGGAGTTTCGGCAGTTTCTGCTTGAGCGCAACATTATGTACCGTGACAAAGGTGCGCTGACGCCACAGCAGCACCATCTGCAGGCTGGCTATTTTGCGCTGCGCAGCGGAATGGGTGAAAACCAGCATGCTTTTTCGCAGGCACGGTTTACCGCGAAAGGTGTGAAGTGGGTTGCCAGCCTGTGGGCCGGTCATGTCGCTGCACGGCCGAATGGTGTCGCTGCCTGATATTCAGCCGGTCAGGACGACCGGCTGGATTCGCTTAGCGCTGATGGCGGCGGCGCTGTAGCCGATGGCGAAACTGCCTGACCTCTTCGCGTGACCAGCAGCGAGAGGAGAGCGGCAGGCTGTCATCAACCGCCGCCGGCAGCGGCAATTTCTCCAGCGTGCCACGATTACACATAGCACGCGCCAGCGTGGTACAGGGGATATCAAGGTAATGCGCCATCTGCGGCAGCGTCATCAGGGTGGTACGCATACTCACCTCCATTTGGCTTATGTTTCGCCTTCCATGGTTGAGCAGCCCGACAGATGTTTTTTTGATCGCGATCAGCCTACGCCTTAATTCAGGTTAAAAATTAATCAACCCGCTACCCTGTGGTCTGCGCCATCGCTTCGCTCACTGTGCCGCCGGAAAGTTTCGCTGAATCGGTGCAAACGCGCTGGCGGTTTTGCCGATCAGCCGTTGTGGCCGGAACTCTTTCAGCAGGTCGCTGGGACTGTCGCCGATCAGTTCTTCTGCCACCAGCCGGCCAATCAGCGGTGACAGCGTGACTCCGCTGTGCGTCACCGCGACATACACGCGCTGATGCGGGGTGACAAAGCCCAGCGCCGGCAAGCCATCAGCCGGACGCGCCCGCTGCCCGACGACAATCTGCTCGATCTGCAACGCACCGGCCGTGGCAAACAGCGCCCGGTAGCGCTCACGAAACTGATCGGCCATGGCGCCATGAGTCGACGGCGGCGCGTCCGGATCGGCCAGGTGATCGAGATCCAGCGCCTGTAACAGTAACCGCCCGCCGCCGTCCGGGCGCACGTTCAGCTGCGGAGAAATCAGGTTGGTGCCAAGCGATAACGGCTGTGGTGCGGTGCGCGCCAGAAAGCTGCAGGCCACCGCATCAGGCTTGCTGGTGTCAATCAGCGCCAGTTCCAGACCAAGCGTATGCAGCAGCTGATTGGCCCAGCGTCCGGTCGCCAGCACCAGCCGGTCGCCCTGCCACTGCTCACCCTGCTCCAGCTGCACCGTCACGCCTTCCGCATTTTCACTAATGTGCTGAATCGCCTGATGCTGATGCAGTACCGCGCCGTGCGCCTGCGCCTCTGACCACAGCCGTGCCAGATACAGCGCCGGATAGAGCACTGATTCCGTTGGAAAATGCCAGATACTGCCGTGTACCGCAGACGCGCGCAGTTCAGGAATTTCCTGCTGCAGCTCGGCCAGCGTCCTTTGCCGTGCCGCATAGCCAGCGGCCTGTAATGAGGTGGCACGCTGCTGCAGTTGCTGTTCGGCTTCACCCGCGCCGGCCCACTCCCAGGTGCCACAAGGTTCCAGCCAGCGCACGCCATTGGTCTGCGTCAGCTGCAGCCGGATATGCTCCTCCATCGCCAGCGCATTGAGGCGGTGATAGCTGGCAGGCTGTTTGCCGTTGGAGTTCACCCAGGCAAATGTGGTGCTGCTGGTGCCCGCGCCCATGTGTTGCCGGTCAAAGAGGGTCACCTGCGCGCCCTGCCTTGCCAGCGCCCACGCCACGGCGAGGCCGATCACACCCGCACCGATTATCGCCACTTTTTGCGTCGTCATAGCTGTCTCCTCTGATTGCCCGTCATCATAGCAGTCACCGCAGCGAAAACTGGCCTGAGGGTCATAGGAATTACTTCTCAGATTATTCAATAAATAAAAAAAGCGTGACGGTGTGTTAAAGTCGCTTCGCTCGCTGGCGCACTCCCCTTACCGGGTCTACGGTTAATTGAAAAAGCACAAGAATTTAACTAACCATGGAAAGCCGCTATGACCGCCCATGTCGATACCACAGCAAGCCAGGAAAGCGATCTCCTTCAGTTGCATCACGCATTGCAGGCTCATCTTGAACATTTATTGCCTGCCGGGCAGCAGGCCGATCGCGTTCGGGCCGCCATGCGTGCCGGCACGCTGGCACCGGGCAAACGTATTCGTCCGCTCTTGCTGCTGCTGGCAGCACGCGATATGGGCTGTGACGTGGCGCAGCAGGGTATCCTTGATCTTGCCTGTGCGGTCGAAATGGTGCACGCCGCCTCACTGATCCTTGACGACATTCCGTCAATGGATAACGCCCGGATGCGACGTGGACGCCCGGCAATCCATTGTGAATATGGGGAAAACGTGGCTATCCTGGCGGCGGTCGCGCTACTCAGCCGCGCCTTTGAGGTGATTGCACTCGCGCCGGGTCTGCCGGCAACGCACAAAGCCGAAGCCATTGCCGAGCTCTCCTCTGCCGTGGGCCTGCAGGGACTGGTTCAGGGTCAGTTCCAGGATCTGCATGACGGCGCACACAGCCGCAGTCCGGAAGCCATCACCCTGACCAACGAACTGAAAACCAGCGTCCTGTTTCGCGCCACGCTGCAGATGGCGGCGATTGCGGCCGATGCGTCAGTGCAGGTGCGTCAGCGTTTAAGCTATTTTGCGCAGGATTTAGGTCAGGCATTCCAGTTACTGGACGACCTGGCCGATGGCTCAAAACACACCGGCAAGGACTGTCATCAGGATCAGGGCAAATCCACGCTGGTGCAGATGCTGGGCCCGGAAGGGGCTGAACGTCGTCTGCGCGACCATCTCAGCAGTGCCGATGCACACCTTGCCTGCGCCTGCCATCGCGGTGTCGCCACCCGTCAATATATGCACGCCCTGTTTAATCAACAGCTGGCGATGTTCAACTGAAGCCGGTCATACCTATGGGGCATTTTGCCGTTATTGCGCCACCGCTCTACAGCCACTTTCACGCATTGCAGGCGCTGGCGCAAACGCTGCTGGCGCGCGGACATCGCATCACCTTTATCCAGCAAAGTGATGCACGCACCTTGCTGAGCGACGAGCGTATTGCCTTTGTGGCCGTCGGCGAGCGCACGCATCCTGCCGGATCGCTCTCCAGCGAACTCAGGCGGCTGGCCGCACCGGGCGGGCTATCGCTGTTTCGCGTGATTCACGATCTGGCCAGCACCACCGATATGCTGTGCCGCGAACTGCCCGCGGTGCTGAAACGCCTGCAGGTCGATGGCGTGATTGCCGACCAAATGGAAGCGGCGGGTGGTCTGGTGGCAGAGGCGTTACAGCTGCCGTTCGTGTCGGTGGCCTGCGCGCTGCCGGTCAATCGCGAAGCGGCCATTCCGCTGGCCGTAATGCCCTTTCGCTTTGCTCAGGATGAGAAAGCGCTGCAGCGCTATCAGGCCAGCAGTGACATCTACGACCGCATCATGCGTCGTCATGGCGCTGTCATCGCTCGTCATGCGCGCGCCTTCGGCCTGCCCGAGCGCCATGGCTTACATCAGTGTCTGTCGCCGCTGGCGCAAATCAGTCAGCTGGTGCCCGCTTTTGATTTTCCGCGTCAGCAACTGCCAGCCTGCTATCACAGCGTGGGCCCGCTGCGGACTCCAGTCGCTAGCGGCGCGCTCGCCGCACCCTGGCCAGCGCTGCGCCAGCCGGTGGTATATGCCTCGCTAGGCACGCTACAGGGGCATCGCTTTCGCCTGTTTCTGCATCTGGCTCAGGCCTGCCGCAATCAGCAGCTGTCGCTGGTGGTGGCGCACTGTGGCGGGTTGACCGCCAGCCAGGCACATCAGCTCAGACTGGCCGGTGCTGCGTGGGTGACCGATTTTGTGGATCAGCGGGCGGCACTGCAGCATGCGCAACTGTTTATCACTCACGCCGGTCTGAACAGTGCGCTGGAAGCGCTGGAGTGTGGCACGCCGATGCTGGCGCTGCCGATCGCCTTCGATCAGCCCGGTGTGGCGGCACGTATTGAGTGGCACGGCGTCGGCCGGCGCGCCTCACGTTTCAGCCGGGTCGCGCAGCTGGAGCGACACCTGCAACAATTGCTGAGTGACGATCGCTATCGTCTGCGCATGTCAGCCATTCAGGCGCAGCTGCAGCGGGCCGGTGGCTGTACGCGCGCGGCGGATATTGTCGAGCAGGCGCTGTGTCAGCAGCAAATCGTGCTGGCGGAGGCCACCTGATGCGCGCACCTTATGATGTCATTCTGGTCGGTGCCGGCCTGGCCAACGGGCTGATTGCGCTGCGTTTACGCCAGCTGCAGCCCGCACTTAAGGTTTTGCTGCTGGAGAGTCAGGCGCAGCCGGCCGGCAATCATACCTGGTCGTTCCATCGCGAAGACGTCAGCGAAGCGCAGTTCCGCTGGCTCGAGCCGCTGCTTTCGGCGCGCTGGCCCGGTTATCAGGTACGCTTCCCCACCCTGCGTCGCCAGCTGGATGGAGAATATTGCTCGATTGCCTCGGAGGATTTTGCCCGGCACTTACAGCAGGTGCTCGGTGCCGCGCTACGCACCGCAGCGCCGGTCAGCGAGGTCTCGCCCACCGGGGTCAGACTGGCGGATGGCGGGATGTTACAGGCGCAGGCGGTGATTGACGGACGCGGACTGCAGCCGACACCGCATCTGCAGCTCGGCTATCAGGCATTTGTCGGTCAGGAGTGGCAGCTGGCCGCGCCGCATGGCCTGCAGCAGCCAATATTGATGGACGCCAGCGTCGATCAGCAACAGGGTTATCGCTTTGTTTACACCCTGCCGCTCAGTGCCAGCCGTTTACTGATTGAAGATACCCACTACATCAACCATGCCACGCTGGATGCCGCACAGGCGCGCCGGCACATTACGGATTATGCCCACCAGCGCGGCTGGAATCTGCGCCAGCTGCTGCGCGAGGAGCACGGCTCGCTGCCGATCACGCTCAGCGGCGATATCGATCAGTTCTGGCAACAGCAGCACGGACAACCGTGCAGCGGGCTGCGCGCCGGACTGTTTCACGCCACCACCGGTTACTCGCTGCCCGCCGCGGTGGCGCTGGCGGAGAAGATTGCCAGCACGCTGCCCGCCGATGCCCATACGCTGAGCCACTGCATCGAATCCTTTGCCCGTCAGCACTGGCGCGAGCAGCGCTTTTTCCGTCTGTTAAATCGCATGCTGTTTCTTGCCGGACGGCCTGAACAGCGCTGGCGCGTGATGCAGCGTTTTTACCGGCTTGACGCCGGATTGATTAGCCGCTTTTACGCCGGGCAACTGCGCCTCAGCGATAAAGCACGCATTCTGTGCGGCAAACCGCCGGTCCCTCTCGGCGAAGCGCTGCGCGCATTGATGATGACCTCTCCGTTACCAGGGAAGAAATAATGAAACGCACCTATGTGATTGGCGCAGGCTTCGGTGGCCTGGCGCTGGCGATTCGTCTGCAAGCGGCCGGCGTGCCGGTCACGCTGCTGGAACAGCGCGATAAGCCTGGCGGGCGCGCCTATGTTTATCAGGATCAGGGTTTTACCTTTGATGCCGGTCCGACGGTGATTACCGATCCCAGTGCTATCGAGGCGCTGTTTACGCTGGCAGGCAAGCAACTCAGTGATTATGTTGACCTGATGCCGGTGACGCCGTTTTATCGCCTGTGCTGGGAAGACGGCAGACAGCTGGACTACGACAACAATCAGGCGCAGCTGGAGCAGCAGATTGCCACTTTTAACCCGCAGGATGTCGCCGGTTACCGCCAGTTTCTGGCCTATTCACAGGATGTGTTTCGTGAGGGCTATCTGAAACTGGGCACCGTGCCTTTTCTGCATTTCCGCGACATGCTGCGTGCCGGGCCACAGCTGGGTCGGCTGCAGGCCTGGCGCAGTGTCTACAGCATGGTGGCGAAATTTATTCAGGACGATCATCTGCGCCAGGCTTTTTCCTTTCACTCGTTGCTGGTCGGCGGTAATCCTTTTGCAACGTCTTCGATCTATACCTTAATTCACGCACTGGAGCGCGAATGGGGCGTGTGGTTTCCGCGCGGCGGTACCGGTGCGCTGGTTGATGGCATGGCGCGGCTGTTTCGCGATTTGGGCGGTGAACTGCTGCTCAACGCCGAAGTCAGCCAGCTGGAGACCGAGGGTAACCGCATCAGCGGTGTCCAGCTGAAGGATGGGCGCCGTTTTGCCGCCGCCGCCGTTGCGTCAAATGCTGACGTGGTGCACACCTACGATCGCCTGTTAAGCCGGCATCCTGCGGCGCGTAAACGCGCGGCAACGCTGAAGCGCAAGCGGATGAGCAACTCGCTGTTTGTGCTCTATTTTGGTCTTAATCATGCCCACCCGCAGCTGGCGCACCACACGGTGTGCTTTGGTCCGCGCTATCGTGAATTGATCGATGAGATCTTCAATAGCAGCCAGCTGGCGGAAGATTTCTCGCTGTATCTGCACGCGCCCTGCTCCAGCGATCCGTCGCTGGCACCGGCGGGCTGCGGCAGTTTTTACGTGCTGGCGCCGGTGCCGCATCTCGGTACCGCCGCAATTGACTGGCAACAGGAAGGACCGCGCTTGCGCGATCGCATTTTTGCTTATCTGGAGGAGCACTATATGCCGGGTCTGCGACAGCAGTTAGTGACACACCGTATGTTTACGCCGTTTGATTTTCGCGACACGCTGCACGCGCATCAGGGCTCAGCGTTTTCGCTCGAACCCATTTTGACACAAAGCGCCTGGTTCCGGCCGCATAACCGCGATGCCGACATCACTAACCTTTATCTGGTGGGGGCTGGCACGCATCCCGGTGCCGGTGTGCCAGGCGTGATCGGCTCCGCGAAAGCGACCGCCCAGCTGATGGTGGAGGATCTGACCGGATGAACCAACCGCCGCTGATTGAGCAGGTCACGCAAACCATGGCGCAGGGCTCCAAAAGTTTCGCCAGCGCTACCCGGCTATTTGATCCTTCAACGCGCCGCAGTACGCTGATGCTGTACGCCTGGTGTCGTCATTGTGACGATGTGATAGATGGTCAGACGCTGGGAGAAGGCGGCACGCAGCACGCGGTGGCGGATGCCCAGGCACGGATGCGCCACCTGCAAATCGAAACCCGCCGCGCCTACAGCGGTGCCCACATGGATGAACCAGCGTTTCGTGCCTTTCAGGAAGTGGCGCTGACACATCAGCTTCCCCAGCAGCTGGCGTTTGATCATCTGGAAGGGTTTGCGATGGATGCGCGTGAAGAACGTTACGCGTGTTTCGGGGACACGCTGCGTTACTGCTATCACGTGGCCGGCGTGGTGGGGTTAATGATGGCGCGCGTGATGGGCGTACGTGATGAGCGCGTACTCGATCACGCCTGTGATTTGGGTCTGGCGTTTCAGCTGACTAATATCGCACGGGATATCGTTGAGGACGCGGAGAATGGCCGTTGCTATCTGCCACAAAGCTGGCTGGATGAGGCCGGACTGAGCGCCGCCCAGCTTGCCGATCCGCAACATCGCGCAGCGCTGGCCCCGCTGGCAGCGCGTCTGGTGCGCGAGGCTGAACCTTACTATCAGTCAGCGCGCAGCGGGCTGCCAGGATTGCCGCTCCGTTCGGCGTGGGCGATCGCCACCGCGCGCGGCGTTTACCGGGAAATTGGCGTAAAAGTGCAGCATGCCGGTGCCCGGGCATGGGATACGCGCCAGCGCACCAGTAAAGGCGAAAAGCTGGCGCTGCTGGTGAAAGGTGCCGGCGTCGCGCTTACTTCGCGCCTTGCTCATCCCCAGGCGCGTCCTGCCGGTCTGTGGCAGCGTCCGCGTTGACACGACGCCCATGGCGCTGGCGCAGCGTCGCCTGCAGCTTGTGCAGCGGCGGGGCGTAAAGAAAGCCAAAGGAAACGCAGCCTTCCCGTCCCCGCACCGCATGATGCATGCGGTGCGCCATATACAACCGCTTCAGATAGCCTTTGCGTGGAATATAGCGGAACGGCCAGCGCTGATGGACCAGACCGTCGTGCACCATAAAATAGAGCGCGCCATAGGTCGTCATGCCAGCGCCAATCCATTGCAGCGGCCAGACACCGTTGACACCCAGCCAAATCAGGCCAATCGACAACAGCGCAAACACTACGGCATAGAGGTCGTTGAGCTCAAATTTGCTCTCATGTGGTTCATGATGCGACAAATGCCAGCCCCATCCCCAGCCATGCATAATGTATTTATGCGACAGCGCCGCGACGATCTCCATCAGTATCACGGTAGCCAGCAGGATAAGCGCATTCCATAACCAGAGCATCATTGGTCCATTTGCGAAGAGTGAGAGTATAAAGGTGGACGTGGATAGCGAAAGGCGCAAGTCCCCGGCAAAAAAACGCACCGGCAGCGTAAATACCAGCCAGGTCACAGATGCGTGCTGTCACCGTCAGACAAGCAAAGCGGCAAGGAGGTTACCCTGCATGGCGGCCGGGTCGGTCTGCTTTACATCGATTTAACAGCTGGTTAGTATAGCCAGCGGTTCAGCGGTCCAGGCTGCTGCGTACGCGTTAACGTCAATCAACGCACCATATGCAGAGACTTTCTGCCTCATTTCTATGGTGCGCAAACATGTCCCATACCGCTTTATCTGCTGATTCTGCCCTGCGTCGTTCCGGCTTTTTCCTGCTGCTGCTGTTACTGACCGCCGCCAACTTACGCACGCCCATCACCGCCACCGGGCCGGTACTGGAAAATATTCGCCTGACATTTGGCCTGAGCGCCAGCGCTGCCGGCGTGATTAACTTTTTACCGCTGCTGATGTTCGCCACGCTGGCTCCGCCAGCCGCCTGGTTTGGCAATCGCTTTGGCCTGGCGCGCAGTCTGTGGGGGGCGTTACTGCTGATCGTCCTGGGTTCACTGCTGCGAATCAGCGGCAGCGAAACGGCACTGTGGCTGGGGACGCTGATTCTCAGCAGCGGGATCGCGGCGGCCAACGTCCTGCTGCCGCCGCTGATTAAGCGGGATTACACCGCGCACACCGCGCGCTATATCGGGCTATATGCCATGACCATGGGCATCACCGCCAGCATTGCTTCCGGCGTGGCCGTGCCGCTGGCCGAACTCAGCAGCGCCGGCTGGCGTCTGTCGCTGGCGGTCTGGCTGATTCCGGCGCTGATCGCGCTGCTGGCATGGCTGCCGCAGCTGAAAAATCCCGCGACGCATGAGCAGCGCGCGACAGAGGTCACCGTAACGCGTTCGCCGTGGCGTTCCGCGATCGGCTGGCAGGTTTCGCTGTTCATGGCCAGCCAGTCGTTACTGTTTTATACCCTGATTGGCTGGTTTACCCCGTTCGCACAGGATAATGGCATCAGTCAGCTGCAGGCGGGCGGCATGTTGTTCGTCTATCAAATTGTGGCGATCGCCTCCAATCTGGCCTGTATGCGGGCGCTGAAGCAGCTGCGCGATCAGCGTCTGATCGGGCTGCTGGCCTCGCTGTCGATCTTCATCGCGGTGACCGGCCTGCTGCTGGCACCCGCATGGTCGCTATTGTGGCTGATTCTGGCAGGCCTCGGTGCGGGCGCCTCGCTGCTGATCAGCCTGTCACTGTTTAATTTACGCACCCGGGACCATCGCCAGGCCTCGAAACTCTCCGGCATGGCGCAGTGCGTGGGTTACGGGCTGGCGGCGCTGGGACCGCTGTGCTTCGGCATGCTGCATGATGTCAGCGGCAGCTGGCAGCTCCCGCTGCTGATGCTGTTGGCAGTAAGCGCGCTGCAAATGGCGATGGCGCTGCTGGCCGGACGCGACCGCGCTATCTGACCTCAGACCGTGACGGCGTTAAGCGCCTCCTGCCGTTCCAGTTCGCGCACGCGTGGGATCACTTCCCGCCCAAAGAACTCCACCTCTTCATGGAAATGCAGAAACGCCAGCAGCAGTAAATCCACGCCAGCGCGTTTCTGCTCTATGATGCGCTCAGCAATTTGCTGCGGCGTGCCAATCAGATTGGTTTTAAAACCGTCGTTGTATTGCACCAGATCCTCGAAGGAGGATTTGGCCCAGTTGCCCTCGCCTTCCGGCGACGCACTGCCGGCATTTTTCACCTCATGCTGGAAGCCTTTCACTGCATCCGGATTGGCTTTGGCGATGATCTCCTGCAGCACCGCCTGGGCTTCCTGTTCGCTCTCGCGGGCGATGACAAAACCATTCAGGCCGATTTTAACGGCGTGCTGATTGACGGCGGCTTTGGCGCGGATATCGTCCACCTGCTGGCGTACGCCCTGTGGCGTGTTGCCGTTGGTGAAGTACCAGTCAGACACCCGTGACGCCATGTCCCGCGCGGCGCGCGAGCTGCCGCCCTGAAAAATTTCCGGCAGCGGATCGAGCGGTTTAGGCTTGAGCGCGTAGTCGCGGAAGCGATAAAAATCTCCGGCGAAGCTGAAGCTGCTTTCACGCCAGATGCCGCGCAGGCAGCGAATAAACTCTTCCGAACGCAGATAGCGCTCTTCGTGATCGAGCCAGGGTTCACCAATCGCTTTGAACTCGCCGCGAAACCAGCCGCTGACAATGTTCACCGCGATGCGCGGACCGTACAGATGGCTGATGGTGGCGATCTGCTTCGCCGCCAGCGTCGGGTTCCACGGCCCCGGCAACAGCGCGGCAATCACTTTGAGTTTTGTGGTGTGGCTCAGCAGATCCTGAGAGAAGGTGACTGATTCGTGCTGATTATCCGCGCCATAGCCGGCGGTGAAGCGAATCTGCGTCAGGGCATAATCGAAGCCAGCGCGTTCAGCGATTTTCGCCAGTTCACGGTTGTACTCCGCGTCCCAGCGCGTGCGCTGCTCGATCTGACTGATGACTAAACCACCTGAAACATTAGGCACCCAGTAAGCAAACTGCAGCGGTTTTACCTGTGACATAGGTTTCTCCTGAGACTTCTTATAGCTGGATTAATGGAAAATTATCTTCATTAATGCTTTTGGCTATAAGAGGCTATGCAGTGAGCGTGCCAGTTCCTGGCAGAGATTAAACGCCTGATTTGCGGGCTAACTGAATGAGAAGATGAGGAATGTCTGTTGCGGATGCAGCAGCCGCTGTCGCCAGGCTGTTGCAATTGCAGCCGCTCCGGCGAAAAGGGCGCTACTCCGCGTGCTGAAAAGCCTGCAGCGCGCTTCGGGTGGCGGCATCGTCAACGGCGGCGCTGAGCAGCGCATCAAGCAGACCAGGAAAGCGCGCGTCCAGATCGTCGCGCCGCAGTGACAGCAGATTCTCGCGGCCAGAGGGTTTTTGCCAGATTACGCCGCTGTCACGCAGTACCCGCCAGTGGTGGGTTAAGGTTGATTTGGATACGCCTTGCAGCAGCGAACCGCAGCTGCGCGCCTCCCCCTGAGCCAGCAGCGCGACGACCGCCATGCGCATCGGATTGCCCAGCGCGGCCAGCACATTCTCCAGCCTGATGGCGTCACGCGACGGATGATTTTCCAGCATTGCTTATCTCTGTAAGGGCGTAAGACAGCAAATTATCCGTGAGTCGGCGGGCGATGTATAGCGCAGTACGAGCGGTGCGCCAATCGCGCTGCGCTAATTTACGATGTCACATTGCTGCTCTATGCTTGTCACCATCCTCCACTCTTTCTTCATCACAACATGAATGCAAATCCGATAGCGCATCCCGCTGCTTTGCGGTCTCTCCAGGCGTTGTGCCTGGTCAATTTTTTCATGGCCGATGTGCGTGATGGACTCGGCCCTTTCCTGGGGATCTTTCTTACTGAACATGGCTGGAGAGCGGATGATATTGGCTGGGCGATGACTGCCGGTGGTTTAGCCGGACTGCTGGCTACGCTGCCGGCGGGTCTGGCAACCGATGCCACGCACCATAAAAAAGGGCTGCTGATTCTGGCCTCACTGCTCATTACGCTGGCCACCCTAATGCTGTGGTGGTTTCCTTACGGTGGAGTGGTGGTTGGCTCGCAGGTGGTTACCGGTCTCGCGGCCGCGCTTATTGCCCCGTTACTGACCGGCGTCACCCTCGGCCTGACCGGCTCTCAGGGGTTCAGCCAGCAGATGGGGAGAAACGAGGCGTTCAATCATGGCGGCAATATGACTGCCGCGCTGTTTGCCGGGTTTGCCGTCTGGCTGTGGGGCACCGATGCGGTTTTTATCCTGATGACCGCGATGGCACTGTGCGCATGTTTTGCCGTGGCCGCCATTCAGCGTAACGCGATCGATGACCGCGCGGCGCGCGGCGGTGCCGGACAGCAGGCCGCAGAGCTTCCGGGTTTCTCTGCCCTGCTGCGCAATCCGGTGCTGCTGATTACCGGCCTGACGCTGCTGCTGTTTCACCTCGGCAACGCCGCGCTGTTGCCGATGCTGGGCATTCGCGCGGCGGCAACGCACAGCGGACAACTCAGCCCCGGTGTTTATACCGCTGCAACCGTGGTGATTTCGCAATGCGTGATGATTCCCGTGGCGTTAATCGCCGCCCGAAACGCCAGCCGCCTCGGTTTCCCGCTGCTGATAACCCTCGCGCTGGTGGTGCTGCCGGTGCGTGCCGGCATCGCCTCCCTGTTCGATGGCACCTATGCGATGGTACCGGTACAGATTCTTGATGGTCTGGCCGCCGGGCTGCTGGGCGTGGCAGTACCGGGCTACATCGTCAGCGTGCTTGACGGCAGCGGACACACCAATGCCGGCCAGAGTTTCGTCATGCTGATGCAGGGTGTGGGCGCGGCATGCAGCCCGGCACTGACCGGCAGCATCGCCGCCGCCTGGTCTTATCAGGTCGCTTTCGCCGTGCTCGGCAGCATCGCCCTCGCCGCACTGATGCTCTGGAGCCTCAGCCAGCGCATCCGATGGGTTAAAAGCCGGGCGTGAGGTGATATCTTTCCACCCGGCTTGAGTCGCGCTTCGATAAGCCGGGATAATCCCTATTCCGTCCGGGCGCTGGCGCGGTTAGTGAGCTGTGCTTTGGCCAGGGTGCGCGCCAGGATTGAGGAATAAAGCGGTTTGCCACCAAAGAACTGCGCCGCCAGTGTCGCGCCCAGGCAGGTGATGATCATCGGCAGAATCAGTTGATAGTTATTGGTCATCTCCAGCACCAGCACGATGCCGGTAAGCGGTGCGCGCACCGAGGCGGCGAACAGCGCGCCCATCCCGGCGACGGCAAAGGTGGCGGCTTCCAGCTGATAATGCGGGAACCAGTCGGCGCTCAACTGACCAAAGCAGGTGCCCAACAGCGTGCCCAGCGTCAGCATGGGCGCAAAAATGCCGCCCGGCGCGCCTGAAGAGAAGCAGCAAATGGTGACCAGCGTGCGCAGCGCGAAGAGAGCAAACAGCGCCAGCGCGCCATAGTGTCCGGTAGCGAAATCCGGAATCAGCGTCGTTCCGCCGCTCACCGCCTGCGGCAGCAGTAAACCCAGCACGCCGCACAGTCCGGCCAGCAGGCTACCGAACAGCACCCAGCGCCCGGTACGTCCGAGATGCAGGCGCTGAAACTGGTCCTGTGCGAGAAATATCAGCCGGTTGAACGCCACGCCGCAGCCGCCAAACAGCACACCCAGCACCAGATAGAGCCACAGCGTCTCGGTGGGCGCGTCACGCAGCTGACCGATATTAATGATGGCTTCATTACCGTTGAGCACGCGAAAGACAATGCTCGACATAATCACGCCAACAAACACCGCTTTTATCGATATCAGGCTATAGCGAAACTGCGGGCGCATCTCTTCGATAATGAACAAAATGCCGGCCAGCGGCGCGTTGAACGCCGCCGAAAGCCCCGCCGCGGCACCGGTCGCCAGCAGCGTATGACGCGATTCGGAATCGCGCACGCGAAACAGATCGAGGCACATACCGCCGATGTTGCCGCCAATCTGTACCGTGGGTCCTTCGCGTCCCAGCACCATGCCAGAGCCCAGCGCGCCCATGCCGCCGATAAATTTAACCGGCAGCACGCGCCACCAGCGCACCGGGCGCAGCTCTTCCAGCGCGCCCTCGATTTCCGGAATGCCCGAGCCTCCCGCCTCTGGCGCGAAGCGGCGCACCAGAAAATAGCCGATGCCGCCCAGCAGCGCCGAAATAAAAAACGCGCTCAGCAACGCCATGGCCAGGTTATCCGCACGCTCCGTCAGCCAGCCGATCCGCAGGTGGAGAATAAAATTGACCGCGCGATCGAAAGCCACCCCGACCAGCCCGGTGAGGATACCGACCAGCGCGGCCAGCAGCAGCAATGCCAGCGGGGTTTTATCGCGTCGCAGCAATTTTTGCAGCAGCATAAAGCGCCCGGCGCGCATCGCGTTGGCAGGCTCGGTGGCATCAGGTAAGGCAGACATCGTCATCCTCAATTACAACGGTTGAGCGCATTGGCAGCGCCGGAAAGAGTTGGGGCTTAGCATAACCAAAATTGCCTGATCGGTAACTCAATCATTCGCAACATAATTTTACCTCAGGCCGCGCAATGTGGCGTAGGCGCCAGGCTGGGTTGCGATCGGGCGCAACAAACCGGGCAGAAAATCCGCAATGCAGTGCAGGCTTGCTGCAGCATGCTCACAGAATTTTGCGCGGTGGATTGACGCGCCGACGGCAAATCACCATGATCGCGCCAGGATTAGTCACCCCGGAGCCAAAAGGTGTCGGAACTCAGTAATGCATTGCTTGAAGAGATTGTCACGGACGTACGCCCCCTCACCCGGCAGGGCAAAGTGGCAGATTATATCCCGGCGCTGGCCGGCGTGGATGCCGATCAACTGGGCATCGCCATTGCCACCGCCGATGGTCGCAGCTATCAGGCCGGCGATGCGGGCACGCGCTTTTCAATCCAGTCCATCTCCAAAGTCCTGTCGCTTACCGTCGCGCTGACGCTGTACGAGGACGCCGAGATCTGGCAGCGCGTAGGCAAAGAGCCATCCGGCCAGGCATTCAATTCACTGGTGCAGCTTGAACTGGAACAGGGAAAGCCGCGCAATCCATTCATTAACGCCGGCGCGCTGGTGATGTGCGATTTGCTGGAAAGCCGGCTCACCGCGCCGCGCCAGCGCATGCTGGAGTTTGTGCGTCGACTGGCACAGCAGCCGGACATTCAGTATGACCGTGTGGTCGCGCGATCTGAATATGAGCACTCGGCACGTAACGCCGCCATTGCCTGGCTGATGAAGTCGTTTGGCAACTTTCATAATGACGTCAGTAAAGTAATGGAAACCTACTTTCACTACTGCTCGCTGGCGATGAGCTGCAGCGAACTGGCGCGCACGTTTCTCTATCTCGCCAATCACGGTCGCACGCTGGATGATGAGTGGGCGGTGATCTCTGCACGCCAGGCGCGGCAGGTGAACGCACTGATGATGACCAGCGGCATGTACGACGGCGCCGGTGAGTTTGCCTGGCGCGTGGGCATGCCAGCTAAATCCGGCGTCGGCGGCGGGATTGTCGCAGTGATTCCCGGTGAGATGAGTATTGCCGTCTGGTCACCGGCGCTGGATCATTCCGGTAACTCGCTGGCCGGCACCGCCATGCTGGAGAAACTCACGGAGCGGCTGGGGCGATCGATATTTTGATGCGGGTTAATGAGCGCTAAAGAATGAGCGTAATGCGCGGGCAAGATCGTCAATGCCCGCTTCACCGGTGGCGGCCATAACGGTCAGCTCAACTAACTCTGGCCGATCATGCACCTTTACCCCGTTGCGTTTCAGAAACAGCATGGTGACGTTGAGAGAAGTCCGTTTATTAGCGTCAGCAAAAATGTGACCACGAGAAATAGCAACCCAATAGGTTGCAGCGAGCTCGTAAACATCCTGCACACCTTCATAAAACTGCCGATTAATGACTCGGGTAACGATGGCTTCCGCACGGCCCGGATCCTGCATTCCCGTAACACCGGCATAACGTCTCAACACATAATCGTGAAGCGCAATGACTTCATCGGCTGAAACATGATTCATCTATCGGCCAGCGCCTGATTTGAGGCATCAAACTCCCCGATCAGTTCGGCAAACTCTGCATCAAGCGCAGCTTTACGATAGGCATCAAAATGCGCTTTGCTAATGACAACGGCAGAATCGCCGCTGCGACGTGTAATTTCCACGGCTTCGCCCGCAATGGCCTGGTCAAGCACCTGAGAAAAATTCTCACGCGCGCTGGTATAGGTGAATTTATTCATAATGGCCTCCGACTTGTACAGGTCAATAGTACAGGTTACACACCATTGCAACAACAACAGAAGACACCGTTGATTGCAGCGAATCGTTGCTGACAGTCAGATCTCGCTGTACAGCTCATAGTGTTTCTCTAATGTACTCATCAGGTTGCAATTAAGTTAACAAACGCACCACGTTAAGTGACTCTTTTCAAAAGGTGCGAATTTTGTCGCTCCCAGCCTCACTTTTATTAACCCTTGTGCGGCAATCGCGTTACACTTCGGCCTCATTTGTTGAAGCACTCAGTATTTGCCATGACGTTTTCCTATCACTTTCGCCAGCACCTGACCGCCTGCGTCGCCATTGTGGCGGTGCTGTTGCTGTTCGTCGCGCCGATTGTGTCGAAAACGCTGCTGGAGCGGCAAACGCGCATTGTCCTCGTGGCGTCGCAGAGTCTTTCATCTGCCATGCCAATGCACCATCACGATATGCCGATGGAGATGGCGATGCCGGGCATGATGCATCACAACATGGACGACGGCGAATTTGCCTGCGGCTATTGTGATTTGCTGGTGCATGTTCCGCTGATGATGTGGGTGTTTATCCCGTTCATCTGGCTGATGCTGGTGATCTCGCGCGCCCCACCGCTGCCGCCGCTGGTGGCACCCCGGCCGCGCCGCTTCAGCGGTACCCATCGTCCGCGCGCGCCACCGGTTTTTCTTTCCTGCTGAATCTCATTAATCGGTACAACGCCTGCGCTGTGCCCTGACATTCTCTTATCGGAAGGAAGACGGCTTTGTCTGCTGTTCACTCTGCAGCACCGCGCGGCGCGGTGCTTAATCTGCTACGCCGCTTACATTTTTACATTGGCCTGTTTGTCGCGCCGTTCATCTTCGTGGCGGCGCTCAGCGGCACGCTGTATGTGCTGACGCCGCAGCTGGAAAATCTGATCTACGCTGATGCGCTCACCGCGCAGCCGCAGGGCAATGCACAACCGCTCTCGGCGCAGATCGCCGCAGCACGCGCCTATGCGGGCGAAAATCAGCACATTTATGCGGTTCGACCTGCGCCCGCCGCGCGCGATACCACGCGCGTACAGTTCAGCGATGCCACACTCGGTCCGTCGCAGTCGCGCGCGGTGTTTATCGATCCCTACAGCCTCAAAGTAACCGGCGACATGACGGTGTATGGCACCAGTGGCGTGTTGCCGCTGCGCACCACGCTCGATCTGCTGCACAGTAGCCTGTTACTCGGTGACTTTGGTCGCAACTACAGCGAACTGGCGGCGAGCTGGCTGTGGGTGGCCGCGCTCGGCGGCGTGCTGCTGTGGCTGGGCACACGACCAAAACGCCGGCTGAAAACCGTGCGAAAGGGGTTTGCCTTCACCCGGCACTGGCACATCACGCTGGGGCTGACGCTGCTGCTCGGGCTGCTGTTCTTCTCAGTTACCGGCCTCACCTGGTCACAATGGGCAGGTAGCAATATCGATAAGATGCGCACCGAGCTTAACTGGCTGACGCCACAGGTAAATACGGCGCTCAGCGGTGATGCGCCCGCCGCGCCGGCGGATCCTCACGCCGATCACCGCAGTATGCCGGACATGGACATGACCAGCATGCCGATGTCGTCGATGGCGAAACCGGCGGCGCAGCCGGCGAAGTCACTGCCGGCAAATGCCGCCGACGCTGACTGGGATCGCGTGCTGGCGGCGGCGCGTCAGGATGGCATCCGCGCGGCCAAAGTGGAGCTGCGCCAGCCGAAAAGCGAGGGCAAAGCCTGGACGGTGAGTGAGATTGATCGCAGCTGGCCCACCCAGGTGGATGCGGTGTCCGTAAATCCGCACAGCTTCGCGATTGTCGATCACGTCTGGTTTGATCGCTTCCCGCTGGTGGCAAAACTGACGCGCTGGGGCGTCGATGCGCACATGGGCGTGCTGTTTGGCTGGCCTAATCAGCTGCTGCTGGCGCTGTTTGGCCTGGGTTTATGCAGCATGATTGTGCTGGGTTATCGTATGTGGTGGCTGCGCCGCCCGGCTCTGGATCAGGCCAGCCCGGCGCAAACCCTGAGCGCAAGCTGGCTGGCGCTGCCGCACTATGCCAAAGGTGTCTGCCTGATGCTGGCGCTGGCGCTCGGTTATGCCCTGCCGGTGATGGGCGTCAGCCTGCTGGCCTTCGTTCTGGTGGACGTACTGCGCTGGCGCAGACAACAGCGGGCGCCGATGAGCGAAGCGGAAATTCTCGCCGCGCAGCAGTCGCCGCTCGGTATCGTGCGGGCGCGCTTCACGGTGAAACGCAAGGAGATGCGTTACTACCTGCGTGGGCTGTTTATTCTGGCGCTGATTGTCGGTACGGTGATGAGCAATGCGATTATCGGCGGCGTGATCGATCAATACGGCATCCCGTTCAGCCACTGGACGCTGACCATGTATCTGACGCAGGGCTTTATGATCGCGCTTTACACCACGGTGTTCACCGCACTGATGTCGATTCCGCTGTGGTATTTCTTCCTCGGCGAAAAGGATGATTCGCAGGGATAAGGCGTAAAAAACGGCGGATAATTCCCCATCCGCCGTTTTGTCTGACAAATGTCAGCGAGTTATCCGCCTCAGATTCCGACTCAGAAATCGGCCTTCAGCACCACGCGGTAATTAGCTTTACCGGCGCGTACGTGATCCAGCGCTTCATTGATTTTTGACATCGGGAACTCTTCCACCTGCGGTGCCACATCGGCGCGTGACGCCAGACGCATCAGCTTACGCAGCTGGCCCGGTGAACCGGTAGACGAACCCGTTACCGCGCGATCGCCCAGAATCAGACTGAACGCCGGCACCTCAAACGGCTTCATCACCGCGCCCACGGTGTGGAACTTACCGTGCGGAGCCAGTGCCTGGAAGTACGGCTGCCAGTCCAGATCGACGGCTACGGTGCTGATAATCAAATCAAACTGCCCGGCCAGCGCGTTCAGCGCCTGCGGATCGCGGCTGTTGACCACACGATCGGCGCCCATGGCTTTGATGGATTCGGTTTTGCTGGCATTCGAACTGAACGCCGTAACTTCAGCACCCATGGCGCGCAGCAGTTTGATCGCCATATGGCCGAGGCCGCCAATACCGATAACGCCGACGCGGCTGGTGGCCGTTACATGGTGCATCAGCAGCGGTTTGAATACGGTAATGCCGCCACACAGCAGCGGACCGGCAGAGGTGATGTCCATGGATTCCGGCAGCGGAATCACCCACTGCCAGTCGGCGCGCAGATGGCTGGCGAAACCGCCTTTGTTCATGATGGTGGGCACTGAACCGTTCTCACAGTTGACCTGCTCGCCATTGATGCAGGCATCACAGTGCTGGCAGCTTTTCGCGGTCCAGCCGATACCCACGCGCTGGCCGACCTTCAATCCTTTGTCCTGCGCCGCATCGCCGAGTGCGCTGATGCGACCAATCACTTCGTGACCGGCAATGACCGGATAAGAGGAAATGCCCCACTCGTTATCAATCATCGACAAATCAGAATGGCACACACCGCAGTAATCGACCTCAACCAGCACTTCTTCCGCCGCCAGCGGACCGGTTTCGTACTCGTACGGTACCAGCGCATCACCGGCGTTGTGTGCGGCATAACTTTTGATTTTCATTACTGTCCTCTGTTTTCAGCGTTGTTAACCCAGGAAGTCTAGCAGAGCGTATTGCCTGATTAAGATTAAGTTTCAGCCAATTAGACTCTGTTAAGCGCAACGGGGAAAGAAAAGCATTTCGCGTTAAAGCGAATCGTGACTGGGCGGACTGCGGAACGCATGGCGCGCCTCTTCTATCAACTGGCTGGCGGTGACGGTGGGCGGCAAACGCGTCAGCACTTTGCTGGCCTGCCAGTAACACAGCACCATCTCCTCGTTAGTTTCGTTCTCCGCCATTTCCCTTAAGCGCCTGCGCAGGCTCAGCACGTCCAGCGTTTGCTGTTCATCCACCATCTCAGCGATGGTTTGGTTGATGACCTGATGAATAATTTTCCAGGAAAGATCGGCAAACACATTAAACCTCGTGACGTAGTAACGGGCTCCAGGCAAATGAGGAAAAGGTGCACGCCCAGCGGCACGCAAATAATCTAACTGGGATAACTATAGCCGCTTATTTAACCAGCAAACGGCTGGCCGCCTGCGTATGCGGTAGCTTGCGGATCGGTAAATGAATTTTTTTCTCTCAGCACGCGTTGCAATGGTACTAAAACCCGGCGCTGGCGCGCGACCGCAGGATTTCGCAACAGATTTTACCTTGCGCTAAAACGGAGAATTCCGATAATCGCTATCTACTCATTTATATAGCGAAAAGGAATCTCCGCGTGAAGACGCTTACCCTACTGTTAATGACTGCCGCCGGCGGATTGAGTTTACCGGCGCAGGCCGCCATGGATATCCGCGTGACGTATGCCGGTTCGATGGGAAAAGTGATGGATCAGGCACTGGGCCCGGCATTTGCACAACAGCATGACGGTAAGTATGAAGGTCAGGGCCAGGGGGCTTACGGCATGGCGCGTCTGCTGGCGAGCAAAAAAATCACCGCTGACGTGTTCGTGTCTATTACTCCCGGTCCGATGCAGATACTGAAAGACGCTGGACTGATCGACAACGCAGTACCGGCAGCCAGCACCAGCATGGTGATCGCCTATAACCCGAAAGGGCCGTTTGCGCCGCAGTTTGCCGCAGCCAAAGGCAATGATGGCCGCTGGCTTCAGCTGCTGGCAGCGCCGGGACTGAAATTTGGCCGGACCGATCCGGTAAACGATCCTAAAGGGCAAAACATTATTTTCACCCTGCTACTGGCGCAGAAGTATTACCGGCAGCCCGGCAGCGCTGACAACATTCTCGGCGGTTACCAGAATCCCGCGCAAACCCATCTGGAAGGTGGCTTACTGACGCGGCTCGAGAGCGGTCAGGTGGATGCGGCAGCAGGCTATGAAAGCGAAGTGATCTCTGCCCATCTGCCTTACATCGCGCTGCCCGATGAAATCAATCTCAGCAATCCGGCGATGGCGTCAAAGTGGTACAACACGGTCAGCTTTAGCGTCAAAGATAGTCAGGGTAAAGATAAAGTGCTGCACACCCAGCCGCTGGTCTATTACGCGGCGGTGCTCAGGAATGCGCCGCACGGTAAGGCCGCTGGCAAAGCCTTCATAGATTTCATGCTGAGTCCGTCAGGACAGACGCTGTTCAAACAGCATGGCTACGCCGCACCGAAGGGCGATGGGCTTTATACACCATGAAAATCCGCCATGCTGGCGCGCTGTGGCTGTCGCTGCCCGCCCTGGTGCTGCTGGCCGTGCCGTTTGTCACCCTGACGGGCGTCACACACTGGCAACACCTGCGGCTGGCGTGGGGTGACGGCGCGGCGATAACCACTTCGCTCAGTCTGGGGGCGATCGCGCTGGTGCTGATTTTTCTGACCGGCTTACCGCTGGCCTGGTGGCTGTCGCAGGCGCGGGGAAAAATACGCTGGCTGGTGGAAACGCTGGTGATGATCCCGCTGCTGACGCCGCCGCTGGCGATGGGAATCCTGCTGGTCAGCGCGTACGGTCCGTACAGTTTGCCCGGCCAGCTGCTGAGCAAGCTGGGCTGGACGCTGGTGAACAATCCCGCCGCCTTTATTCTGGCGCAGTGGTATGGCGCGCTGCCCTACTTTGTCACCAGCGCACGCTCGGCGTTTATCGCGGTGCCGCCGGAGATCCTTGAAGCGGGTCGGACGCTGGGTGCCGCGCCGTGGCCACGCTTCTGGCGGCTGGCGCTGCCCCTGGCCGCACCGGGCCTGGCGTCGGCTACGGCACTGGCGTGGGTGCGGGCGATGGGCGAATTCGGCATTGTGATGATTTTCGCCTGGTTTCCCCACGGAATGCCGGCGCAGTTGTACAACAATCTGCAAAACGACGGCGTGGATGCGGTGTATGTGCTGTTGTGGCTGTTACTGCTGTTTACCCTGCCGGTGCCGCTGCTGTGCGCGCTGGCTTTCCGGCGCGCGCTTTCCGGCAACACGGCGCGGCATCATTAGAGGCTGGCGCGCTGCTCGCTCTCACGCATCGCCAGCCGGACCGTCTCCAGCAGCGGTTCAATCTCCAGCGGTCGGGTGAAAAAGGCAAAGGCGCCCTGAGCAAACAAGCGCCGGCAGACTTCCAGCGTGTCGTGCCCGGTCATGATGATCACCGGCAGCAGCGGATGGCGTGCGCCCTGCCGGGCCAGCCAGCTCAGGCCGCTACTCTCTGGCTGTCGCACATCAAGCAGCAGACAGCCGCATACGGCTTGCTGACCGGCGGCGGCGGTTTCGAACGATGCCAGGTCGGCAAAGTCGGCGACTTCGTAGTCCACGGTTCGCAGCAGAAATCCCAGCGACTCGCGCACGGATACATCATCATCCACTAACCACACCTTCGCGCCCATTACGTACTCCGCCTGTAGAAAAATGAGGAAAATTTCGGCCCTCTCTGTCGCGCGGTAACGCAACAGCAGCCAGACCTGACGGTAGCTGGTTATCGATGGACGTGAAGTGCGCGACGACGTGCACCTTCCCTGCGCCGATAAAAAAGCCCTCCGTTGAGGGAGGGCGATTTTTCCATAATTTGGCTTAGAACACCATTGGCACAAATCTGGTTAGCTGTTGCGCTGCAGGTGGCTGCTGACAAAAGCGCGACAGCGCGCCGAGATCGGTTCGCTAAACACCTGCTGCGGCGATCCGGACTCTTCGATTTTGCCCTGATGCAGAAACACCGCTTTGTTTGATACATCGCGCGCGAACCCCATTTCATGGGTGACGATAATCATGGTGCGCCCCTCTTCCGCCAGGCTGCGGATGACGCGCAGCACTTCGCCCACCAGCTCCGGGTCGAGTGCGGAAGTGGGTTCATCAAACAGTATCGCTTTCGGCTGCTGCGCCAGCGCCCGGGCAATCGCCACGCGCTGCTGCTGGCCACCGGAAAGCTGCGACGGCCACGCGTTGCGCTTTTCGTATAACCCGACTTTTTGCAGCAGCGCTTCGGCCTCAGCAACGGCCTCCTGATGACTGCGCTTCTGCACATGGATCGGCGCCTCAATGATGTTCTGCAGCACGGTTTTGTGCGGCCACAGATTGAAGCCCTGAAACACAAAGCCGAGCTGCATGCGCATCAGCTTAATGCGGCGGCGCTGTTCACGGCTCAGCTTTTCGTCCGCGTTATCGAGGGTGACCACTTCATCGCCCACGGCAATCTCACCGGCCTGTGGCACTTCAAGAAACGGGATGCAGCGCAGCAGCGTACTTTTACCGGAGCCACTGGCACCGATCAGCGAAATGACGTCGCCATCCTGCGCCGTCAGGCTGATGTCATGCAGCACTTCATGCCCGCTATAACTTTTTCTGAGATGGCTCAGGGCAATAGTGGGTTTGTTCATTAACGTGCTCCAGCATGATAAGGGGACAAACGGCGCTCCAGCAGCGCCACCGCTTTGCTCACCAGCACGGTCAGCAGCAGATAGATAATCGCCGCGCTGATAAACACCTCCAGCGCGCGGAAGGTTTCTGACACGATGGAGTCGGCGATGCCGGTCATCTCCATCAGGCTGATAGTGCTCACCAGCGATGTGGATTTGATCATCGAGATGATCTCATTGCTGTAGGCCGGCAACGCCTGACGCACCGCCAGCGGCAGCGTGATGCGCCGCAGCGTGGTGAAGCGCGACATGCCGCACACTTTCGCCGCTTCCAGTGACTGCACGCTAACCGCATTCAGTCCGCCGCGCAGGATCTCGGCGGTGTAAGCCGCGTCGTTGAGAATCAGCGCAATTAACCCGCACCAGTAGGGCTCACGCAGCAGCGGCCACAGCACGCTTTCGCGCACCGCCGGCAGGCTGCCGAGGCCATAGTAAATCATGAAGATTTGAATCAGCAGCGGCGTACCGCGGAACAGCCAGACATAAAAACGCGTAACGTAGCTGCCAAGGCGATGCTGCCGCAGCAAATTCAGCAGCAGCGCCAGTATCCCGCCGCCCAGCAGGGACAATACCGCCAGGTTGAGCGTCAGCGGCAGTCCGCGCAGCAGCGCCGCCAGCGTGTGCTGTAAAAAGGTGAAATCCATCGTGGCTCCTTACAACCGCGCGCGTTGTTGCCCGCGCATGGCCACTTTTTCCACATAGCGGAAGAAGAAATCTGAACAGGTGGTGATAATCAGGTAAATCACCGCGCCTACGCTGTAGAAGAAAAACGGCATCTGGGTGGAATTCGACGCGGTGGAAATCTGGTTCATGGTTTCTACCAGCCCGGTCACCGATACCAGCGCCGACTCCTTAATCACCGATTGCCACTGATTACCCATACCCGGCAGCGCGGTGCGCAGCGCCTGCGGCACAATCATGCGGCGGAACAGCATAAAACGGCCCATACCGGTAACCGTAGCGGCTTCCAGCGTGCCGGCGGGGATCGCGTAAAACGCGCCGCGAAATACGCTGCTCTGATAAGCGCCGGAAATCAGCCCGATGGCGATCGCGCCCGCAACGAAGCCGTTAACGTCAAACGGTCCCTGCAGGCCGATAGCTTCACCGATAAACCCGACCACCTGTCGGCCGCCAAAGTAGAACAGGTAGATCACCAGCAGCTCCGGCACGCCGCGAAATAGCGTGATGTAGCCGCTGGCAACACGCTGCTGCCAGCGGCCGCCACCAATCTGCATCCAGCACAGCAGGCTGCCGAGCATCGCGCCCAGCAGCCACGCACACAGCGAGACCGTTACCGTGACGGTGGCGGCGTCCAGCAGCACGCCGCCCCAGCCCTCGTCACCAAAACCTAACAGTTGCCAGTCAATAGTCATAAGCGCTCAGCATTATTCCGCAGGCGCGACGTTCTCGCCGAACCATTTCTCTGACAGTTGCTTCAGCGTGCCGTCTTTGATCATCGACACCAGCGCCTGATCCAGCGCGGCTTTCAGCTCCGGATTGTTTTTACGAATGGCAATCGCCGAGCCCTGGCCCAGCACACCGCCAACAAAGCCGTAACCGGTGCTGTTTACCGTATCCGCGTGTTTTTTCACATAAGCATTGAGGTTGGTGCGCGATGCCATGACCGCATCAACCCGGCCATTGAGCAGATCGGCGAAGGTTTCCGGGCCGGCCTGATAGGTACGGATAGTCGCGACGTCACCGAGGTATTTGTTGAGGAAATCGGCCTGAATGGTAGCGACCTGCACCGCAATGGTTTTGCCTTTGAACTTCGCCTTCAGCGCGTCGATGGCTTTGTTCATACCGGCTTCATCGGTCGCCTGTACCACTTCACCGTTGCCCGGCAGGGTATCCACTGCGCTACCCTTCAGCGTGACGAAGCCCGATACGCTCACGGTGTACTGATGGGTAAAATCCACCACTTCTTGACGTTTTGGCGTCACGGTGACGGCATCGACCACTGCATCATATTTGCCATCAGCGAGGCCGGGGATCAGTCCGGACCACTTTTGCGCGACGATTTCATATTTGAATCCCGCGCGTTTCGCCAGTTCGGCCACCATATCGGGCTCGTAGCCGACAATTTTGCCGCTCGGCGTGGACTGGTTAAACGGCGGATAGGCCGCTTCGGTGGCAAATTTTAATGTGCCAAAATCTTTTGCCTGAACCACGGCAGAAGCCAGCAGCAACAGGCCCGCGGAGGCGGAGAACAGCCCTTTACGCATCATCATAAAACCTCATTATTATCAGGAGAGTAAGTCGATCGCTATACGGGCCAGAGCCTGTGTGCCAGCGTGAATGCTGCGTTCGTCCGGCTGATAGTCGGAGTTGTGCAGATGGTCGTCGCGCCCCGGCGCGCCAGAGCCGATATGGATCTGACAGCCCGGCACACGCTCGGTAAACAGCGAGAAATCTTCCGCGCCAAAACTGCTGCTGGGTTTTGCCACCACCGGCTTGCCGAACTGGTGCGAGAGGATCGGCTCCAGTGCATCAATCAGCGCATCATCATTCATCAGCGGCGGTACGCCTCGTTGATAATTGACCTCAATCCGCGTATTGAGTGACAGCGCCACACCGGCACAGATGCGGCGGAAAGCGTCTTCCATGTGAGCGCGCGCCTGCGGTGATTTAGCGCGGATAGTGCCCTGAATCAGGCAGCTGTCGGAGATGATGTTATGAGTGGTGCCACCGTGGATATGGCCAATCGTCAGCACAGCAGAGTTCGCCGGATCGAGCTCGCGCGACACAATGGTCTGCAACTGCGTTACCAGGCTGGCGGCGGCAATGATCGGATCGGTACCCATGTGCGGACGGGCGGCGTGGGTGGATTTGCCGTGAATCACTACGTCGAATTCATCGCTGGAGGCGGTGCTGGCACCGCGCGTCAGGGCGATTTCTCCTGCGGCCAGCTCTGGCTTATTGTGCAGCGTGATCGCCACATCAATGCCGTCCGCTGCGCCGGCAGCAATCATGGCTTGCGCGCCGCTCTCTGGCGTCTCTTCCGCCGGCTGAAAAATCAGCCGCACCGTGCCGTGCAGCTGGCTGCGCAGGTCCGCGAGGATCGCCGCGACGCCGAGCAGCGTAGCCGTGTGGATATCGTGGCCGCAGGCATGCATTTTACCCGGCCAGATGCTGCTAAACGGCAGCCCGGTCTGCTCATGAATCGGCAGCGCATCCATATCGGCGCGCAGCAGCACGGTTTTGCCCGGCTGCGCGCCGGTAATGTCCACCATCACGCCAGTGCGGCCCACGCCGGTTTGCGGCGTCAGCCCGAGGCGCAACAACTCCTGCTCCACGATGGCTGCGGTGCGGACGGTGTCGAAACCGAGTTCCGGATGTGCGTGAATATCGCGACGGATGGCGATGAGGTGCGCCTGCATGCTTTCACTTCTGGCGCTGATATCCCTGGCTAAAAGAATTTTATGATCGGTCATGGTGGTAATACGGTTATGCAGGCTGTCGCCTGGCCGTTATGGCATTTTTATGAAATTCAGCGTTTTATTTATTCACAGCCCTCAGCAGATTGCAACGCACAATTCCTTCCCTTAATTGCTGAATTTGCGTGATATTTTTCTAAAACCCTGCCTGGGCAGGATAAACCTTATAAAATGCATGCTCAGTCAGTTATAACATTCATAATTCGCAGGCGATCATCAGTTTTACTGATTTTGTTATTGAACATAAAAGCATCGCGTTGCTCAGCCATCAATCTTTGCTCTGCTCCGCCTGACTGAGTAGCCACGCACGAACCGCACTCACCGTTGCCTGCTCACGCGGACGTCGCGGAGCCACCAGATACCAGCCGGCATCAACGGGCATCTCACGATGCCAGGCGGGAACCAGCCGACCGCTGGCCAGATCGTTCTGCACAAAATGCGGGCTGGTCAGTGCGATACCCTGACCACTCAGCGCCGCTTCCAGCGCCAGCGCGGTCTGGTTGAAGCGCAGATGATGCTGATGCTGCAGCGACTGACCGGGGAACATAAACGCCAGGAACGCCGGCCACAGGTGATGGCCATCGTGCAGCAGCGGATAGCGCAGGCAATTTTCTGGCTGCGCCGCATCACCGTGTTGTGCCAGCAGCGCCGGGCTGACCACCGCCAGCACCGTCTGGCTAAACAGCAGCGTGGCCTCCAGCCCGCTACCAAACGGCGGCCGGCCATAGCGCACCGCCAGGTCGACGCCTTCATGGTGAAACTGCACCAGCCGTTCAGAGGCCAGCACGCGCAGGTCGATATCCGGCCAGGCCGCGGTAAATGCCGGTAAACGCGGCAGCATCCAGCGGCTGGCAAAGGTCGGTGTTACGCTCAGCGTCAGGCGATCCGGCTCCGGGCGCAGCGTGCGCGTCGCCTCATCAATCAGCTCAAATGCCTGTCGAATGTGCACCGCATAGCCTGCACCGGCAGCGGTCAGCGCCAGCGAACGCGGCAACCGATCGAACAGTTTCAGGCCCAGGCTGGCCTCGAGACCGCGAATATGCTGCGCAACCGCACCCTGCGTCACGCCGAGCTCTTCAGCGGCGAGGCGAAAATTAAGGTGCCGCGTCACGGCTTCAAATACCCGAAGTGCATTCAGCGACGGTAATGCCTGAAAGCCCTGATTCATCCTGTAGTTTTCCTATCGTCAATTGCCAGCTGAGCTGACTCTCTGCGGCATCTCCCGGCCATTATACTGGCATCACAGGATATTTAATTGATGAGGTTACTCACATGACAGTAGAAAAAGTTGCGGTGATTGTCGCAGGTGGCAGCGGTATGGGCGCAGCGGCAGCGGATAAGCTGGCCAGCGAGGGTTTCAGGGTTGCGATTCTTTCCTCCTCCGGCAAAGGCGAGGCGCTGGCGAATCGTCTGGGCGGGCTCGGTATTACCGGTTCGAATCAGTCAGTGGACGATTTGCAGCACCTGATTGATGCCACTCTGGCGCGCTGGGGACGTATTGACGTGCTGGTTAACAGTGCCGGTCACGGTCCGCGCGCGCCAATCCTCGAATTAAGCGATGATGCGTGGCAGCAGGGAATGGAAACCTACTTCCTCAACGTGGTGCGCGCTGTACGTCTGGTCACGCCGATCATGCAGCAGCAGGGTGGCGGCAGTATCATTAATATCTCGTCGGCATGGACGTTTGAACCCACCGACATGTTCCCGACCTCGGCCGTGTTTCGTGCCGGTCTGGCTTCTTTCAGTAAAATCTTTGCCGACACCTACGCAGCTGAGAATATTCGTATCAACAACGTCCTGCCTGGCTGGATTGATAGCCTGCCGAAAACGGATGAACGGCGCGACAGCGTGCCCATGCAGCGCTACGGCACGGCTGCAGAAGTGGCGGCTACCATTGCGTTTCTTGCTTCGCCCGGCGCGGCTTATATCACCGGGCAGAATCTTCGCGTGGACGGCGGCGTCACGCGCAGCGTGTAACCGGCTTTGCTGTGCCTGCTGGCCACAGCGGCATCTGATGTCCGCTGTGGCTGCCGCCTGCCTCATGATGAATTTCTCAGCCTGTTTTCAAGACTGGTCTTGTCGTTTCGCGGCCTTATAACACGTCAGAATGTTCTTATTCGCTGACAGAATTTTCTGTTCTCAGCTGCCAGATATTCCCGGTAAAACTTTCTGATTTGAGGTTGCTATGCCACTGCTTCTTCGTATGCGTCTGCACACGCTGCTGACTCCCGAACGCCATCTTGTCTGGCGTTTCCTGCTAACAGGTTGTGCATTTTTCTGGATTCTGCTGGTGGTTGCCGTGATGGGGCTGCGCTGATCAGTTGCTGGCTGTTGTGAGGGATAATTATGGTATTAATGTTATCGCCGCGCCTCAGTGCGCTGCTGAGTTTTTCCCGCCGGTTACTGTGCCAGCTGGCACTGGCTGCCAGCCTGCTGTTCTGGATTGGCGTGGTGGCGGCAATCGTCATCGCGTACTGACCTAATGTGCCTGTAGCCGCGCGGATAACTGTTCCGGCGGCAGAAGCGCAAAGGCGCGTTTCATCACCCGCGCCTCGTCAGCCGGGGTGCGACCAAACATCCGCTTAAACTCCCGATTGAACTGTGAATCACTTTCGTAACCAACGCGTGCGGCGGCACCGGCGGCGGTGAGATTATCGCGAATCATCATCAAACGCGCCTGATGCAGCCGCAAGGACTTGAGATACTGAATCGGCGAGGTCTGCGTGACGCTTTTGAAATGCAGATGGAAGCGCGGAACGCTCATGCCCGCTTCGCTGGCCAGATGCGGCACATCCAGCGGCTGCTGCCAGTCAGCATGAATGCGCTGCAGCGCCCGCGCGATACGGCCAAAGTGCCCCTGATAGGTCAGCGCTGCGCGCACCGCACCGCCCTGCTCACCCAGCAACACACGAAAGCAAATCTCTTCTACCCGTGCCGGGCCTAAAACCTGCGCTTCCAGCGGATCGCTCAGCGCCTGCAACAGGCGCAGCGTGCTGTCCGCCAGCGTCTCATTTACCGGCGTCGAAATAATGCTGGCTGGTGTCTCCGCCAGCGGAATGTCTGCCGCTGCGACCTGCGTCACCAGTCGCGCCAGCGTGGCCGCATCCAGACGGATAGCCAGCCCCAGCAACGGTTCAGCCGAGGTCGCTTCAGTCTCAGCGGAAAACGGCAGCGGCACCGACAACACCAGATAGTGCTGTGCATCGTAGCGATACATTTTGTCGGCAAGAAACGCCCGCTTCGAGCCCTGACAGATAATGATGATGCTCGGCTCATAAAGAACCGGCGTGCGCGCCCACTGCCGGTCGGCACGCATAAAGCGCACGCTGTCGAGCAGTGAAGCAGTATAACCTTCCTGCGGTGCCAGCTGGCGCAGCAGCGCGCAGGTCTGCTGTTGTACGGTTTGCGACATAACGGGTTTCCGGTGAGAGGTTCAGGCAAAGCATAGCCAGGTTTCTTCCCTGCTCACAACAGTGACGAGAGAATCAGGCAATGATACGCCACAATCCGGTCTGTTCGCTTTAGCCGGCGTTTTCCACAATAGCCTCGTCAACCAACACGAGGAAACCATCATGGCTCATTCTAATGCGAAAGTGATTATTCTGACCGGCGCCAGCAGCGGCATCGGCGAAGCGATAGCGCGTCTGCTGGCCAGTCAGGGGCATAAACTGGTGCTGGGCGCGCGCCGTACCGATCGACTGGCAATACTGTGTGATGAACTGCGTGCCAGCGGCGCGCAACTGGATTATCTGGCCACCGACGTAACGCAGCGAGCCGATACGCAGCAGCTGGCCGATTTTGCCCGCGATAAATATGGTCGGGTTGATGTAATGATCAACAATGCCGGCGTTATGCCGCTGTCGCCGCTCAGTTCGCTGAAGGTGGATGAATGGGATCGTATGCTCGACGTCAACGTGCGTGGCGTACTGTACGGCATCGCTGCCGTGCTGCCAGTCATGGAATCGCAGCAAAGCGGCCATATCATCAATATCGCCTCGATTGGTGCGCTGGCGGTATCGCCGACGGCAGCGGTGTATTGCGCCACAAAATTCGCCGTTCGCGCCATTTCGGATGGCCTGCGTCAGGAATCGCGCCAGCTGCGGGTGACGGTCATTAATCCCGGCGTGGTGGAATCGGAACTGGCGGACACCATCACTGACGAGACCGCACGCGTGGCCATGCAGAGCTATCGTCAGATTGCGTTAAAACCCGAAGCCATTGCGCAGGCGGTGAGCTGGGCCATTAATCAGCCTGGCGAAGTTGATGTCAATGAGATCACGGTGCGCCCTACTGCCAGCGCGCATTGAGGCTAATGGAGCGTGGCGATTTCAGGCTGAAATCGCCCTGGCCTGCGCGTCTGGTGACAGCGCGCGCAGGCCATCACGCTTACAGCCAGCCCGCTTTTTTCAGCCGCCACCACATAACGAAACAGATCACCAGCGTGACCGCCAGCGCCGCCGGATAGCCAAAGTGGCTGTGCAGCTCTGGCATGTCTGAGAAGTTCATGCCGTACATACTGAAGATGATGGTCGGCACAATCAGGATTGCCCCCCAGCCGGCCAGTTTTTTATTCACCTCACTCTGCTGTACCGAGACCAGTGCCAGATTCACCTGCATGGCGCTGGCCAGCGTTTCGCGCATGTCTTCGGCATCAATCATGACGTGGTGCGCGTGATCCTGCACGTCGCGCAGATAGGCGCGCAGATTTTTCGGGATGATATCTTCATGGAAGCGCACCAGCTGCGGGCAGATCTCTGTCACCGGCATCGCCGCATTGCGCAACGACAGCAGCTGACGCCGCAAATGGTAAACATTCTCCAGCGTTACGCTGTCAAAGCGGGTGGTGAACATGCCGTCTTCCAGGTCAGCAATACGTTCACTCAGCGATTCGGTGATTTTGCTGTAGTTATCGACGATAAAATCGAGGATGCAGTAGAGCGCATAGCCGGGTCCCTGGCACAGCATGGCATGATTTTTTTCGGCTTTAGCGCGGATCGCTTTATAGCCCTCAACCGAACCGTGACGCACGGTAATCAGAAAATTTTTGCCGAGGAAAAAGTGGGTTTCGCCAAAGCTGATGCGCTGGCGATCTTCCATGTGTGCGGTTTTCACCACGATAAATACCGATTCGCCGTACTGCTCAATCTTAGGCCGCTGATGCGCCACCAGCGCATCCTCAATCGCCAGCTCATGCAGGCTAAACTCTTCCTGCAGCGTTTGCATGAACGCCGGATCGGGTTGATACAGGCCAAGCCAGACGAACGATTTTTCCTCTTTCAGCACTTCGCTGATTTGATCGACTTCGATATGCTCTTCGCGTTTGCCGTGGCGATACACCACGCAGTTAATCACCATTTTCGCGTTGTCCTTGTTGTACTCACTATCCCTAATCATAGCTGCAAAGCCTGAGCTGCATTTCGATACACGCTAAATCCGCACCGGCCAGCGCAGAGGGATAAAGCGCCTCGCGCAGCGTGCTGAAACCGTGACGTAAATAAAAACCACTGGCATTCGGTGTCGCAGCCAATGTCAGGTGGCTAAACGCGCGACGGCGTGCTTCAGCAATAATGGCGTGCATAATCGCACTGGCATAGCCTTTACCGTGGCAGGCTGGCAAAGTAAAAATCGCTTCAACGCTGCCGCTTTGCAGATCGAGAAAGCCGGTCGCAGCCACACCGTACTTTGCATCATCAATTACATAAAAAGGATTATTTTTCACGGCATCGTAGTAAGCATGCGGTAATTCGTCCGGCGTCCATGCGGCAATGATCTCAGCGGAGTAAACCTCACGACAGCCATGCCGAATGGCAAGATTACGGATTCGCCATAGGGCCGGTGTTTCATCAATGTGGGCTAGTCGCGGCGTCATCTTTACTCCTGTTGAGCTAACTGCGGACTTGCCACAGTAGCAAAAAAACGTGATGAAAAGATAACGCCGCCGCTTACGGCACGCCAAAATAGCGCAGCAGCGCCGTCATCACCGCCGCACCGATGATTACCAGGATCAATGGCGCGCGACGCCAGGCGAGAAACACCGCGAACAACACGCCGGTCAGTCGCGCAACGCCGGCGAAATCGGTGCCCTCAAACAGCGCGGTGGTGACAGCGACAGCCAGCAGCAGCACCGTTGCCGCGTCGGACAGCATGTTGCGCACCCGTTCCGACATGTGCATCCGGCTGCCCAGCCGGTAACCGGCAAAGCGAATCGCATACGTGCCTGCAGCCAGCAGCGCGATGCCGGCAATCACTAAACTATTTTGCATCTTTGCGCTCCCGCCAGCTCAGCAAACCGAGTAAAGAAAACAGCACCGGCATACCGGCTGGCACAAAAGGCGTTGCCAGCACGGAAAGTAGCGCCCCGAGGGTGGCCGGAATGCGCGTGCGACGCTGGCGCAGCGCCGGGAAAATCAGCGCGATCAGGATGGCCGGAAACACCGCGTCCAGGCCAATCGCCGACACATCAGGAATAAAGCGTCCAATCACCGCACCGGCAATCACCGTGAGCGGCCAGATGGCAAAAATACCCAGTCCGCAAACCCAGTAAGCCGCCCGACGCTGCGCCAGCTTCGGCTGTGAAATACCGAACACCACGCTCTCGTCATTCATGATATGGCAGCCCAGCAGACTGCGTCCGCCCTGCCCGACCAGGTCTTTCACCGCAATGCCAAACGGCAAATGACGCGCGTTGACCAGTAAACCGGCTGCGGCAGCGGTTAGCGGACTGCCGCCGCCCGCCACGATGCCGATAAATAAAAACTCGGACGCCCCCGCCAGCACCAGCGTCGAGAGCGCAATCGGCACCCAGAGCGGAAAACCGTCGGCAGCGGCAAGAGAACCATAGGAGAGGCCAACGATGCCGTCGGCCAGACAAACAAGAAAGATCGCTTTCAATACGCCGCGATCAAGCGGTACGGCACCCAGACGCATCACAATTTGATCTCATAACGAACAAGAAAGACGTTATAATGAACGCACCGTACGTGTTTTACAAGATGAACAAATCGTTCGATATAAAGAACAGGAGTAATTGTGACCCCGCCCATTGCTATCATTGCCGCCGGACTGGTGCGCGAACGCCAGCGCGCCGGACTTTCGCTGACGGAAGTGGCGCGCCGCGCTGGCATCGCCAAGTCAACGCTGTCGCAGCTGGAGGCAGGCAACGGTAACCCCAGCATTGAGACGTTATGGTCACTGTGTGTGGCGCTGAATATTCCCTTTGCACGGCTGATGGAGCCGGAAGTGAAAAAGATGCAGGTGATTCGGCGTGGCGAAGGCATGGTGGTGTCAGCAGAGTTAGCAGACTTTCAGGCCGCGCTACTGGCCAGCTGTCCGCCGGGCGGCCGCCGCGATCTGTACTTGATTACCAGCCAGCCCGGCGCACCACGCGCCTCAAAACCGCATCCACCGGGTTCCGTCGAACACATCATCCTGGCTCGCGGCCGCGCACGGGTTGGCCTGATGGAAGCGCCGGTCGAACTGTTCCCGGGCGATTATATTTGTTATCCCGCCGATGAACCGCACATCTTCGAGGCGCTCGAAGCAGACACCATGGCGGTACAGTTGTCAGAGCAGAATTAAAGAAGTTTCGCTGCGCCTGACTATCACAATTTCCTATGACTAATGCGGATGATTGCGCTGCGGCGCGGTGGCATGCTGTCAGCATCATTGGCAGAACAGCAGGAACATATGGACATTATTCCCGCGCAGCCGCATCACGCGGCGGCGATTCAGAAGATCTACGCCTGGCACGTGCTGCACGGCACCGCAACCTTCGAAACGGAACCGCCGGCGGAGAGTGAAATGCTGCGGCGTATCAATGACGTGCATGAGCGTGGCGGTTACTGGCTGGTGGCCGAAGAGCAGGATCAGGTGCTGGGTTACTGCTATCTCGCGCCGTATCGTCCGCGTTATGCCTACCGCTTCACGCTGGAAGACTCTATCTATCTCGACCCGCAGCAAACCGGACGCGGCATCGGTAAGGCGCTGCTGCAAAAAGCGGTGGCGCTGGCCGAAGCCGCTGGCTTTCGCCAGATCATCGCGATTATCGGTGACAGCGCCAACCAGGGCTCGCTGGGAGTACACCGGGCGCTCGGTTTTGAGCACACCGGCGTGATGAAATCGGTGGGTTACAAACATGGCCGCTGGCTGGACACCGTGGTAATGCAGCGGAGTCTCGGGCCCGGTGACAGCCAGCCGCCCGATCGCTAAGCCGCTTCCATGGCGATCACCCGATGGGTGCCTTTCTCCAGCAGATCGCGGTCATGACTCACCAGCAGCACCGCGCACTGCTGCTCGCGCGCCAGTTCCGCGATCAACTGCCATGTTTGCTGCTGCACCAGCGGATCGAGGCGTGACGTCGGCTCATCGGCAAACAGAAATACCGGCCGCAGCAGCATCACCCGCAGTAGCGCGAAGCGCTGCAGTTCGCCGCCGGAGAGCGCCTCTGGTCGCCGCGTCAGCAACGCGGGATGCAAGGCCAGCCGCGCCATGAGCGCATCGCGCTGTGCCGGCGGGAGAGCGTGACGCCGCAGCACATCGTTGATGCTTTGCCCCAGCGTGCGCTGGGGCGGAAACAGCGCGGAAGGATCCTGATAGATTTTCTGATATTTCAGCGCATCCGCATCAGCGTGGTGCGTTACGCGGCCCTGCTGCGGCGCGAGCAACCCCAACAGCACGTCGCCGAAGCTGCTTTTGCCGCTGCCGCTGGCACCGTGCAGGCCAACGATTTCACCGGCGTGCAGCGTGAAATCGCGTGGCACACCCAGCCTTTTGCCCCCGCGCGCCAGCACAATGTCCTGGGTGCTGATCACCGGCCTGGCACCGATCACCGTTTGCTGTCGGGCGGGCCAGACGGCCGGATCGGCAGCCAGCAGCGCGCGCGTGTAAGGCTGCTGCGGTGACTGCAACACCTGCTGCGCCGGGCCCTGTTCAATCACGCTGCCTTTATGTATCACCAGCACGTCGCCGCCCAGCTGGCGTGCCAGGGCGATGTCGTGGGTGATGGTCAACAGCATGCCGCCATCGGCCACTTCGCGCTGTAACAGCTGGCTGACTTCGTCGCGGCGCGCCACATCCAGCCCTTTGGTCGGCTCATCGGCAATCAGAACCTGCGCGCCACCGGCACGGGCTGCCGCAAACGCGGCGCGCTGTGCCATGCCGCCGGAAAGCTGCCACGGATAACGCCGTGCCGCCGCGGCCAGACCAAGCTGCTGCAGATCCTGCTGCGCCGCTGCAGCGCTGGCGGCGGGCGGCAAACCGCGCACGAAGCGATGCCCTTCCGCCACCTGCTGCTGAATCGCCATGGTCGGATCGAGCGACAACCACGGCTCCTGCGGTAGCGAAGCCAGCGTATTGCCCCACAGCCGACGCAGCTGCGCCGTATCCTGCGGCAGCTGAAAGCGTCTGCCGTTGATCATCACCTCACCGCTGGCCTGCAGCGACGGCGGCAATATCCCCATAATCGCCTGCGCCAGCAGACTTTTCCCCGATCCGGTTTCGCCGAGCAGCGTCAGCGGCCGACCGGGTTGTAGCCGCACATCCACCGGTTCAACCAGTGTTTCAGTCGCTGTGGCAACGCTCAGCCCGGTGATCTGTAATTCCTTCATCATCGCTCCTTTTTCATCAGCAGATTGAGGCTGATCAACAGTAAAAACAGTGCGGCTACCGGCTGCATCAGCAGCCACGGCGCTTCCCACGCAAACGGCAGCAGTTCGGTCATCATCAGGCCCAGCTCCGGCGTGGGCGGACGCACGCCAACGCTGATAAAACCGAGCGCCGACACCGCCATGATGGCGCTGCTGAAAGAGAACAAGGTTAGCGTCAGCAGCACCGGTGCCAGCGCAGGCCACAGATGATGACGAAAACGATACCAGGCAGAGAACCCGAGCAGTTTGCTGGCCTTCATACCGGGCGCCTGCACAATTGGCCGCAGCGTGGCACGCGTGACGCGGAAAAATTCCACCCACAGCACCAGCGAAATACCCAGCCAGAGCATCTGCGGCGCGTCTGGCGCAATGGCGGCCAGCAGCAGTACCAACAGTAATCCCGGCAGCGCGAGGCACATATCGCCAACGATGCTCAGCAATCGCTCAGGCCAGCCACCGTACAGCGCACTGAGCACACCGGTGAACACGCCCGCTATCAGCGCACTGATCACGCACAGAGCTGCCAGCCCGAGTGACAGGCGCAGCGCGGCGCTGAGGCGCGTTAACATATCGCGACCGAGATGGTCGAAACCGAGCAAATGGCTGCGGTTCGGCGTCTGCAACATTTGTAGCAAATCCTGCTGTAGCGGATCGCCGTGCTGAATCAGCGGCAGCACAAACGCGTAAGCCAGCAGCGCCGCCAGCAGTACCAGACCCACCCAGCGTGAAAGCGTCATCTTCATGCGCGCGCCCCCCGGGGATCGAGCAGATGACAACCGGCATCCACCAGCATGTTCAGCAGGACAAACAGCAGACCGAGCGTCATGGCGCTGGCCTGAATTACCGGCACGTCACGCGCAAAAATGGCGTGCACCAGAGCGTGACCGATTCCCGGCCATGCAAACAGGGTTTCCACCACCACCACGCCTTCCACCAGCCAGACAAACTGCATGCCAAACCACGTCAGCACCGGCGCGCTCAGATTACGCAGGCCGTGACGCAGCAGCAGGCGCGCGGGTGCCAGTCCTTTTTGCGCTCCCCAGCGATAGTAGCCGGACGACACCACCTGCCAGGTGGCTTCGCGCACCACGCGCACGCCGACGGCCGTCAGCGACAGTGCCAGCGTCAGTGCTGGCAACAGGAAATGGCGCAGCTCGCCGTGACCGGCGCTCGGCAGCCAGTCGAGTTGCAGCGCGAACAGCAGGATCAGCAGCATGCCGAGTGCAAAATGCGGCACCGATTTCAGCAAGGCGGTCAGCCAGAACAGCGCACGGTCGAGCCGGCCGTTGGCGTGGCAACCGGCCCAGATGCCGAGCGGCAGCGTCAGCAGTAACGCCAGCAGCAGCGAAACGCCCGCCAGCGCCAGCGTCTGGCCCAGCTGCCAGCGCAGCTCATCCATCACCGGCTCACCGGAAACCAGCGAGCGGCCAAAGTTAAACTGCAGCAGATCGAAGAGCCAGTGCAGCAGCGCACTGCCGCCGCTAAGCGCTCCATCCAGCTCCTGCTGGACCCGCGCCACCGCGTCGGCATCGACGCGATCGTAACCATAGCGCCCCGAGGCGATACGCCACGCCATGTCGCCCGGCAGCGCCTGCACCAGCAGCCAGGTCAGTAATCCTACCGCCAGCACCACGAACAGCGCCTGCGCCATGCGCCAGCTGAGTTGTTTAATCATGGCTCCCCCAGTGCATCTGGCGCAGGCCGAAGTGGCGTTCAAACGGATCGAGTTTGACGCCCTGCAGCTGGCTATTAACCGCCGCCGACTGCTGATACCAGGCCAGCGGAATCACCGGCAGATCCTGTTGCAGCGCACGGGTGATGACGCTGCGCGCCCCGGCGCGGGCTGCGCCATCGGTGGATTGCGTCAGCGTGTGGAGCGCCGCGTCGAAGCCTGCCGCATGCCAGTTCATCGCCCCCCAGTCACCGCCGTGGGTGCCATAATCCTGCAGCAGCGTTCCGGTCGGATCGGGCGTCAGGGCAAAATTGCGCGCAAACAGCGCCAGCTGCAGACGGTTGTTGTGGTGCTGCGCCGGGATCTCGCTGGCATTGGTCGCATTGATTCGCACGTCTATGCCGACCTGACGCAGCTGCTGCTGAATCACCATCGCCATCAGCGGCAGCTCAGGGCGATCGGGATAGGTCAGCAGCGTCAGGCTGAAGCGCTGGCCGTTGCGTGTCAGTACGCCATCCGCGCCGCGTTGCCAGCCGGCCGACTGTAATAACTCAGCAGCCTGCTGCGGCTGATAGTGCAGCGGCGTGAGTGCCGGGTTGTGCCACTCTGCCATGTTAGGGGGAAACAGCTGGCTGGCTGCGCCCGGATAACGCAGCACCGCCTGCGCCAGCGCGTTGCGATCGATCGCCATGCTGATCGCCTCACGCACCGGCAGTTCCGCCAGCAGCGGATCGGCCAGATTAAGCTTCAGCATCAACGTGCGCGGCACCGGAATCGCCGGGATGTGCAGCGACGCTTTGCGTGCCAGGCGCTGCCGGCTGGCGGCATCAAGGTTAAACACGTAATCTGCATCACCGCTTTCTGCCAGCAGCGCACGGGTTTCCGCGCGGCCGGTCGCCAGATAGCTGGCGGCGGCAATCGCCGGTTTCTCGCCCCAGTAATCCGCGAAGCGCGCCACCGTCAGCGACTGCGGCGGCTGGAAGGAAGTGAGCGTAAACGGCCCGCTGCCAATAATGCGCGTGATGTTGCCCTGCGCATCCCAGCTGGCCAGTGCGAGGATTTGCGAGCGGCTTTCCGCCAGGACCGACAGCAGCGGCGTGAAGGGTTCACGCAGCGTGATGGTGACAAGCTGCCCTGCCCCGCTGATGTCGGCGATTGGCGTTTTGTCCAGTAAGCCCGCTTTGCCGCGTGCGGTGTTGAGTGATTTCACCACGGCAACCGCATCCAGCAGCGAGCCATCGTGAAAATGCACGCCGTCGCGCAGCTGAAACTGCCAGCGTAGCCCATCGTCAGAGACCTGCCAGCGCTGTGCCAGCGCCGCCACCGGCTCACCGCGTTCGTTCACTTCTACCAGCGTTTCAACCACATCCATGCGCAACAGAATGTCGCCGGAGAGCGCCGGATCGCTGCCTTTAATTTCAAACGGTGCGGCAATCCGCACCGGTTTTTCGGGTGCGCTCGCCGCCACAACGGCGCAGGAAGCCAGGCCGAGCGCCGCAGCGATCAGCAAATTTTGCATTGATTTCATTAAATTTTCCGAATAAACCGTTACACTACCATCGAATCAATTACGTTATAACATAACAATTCACACTTTAACACACGGCGTTTGCAGGGAATTCGTCAGCCGCTTGTTGCCTTTTAACCGTCGCGACCGGTTAACGCTGCGCGCGGCAGCGTGGCTGAGGTATGCTTGAGAAGAACTCTAATCCGTGAGGAAACGCCGTTATGCCAGAGATTGTCGTTTATGCTGCGGAAGGCCGTAGCGTTGAGCAGAAGAAAAAGTTACTCAAAGCCATCACCCAGGCGGTGGTGGATTCGTTTGAGATCGATGCTGATGTGGTCACCGTGTCGATTATCGAAACGCCGAAGCATCATAAATCTAAAGGCGGCGTGCCGTTCGACGAGCGTTAAGATCAGCCCGGTTCAGGCGTACTGAATATTCATGGAGCCGCGCTCGCTGCGGTTGACGATGGCCTCGACCTGCCACGTCCGCTGAATCAGGGCAGGCGTCAGCACGGCGGCGGGCTCACCGCTCGCCACCACTTGCCCGTGCTGCAGCACCACCAGATGCTGGCAAAATTTTGCCGCCAGATTCAGATCGTGCAGGGCCACAATCACCGTGACCGGCAGTGCGGCAATCAGCCGCATCAGCTCAAGCTGAAACTGAATATCCAGATGGTTAATCGGCTCATCCAGCAACAGGATATCCGGCTGCTGCGCGAGCGCACGCGCGATCTGGCAGCGCTGGCGTTCGCCACCGGACAGCCGCTGCCACGACCGCCCGGCCAGCGCATCCAGTTTCATCAGCGACAGCGCGTGCTGCACTGCCGTTTCATCTGCCGTCCGCCACGGGCTGAACGCGTTGCGATGCGGCGCCCGCCCCAGACGCACGATGTCGCTAACGCACATCTCAGCTTCCATTTCGGCATGCTGCGGCACGAAGGCCAGCGTACGGGCACGCTGCCGCCGGCTGAGTTGGTTCAGCCGCGTGCCGCCCATCTCCAGCCCGTTATAAGCACAGGGCTGAACGCCCGCCAGCGCACGGATGAGCGTCGATTTTCCCGAGCCATTAGGGCCGAGCAACCCGACCGTTTGTCCCCGCTGCGCCGCAAAACTGATGTCAGATAACACCCTGCGCGCCTGTAGCGTCACGCTCAGTTTATCCACCGCGACATACTTCATGATTTCTCCCGGTTGCGATACAGAATCAGGGCGAACACCGGGGCGCCCACTAACGCCGTCACCACGCCTATCGGCAGCACCTGATGGGTGATTAACGTGCGTGATACCAGGTCGGCAATCACCATGAAATGGCAGCCGCCCAGGAATGCGAGCGGAATCGTCACCAGATGACGCGGCCCGGCAATCATGCGGGTGATATGCGGGATCACCAGCCCGACAAAACCGACCGCACCAATCGCGCTGACGATCACCGCCGTCACTAACGCAGTGGTCAGCAGTAATACGATGCGCACCGCTGAAACCTGCGTGCCCAGCGTCGCGGAGACCTCGGTGCCAAACGAGAAGGTATCCAGCGCGCGCGCATGGTAGAGCACAGTCAGCAGACCGGCGAGGGTTACGGCAAAACACAGTAATGCATCTGCCCAGCGCACGCCGCTCAGGCTGCCGAGCAGCCAGAACATCACGCCGCGCGACTGCTCAGCATTGGCCGCCGTGCTGACAATGTAAGCGGTCAGCGCATTAAATAATTGCGTCCCGGCAATACCGGCCAGAATGATGCGCGCGGTGTTTTCCCGCATGCCGCCGGAGAGCAGAACAATCAGCATAAATGCAAGACAGGCACCGCCAAACGCGCCGGCACCGGTGGTGATGGCCCCGCCGCCGATGCCAAGCAGCATCACGCACACCGCGCCGGTTGATGCACCGGCGGAAATCCCCAGCAGATAAGGGTCGGCCAGCGAATTGCGCAGCAACGACTGCAACACCATCCCACACAGTGCCAGGCCGCCGCCGCTGCTCGCCGCCATCAGCGCGCGGCTCATGCGGTATTGCCAGACGATGCCGGCTTCCAGCGCCGGCAGGTCGTAATGGGTGATGCCAAGACCATTGGTGATGGCCTGCGCGGTCAGGGTAAAGCTGATCGCGACATCGCCGGTTGCCGCGGCCAGCGTCATCATCACCGGCAGGCTGAGCGCGCCCGCAGCAATCAGCAGGCCGGTGCGCCAGTAACAGACAGCGTGAGCGCTCATCGGGCAGGTGCGAAAGCAGCGATCTGCTGACCGATCAGCTCCACGGCCTCTACGTTGCGCAACGAGGGATTCAGTGACATGGCCGGTACCACCACGATGTGGCCGTTTTTCACCGCTGGCATTTCACGCGTCACCGGATCGCTTTGCAGAAAGTGTTTTTTAACCGCGACGTCATCGGCGGGATAGAGCCGCCGCGCCATGCTGGCAATAACGATGATGTCCGGCTGCGCGGAGACAATGTGCTCCCACGTGACCGCCGGCCACTCTTCGTCTGAATCGATAATGTTGGTCAGACCGAGCGTCTGGCTGATCCAGCCCGGCGCCCCTTTATTGCCGGCGACCCAGGGATCGCCTTTCAGGCGCGGGCTGGAAAACCAGTAAACCACCTTCAGAGGCGCTGACGGCGATTTGTGCAGCTGTTGCTGAACCTGTGCTATACGAGCGGCCAGTTGCTGTTTGAGCGCTTCGCCACGCGCCGGCACATCAAAAATGCGCGCCAGCGCGCTGATTTCCGCAAAGATCACCTTGATCCCATACGGTGTTGTGCGTGCACCGTCGCTATTGGACGTGGTGGTGACGGCTTTGCCGATGCAGTCGGCAGGCGAAATCCAGGTTCGGATGCCGAGCTGATCAAACTGTTCACGCGTGGCGACTTCACCCTGCGGCCCGACGTGCCAGCTGTACTGCGCCAGCACCAGCTCCGGGCGCTGCGCCACCACCGCTTCAAAGCCTGGGGCGTTATCGGCCAGCCGTTTAAGCTGGCTGCCCTGCCCTTGCAAATCGGCGGGCAGCGCGCCAAACCACACCGAGGTTGCGGCAATTTTATCTGCCAGACCGAGCGCCAGCAGCAGTTCCGTTTCATGCTGGCCAACGGTGACGACGCGCGCAGGCGGATGAGCGAAGATTTCCTGGACACCGCAGTTATCAACGGTGAGCGGATAGTTACTGGCATTAGCATTGAATACAGGAAGCGACAGCAGCGCCGCAATAATCAGGGAGAGCGAGTTTTTCATCATGGTACTTTCATTGTTACGTTATAACATAACAATATGCATGACCAGGTGTGGACTGTCAATAAACAGGATTGGGCATACCGACCGGGACTGCGCGCATCATGAAGAGGATGACGTTAGGGTATGAGCAGGGCTGCAACAGCAGCCCGCCCAGTTCTGATAATTAAATCGGCTCTGATGATGTCATCGAATGAAGTAGTAGCTGAAACAGAGATTTTATTCAGGATGTTGTGCGGCTGGCTTTAAAGTCCGGGCCACATACCGCCATCAAGCCTTAAATTTGAACCCGTTATGTAACCCGACAACGGGCTGGCCAGAAAGGTGATGGCGTCCGCTATTTCTTTGAGCGTCCCTACGCGCGCCATGGGCACATTGGCATACAGGGGCAATACGGCCTGTTCAATATCTTCCCATGGCGCGTCAGCTGAAAGCCCTGCATCTTTGGCCGTTTGACGAAATGCTTTTTCGAGGCTTGCACTATGAATAGTACCCGGTGAGAGAGTATTTACGGTTACGCCATCGTGTGCGACCGCTTTTGCCAGCGATGAGGTCATGGCAATAATCCCTGCTTTAGCAGCAGCATAATCCGGACGCCTGGCGGGAGGCATCAACGCTGCCAGGCTCGAAATATTAATGATTCTGCCCCATTTTTGTTCACGCATCCCAGGAAGAAAAAGATTAATGACACGTAAGGCTGAAAGGACGTTTTTATCATACCCAGCCGCCCAGGTTTCTGGCAAAGAAGACGTCCAGTCCTCTGTGGGGCCGGAGCCACCCGCATTATTAACAACAATATCAACGGATTGTACAAGCGAACAGACTTGCTGATAAAGCAGTTGAATATCTGCCTCACGGGTTAAATCTCCCGTTACTGCGTATGCTTGTCCACCTTGCTTTATGATATCGCTGGCGATATTTTCAGCTTTAGCTGGATCCCGGCCATGTATAATAACGCGGGTGCCTTCAGCGGCAAGCCCTCTGGCTACCGCTTCTCCAATACCTTTGGTGCTACCCGTTATCAGAGCAATTTTGCCGTCGAGTTTCAGATCCATTACTGTTCTCCAGAATACGTGAAAAATCTATTGGAAAATAAACTGATGAATGAATCAATTACGCACCTGAAAGTGCCTGTAGGCGATGAGGAGAAAACACGTTGTCTCGGACCAGAAGGTTCGGTCGCTTATGTCACACAATGTTTAACTATTATTTCCGGCAGATGGACACTGCAGATTTTATTCAGATTATTTGCGGAGCCTGTGATGCGTCACTCGCAATTCATGAAGAGTATGCCGGAGATATCGCATAAAGTCCTGACTCAACATCTGCGCAAGCTTGAACGTGATGGGCTGATAATCCGCACTGATTTTGGTGAACAGCCCCCACGTGTTGAATACGCACTCACGCATGCAGGCCATAATCTGATGCCCGTGCTGCTCTCAATGCGTGAATTCTCACGAGACAACCTGTCAAAACCGGGACAGGATTAATAGTGCAAAAAAATTTGCACTATTGGCAGCAGGGAAATAATCACGCATCCTCAGCAAGGTCGTCATCGCGCAATTTAATGCCATTACTGATCAGGAGTATCAAACGTAATCCTGCTTTGCTTAAAATAGTCGGCCGACGAAATAATCCACGCCCAGAGCGGCATCATTTTCATCATCATTTCTTCGCCCGCGTCCGTGGCCGTATAGACGACACGCGGTACTTTTTCCTGATAATCACAACGGGATATAAGGCCGTCACGCTCAAGCGTACGCAGTGTGCGCGTCAGCATTCGTTGTGTGACACCCTGTAGTAAACGACCCATTTCTGCATGGCGCAACGGTCCATGGGTGACCAGAATATGCAATATACCCAGCGACCAGCGATTGCCGGCGTGTGAAAGAATTTCACGCTTTAATGTTTCATCATCGTGACTCAACGCCTCACAAAATTGTCTGGAAAACTGCAGCAGGGCTTCGCGATTAGGTTCCATCTCTCCTCCGGTATCACGGGTGTACCTGATTGAATCAGGGTTTGTCCGCTGTCAGGATGACGGATATAACCTAAGGAGACAAGCATGCTACCCGTTGATCAACATGTCGAAAATATTCTTATCCTCGGCGCAGGAGAATTAGGCATGGCGGTGTTAAACGCCATGGCTAAAAAAGCGCAGCAGCATCCTCTGATTAAAATAAGTGTATTACTCCGAAGCGAGGCTGCACATGCCACGTCCGGCCCACTTAAAACCCGGCTGGATGCGCTACAAAAGCTAAATATCACTGTGGTGGAAGGCGACCTGCAGAAAAATAGCCTGAGCGAACTCTCAGCATTATTTCGCACCTATGATGCCATCATTAATTGCAGTGGTTTTGTCGGCGGGCCGGGAACGCAGCTCAGAATCACTCAGGCCGTGCTGAAGGCGGGTGTCGCCCGCTATTTCCCCTGGCAGTTTGGCGTGGATTATGACGTTATCGGCAAAGAGAGTGGGCAACCGGTATGGGATGAGCAGCTTGAAGTGCGCCACCTGCTGCGCGCCCAAAGCAACACTGACTGGGTAATTGTTTCGACCGGTATTTTTACCAGCTATCTGTTTGAACCCGATTTTGGCGTGATCGATGCCGGGAATAAAACGGTTTATGCCCTCGGCGACTGGAACTATGCCCTGACACTCACCACGCCAGACGACATCGGGCAGCTGACAGCCGATATCTTCTTTCATCAGCCCGCTTTTCAGAACGACATTGTTTATATCGCTGGCGATACGCTGACTTACGCAGAGCTGGCTGACCTGATGCAATCTCACTGGCAAAGCGCGGTCAGGCGAGTATTACTTAGCCGGGAGAGGCTACAGGAAGATGCAGAGCGTCATCCCCATGACACTGGCGCGGCCTACCGGCTGGCCTTTGCCCGTCCGGACGGTGTGGCATGGCCTAAACAGGAGACATTTAATTACCGCGAGCACATTGCCACCACCAGCGCCGCTCAGTGGCTGACGAACCAGCCAGCAGCGTTCTGAGGAATTCAGGCGTAGCAGAATGTCCTCAGGCGCAACGCCTGGCCTGAGGGCTATCGGGCCCTTCGCCTAAAATCCCGGCGCTTTGACAAACCGGCAGGTTGCGTCAATACTTTCCCCCGCACCGCTATCCGCCAAAATCAGTACCAGTCTTAAACAGAAAACCCGAGCTCCACGCCTGCCCTACCGTTGCAGCCCTTCCCCAAGCATAGCTCATCTAATAAATTTAGGTGATTATATGTTTTTTAATTATTTTAATTGAAATTAATCATCTCCCTGCCGATAACGCCATTGCCATCAGGCAAAAGCGTGGACAACAACAACCAGGGAGATTCACCTTAATGAAAAAAATACGTGTTTTTTTGGAAGATATCAGAGTCAGCAGAAAACTCATGCTCGGGTTTGGTGTGCTGCTTATCCTCAGCATTGCTGTAGCTTCCTGTGGCATCAAAAATCTGCACGACATCGCGGAACGTGCGGAAAAACTCAGCCAGTTGAAAGGCATTAACGATCAGTTCGCGCAGGCTAAAGATGCCCGCCTGCAATACGTTAAAACCCACGATGAAAAATTCATTGCCGACAACGAATCGCGACTGCAGGCGATTGAGGGCAGTATCAACCAGCTGAAAACCTGGCGATGGGATAGCGCGCAGACCGCGCTGATTGCCTCTCTGCCGGCTGCGATGAACCTTTATCGTCAGCATCGTGCAGAAACGGTGAACGAAGTGCATAAGCGCCAGAGCATTCTGCAGGCGCTGCGCTTCAGTGACGAAACCACGGCGGTTGCCGCGCTGGCCAGAAACTACGTCAGCACACAGCAGGATACGGCAACCGCGCTCAATGAAATCGCTAAATATCTGAATGGTATCAGTATTCGTGTAAAGCTGATGGCACTGGACAACAGTGAAGAAAACCGTCTGGCTTTGTCAGGCTTTATAGCTGAAACGATTCAACTCATTGACCAGGCTCGACCACGCCTGAGCGCTGATGACAGCAACGCGCTGGATAAAATTGCCGTAACGCTGGCGGCCAGACGCGACAGCGTGCAGGACTACAACGCCTCCGCGGAAGAAGAAGTGGAAGCGACCCGCCAGCTTGCCATCGCGGGCCTGCATCTGACCAATACCAGTAATCAATTATTTACCCAGCAGCTGGCCGCCACGCACCAGGATATCGCCCGGGCAATCCTGTGGATGTCGCTGATCCTGGCGGCGGCTGTGGTAATCAGCATTCTGATTGCGGTGTTTATCACCCGGCAGATTACCCGTCCTTTAGCGGTAACACTGAACGTCGCGCGGCAGATTGCGCAGGGAGATTTGAGCGTACAGCTGCAAACTTCGCGTAAGGACGAACTGGGCGAGCTGATGCAGGCGGTCGGTGAGATGAGCAACGATCTGCGCGGCATCATTGGTAACATTCGCAGCGGCGTGATGCAGGTCAGCCACGCTTCCGCAGAAATTGCTGCAGGCAATAACGATCTTTCCGCCCGCACCGAGGAGCAGGCGGCCGCGCTGGAGCAGACGGCAGCCAGCATGGAGCAGTTAACCGCTACCGTGAAGCAGAACGTGGAAAACATTCATCACTCCAGCGAACTGGCGCGTGCCACTTCGGAGAAGGCTAATCAGGGCGGCTCGCTGGTCAAAGGCGTGGTTGAAACCATGGACCAGATCAGTGCCAGCTCCGGCAAAATCGCCGAAATCACCACCGTCATTAACAGCATTGCTTTCCAGACCAATATCCTGGCGTTAAACGCAGCAGTAGAAGCAGCGCGCGCCGGTGAGCAGGGACGCGGCTTTGCCGTGGTCGCCAGTGAGGTGCGCAGTCTGGCGCAGCGCAGCGCTCAGGCGGCCAAAGAGATCGAAACCCTGATTGGCGAATCGGTCGCGCGTATCAGCAGTGGTTCACAGCTGGTGGGTCAGGCCGGTAAAACCATGGATGAAATTGTACATTCCGTTGGCAACGTAACCAGCATCCTCGCCGAAATCGCGCAGGCATCCGATGAGCAGAATCGCGGCATTTCGCAGGTCGGCGTCGCTATCGTTCAGATGGACAGCGTGACGCAGCAGAACGCCGCGCTGGTGCAGGAATCATCGGCCGCCGCCAGCGCACTGCGCGATCAGGCGTCGACACTGGAAGGCTCAGTCGCGCGTTTCGTGGTGCAGTAAGCGGTTTTTCACTGACAGAGAGAGCGGGCGGGATGCCTGCTCTTGTCGGATCACGGCTCGTCAGCGGGCTGCTGATCACAGCGAATCCGACTGCGGAATGAAATAACGTTTGATGCGTTGTCCATACAACCCAACCGCCAGCCCGGTAATAATCAATACCAGCGCCACGATTTTCATCGGAGAAATAACTTCACCAAATATCATCATCGAACCGAGAATGCCGAATACCGGCACCAGCAGCGATAATGGCGCGACGGTGGAGACAGGATACTGCTTAAGCAATGAATTCCAGATCCAGTAGCCTAATAACGTATTGGGGTAGACCTGAAACAGAATGGATAATATCGCACGGGTATCCATATGGCTGATTAATGCGCTATAGCCCACGCTGCCATTAATTAATCCGTCCAGCAGAAAAAGCGGAAGCGGCGAAAAAGCGCTCGACCAAGCCAGAAACGCGAATACCTGCTTCGTGCCGGCTTTTTTCATGATGATATTGGCAATGCTCCAGGCTATGGCGCCTGCCAGCACCAGCAGCAACCCGGCAAACGTCACCGAGCCGTCGGTAATAAACACAATGCTCATCAATCCGCTGCATGCCAGCACAAAGCCAGCGATCTGATAGCGGCTGAGCTGTTCTTTAAACACATAACTGCCGAGCAGCAGAGTGAAAAAGGCACTGAACTGCAGCACCAGCGAGGCGATCCCCGCCGACAGCCCGGTTTTTATCCCCAGATTCACCAGGCCCCACAAGCCAATGCCGAATACCAGTCCGTAGCCAATCAGGTAGCGCCACGGGACGTCAGGTTTTTTAATAAAGAAGAGCGCCGGGATGGCACACAGCGTAAAGCGCAACCCTGCCAGAATAAACGGATCGATGGCGTGCAGCCCTAATTTAATCACCGAAAAATTAATGCCCCAGATGGCGGTAATACCGATGGCCAGCAGCAGGTGTGATAATTTCATGATTGACGTGTTCCATACCAGAGAATAAGTGCGCAGGCACTGACCAGTGCCCCGCCGCTGCACACGGCATACCATCCCCAGTGCGCATAGAGTTGGGTGGCAGTAATAGCGCCCAGCGCGCTGCCTGCCGCATAAAAACACATATAGGCACCGATAAGCCGGCTGGTGATAGCGGGTTTGCCGGCAATCAGCATGCTCTGGTTGATGACATGCACCGTCTGCACGGCGAAATCCAGCATGATCATGCCAATAACAAGCAATAATAAAGAAGTCTGCGCGAAGGCGATCGGGAGCCACGAGAGCGTTAATAAAGCCAGTGCGCATCCGCTGGCGCGCTGCCCGGTTCCCCTGTCAGCCCAGGCGCCACTTCTGGAAGCCGCCAGCGCTCCGGCTATCCCAGCCAGACTAAACAGCCCTGTTTGCGTATGGGAAAGCGACATGGCCGTGAGCGGCAAAACCATGGAACTCCACAACATGCTGAATGCGGCAAAAATCAGCAGAGCCAGCGCGCCACGCTGACGCAACAAAGGCTCGGTGACAAAAAGACGCGGGACAGACCCCAGCAGCCCGGCCACGGAAGTGGCTGTGTTCTGCGGACCGGCAGCAGGTATCACTTTCATCAGCAGCACGGTAATCAGCAGCATCAGCGCGGCTGAGGTCATATACACCGCCCGCCAGCCGGCGATATCGGCGATGATGCCAGAGACCAGCCGCGCCAGCAGTATGCCCATCACGATGCCACTGGTGACGCTGCCTACCACCTTGCCACGCTGAGCCGGTGCCGAAAGGATAGCGGCCCACGCCACCACGGTTTGCGTCACCACCGCCATCAGCCCCACCAGCAGCATCGCCACCAGCAGCGCCAGCAAACTCTCTGCTAACGCCGCCGCGATCAGGGCCAGCACCGACAGCAGCAGGTGCGTGACCACCAGCTTTTTGCGATCAAAGCGATCGCCGAGCGGCACCAGCAAGAACAATCCCATGGCATAACCCGCCTGCGTTGCCGTGATGACCAGGCCGATGGTGCCGGGCGAAACCTGCAGCGTTGCGGAGATGGATTCCAGCAATGGCTGGGCAGAATAGACATTGCCGACAGCCAGCGCGCAGGTCAGTGAGAACAGAAAAATGATGTGAGGCGACAGCACTGAGGTCGTCACCGGCGAAAGAGGCGCCTCAGAGGTTGCAGGGGTATCACTGGTGCAGGTCATATTGCATCCTATGTGGTTTTTTTTTGAAACCGATTTATTCTATAAGTAGCAGCGGTGGTTTTTTTTTGCAACTTGTTTTGCTGAAGGCTAAGCTGCCGTCAGTAAATCAGCAGAGTGAGAGAGAAGATGGCCAAACAGGAAGCGCTCAGAACCAGCGAATGCCCGGTCGCCCGGACCGTTGAGGTGATTGGCGAACGCTGGTGTCTGATGATCATCCGTGAAGCGTTTGATGATGTGCGCCGCTTCAGTGATTTCCAGAAAAACCTTGGGCTGGCAAAAAATATCCTGGCGTCACGGCTGAAACTGCTGGTTGAGATCGGTGTGCTTGAGAGTTGTCCGGCGTCAGATGGCAGCGCCTACAAGGAATATGTGCTGACCGAACGGGGACGAGCCGTCTTCCCAATCGTCGTGGCGATGCGCCAGTGGGGAGAGCGTTATCTGTTTGAAAAAGGCGAGACACACTCGGTATTGCTGGATAACGCCAACGGCGAACCGTTACCTGAACTGGCCGTGTATTCTGCCCGGGGAGAACGGCTCGATCCCGCCGACTGTCATCGCCGGCGCGTCATAGCCGGTAATCGCGCTGATCAGGCTTCGTCGATCGTGAAATAACCGGGGTTGAGGCGTCGCATCAAACCGATCCCGCTTGTTCAATCACCAGCACCCGGGCTACGCCCTGCGGATGTGCAACGTGTTCAGTGCCTTCGCTGGCATAAAAAATATCACCGGCGGTTAATCGTTGAGTTCTCACTTCGCCCGCTTGTTTGTAGAACATGTCAACGCAACCATCCATAACGGCAAACACCTCTTGTCCATCATTGATATGCCATTTGTAAGGTTGATCGGTCCAGTGCAGTTTAACGCTGGTGTTATCAAAGCTGGCAATATGCTGAGACTCCCAGGCTTTGGAACCCGTAAATTCTCTGCTGCTGTAAAAATTCATGTTTGCATCCTGTGTGCTGCTGCGGTGATAGCTCACACATGAAATAGCAAAAGGCAGCGCCACGTACCAGATTCAGGGAATGGTTTGTCCTGATTTGGCACCAGCGCGTCCCGTTTTTGCTGCCGGGATGCCTGCTTAATGCACAATGCGTTCATTAAGCAGGTTATCAAACCGGTGACCGGAGGGCATAACCGCGCGGCGGCGTCGCTGCCGTTCAGAAGGGAATGAAATGGCTGCGAATCACCGTGGTGGCGTCGGTAAAATGCACCACATCGGCCATCACCCTTTTGGTTTGTTCGGACTCCAGCGCCCGGTTGACATCCTGCTGACAGGCAAACGTGTAAACACCGATGGAGAGCCAGCCGCTGCGGTCTGAAGCGGGATAGAACGCTTCCGCCGAAATGAGCCCATAATCCTGCCAGCACGCCAGCGCCAGCGGCAGGTGCGTGAGGGTATAATAGTCGCGGTCAAAGCGATGGGTTTCATCGCCGACGCACACCACCATCATCTGATGCATCCTTTTCTCCCGTTAACGCATGCCGCCTGACGCCATCATCACCTCGCCCGTCACCCATCCGGCATCGTCGGAAGCGAGATAAGCCACAATCGGCGCAATATCCTGCACCTGGCCAATACGGCCAAGCGGCGTCTGGCTTTCGTTCCAGCGCTGAAACTCCGATCCCATCGCGCCGGTGCTGTGCGTGCCTTCGGTTTCGATTAACCCCGGATTGACCGCGTTGACGCGGATGCCGCGCGGGCCGAGTTCGCGCGCCAGCACGCCGGTAATGGCATCAATCGCGCCTTTGCTGCCGCTGTAGATAGCGCTCTCCGCCAGAAATACCCGCGTTACAAATGAGCTGATATTAATAATGCTGCTGCCCTTGACCAGATGTGGCACGGCGGCGCCCGTCACCAGCAGCGGCCCGAGCACATTGATGTCAAATTGCTTGCGATAGAGCGCTTCGCTGCTCTCTTCGATCTTCGCAAACTGATACACGCCGGCATTGTTCACCACGATGTCCAGCCGGCCAAACTGCGCGAGGGTAGATTGAATGAGTGCCTCAACCTGCGGCTGATCGGTGACATCCGCTGCCAGCGCCACCGCCGTGCCACCGGCGGCCTCAATAGCGGCGACCACCTTATCCGCCCCGTTTTTATCCGCGGCATAGTTGACGACGATCTTTGCGCCGTCGGCGGCCAGCTGGCGGGCAATCGCCGCACCAATGCCTTTAGATGCGCCGGTCACGAGGGCGACTTTGTCCTGAAGCTTCTTCATGTTCTGCAATCCTCAATCAGTTCAGTCTGGATGATGCCGTTATGGTGATATCTGCAAAGTTGTTTGAGAACTGCCATTTTTGTATATTCGACGTTCATTTTTGAACGGGGGCGAGCGCAATGGAATGGAGCGATGTACGGATCTTTCTGGCGGTGATGCGCAGCGGATCCTATGGCGAGGCCGCGCGCCGGCTCGGCGTCAGCCATCCGACCGTGGGTCGTCGCATTAAGGTGCTGGAAGCGCAGGCCCATCAGGCGCTGTTTCGCCGCACGCCGGATGGCCTGGTGTTAACCGATGCCGGTGACGCCGTGCTGGGCCTGGCGGAAAGTATGGAAAATGCTGCGCTGGCGATGGAGAGACGGCTTGCGGGCAATCACCCGCGGCTGGAAGGTATTTTACGCATCTCCTGTGCCGAGTGGTTTGCCACCGCCGTGCTGGCGCCGGTACTGAGCGAGCTGACACAGCGCCATCCCGCTATCGTGCCGGAAATCATCGCCAGCTATCGTTTGCTCAATCTGTCGCGGCGCGACGCCGACGTGGCTTTTCGCATTGTGCCTTTTACCGAGCCGGATATTGTCCAGCGGCGCCTGATGAGCATGCCCTATGCGTTATACGGCACGCCTGAAAATGCCCGCGCATTGCAACACGACCCCGCCTCAGTGGGGCTGATCCTGATGAATACCGCGCAAGCGCATTTTCCGGACGTCGTCTGGCTGCTCGATCAATTTCCACAGTCACGGCGGGCTTTTACCAGCACCAGCCGGGCGGTGCAGGCGCAGATGTGCCGGCGCGGCATCGGCGTGGCGGTGTTACCCCAGCCGCTGGGCGATGCCACCGATGGACTGCAGCGGATTCCCACCCCGCAGCCGCCGCCTTCGCGCGATATCTGGGTAGGCTATCATCAGGATCTGCGGCACATGGATCGCCTGCGCGCCATGCTGGAAATCGCCGATGCGCTGCTGATTGCGAAGTAACTGTCGCAGGGATTAGCGCAGCAATTCAGGCGGGCCTCAGACCCGGTAACGGCTCTATGCTGCGCAGCGCATTTTCCATCAGTCTGGCCAGCAGGTTTTGCGCATTCGGTTCAGTCTGGCTGCCACTTTTTTGTTCCAGCGTAACGCCCAGCGCGCCCAGTGGCGGCAAAACATTGCCGGCGCTCACCAGGTTAGCGGGCATGCCGACCCGCGTGCGCACGGTGATCCCCAGACCGGCCCGCACCGCCGCCCAGATGCCGCTCAGGCTATGGCTGACAAACACGATTCGCCATGCAATGCCCGCCCGGTCCAGACTGTCGATGGCGCGCGAGCGCATCAGGCATGGATTATCAAACATCACCAGCGGCAGCGGTTCGCCCTGGCTTATCATCGCGCTGACGTCGCAGTCGGGGTGGGCGATCCACTCCAGCGGGAACTGGCCGATCAACACGCCTTTACGCTGCAGCGGTTGTGCCTGCCACAGCAGCGCCATATCAAGAGCATCGCTGTCCAGCGCTGCAAGCAGCTCCTGATTACGCGCCACGCGGGCGACGATCTGCAGCCCGGGATGGTGACGTGTAAATTCGCCCAGAATACCGGGCATCAGGGTGTCACCAAAATCTTCCTGCATGCCCAGGCGCACTTCCCCCTGCAGCCCTGCACCGCTGAAGGTGCACAGTGCTTCGTCGTTCAATGCCAGCAGACGGCGGGCATAACCCATCATCACTTCCCCCTCACGGGTTAACGCCAGATGACGCCCGCTTTTCACCACCAGCTTGCTGCCACATTGCTGCTCCAGCTTTTTCAGCTGGGCGCTGACCGCCGAAGTGGATCGACAGAGCCGCACGGCGGCCTGCGCAAAACTGCCACACTCCATGCCGGTGACAAAACTGCGCAGCGCATCCAGATCCAGCGTCTGAGCTAACTTTTGCATAATCGTCCTGATTTATGGGATGAATGACGGTGTTTTATTTGATTTTCAGGATGGTTATGTTTCGCCACAATCGCGGCTGAGTCAATACGGAGAAACATCATGGCAAAAACACTCGATAGTAAAACGCTGGCGCGCATCGCGCCAAAGCTGGCGGAACTCAGTCAGCAGGTTCTTTTCGATGACATCTGGCAACGAGACGCGCTTACGCCGCGCGAACGCAGCCTGATTACGCTGGCCGCACTGACGGCGCTGGGGCGAGTGCAACAGCTGCCGTGGCATATCGAATTCGCGCAACAAAATGGCCTGGCACGAGAAGAGATCGTCGAAGTGTTCACCCATCTGGCCTTTTATGCCGGCTGGCCGGCGGCAGTGTCAGCGCTAAGCTGTCTGGAAGAGGCGTAACCCTCATGCCTTTTACCCGCATCATACTGCGTCAGGGTTACAGCGACGCGCAATTAACGCAGATTTCCGACATCCTGCAACAGAGTCTGGAGGTCGAATTTGCCGTTCCACCCGGCGACCGCTTTCAGGTATTTGAAGAACTGCCGGCGCGGCTAAGGGTGTTTGATCGCCACTATAAAAGCCGCGGGCGTTCAGAGAATTTTGTTCAGTTCATGATTACTGCGGGCAAGCCGCGCAGCCGCGAACAGAAGCACAAGCTGTGTCGCAGATTGTGTCAGCAACTCTCGCAATCGCTGGATATCGATCCGCAGGATGTGATGGTGATTATTCAGTTTAACACCGTCGATGACTGGAGTTTCAGCGACGGATGTCTGATGTCCGAAGAAGCGCGTTTCCACGAGTAACATAGTCAGTATTGCTGGCAGCGCAGGTTAGCGCGCTGCCAGCAATCACTGTACGGCTTCAGTGATGGGCTGTGGAGATTAAAAATAACACCTCATGGACGACCAGCAGATTGCAAAGCGGCGCGCTGGCGGTCGCGCGTGAAGATCTGCCACGTCACCGCGTCATCACTCAGGGTAAAAATAGCCGTGGCGAGGGTATTTTCCTCATCCGGATCCTGCGGCGACAGCCGGTAAATCGGCAACGCTGCATCCTGCTGATCCGATAAAATCGCCCTGGCCGCCGCGCCATCTACCGCCGTTTGCGTCGTCAGCCATGTCTCCAGACGCTGCTGGCGCGAGCCGGAACTGGCGGTGACCACCTGTTCAACGGCGGCAAGCTGCGGGTGAATAAGATGGTTAGCGTGCCCGAAAGGTGCGTTCAGTGGGATCACTGAACAGCCTGAGCCTGTCGCTTCAATACTGATCAGTCGGCTATCGCCCTGCTGCCCCAGCGTATGGTGAAACGCACCGGCGCGCGGCGTGGCGCTAAGTATGGCGATCGCTTCATCCAGCGTGGTCGCGTTCAGCGACGCGCGGGCAATGATCTGGCGCGGCATGCCATCCGGACGATGCTGTGCGCGAATGTTATTGACGGTGTTAACGATGCCCTTCTCATTAACGGCAAAAGTATGACCGCAAAGTGATGCCGGATAGGCGAAGCTGGTGAACGCGAGGCCGTCATCGGGGGTCACGGTGACCAGCGCACAGTCATCGCGCAGCTGGGGAAAACCATCTTCGTTGTGCGCAATGATCAACTCCCCGCTGGCACTTTTCCCCGCCACCGTGGTGCAACCATCCGAAGTTGAACGCACCAGATCGCCCCGGCAGTTCCACGCAAACACCTCGTCAATCGGCGCCTGTAATCCTTCAGCCAGCCCTTCCAGCTCCTGCCAGATCAGCGGAAACTGGTGCTGGACCCGCGCGCGCATACTGCGGATTTGCTGCGTATCTTTCATGGCGGTGACCGTTTGCCAGAGACGGGTATGCCTGAGTTTGTTATGCCAGGCATCACGGCCAAAGTCACCGAGTTGCTGACCAATAACAAAAGCCGAACCACGGAAGTCATGTTTTTTCATAGCGTTATTTCACTTCATTTCAGGATACATGTTGCAGAAATTCTTTCAGACGCGGATTACGGCTGGCAGTCAGCAGCATATCAGGTGGCCCATCTTCGGCAATGGTACCGCCATCAATAAAGATCAGCCGCGAAGCCACATCGCGGGCAAAGCCAATCTCATGCGTCACAATCACCATGGTCATGCCCTCTTCAGCCAGCGAGCGCATCACTTTCAGCACTTCATGACGTAACTCCGGATCCAGCGCGGAGGTTGGCTCATCGAACAGCATCATTTTCGGCCTGACGGCCAGTGCCCGGGCAATCGCCACGCGCTGCTGCTGGCCCCCTGAAAGTTCAGACGGATAGTGGCTGGCGCGATCGCGCAAGCCAACGCGCTCCAGCAGCGCCAGCGCCTGCTCGCGCGCCGCGGCTTTCGTTTGATGACGCACGCGAATCGGGCCGAACATCACGTTCTCCAGTGCAGTCAGATGCGGGAACAGGTGAAACTGCTGAAACACCATGCCGGCTTCGCGGCGGATATCACATTCATTCGCATGCGGGTCGGTGATGTGCATTCCGGCGACCAGCAGCGTTCCGGATGAAATCTCTTCCAGTTTGTTGATGCAGCGTAACAGCGTTGATTTACCCGAGCCTGAAGGGCCAATAATCACCACCACCTCGCCGGACTCAATTTTTAAATTGATATTATGCAGGACCTGCGTGGCACCGAAATTTTTCGACACTGCGTTAAATTCAACCATGCTCATAAAATATGGATCCTTTTTTCCAGCTGCTTCAGTAAAAAGCTCAGGCATAACGTCACCAGCAGATAAATCATGGCTACCGCCGTCCACACTTCCAGCGCACGGAAATTACCCGCAATGATCTCCTGCCCCTGACGCGTCAGTTCTGCCACGCCAATCACAATAAACAGTGAAGTATCTTTAATACTGATAATCCACTGGTTACCCAAAGCCGGAATCATGCGGCGTAACGCTAAAGGCATAATGACATACCACAGCGTACTGCGCTGCGATAAGCCCATCGCCAGACTCGCTTCTTTAAAGCCTTTATTGATTGAGAGGATAGCGCCCCGGGTAATTTCAGCAATGTAGGCACCGGAGTTAATCACAATGGTTACGATCGCGGCGGTAACGGGATCAATTCTTATCGGCAACACCATCGGCAGTGCAAAATAGATAAACATTACCTGCACCATAATGGGCGTACCGCGAATAAGCTCGACAAAAATAAGTGACAGCGTTTTGGCGATTTTTCCGCCCAGAGCACGGCAGGTTCCCGCCAGTAAGCCAATAATAAAACCGCCCAGCAGACCTGACAGCGAAATAGTCAAGGTCAGCTGCAGACCCTGCAGCAATAGCGGCAGGGATTCCCAAATATATTTACTGTCAAAATTCATAATTTAACCTGTAAACGCTAAACAAAGCCGGAGAGCTCCGGCCTGGCAGGATTATTTCGGCTGCTTAGCAAACCATTTCACGTAGATTTTGCTGTAAGTCCCATCCGCGCGCAGGGCCTGCAGCGCGGCGTTGATCTTAGGCGTCAGGCTGCTGTTTTTCTGCATGGCAAAGCCATACTGCTGCGGCAGAATCGTGTCGTTTTCACCGCTGGCTTTGACTTTGCCATCGCCCGCCGTTTTCACGTAGTACAGCACATTGGGCGAGTCATGGACCACCGCATCAAGGTTGCCGGCCTGCAAATCCAGATAGGCGTTGTCGATATTAGGAAACTCAACATAATTTGCCTTGTATTTACTTTTCATAAAGCTGGCTGCGGCCGTGCCCTGTTTCAGGCCCACTTTCTTGCCGATTAAATCGCTGAATTTCTTAATGCTGTTATCATCGCTTTTGACAGCCATTAATAAGTCGGCGTCATAATAACCGTTGCTGAAATCCACCACCTGCTTACGCGCATCGGTAATGGTAATGCCTGCCATCGCGACATCCAGATTCCGCGATTGCAGCCCCGGAATCAGGCCACCAAAGTCCATTGGGTGTAATTCATAGCTGATATGCATTTTCTTCGCGATGGCATCCCATAAATCAATGTCAAAGCCGACGTATTTATCACCTTGCTTAAATTCAAAAGGAACAAAAGCCGTATCAACCCCGACGGTTAATTTCTCCTGCGCCGCAGCGATAAAACTGGCGGAACAGGCAACCAATGCCAGTGTAACCTTTAATTTATTTAAAAATGCAGACATAATAACCCTCAGCGTCAGTAATGTAGCGTGCAATGATCGTCATCCAGCGAAATAACCCGGCGGACATGGTCAAAGAAGGTGGTTAATATAATGGGCGTATCAGGTACGCCCGGAGTAATGCGACAACTTATGCAGGAAGCAAGTAATCCTGCGTAAAGGGTACCGGCGTCTGCGCGCCGTTCATGATCATCGAGAGAAAACTGTAATAGCCGTTAATGCCTATCAAATCCACCACGCCCTTCTCGCCCCATAATTCGATGGCTTGCTGCCAGGTGGCATCACTGATTTTCTGTTGCTGATGTAACTGCTGGCAAAACTGATAAATCACCCACTCATCAGGCTGCAAATCCGCGGGCTGACGTTTTTCATTGATGGCCTGCACCGCTGCAGCAGAAATCCCCTTTTCGCGCGCTATCGGCGCATGGATTGCCCACTCTACCGGCTGTGACCAGTGCCTTGCCGTCATTAAAATCGCCAGTTCCGATAACCGCTGGCCCAGCGCACTGCGATAGCGCAGATATTCCCCCATACGCTGTGCATGTGCCATTAACTCGGGGCTGCGCAGCAGCGGCTCAAACGGAGGCAGCAGCGCGCCGCGCGGCCCGTTGATTATCTCTTCAGCGAGCGGACGTTGCTGCTCATCCCAGTCCTGCTCCGCCAGCGGCGGTAATCGGTTAATCATAATTTGCCGGTCTCTTCACGTATCACGGTGTTCAGCGTATCCACGACAAAATCCAGTTGTTGCGGGGTGACGATAAACGGTGGGGCAATTAAAATATGGTCGCCATATTGCCCGTCCAGCGTGCCGCCCATCGGATAGACCAGCAAACCGCGCGCCATACAGTTGGCCTTGATGGCTGCGTGAAGTTTCACCGCCGGATCGAACGGGGTTTTTGTGGCTTTATCACGCACCAGCTCCACACCGGCAAACAGGCCGCGGCCGCGAGTATCACCCACGTGCGGTAACTCCCCCAGCACGTCGCGTAGCGCCTTGTGCAGATAAGCGCCCTGCTGCTTAACCGCCTCCAGCAAATGGTCGCGCTCAATCACCTGCTGTACTGCTAATGCCGCCGCAGCGGCTGTCGCGTGACAGATATAAGTGTGTCCATGCTGGAACAGACCGCTGCCGGCCTGCAGCGCAGACACGATCTTCTCACTGGCCAGCACCGCGCCGATGGGTTGATAACCGCCACCCAGTCCTTTGGCGATGGTAACCAAATCAGGTACCACGCCATCCTGTTCGAACGCGTGCAGTGTGCCGGTACGCCCCATTCCGCACATCACTTCATCGGCGATAAACAAAATGCCGTACTGGTCGCACAGGCGACGTACACCCTGCAGATAGCCCGGCGTCGGCGGCGTGGCACCGCTGGTAGCACCGACTACCGTCTCCGCGCAAAAACCAATAATCGTTTCCGGGCCCGCATCAACAATCGCCTGCTCCAGCTCGCTCAACAGCCGCTGGGTATATTGCTGCTGGGTTTCATCGGCACGGCGATCGCGATACTCATTGCAGGCGGAAACACGAATCACGTCGATTAACAGGGGCGCGAACTGACGCCGGCGCCATTCGTTGCCACCCACCGCCAGCGCGCCCAGCGTATTGCCGTGGTAGCTCTGTTTGCGGGCGATGAAACGGGTGCGCGCAGGCTGTCCGATCTCAACAAAGTATTGCCGGGCCAGTTTCAGCGCGGTTTCTACCGCCTCAGAACCGCCCGACACGAAATAGGCATAGTTAAGATCGCCCGGTGCGGTGCGCGTTAACTGTTCGGCGAGCTGTTCAACGGTATCGCTGGTGAAGAAACTGGTATGCGCATAAGCCAGTTGATCGATTTGACGATGCATGGCTGCGAGGACGTCAGGATGGGCGTGGCCCAGGCAGGAAACGGCGGCACCACCGCAGGCATCAAGATACTGTTTTCCCTGTGCATCAAAAATGTAGGCCCCGTGTGCGCGCGTAGCCACGGCGGGCACGCTGCGCAGGCTGCGGTGAATGATACGGCTCATGCTGGTCCTGCTCCTGAATACGCTTCGTTGTTGAAACGTATCTTGCAGGATCCATTTGAATCACGTCAACGCAATAATGATTCAATCGCATTCAATATTCTTATGACAGATACAAATGAATCATCTGTCAGGATTTGCCGGCATGCACGTAAGCGCCTGAATCGATTAAATAGCGTTCGGCATTTTCAATTTTACTGACCGCATCACGTCCATGACGGGCCACCAGCATCGCCAGCAGGCACTCTGCCAGGCCCATGCCAGAGACGACTGACGGAAAAAACGATGGGCTGTTCAGTGAAAACCGGAGCGAGCAATCAGCGGCCTGCGCCAGCGGCGAGACCGGTGAGTCGGTGATGGTGATGATCTTTGCGCCCGCCTGCTGCGCTGCGCGCAGTACATCCAGTGATTCGCGTGAATAAGGGGCAAAGCTGGTAAGTAACAGGCAATCTGAGGCGGTCAGTTCACGCGTGAAAACTTCGATGTTGCTCGCCAGACCATCCACCAGTGATACCTGACGATTGAACAGCCGATACACATAAAATAATGACCAGGCGATCGGAAAGCTGGCGCGGAAACCGCAGATGTAAACATTGTCAGCCGCATCGAGTAAGGTCACCGCCTGTTCCATTGCCTGGCGGTTTTCGTCCTGCGTAAAGGCCAGGTTGGTCTGGTGGGCCTGAAACATCGCATCATACAGATGCGGCTGCGTGCCGGCAGCCACCAGCTTTTCCGCTTTCGAGACATAGGTATCATTGCGCAGGCCGATGTCATCGATGAATGCGTCTTTGAGTTCACTCCAGCCGTTATAGCCCAGCCGTTTCGCCAGACGCAGCAGGGTTGCCGGTTTCACCCCGGCCTGCTGCGCAAAGGTGCGCATGGATTGCACCACCAGTTGATTGGCATTCTGCAGTGAGAATTCGGCAGCCCGCTGTAGTTCTGGCGATAATTCACTGAACTCGCGGACGATAGTTTCCTTTAGATTCATAGCAACGATTCACTGGCTTTAACGTTCAGGTATCTAAACACATTTGAGATCAAGACTCTAGGCGCGGATATCACACCGGAGTGACGGCCTGAAGCAGGGCGCGATGCGTCGCGCCGCAACAATCAGGCTGCTCATGGTGGTTTACTTAACTGAGCGGCCTGTTGCTATGGAGGGCGAACCTGAGGTTAAAAATTTACTTTATTGACGACTCAACACCAGTTTCAGTCCGGCAATGGCAAAACAGCAGGCTAATAGCGCATCTAATCCCCGGCGGATACGACGGTAAAACGCGTTCATTGCTGCGGTGGAAAATATCAGCGCATAGCCGCAAAATACTGCGACGCAAATCGCCGCACAGCCGAGAATAATCAGCGGTAAGGTCGAGGCTGCAGCGTCCGGTTTGAGCGCGACGGACATGATCGCGACCCAGGTTAAAATGGCTTTCGGATTACCGACGTGCATCAAAATTCCCTGACGAAATAACGCGCCATACGCAACACGGTGATCGCTGATAACGGTTTTATCGGCAGCAGTGCGGGTTAACGCAGATTTACCGGCTTTGTATGACAGCCACAACAGATATAACCCGCCGCCGATTTTCAACACCAGCAGCAATTGGGCAAACGTCGCCAGCACGGTTAATACCCCGCAGGCCGCCAGCAGCGCCCACAGCATTGAGCCGCCAATTACCCCGCCCGCAAGCGCTAAGGCGGCACCGCGCCCTTTATTCATCGCCGTTCCCATAATCGCCATATTACTCGGACCAGGGCTGGCCGTTGCCACAAAATAAGTGGTGTAAATCAGCATTAATTCGTGTGAAAGCGCCATGATATCCTCTGCAGGTGAAATGTCCTGAACCTGTTATATCGGCTTGCTCAGAAATTTACTATGTCTTGTTGATATGAAGAAATGCCGGACGCTGTTCTATTCTGTGGACTGCTGCATGAGCCAGGCTCTTACTTTTACCACGGCAGAACGCAGCAGCGCTTCGTGGGGCGTAATAAGCCAGTACGCGTGTCCGGTATTCAGCGTATCTGGAAACGGTGCCACCACTTCACCGGATGTCAGGTTTGCCTGAACAAATCGCCTGCGCATCAGCGCTACGCCCATGCCGGCTAGCATCGCCAGCCACGCCCCGCTGCCATCGCTATACAAGGGCCCTTTACCGGAATCAATATGCCCGACACCGGCTTCAGCGAGCCAGCGCTGCCAGTCTTCCCGGTGCATATCATGCAGTAACGTGACGCGACCGAGTGCGGCAAGTGCCGGCGGTTCTCCCAGCTGCTGCGCCACAGCAGGAATGCAGACTGCAAGGTAGTCGTCGTCGATCAACTTCTCACTCACGCAACCCTCACAGAAACCGTTGCCATGCCGTACGGCCAGGTCGATACCATCCGTGGCGAAAGACTGGATGCGGGAAGTGGCACTGATGCGCAGGTCAATATCCGGACAGGCACGTTCAAAATCAGCCAGTCGCGGCAGTAACCAGTGGGTCGCAAATCCGGTGGTGCAGGCCAGCGTGATGGTATTTTTTTGTGTCTCCTGCACCAGCGTTTCAGTGGCTTCACGTATCAGGCTGAAAGCCGAAGCAATCGAGTAGTAATAGCCCTGACCGGATGCCGTCAGCGCCAGCTTGCGTCCATTTCGCTGAAACAGGGGCAGGCCCAGCTGCCGTTCCAGTTCCCTGATGTGCAGGCTGATCGCGCCGGGCGTGACGTGCAACTCCTGGCCTGCAAGGGTCATGCTGAGGTGTCGGGCAACGGATTCGAACGCCTTCAGGGCGTTAAGAGAAGGCAGGCTGTTTCGCATCGTTTAGTTTTCCTAAAGAACAGGCAGAAATTAAATCGTTTTTATTTCCTCTCCGTCAACGTTATTAATAGGCATATAGCACGCGTTGCCGTGTCGTTTTTATCTTAAAACTATTTAGTTATATTGAAATTTTAAGAGAGAGTACCGTTTCACGCACCACGCCTCCACACGGAAAAATGATCAGCTACCACGCCCTTTATGGCGATTAACCTTTATCAGGCTTGAGTTTTTGTCGTGTCAGGGAGGCAATAAATGGAGACAGGATGCAGATGAAGGATATCGATGTTGGATTTACCCACGTCGCGTTTATGGTGAGGGATCTGGAGAAGAGCATGGATTTCTACCGCCGCTATGCAGGAATGAAGGTGATACACACCCGTGAACCTGACGTCCCGGCTGCCCGCAAGGTGGCATGGCTGAGCGATCATACCCGCCCTTTCGCACTGGTTCTGGTGCAGGCGGATGACGTGTCAGATACGCCACTGGGTAAATTTGGACACCTAGGCATTGCCTGTGCGTCACGCGAAGAGATCGATCGTAAAACAGCGATGGCCGTCGCCGAAGGCGTGTTACGCAAAGCCCCTGAAGAGGCTGGCGAACCGGTGGGATATTACGTATTTTTTGCCGATCCTGATGGCAATACGCTTGAGCTGTCTTTCGGGCAGCGCGTCGGGCTTGAAGCGATACGCACCGCTCCCGGTTTACTTTAACCGCCTGCACGCAGGCAGCGGAGAACATATGGCACTGACGTTGCCGATTTATACTCAACGCCTGGTGTTGCGCAAGCTGACAGTGGCTGATTTGCCGCATCTGTCGCGCTATCGCAATCTGCCAGACGTTGCTCGTTATCAGAGCTGGGAAGAATTTACCCGGCAGGACGCTGAGAAATTATATGCGCAGCAGGATGCGCTGCCGTTCAACAGCGATAACACCTGGTTTCAGCTTGCCGTAGCACACCGGGAAGACAACCGGCTGATAGGGGACATCGGAATTCATTTTTTTGATGAAGGAAGACAAGCTGAACTCGGCATGACATTTGATGCCGGATATCAGAAACAGGGTTTTGCGCTTGAAGCAACGAGTGCCATCGTTACCCTGCTTTTTACGCAGTTTGCAAAACACCGGCTCATTGCCGTGGTAGACACACGTAATACTCGCGCTATAAACCTGCTGGAAAAGCTGAATTTTCGCCGTGAAGCGCACTACCGGCAGAATATTTTTTTCAAAGGGATGTGGGGCGATGAATATCTTTATGCGCGGCTGGCCAGCGATTAGCGCAGGCATTGCGTTAAGCCATCGCGTTGGCATGTTAAGGAGGCATAGTGACAATTAGCGAAGTAAGCAAGGAAGAGTATCACTTTCTGATTCAGGTCTGGGAGGCTGCCGTCCGGGCAACGCATCATTTCCTGAATGAACAGGATATCCTGCGGCTCAGACAGCTTATTCTGGAAAATTATTTTGATGCCGTTGATTTGAGAAAGGTGACCGATGAAAACCATGACATTGTCGGATTCATCGGCGTGCAGGATGAGAATATCGAGATGCTTTTCGTCTCGCCCGCTCATCACAAAAAAGGGGTCGGTGCACGGTTAGTCCACTACGCAATCCGTTATCTTTCAGCGAAAAAAGTGGACGTTAACGAACAAAATACCGCTGCGCTCGGGTTTTATCAGCATCTGGGCTTTCAGGTGACTGGACGGTCTTCCGTTGATGGTGAGGGGAAACCGTTTCCCCTCCTCCATCTTAAGCTGATGCAATAATCCGGCACAGGAATCAGGAGAAAAAATGAACGGAAGTTGTCTCTGTAAACGTGTGCGCTACGAATGCGATCGCCTGGCGGGCAGCATTACGCATTGCTGCTGTCATACCTGCAGGAAAGCGCACGCCGCCGCTTATACCTCCACAGCGCGCGTGCGGCGTGAGGATTTCAGGTGGACCCAGGGAGAAAAATTTCTGACGGCATTTAATTCTTCCCCGGATAAGTTGCGTTATTTCTGTTCAGTCTGCGGATCTCATCTGATGGCTGAAAGACCTCATCAGAGCCACGTGATTCTGCGTGTGGCCACGCTGGACGACGATCCCGCTCAGACGCCGGTTTCCTATATCTGGTGCTCGCACACCGTGCCGTGGCTAACAGAGCGCGACCATGTGCCTCATTATGAGCAGGATAAAGAGACATGATGACTGGTCAAAACGCCGCTGGCGAAACGGTGCACCATCAGTGCCGGTGGATCATTCACCGGAGGAACCCGCTGGCTGCCAAACCACAGCGGGTTCGCCGGGCAAATTGAGCCACAAATATAAGCCGGAACCCCTGCAAACATGCCTGCTGCGGGCCGGTGCACATGCCCGGCTGCAATAGCCAGTATTCTGACCCGGCTGCGTCTGAGGGTCGACTCAAGCTTATCAAGCCCGCGACACATTGATTCATCCAGCGTCGGTATGCCCGATGCGATAACCGGATGATGCAGAAAAAGCAGCGCTGGCAGCGCAGGCGTATTGCTGAGTTGTCTTTCCAGCCATTCCAGATGCTCCCCGACGCTGCCAAAATTCTGTTTATTCACCGTGGAGTCCAGCCCCAGCATACGCAAACCGCCCATATCCTGAACAAAATGCAGCGCGTCTGCCGGGGTGTTTTTCGCCCAGTGATTTTCATGCCATGTCGTTTGCATGAGTCGTCGATCATCGGCGTTGCCCGGCAATATAAATGCAGGGTAATGCTGCTGGCGCAGTTGCTCAGCTATCTGCCAGTAACCCTGCCGCCACTCGCCATCAACAAGATCGCCTGTTAATACCAGCGCATCCGGTTGCACATGAGTGAGCCACGCCAGCGCGCGCGCCAGGCGCAGCAGGTGATCATTGTCCGGTGCGGCATGAATGTCTGAAATCTGAGCGATTAACATAATGTCTCCGGAAATAAACAAGCGAACCACCAAGCCTTCAGGCAGCATAGCACCCGCACCGTCACACGACGCTGGCTGCGCGCCGCATTAAAATTCAGTATTATAGCGGTTCCTGCCGCTGACCCGAGTGAGTGCCCTGCCCGCTATGACTGACCACAATGCGCTGTTGGCGCGGTTGACCACCACGCTGGCGATAGAGAGCCGCACGCCGCTGTATAAACGCTTTGCCAGTGCGATTAAAGATGCGGTGCGCGATGGCACGCTGGTGCACGAGGAGATCCTGCCGGGCGAGCGCGAGTTTAGCCAGTCGCTGAACATCTCACGCATCACCGTGCGTAAAGCCATGGACGAGCTGGAAAAAGAGGGCGTCGTGTTTCGTTCCCGCGGCTACGGCACGCAGATCTGCAGCCAGTTTGAATATTCACTCAAAGAACCAAAAGGATTGTCGCAGCAGGCGGTGCTGCGCGGTAAAACGCCGGACACCGTGTGGATCAATAAAAGCAAAATTGCCTGCAGCGCAGAGATCGCCGAGAAGCTGGGGCTGAGCACGGGCAGCGATGTCTATCTGCTGAAACGTATTCGCTATGTTGACCGCCAGGCGGTCTCGGTTGAAGAGTCATGGGTGCCGGCGCGCTACATTGCCGATGCCGATGAGATTGGTATTTCGCTGTATGACTATTTTCATCGCCAGCAGATCCTGCCGGTGAAATCCCAGAGCCGGGTCAGCGCGCGTATGCCGGACGAAGCCCTGCAGCAGCAAATTGCCCTGCCCGCCAATGTGCCGGTGCTGGTGATTAAGCAGCTGGCACTCGACGCACAGGGCAATCCGCTGGAGTACAGCATCAGCTACTGCCGCAGCGATATGTACGTGTTTATTGCTGAGTAAGGCGTTGATGCCAGTAAGCGCGCAGTGTGGCGCGATCAGGCGCACAGTCGCCACCGCGCCGGGAAACCACATACGACGCCACTGCGTTGCCCAGCGCAACGCTCTCCGCCAGTGACCAGCCGGACGCTAATCCTGCCAGTAATCCGCCAGCATGGCTGTCGCCCGCGCCGATAGTATCGACCACCGTTGTCGCCAGTGCGGGCACCCAGCCCTGCGCCTCAGCGTCGATGTATCCGGCACCTTCGCTGTCCAGCCTTAACACCATTGCGCCGCCAAACTGCTGCTGCCAGCGCGCCATCAGCTGATGGGCGTCGAAAGGTTCAGACTCGCGCAGACGCTCATGCCACAGCAGCTCCGCTTCCTGCCTGTTCACTGTAATCAGTGGCTGCAACGCCATGATACGCGCAAACTGCGCCTCGCCGATGTCCGCCAGCCGCGGGCCAAAATCCACCAGCAGCTGATACGGCTGTGCCTGCTGCTCCAGCCAGTCGATCAGCACTTCGCCGCTTTTGCTGGTGAGCTGATAACCGGAGAGATAGATCCAGCGCTGCGCCGGCTGCGGCAATGTGCGCAACAGCGCGGCGTCCCACTGGTTTTCCACGCCACTGACGGAAAGAAAGGTGCGCTCGCCATCCGGCTCGACCAGCGCCAGACACCAGCCATTATCACCGTGCGCATTTTCCAGTACGCTCTGCACACCGTATTCCGCCAGCTTCTGTCGCACGATACTGGCCCAGATACCGTTCCCCAGCGGCAGCGCGTTGATAGAAGGAATGCCGAGACGATGCAGCGCAATGGCGACGTTGAGCGCACAGCCGCCAACGTTCACGCCCTGCTGATGCAGTTCGATGTCGCTGCCGCGATACGGCAACGTCCAGGCATCGGCAATCACATCCACTACCGCCGCCCCCACCACGCACACCGGCAACCGGCCCGCCAGTCGGGACAGATCGTCAGGCGTCAGCATAGGCGGCCTCGCGCTGCTGGCGGAAACGGACAAACGCACGGCTGTAATGGGTGAAATCCAGCGCGTTAGCGGCATCCAGCTCCGCTTTTAGCTGCGCATCGATCGCGTCGATACCGTGCAGCGCGCCGCAAATGGCAACCGCCATCGCGCCGATGGTGTCCGTATCGCCGCCGAGATTGGCGCACAGAATAGCGCAGCGGTTGGGATCGGTGGCTGCCAGTTCAACCATAGCGATCGCTGCTGGTACCGATTCAATGGTGCTGGTGCCGGTACCGACCAGATCGTAGATCTGCTGCATGGTCGACTCGGTGCCCCTGCCCTGCGCCACCACCTGCAACGCCAGTTCGATGCGGGCCGCCATCGCCGCACTGAAAGTGGTGACGCGCCGCTCCTGTGCCGCGCGGGCAATCGCCGGCAGTTCGTCACGAATCGTTGCCCAGTCGCTACCGTCAATCGCGCGGGAGATTGCCCAGGCGATCGCGGTGGCACCGGCAATCGCCACGTCGGATTTGTGCGTCGGACTGGAGGCCAGCGCGACAGCATCAATAAAAGCCGGCAGGTCACGCGCCGGCAGCAGACAGCCCAGCGGCGAGACGCGCATCGCCGCGCCGTTGGTCAGGCCGTTATTTTCCAGCTGCGCCACCGGCGTACCGTTTTTCAGCGCGTTAAGCGCGATTTTGGAGGTCGGCCCAAGCACATTTTTGTTAAAGGCATCAAACGCTTCCGCCCAGCGCAGAATATTGGCGCCGATGGTTTCCGCATTAATTTCGCCGTCGTGGCTGATAATGGCATCGGCCAGCGCCAGCGCCATTGAGGTGTCGTCAGTGAAAGCCGCCCGGCCAAAGTAGCAGGCGGCATTGTTTTCTGCCGGGCCGGGCAGGAAGCGATCGATCCAGCCGAAGTGCTGTTTCACGCGGCTGCGCGGCCACAGTTCCGATGGCATGCCCATCGCATCGCCCAATGCCTGGCCGTAAAATGCGCCCAAAATCCGTTTTTCCTGGTGTGTCATCGTCATGGTTACATCTCTTATTTATGGCTGTCAGCGGTTGCTGAGTGTTCAAAAGCGGTTAATTCATCACTGCGTTTTTTGCCGTCGCGGAACAGGACGATAAAGGCGATGGTGATGATGACAATCATCACGCTGCCAAACATCCACATCCCCGCCCAGTTGAATGTCTGGCCGTTGCGCGGCTGGTCATACGCGAACATCTCCTGCATCAGATAGCCGCCGAGGCGGTAACCCAGCAGGCTGCCGATGCCCTGACAGGCCAGGGTGATCAGGCCCTGCGCAGCGTTACGCATCGCCACCGGCGCTTTCTTATCCACATAAATGTAGGCGGTGATGAAGTAGAAGTCGTAGCTGACGCCGTGCAGCAGAATGCCCATAAACAGCAGGCCGAAGGTCAGCAGGTTTTGATCGCCGCCGAACACAAAGAACACGTAGCGCAGCGCGGCGGTCACCAGGCCGAGCAGCAGCACTTTGCCGATGCCAAAGCGTTTGATGAAGAACGGCAGCGCCAGCAGGAAGAAGATTTCTGATACCTGGCCGAGTGTCATCCAGCCGGTGGCGTGTGGCAGACCGACTTCGGTCAGATATCCCTCAGCGAAGATGTAGTAGAACGCCAGCGGCATACTGAACAGGAATGAACAGACGAAAAATACGAGGAAGCTGCGATCTTTCAGCAGATGCAGTGCGTCGAGGCCGAGCGCCACGCGCAGGCTGAACTTGCCGGTGCTTTTGGGTTCGGTGGCTGGCAGGGTCAGGGCGAACAGGCCAAGCAGCAGCGAACTGGCCGCGGTGATCAGCAACGGTACATTGCTGGCGGAGATATCGCCAAAGCCGAGCAGCGGCGGCAGAAAACCGCAGGCGATGCCGGAGGCAATCCAGCCGATAGTGCCCATCACGCGGATGCGCGGATAGTCGCGCTCCACGTCACCGACGTGGGAAAACGCAATACTGTTGGTCAGCGCAATGGTCGGCATATAGGTGAGCGCATACAGCAGCAGCAGCGGAAAGAAGCTGCTGAAGTGCGTCTGCTGTGCGGCAAAGAACATCAGAATCGCGCCGGCGATGGTCAGCAGCGATAACACTTTCTGTGCCTGGAAGAAACGGTCAGCCAGCGAGCCGACCAGAATCGGTGACAGGATGGCAGCGATGGAGGTACAGGCGTAGCACCAGGCGATCTCAACCGGCGAAAAGCCGTTTTTGCTGAGAAACGCCCACAGCGGCACGAACCATGCCCCCCAGATAAACCACTCTAAGAACATCATGAACGACAGCTTTGGAATTGTAGTTTTCATCGAAATAGACTCCCCGGTGTTGGTAGAACCAATCTAGCACCAGAATAGATACCTTTATAATACCTTTAGCTGATAGTTTGAGCTATCCCACAAGATTTTTACCTTATGGATAACCGATTAGCGAGAAGGATTGGGTGCGGATGGACGTGACGGTCTGGCGGGGTGTGGAGCTGCATTCTGCGGCTGTGAGGCGGTCGCCATGAATGGCGTAATCCTTGTCAGTTATCTTTGAATTTGTACATAAATGATTGCACTTATCGTAGCGGCGCAATTTATTGCGCGATGAATCGCGCCGCTACGAATTTGTGCGCATTGCAGTTTCGGAACTATTCGGCATTACGCCATCAATGGCAATCCATCAGCGATCGTTCAAATAGGTAAGGTATTCGCTACCGGTTCACCAGCTTCGCTGGCAGCGCGACCACTAACAGCGAGCTGAGCAGCAGACACACGGCGAAGAACCACAGCGCGCCGTTGCTGCTGCCGGTGAGGTCCAGCGCCACGCCCATCACGGAATTACTCACCAGTCCGGCGATATTGGCGATCGAACAGGCCAGAGCAAAACCCGCTGCCGCTGCCGTGCCTTTCAGGAACGTAGCGGGCAGACTGAAAAACACCGGCACCGCCCCGATAATCATCGCCTGTGCAATGGAGAACAGCAGCACGGTCATCGCCACGTTGTGAGCAAAGAAGGTGCTGGTGCCCATCGCCGCCGCGCCAATAATAAACGGAACAATGATGTGCCAGCGGCGTTCACGCAGGCGGTCTGAGCTGGCACCGATCGCCAGCATGCCAATCAACGCCGCCAGGCTGGGGATCGCCGTCAGATAGCCAATGGTGGTGATATCGGTGGTGCCGGCATTCTTGATAAAGGTCGGCATCCAGAAACCCATGGCGTAAGCGCTGAGCAGAATCGAGAAATCGATGCCGCCGAGCATCACCACGCGAATATTCAGCAGACCATCGCGCAGGCTGTGTTTCAGCCCTTTGGCGTCACCTTCGTCGCGCGCCAGTTCGCGCAGCACCGCCTGCTTCTCACTGCTGCTGAGCCAGCTGGCGCTCTCGACGCTGTTCGGCAGCAGCCAGAACGTCAGCACACCCAGTAACACGCTGGGCAGGCCTTCCAGCAGAAACAGCCACTGCCAGCCGCGCATGCCGTAAACCTCATGAAAATGCCCCATGATCCAGCCGGAAAGCGGTCCGCCAATCAGGCTGGAGAGCGGCAGGCCAATCATAAACAGCGCAATGATGCGGCTGCGGCGCCACGAGGGAAACCATTTGGTGAGATAGAACAGCACGCCAGGCAGAAAACCGGCTTCGGCCGCGCCGAGGAAAAAGCGGATGATGTAGAACTGGGTCGGCGTTTGCACCAGCAGCGTGGCGGTCGAGAGCAGGCCCCAGGTAATCATAATGCGCGCGATCCAGATCTTTGCGCCGACCCGCTGCAGGATCAGGTTGCTCGGCACTTCAAACAGGATATAGCCGACAAAAAACAGCCCGGCACCCAGACCAAACGCGGTCTCGCTTAGCGCCAGATCGCTCGCCATCTGTAGCTTAGCCAGGCCGATATTGATGCGATCAAGATAGGCCGCGAGATAACACAGGCAGAGAAACGGAATCAGCTTCCAGGTGATTTTGCGATAAATCGAAGCGGTGTCTTCGGCTGCCAGCGCAGCAGGACGGGTTGAAACGTCAGTCATGGTGTTCTCCGGGCGCAATAACCCCGTCGTCGGGGAGATGTTGTTATGCGTCTCAGCCGCAGCCGAAACGGACTGTTTGTGCGCACTCCGTGCAGGTGAATCGCGCCCTTAACGGGCGCTGAACTTCCCGAGATACTCCAGCGCCGCGGCTTTACTTACCACGTCGCCATATTTACTGTCGATATCAAATAAATTGGCCTGATGCGGCGCATCATGGCGATCGCCCACGCATTCGCGGACCACCATGGCGCGAAAACCGTATTGCAACGCATCCACTGCGCTGGCGCGGATGCAGCCGCTGGTAGAGCAGCCGGCGATCAGCAGCGTATCAATGCCCTGCGCCACCAGCATCGATGCCAGAGACGTGCCAAAAAACGCGCTGGCATACTGTTTGGTGATCACCACTTCTGCGGCAAGCGGCTGCACCGCCGGACAAAACGCGGCGAGCGGATTGCCCTCCACCATGTCACGCATCACCGGGGCTTTCTGCACCCAGATCCCGCCGTCCTGCTGATGCTGCGGGTGATAGCGAATCTGCGTATGGATCACCGGAATCGCGCACTGGCGCGCCGCCGCCAGCAGGCCCTGTGCAGCGGCCACCGCCTCTACCACGCCAGGGGCAAATAGCGCGGCGCCCGGCGTGGTGTAGCCCTGCAGAAAGTCGATCATCAGCAGCGCCGGACGCTGACCAAAACCGATGCGGTTGCCCCAGACACCGGCGTAGTTATCACTGACACTCTGGCTCATGCTTTCTCCTTACCACGCACCGGACAGCAGTGCGCCCGCACCCGGCACCACCGGCTCCAGCTCCAGCGCCTTCAGCAGTGCGTACGTGGTGGCAATGGCGGCCGTAATTACCGGCTTGCCGGTCTGCGCCTCCACTTTTGCCACCGCCGGCAGCGATGGCATCTGCACACAGGCCGACAGCACCACCACATCAATATCCGTCAGCGTCATGTCCGCCACGATGCCAGGTAAATTGGCCGGGTCGTGGCGGGCGACGGCGAGGTTATCGGCAATTTCCAGCGCGCGCCACTGCTTTACCTCAATCCCTTCGCGCTGGATGTAATCCACCACCAGCTCGGTCAGCGGCTTCATGTAGGGCGCCACCAGCGCGATCTTCTTCGCGCCCATAATATGCAGCGCATCGACCAGCGCGCCGGCACTGGTGATCACCGGTGCCAGCGCCTCGTTGTCGCGCGTGACCTGCGTCAGGCGCTGCTGCGACTGGCGATGATAGCCCGGGCCCATCGCCATGATCGCTACCAGACAGGCATAGCCGAGCACGTCAACGCGCGCGTCGGACAGCTCCAGCGCACAGCGGTCGGACTCTTTATCCATCGCCGCCAGTTCATCTTTATTGACATGCTTCATGCGCATACGGCTGGAGTGGAAGGTAAACCGCTCCGGGCGAATCAGCTGGCGCGCCTGCAGCATGGCGGGAATTTCGGTTTCCATGGTGATGTTGGAACTCGGCACAATCTGGCCGATACGATACGAACGCGTCATGGCTGCGTCTCCGGAGTCAGTGAGGGGCCAAGGAAGGTACCAAAGGCGTTGAAGAAACCGTGAAAATCATCCCACGGGATCATGTGACCAGCGCCGGCTACCCGGCTGATCTCGATGGTCGGCAGCAGCTCGCGGATTTCGGCTTCATCTTCCGCCTGAATGACGCCGCCCTTGCCTGCCACCATCAGCAGGGTTTTTGCCGGCAGCTGAGGGAAATATTGATGGATATCGAGCTGGTGAAAATCGTCGTAGGCGCGACGGATGGCCGGCGTATAGCAGGTATGCAGCCACTCGGCGCGCAGCTGACGCTGGTCATCGCTCCAGGCCGGGCAGTATTGCTTCATGGCTTCAGCATCCATGCCGCGCTGCGCGTCGCGAATGGAATCCTCATACCATGGCCACTGTCCCGGATAGAGACGCCGGCCCGGACCGGAAACCGGCGGATCGATCAGCGACAGCGACAGCACGCCGGCTGGCTGTTTCACCGCCGCACGCATGATGAAGCGCGCGCCCATCGAATGGCCAACCAGGTGATAGCGCGTCAGCCCCAGCGCATCCGCGAAGGCGTTGATGTCATCGGCGCAGCTCTCCATGCCGTAATCCAGCCCTTCACCACTGCTGGAGAGCCCGCGACCGCGCACATCCAGTACCCAGGTATCAAAATGCTGCGCAAAAACTTCCGCCACAAAACCCCAGGTGATCGCCGGGCTGGTGATGCCCGGTACGAGGATCAGCGCGGGCCCGCTGCCGCCGTAGCGCAGATAGTGCTGGCGAATGCCGTTGGCCTGTACCTGCCCGCCGTGCATAAAACGGCTCATGAGGTCACCTCGCTTTTCAGCGGCGCGGCAAACACGTCGTAGCCGTACACCCAGGCCGGATCTTCCTGGGTGCGCAGGAAAGTATTGGCGTTAGAGACGGCCTGCACGCGCGACGCGCGTTCTTTGCGGTTGGCTTCATACAGGCGGAATGCGGTGCGATAATCATCAAGACCGGTTTCCGTCAGGCAGCGCGACAGCATGGCGGCATCTTCGATGGCCATCGCAGCGCCCTGCGCCATGTGCGGTTTCATCGGATGGCAGGCATCACCCAGCAGCACAATGCGCCCTTCGCTCCATACCGGCAGCGGCTGGCGGTTGAGCAGCGGCCATTTGGTGACCGATTCGCTGCACTCGATCAGCGCCTGTACCACCGGATGGTAGTGACCAAAGGTTTCCAGCATCTCCTGCTGACTGCTTTCAACGAAGCTGCCTTTGATATCCCACGCCGGGTGCGGCACACCGGAGACGTAATAATATTCGTCGCGCGCTTTGGTGGTGTAATAGACCATCAGATGACGATCTTCAGACCACCACTTCACGCAATCTTCAAAGCTGAGGTTGTATTTGCGCAGTTGTTCGCCACGGATTAGCGCACGGTGCGCCACCCAGCCGCTGTAAGTGGGCGCTTCCACCCCCAGCAGATGTTCACGCAGCTTTGAGTTGATGCCATCCGCGCCAATCACGATATCCGCGCGCGCTTCGCTGCCGTCCTGAAAACGCAGCACCACATCGCTGCCGCTGTCTTCGACGCTGCCCAGGCACTTGCCGAACTGGACGCTGCCCGGCTGCAGACTGGTCATCTGCATGGCCTGCAAATCGCCCCGGTGCACCGTGACATAAGCCGCACCGTACTCTTTGCGCGCATAAGCGCCCAGCGGAATGCGTGACAAATACTCCCCGGTCTCGCCGTCGCGGCTGAACCAGAAATCGGGATGCGAAGCCAGATCCTCCAGCTGCTGTTCGATACCCATGCGGCGAAACACCTTGAGCACGTTCGGCCCCATGTGGATGCCGGCACCCAGACGGGAGAAAGCCGGGCTTTGTTCATAGACCGTGACATGAAATCCCGCTTTCTGTAACAGCGAGCCGGCGGCAAGCCCGCCCAGCCCGGCGCCGATTACCGCGATGCGTTTCATATTGCTCATATTTTCCTCTCACACTGACGCTGATTTGAAGGTATGCACACGGATAAACGATCAAACCCGACGCTGAATTTACAGTGCATACGCTTTAATTATTGAGGTTATGACACTGTTAAAAGCAACCGTATTTACAGTGAAAACTCGATAACATGATGTTAATCACAGCCTGTTGATAAGGTTAAATAGGCTTTTCTTATGTCAAAAAGAAATGCTTGCACTGTTCTTCGCAACACGTCTATAACAAAAACATAAAGCGTGTTCGCTATAAATAGCTGAAGTTTTGCGCAGCAAATTGTCTGACATCTAACCCTGAGAGGAAACCGCTATGGCAGTAAATCAGAGCCAGTTAGGCCAGATGTTCGAGCAGGTTTTACGGCTGTCGAAAGTCGACGCCAGTCAGAGTGTCGCCATCCTGAAAAGTCACTATTCCGATGCACGCACCGTGCAGGCCGCCACTGATGCTGCACTACGATTGGGCGCGAAGGTGTACTGCGTTGAGCTGCCGGCCTTTAATCACCCGACGGCAATGGGTAACGACATGACCGCCTACTGTGGTGATACCGCGCTTACCGGCAACATTGCCGCGCAGCGCGCGCTGGAAGCGGCGGATCTGATCGTCGATACCATGATGCTGCTGCATTCGCCGGAGCAGGAACAAATCCTGAAAACCGGGACACGAATTTTGCTGGCCGTCGAGCCGCCGGAAGTATTGGCACGAATGTTGCCAAACGAAGAGGACAAGTCGCGCGTGCTGGCTGCGGCGGCGGTGCTGGAAAAAGCGCGCATGATGACGGTGAAATCGCCGGCTGGCAGTGATTTTCGTGCCCCGCTCGGCCAGTACCCCACGGTAACGGAATATGGCTACGCGGATGAGCCAGGCCGCTGGGATCACTGGCCGAGCGGCTTCCTGTTTACCTGGCCGAATGAAGATCAGGCTGAAGGCGTGCTGGTGCTGGACGTCGGCGACATCCTGCTGCCGTTTAAATCTTACGCGCGTGAACGCATCACGCTGGAGATCGAGAAAGGTTTTGTCACCCGCATTCACGGTGGCTTTGAAGCCGAGTATCTGCGCGATTACATGCGCTACTTCAACGATCCGGAAGTGTACGGTATTTCCCACATCGGCTGGGGGCTGCAGCCGCGCGCGCAGTGGACGGCGATGGGGTTACACGACAAAAACGACGGCATGTGTATGGACGCGCGCGCCTTTTACGGCAACTTCCTGTTTTCGACCGGACCGAACACTGAAGTGGGCGGTAAGCGCAAAACGCCGTGCCATATGGACATTGCTCTGCGCCGCTGCGACATCAAAGTGGACGATTTGCTGGTGGTGGCTGAAGGTGAAGTGGTGGCACCGGAGGCCTCACGCGCGCGTTAATCGTGCGCAGGGAACAGCTGTCAGCGCAGTGACAATGCATTACACTGCCTGACAGTTTCCGGGAAAAAGGATAAAGGCATGTCGCATCAGCAGGATCCGCGCGCAGACCAGCGCTATGACTATACCGAGCAGGTTGGCCATCTGTTGCGCAAGGTGTATCAACGCCATGCGGCGATTTTTCAGCAACACGTCGGTGATTCACAGATCACCGCCGTGCAATTTATTACCCTCTGTGCGCTGCGCGATCGCGGTCCGAGCGCACAGAACGATTTAGTGCGCTATACCGCCGTCGATCAGGCCACCATTCGCGGTGTGGTTGAGCGTCTTAAGGCGCGCGATCTGGTCAGTCTGGGTCCCGATCCCACCGACAAACGCAAAGTGATTGTCATGCTGACCGATGCAGGCCACCGCCTGATTGACAGCACGACAGACAACGCGATGCGCATCACCGAAATGACTTACGGGCAGCTGAATCCCGCCGAACGGGTCGCGCTGATTTATCTGCTGAAAAAAATGCTGGACGATACGAGCCAGCCCTAACCCGGGGCGCTTAGCCGCCTCGCTAAGGCGGTTAATAATGAAAATGCTGGCACATCAGACTGCCACACCGGTTTCACCTGCATCCACGTGCCATTACGCCCTTGAGGTGAACGGTGCGACTCACCCCATCAGCAGCTATCGCGATACCTCGCTGCTGCTGGTGCTGCGTAATCAACTCCAGCTTAACGGACCCAAATATGGCTGCGGCCTGGGCGAATGCGGCGCCTGCACCGTGCTGATCGATGGCTTTGCCGCGCGCGCCTGCGTCATCCCGGCGTATGGCGTGCGTCAGCGCGCTATCACCACGCTGGAAGGGCTGGGCAACCGCGAAGCACTGCACCCGGTGCAGCAGGCGTTTATCGAGGCGCAGGCCGCACAATGCGGTTACTGCCTTAACGGCATGATCATGACCACCGCCGCGCTGCTGCGCGCTCAGCCCTGCCCTGATGACCGGCAGATACGTGCGGCGCTGAGCGGTAACCTGTGCCGCTGTGGCACCCATCAGGAGATCCTGTGCGCAGTGAAGCGTGCCATCACCTTATGCCTGCAGCAGGCGGAGGCGGCATCATGAGTACGGCTAACGTCCCCACGCAGCAGCAGTTGCTGGCAGCCAGCGACATCCTGTTGATTGTCGATGAGATTCAGCCGCCGCCCGGGCTGGTACCCAAAGGCCAGACGCCGACGCTGAAAGCCAAAGAGCGGGCACTGTTTCTGGCTATTGACGGTTCCGGCCGCGTATGGGCCTTCAATGGCCATGTCGATCTCGGCACCGGGGTGAAAACCGCGCTGACGCAAATCGTCGCCGAAGAGCTCAATCTGCGCATGGATCAGGTGCAAATGGTACTGGGCGATACGCTACGCGTGCCCAACCAGGGTGCCACCATCGCCAGCGCCACATTGCAAATTTCTGCCGTACCACTGCGTAAAGCGGCTGCAACGGCGCGCCAGTGGCTGTTACAGCAGGCCGCCGCGCGCTGGCAGCTGCCGCTGGAGAGCATCACGCTGGACGGCGGTTTCCTGCAGCACCCCAGCGGGGTGCAATTGTCATTTGCCGAACTGGTGCAGCAGCAGCGCAGCATCGTGCCGATTGATCATCAGGTAACACTCAAGCCCGCCAGTGAATATCGCTTAGTTGGTACCAGCTCAGCGCGGGTGGATATTCCCGCCAAAGCCACCGGCGAACTGACGTGGGTGCATGACCTGCGCGTGCCCGGTATGCTGCACGGCCGGGTCATCCGTCCACCGTATGCGGGCTATGACACCGGCAGCTTTGTCGGCACCTCGTTGCTCAGCATTGACGAAAGCTCGATCGCGCATCTCGAAGGCATCGTGAAAGTGGTGCAGATCGCGGATTTTGTCGGCGTAGTGGCCGAGCGCGAGGAGCAGGCCATCGCCGCTATGGACGCATTACAGGTGCGCTGGAAGCCGTGGGAGCACAGCCTGCCGGACCTGCGCGATATTGAACAGGCTATTCGTGATAATCCCCGCACTTCGCGCGTGGTGCATGACAGCGGTGAGGTGGATGCCGCGCTGGCGAATGTCGCGCAGCGTTTTACCCGCAGCTATGTCTGGCCCTATCAGCTGCATGCGTCGATTGGCCCTTCCTGCGCGGTGGCCGACTATCAGCCTGATTCGCTGCAGGTGTGGAGCGGCACGCAGAACCCGCACCTGCTGCGCGCCGATCTGGCATGGCTGCTGGAGAGGCCGGAAGAGACTATTGAAGTGAACCGCATGGAAGCCGCCGGTTGCTATGGTCGCAACTGCGCCGATGACGTGGCCGCCGATGCGGCGCTGTTGTCGCGCGCGGTGGGCCAGCCGGTGCGGGTACAGCTGACGCGCGCCCAGGAGCACGTGTGGGAACCGAAAGGCACTGCACAGTTGATGGAGGTGGACGGCGGGCTGGACGCGCATGGCAATCCGCAGGTGTATGATTTCACTACGTCTTATCCGTCAAACGGCGCGCCCACCCTTGCGCTGCTGCTGACCGGCCGCGTCGATCCGGTGGCGCTGGCGTATGAAATGGGCGATCGCACCTCCATTCCACCTTACGATTTTCCCCATCTGCGCGTCACCATTGAGGACATGGCGCCGATTGTGCGCGCCTCGTGGATGCGCGGCGTTTCGGCCCTGCCCAACACCTTTGCCCATGAATCCTATATGGATGAGCTGGCCCACGCGGCAGGCGTCGATCCGGTGGAGTACCGGCTGCGCTACATTCAGGACGATCGCGCCGCCGAGCTAATGCGCTCCACCGCAGCGCGCGCAGACTGGACGCCGCGCACCGCCATTCAGCAGACCGCCAGCGAACCCGGCATTTTGCGCGGACGCGGTTTTGCCTACGCACGCTACATTCACAGCAAATTTCCCGGCTTCGGTGCCGCCTGGGCTGCCTGGGTCGCGGATGTCGCGATTGATAAGCAAAGCGGCGAGATCGCCGTTACGCGCATCACCGTAGGCCATGATGCTGGCATGATGATCAACCCGGAAGGGGTAAAACATCAGATTCACGGCAATGTCATTCAGTCCACCAGCCGGGTGCTCAAAGAACAGGTGACGATTGAAAGCAACCTGATCGCCAGCCAGGAATGGGGCAGCTACCCGATCCTGACGTTTCCGGAAGTGCCGGATATCGACGTGATGATGGTGCCGCGCCCGCACGAACCGCCGCTGGGCGCGGGGGAATCCGCGTCGGTGCCCAGCGCCGCGGCCATCGCTAACGCGGTGTTTGATGCCACCGGTATCCGTTTTCGCGAATTGCCCATTACCGCTGACAAACTGCGTCAGGCGCTGAACGGCCCCGATCCGCAGCCGGAGCCACAGCTGGCCGCACCGGTCAGCACCACCCGCCGCCGCAGCCGAAAATGGGCGCTGGGTGGCGTAACAGGATTGCTCGGTCTCGCCGCTGGCGTGGCGATTAACGCGCTGCCGTGGCGCGCACCGATTGCGCCCGTGACACCCCCGGCCGCCGGAAGCTGGTCGGCAGAGATGCTGGAACGTGGCCGTCAGGTGGCCGCCGCCGGTGACTGCGCGGTATGCCATACCACGGAAGGCGGCGCGACCAATGCCGGCGGCCTGAAGATGGATACGCCGTTTGGCACGCTGTACACCACCAACATCACGCCAGATAAACAGACCGGCATCGGTAGCTGGTCATTTAACGCCTTCGATCGCGCCATGCGCGAGGGCATCAGCCGCGACGGTCATCATCTCTATCCGGCGTTTCCTTACACCAGCTTTCGCCAGCTGAGCGAAGGCGATATGCAGGCGCTGTACGCCTGGCTGATGTCGCAGCCGGCGGTACAGCAGGCACCGCCAGAAAACCAGATGCGCTTTCCCTATAACCTGCGCTTCCTGATGGCGGGCTGGAACGCGCTCTACCTCGGGCGCGGCGAATATCAGCCTGACCCCCGCAAAAGCGCCGAATGGAATCGTGGTGCTTATCTGGTGAACGGAGCCGGACACTGCGGTGCCTGCCACTCGCCCCGTAATTTGCTGGGCGCGGAAAAAAGCGGGGATAATTTCCTCGCCGGTGGCTGGGTCGACGGCTGGGAAGCGCCCGCGCTCAATCAGCTGAATAAAGCCCCGCAGCCGTGGACCGCGCAGTCGCTGTATAACTATCTGCGCAGTGGTTACGATGCGCAGCACGGCGTTGCCGCCGGACCGATGGCACCGGTGGTAAGCCATCTCGCCACCCTGCCGGAAGCCGACGTGCGCGCCATGGCCAGCTATCTGGCGGATATCAACGGTCAGGCAGCGCGCCCTGTCGCCGCGCCGGCGGCAAAACCGGCATGGAACACCGCTGCGGGGGAACGGCTGTTTAAAGGCGCCTGTCAGGCCTGCCACAGCGCCAGCGAGGGCGGACCGCAGTTGTTTGGCGTCAGCCCATCGATGGCCAACAGCAGCAGCATAACCAGCGCGACGCCGGATAATCTGTTACAGGTGGTGCTGCACGGTATCGACAAACCGGCAACCGATGCGCTCGGTTATATGCCCGGCTTTGCCGCCAGTTTGTCGGATAAGCAGGTTGCGGATATTGCTGCCTGGCTGCGCCAGCGCTACGCACCTGACCAACCGGCGTGGCAGAATCTGAGCGAAAAAGTGGCGCAGGTGCGCGCTAATCCCGGCAGCCACTGACCCAGTCAGGCGTGCTGCCGGTCAGCGGCTTGCATCGGATCGCGGCAGATCCGCGTCGCGGATCGTGCCCTGATGGGCCGGCAGAGTGATGAGAATAGCCGGGTCAAGCAGCGCGCGGGCACCGCTGTCGCCCTGCAGTTGAGCGAGCGCCGCGCCATAGTGCGCGGCAAAACCCACCGGGTGGCCCGGCTGGTTTTGCCAGCTGAGCCGTACCTGCGGCGCACCGTTGTGCAGCGCCTGCGCCACGCATTGATGATCCTCCGCCCTCACCCACGCCATATCACCCGGTACGATCAGCCAGCCATGCCAGTGGGCGGTGGCCCGCACGCCAGCGGCAATGCTTTCACCGCTGCCGGCGCTGGCAATAGTGCAGGTCGCGACGCCGCACTGCTGTGCCAGCTGTTGAATGGCGCCATCTTCCGGCCGGATAATGAGGAGAAGCGGCAAACCGCTGCGCTGCGCCTGCTGCAGCGTCAGCTTCAGCAGCGGCTGAGGCACGCCATTATCGTCAGGATACGGCGCCAGCAGTTTATGTCCGGTACCGCCGGCCTGACGAAAGCGGCTGCCGAGACCGGCAGCAAGGATAAGAATGCCTGGCGTCTGCATACAAGGATTGCTTCCGAAAGTTGGGGCGCACAGTATGGCGCGCCCCGGCCGGGTTAGCGACGGTTTTTCCACACCGTCTGGATGTTACAGAACTCGTGCACGCCGAAGCTGGAGAGTTCGCGGCCATAACCACTCTTTTTCACGCCACCGATAGCGACGCGCGGATCTGAGGCGCCGTTGCCGTTGATAAACACCGCGCCGGTTTCCAGCTGCTCTGCCAGTTCCTGCGCCAGCGCTTCATTGCCGCTCCACACGGTGGCGCTCAGGCCAAACTCGCTGTCATTCGCCAGCTGCAGTGCATGTTGCGCATCGCGCGCGACGGTGATCGCCGCCACCGGCCCGAAGATCTCCTGACGAAAAGCGGTCATCGCGGGCGTGACGTCGGCAAGAATGGTTGGCGCATAATAGTTGCCGACGCCCTCGATCTTGTGGCCGCCCAGCACCAGACGTGCACCCTGCTGCAGGGTTTCCTGCACCTGATGATCGAGTTCATCGCGCAGATCGTAGCGTGCCATCGGACCGATATAAGTCTCTTCCTGCAGCGGATCGCCCACTTTCAGTGCCTGCACGGCTGCGCTAAAACGCGCCTCAAACGCTTCTGCGATGCTCTCTTCAATAATGAAGCGTTTGGCTGCCATACACACCTGCCCGCTGTTCTGGTAGCGCCCTGTGACCGCTGAGGCCACTGCCGCATCCAGATCGGCATCCGCCAGCACGATAAAAGGATCGGCGCCGCCTAACTCCAGCACGGTTTTTTTCAGTACCGCACCGGCCTGAGCGGCGATAGCCCCACCCGCACGCACGCTTCCGGTTACGGCGATAGCCGCGACGCGCGGATCTTTAATGGCTGCAGAAACACCGTCGTTATCAACGTTGATTACATTGAATGCGCCGCGCGGCAAATCGGTTGCGGTAAACAGTTCCTGCATCAGCCAGGCGCAGCCCATGACGCTTGGAGCGTGTTTCAGCAGGTAGGTGTTGCCCGCCAGCAGCATGCTGACCGCGCCGCGCAGGACCTGCCAGTAAGGAAAATTCCACGGCATCACCGCGAGGATCACACCGAGTGGACGAAACGATTGCCAGGCCTGCTGGTTTTCCACCAGCGTGGGCTGATCGGCCAGCATTGCCGGTCCGTGTTCAGCATACCAGTCACACAGGCTGGCGCATTTCAGGACTTCGGCACGCGCCTGCGCAATGGGTTTACCCATTTCCAGCGTGGCGAGCGTAGCCAGTTGATCCTGACGCTGGCGCAGCTGCTCACCCAGCTGACGCAGTACCTTCACGCGCTGTGCCATCTCTGTGTTACGCCACTGCGCAAAGGCGCTGGCGCTTTGCTGTAAAGCCGTTTCCAGCTCGGCTGCACTCTGCAGGGGATAAGTGGCAATGATTTCGCCGCTGGTGGGATTACGTGAAATAACATGATCAGTCATAAGATGCCTCCGTCAGATAATCGGGTTGATCAGAATGGGAGCTACCTTACGCCAGCTATCAGGTGATGAAAAATGAATAGATGAGAGCAAGTTGTTCACCTGAAATGAATTGAGAGGCAGAGCAGGCCTGAAGATTTTCACTTTCCACCCTCACAGGGTAATTTAAAGACGTAAGCGAATATTCTGCAGGTTACGCTTATCAGCATCAGTCGCCTCAACGGGTTATCCACTTATACAGTGATTAGATCTTAAAGAAAGATCATAAAGAGATCTAAAAGAGATCCTAAGAGATCCCCGATCGCGGCAGGCCGCACCCGACAAGGGCTGAGAAGGTGATCGTGTTCACTATAATCAGTAAAGTATCCACTATAGTCAGTACTTTATTCACTATAGACAGTAGAATGTTCACTATAAACAGTGTTAATGTTCACTGTAATCAGATACCGATCCTTTTCATCCACAGAATGAAGATCTCAGGCT